>NZ_FQUZ01000027.1 GCF_900129055.1 Lampropedia hyalina DSM 16112
GCTTTTGTGAGCAAACCAGGCTGTAGCCTTTGCCAAGATATCGCGCTCCTGCTTAACTTGCCTGAGCTCGCGCCGTAATGCGGTCAATTCTTGGCGCTCAGCGGTGCTCAACGGTGCATCTGAAGACGTATCGCCGGTTTCATCAATTTGACTCTGGCGAACCCAGGTGCCAATGCTGGTGGCGTGGCATCCAAACTCTCGGGCAAGTTCAGCATGTGTGCGACCTGCTTTGGCCAGCTCAACAATTTGACTGCGAAACTCAGGTGGATACTGCGGGCGTTTTGAAGACATGATGGACTCCTTCTTTGAGAAATATAAGGTGTCCGGTCAATGGGGGGAACTTCAATACGCTGGGATTCTGGTTCGACTGTCCATAAAACCATCGAGGACAACCGATCATGCAGTTATCGCATCCACCCGTACATGACTGTCTCCTGGGAACAGTTCGTGACAGATGCGACGAACCGGCAACTTGCCGATTGGGGCAGCTTCAACTCGATATTCTCAGCACAAGGGCAGCGGCATCTCAATGTATGCCTACGCGATAATCAGTGTGAAGATGGCGACATTCTGGCCATCACGCTGAATGGCCAGGAAATTGTGCGCTCCGAACTTTTCAACACAGCAAGCTGCTTTGATGTTCCCGTCAATTCTGGGGTCAGTTATCTGGGTGTTTACGCAGTGAATGGAACAGGCTACAAAGGACAATGTGACTTTGCAGATCGCAATACCGGAGAAATCACAGTGCGCGGAGCTGACGGCAGAGGCATTACCCAACTCTACAGTGTGCGTGGCGGGCAAGGCTCCTACGGATCACTGATGGTCGTGAATTGACAGTGTCTGGAAAAGGTCTGCAAAACTCTATTGGAAAGCGCGAGCCGTTGTGGTGAATGCAGTGCGCGAAGGCTTTTGTTCCCAATGGTGGTGCCATTGGAGACAAAAGGCGACAAAGCGATGCACCGCCAGAACGGGTTTGCACGACAGCATGGGTCTTGCAGACCTTCGCTACGCCACCAGCACGATCATGCCCACCATCAGCAGCAGGGCCAGCCACAGCAGCAATGCGCGCCAGATGAGATTGGCCAGTTGCTGCACGCGTTGCGCTGGATCGGCACTGTCCGCATTCGGCCATGGGGTCGGCGGCATGGCACCACTGGCGGCATCGGGCAGGCCCACGTCCGGCTCCCAGCGGGTGGCACTGCCCCAGCCTGCCATGCTGCGTCGGCGGTGCAGGGGCATGTTCATGGAACCGGCCACGGCGGCCAGTACCCGGGCATCGAGGTCGGCAGGATCGGCTTCGGCCATGCCACGCCAGGCCGCCAGCGCGCCTTCAAAGTTGCCCGCTGCGGCAAACAGCAGGCCGGTGGCATAGGCGGGCATCCAATTGACGATGCGCCAGAGCTGGCGGCAGACCCGCTGCAAGGCAGCACTGGCACGATCTTCCACTGGGTGCAGGGCATTGCTCTCGTCCCAGTGGCCCCAGACGTATTCGGCACTGCGAAACAGGATGGCTCCGGCTGGCCCCAGCCCCAGCCAGGCCAGCAGCGCAAACAGGCTCAGTACGCCGAAGAAATTGCGATGCAGCAGCAGGATGGCGGTTTTCAGGGTCAGCGGCAGGATGGCCTGCTGGGGCAGTCTGCGCCCCTGGGCCTCACCGTGGTGATGAATGAACATTTGCTGCCACAGCACCTCACGCGCGCGTGCATAGTCGCCGGTTTCGAGCGCGTGGCTGGCACGGGTGAAGAAGTGCTTGAAGGGGCGAAAGGCCAGTGTGGCATGGAGCACGAACACCATCCAGACCAGCGCGGCAAACCAGCCCAGCAGGTGCAGCAGCAGGGCATGGATCAGGTAACTGCACAGAGCAGGCAGCACCACTGCCAGCGACCAGATCAGCCCGGCCTGCACGCGCACGTCGGCATCCAGATGGTGTCGCAGCCATTGCAGCCAGTGCTGCATGGCACGGCGCACAAAGTGGTGTTGCGGCAGGGGGCGTGCCTGCTCCAGCAGCACGGCCAGCAGGATGGCAAGCAGCGTCATGGAGCCTGCATGAAACGGTAGAAGTTGCGCAGAATGCTGGCCGTCACCCCCCAGATGAAGCGGTCGCGCTGCACCTGCGGATCGTGGTAAGGCATGGACAGCCACTGGCGGGACAGGCCCTCGTATTGATACTGGTGGTGGCGGTGGTTGGCCGGGTCAAGCACATGCGCCAGCGGCACTTCAAAAATATCGGCCACTTCGTCGGCATTGGCGTGCAAGGGAACATCTGCATCCACCAGTGCCACCACCGGCTGCACTTCGTAGCCGGAACCGGTGGTGTAGCTGGGCAATTCCCCCAGCACTTCCACATGGCGCGCGTCCAGCCCCACTTCCTCGCGGGCTTCGCGCAGTGCAGCGGCCACGGCCGAGGCATCTTCGGCATCCACCCGCCCGCCCGGAAAGGCAATCTGCCCGGAGTGCTTGGCCAGCAATGCCGACCGCTGGGTCAGCAGGATGCCGGGCCGGGGGCGTTTGACCACCGGAATCAGCACGGCTGCCTGAATGGCCGGGGCCTGCGACAGGCCGGGGCGTTCCGTCACCCATTCGGGAGTCCAGACGGTGGGGCGCGCGAAACGGGCACGCAAGGCGGCAATGCTTTGCTGCTCGGATGGAACGGCAGGCAGATGGCTGTCGATCTGCTGCACCGGCACGGCTTCGGGACGAAAGCCCTGCGGCAAAGTCATGGACTGGGGGGTGGCGGCTGGAAGGGTCATGCCCGGATGGTGTGGCAAGGGTGAAAAAAAGCCGTTTGAGTATAAGGGAAGCACCGAAGGCTGCCATGCACGCCCTGAAACGACAAAACGCCTGCAAGAGCAGGCGTTGAGCGGGAGGCAATGCTTCGCATGGGTGGCGAAACTGCCATGCTTCAAACAAGCACAGCAGCACACCCAGGACGGTATCAGTTGGACACCTTGACGCGGGAAGGCAGCTTTTCCTTGATGCGGGCCGACTTGCCGCTGCGATCGCGCAGGTAGTACAGCTTGGCACGGCGCACGTCACCACGGCGTTTCACTTCAACCTTGGCGATCAGCGGGCTGTAGGTCTGGAAGGTACGCTCCACGCCTTCGCCGCTGGAAATTTTGCGCACGGTGAAGCTGCTGTTGAGGCCACGGTTGCGCTTGGCAATCACCACGCCTTCGTAGGCCTGCACGCGCTTGCGGTTGCCTTCCACCACATTGACGCTGACGATGACGGTGTCGCCGGGGCCAAAGTCGGGCACTTGCTTGTTGAGGCGGGCAATTTCTTCCGCTTCGAGAATCTGGATGAGGTTGCTCATTTCTTTCCTTTGACGATCATGCCCGCGCTGTTGTGATGCCCGAATTGGCTTGTGCGCACCGGCGAAATTGTGATGGATGCACGGCATCCATGGCAATAACCAACCTGTGCTGTACGCGGCAGCGGATCAGAACCGCGCATTATAGCGTGGCCGTGGAGTTGGCAGGCAATTTATTGGCATTGCCATGCCAGGGAGCAGTGCCCCGCTTCACGGGCTGGCCGTCTCCAGACTCTGCAACCACTGTGCCACGCCCTGGGCAATGGTGTCGGCAGACTGTGCCAGTGCCTGTACGCCACCGGCTGCGTCCGGGCTGCGGGCTGGGACGCTGCTGGCCAATGCCTGCTGGGCCAGTAACCGGTCGCCCTGAGGGTGCGGCTCCAGCAAGGTGATGCGCAATTGCACATAGCCTGTGCTGTCGGTCGGGCTGCTGAATACCTGTTCAAAAGCCAGCAATTCCGCCTGAAGCACCAGCGGGTAGGCATCGCCCACGCGCACCCGTGCGAGGTTGAAGTCTTCTGCCAGTACTGGCCGCTGTGCCTGCAAGACATGGCGCAATTGCTGCGCCAGCAACTGTTCTGGCGGCTGGCTCCAGCGTGCCTGCTGGTAGCGGCGCAGGCGTTGATCCTGTGCGAAGGTTTGACGGTACTGCACGGCCTGCTCCCCGGCCCCCACACCCGATGCCTTGATCTCGGCCAGAACCAGTGGCGCACGGCTGGCCTGCGGTGACGGTTGTGCTGCTGCTTCGCGCAGGGTGCTGCCGAAGTCATAGACCACGGGGGCCGGTGGCGCGCTGGGCAGACTGGTACAGGCGGCCAGCCAGCCAGCCAGCAGGCACGCACTCACGGTGCGCAACCCCGGCACAGGGCGGGCAACAGCAGAATCAGCAGACGTACCCACAGAGGATGGGCAACCTTCGGCATCAGGACTATGAGGAGGCATGGCAAGAATCCGTCGAAACACGATGGGCACATTCTGGCACAAGCGGACACAATGGCCGAAAAGAGCGTGTACCAATGAAAAGAGCCGGATTGCTCCGGCTCTGCTGTATCACTCTACAGTGTGGGTTCTGCCATCAGACATGAAACACATGGGATGGCAGATGGGCCTTCGCCCGGTCAGCGGTTTCAGAATGCGTCCAGCGGCAAGCCCACCACGCTTTGCGCGCCATTGACGATGGCGTCGCGGTTCGCAGCAGCGCGCGGCAGGATGTGCTCGGCATAGAAGCGTGCCGTGGCGATCTTGGCTTCGAGGAATTCCTTGTCGGAATGGCCTTCGGCCAGCAGCTTTTCAGCCACCAGCAGGGAACGGCCCAGTTGCCAGCCTGCCACCAGATTGCCTGCCAGCAGCAGGTAGGGCACGCTGCCAGCGTAAGCGGCGTTCGGGTCGGCCTTGGCGTTGGCGACGACGAAGTCCACCACGTCCAGGAAGGCTTTGCGGGCCGCAGCCAGTTCACGGGCAATCGCCTTGGCGGCGTCGCTGCCAGCAGCTTGCAGTTCGGCTTCGGTTTTTTCGATCAGACCGGCGATGCTCTTGGCCACTTCGCCACCATCGCGGGCGGTCTTGCGGCCCACCAGGTCGTTGGCCTGAATGGCGGTCGTGCCTTCGTAGATGGTCAGAATCTTGCAGTCACGGTAGTACTGTGCTGCACCGGTTTCTTCGATGAAGCCCATACCGCCATGCACTTGCACGCCCAGCGAGGTCACTTCCTGGCTGATTTCGGTGCTGTAACCCTTGACCAGTGGCACCAGGAATTCATAGAAAGTCTGGTTTTCCTGGCGCACCTGGGCATCAGGGTGGTGGTGGGCGGCATCGTAGGCTGCGGCAGCCACGGACGCGGTGGCGCGTGTGCCCTGGGTCAGGGCACGCTGGGTCAGCAGCATGCGGCGCACGTCAGGGTGGTGGATGATCGGGGCACTGGCCTTGATGGAACCATCGACCGGACGGCTTTGCACGCGCTCGCGGGCATAGCCCACGGCGTGCTGGTAGGAACGCTCGGAGACGGCAATGCCTTGCAGACCCACGGCGTAGCGGGCGGAGTTCATCATGATGAACATGTATTCCAGGCCACGGTTTTCTTCGCCGACCAGGTAGCCGATTGCGCCACCGTTGTCACCGAATTGCAGCACGGCAGTGGGGGAAGCCTTGATGCCCAGCTTGTGTTCGATGCTGACGCAGTGTGCGTCGTTGCGCTCGCCCAGCGAACCGTCGGCATTGACCAGGAACTTGGGCACGACGAACAGGCTGATGCCCTTGACGCCTTCGGGTGCGCCCTGCACGCGGGCCAGCACCAGGTGGACGATGTTTTCCACCATGTCGTGCTCACCGTAGGTGATGAAGATCTTGGTGCCGAAGACCTTGTAGCTGCCATCGGGCTGTGGCTCGGCGCGGCTGCGCACCAGAGCCAGATCGGAACCGGCCTGTGGCTCGGTCAGGTTCATGGTGCCAGTCCACTTGCCGGAGATCAGGTTGGGCAGGTAGATTTTCTTGAGTTCGTCGCTGGCTGCGGTGTTCAGTGCCTCGATGGCACCGTCGGTCAGCAGCGGGCACAGTGCGAAGCTGAGGTTGGCACTGTTGAGGATTTCCATGGCGGCTGCACCGATGGTCTTGGGCAGGCCTTGACCGCCATAGTTGGGGTCGTGTTGCAGGCTTTGCCAGCCGCCTTCGGCGTATTGCTGGAAAGCATCCTTGAAACCGGGGGTGGTGAAGACGTTGCCGTCCTTGAAGTAGGAGGGGTTCTTGTCGCCTTCGACGTTCAGCGGGGCGATCACGCCTTCGTTGAACTTGGCACATTCTTCCAGAATGGCCTGGGCCGTTTCCAGGCCAGCATCTTCGAATGCGGGGATGGTGGAGGCAATGTGATTGATGTTGGCCAGGTGTTCGATGTTGAACAGATAGTCCTTGACCGGTGCGCTGTAACTCATGCTTGTCTTCCTTTCGTTGGCATACGTTTGATATGAATGCGCGGATGGTTTGGATGGTGCCAGAAAAAATGACACTGGTTCAGTGCCATTTTTTCATGGTCTTGTTGTCGTTTTCCGCTCAGGGTGCGACTCAGAGAGTCTTGACCAGATCGGGAACGGCAGTGAACAGGTCGGCCACGACACCGTAGTCGGCCACGCTGAAGATCGGGGCTTCTTCGTCCTTGTTGATCGCGACGATGACCTTGGAGTCCTTCATGCCGGCCAAGTGCTGGATGGCACCGCTGATGCCGATGGCAACATACAGTTCAGGAGCGACGATCTTGCCGGTCTGGCCCACTTGCAGGTCGTTGGGGGCGTAGCCCGCATCGACGGCAGCGCGGCTGGCACCGATGGCGGCACCGAGCTTGTCGGCCAGCGGGGTGAGCACTTCCTGGAACTTCTCGTCGGAACCCAGGGCACGGCCACCGGAGACGATGATCTTGGCAGCGGTGAGTTCGGGACGGTCGCTCTTGGTGACTTCACGGCCCACGAAGCTGCTCTTGCCGGAATCGGCCACGGCAGCGACGCTTTCCACGGCAGCCGAACCACCGCTGGCAGCGGCGGGATCGAAGCCGGTGGTACGCACGGTAATCACTTTCTTGGCATCGCTGCTCTGCACGGTGGCAATGGCGTTGCCAGCGTAGATGGGACGCTCGAAGGTGTCGGCACTCACGACCTTGATGATGTCGCTGATCTGGGCCACGTCCAGCTTGGCAGCCACGCGCGGTGCCACGTTCTTGCCGGAAGCGGTAGCAGGGAACACGATGTGGCTGTAGCCATCGGCGAGTTGCAGCACCTGGGCTGCGACGTTTTCGGCCAGGGCGTTTTCCAGCGAGGCACCATCGGCGTGAATGACCTTGCTGACACCAGCGATCTGCGAGGCGGCCTGGGCCACGGCGGCGGCGTTGGAGCCAGCAACCAGCACATGCACGTCACCGCCCAGTGCAGCAGCAGCGGTCACGGCGTTGAGGGTGGCAGCCTTCAGGCTGGCGTTGTCGTGTTCGGCAATAACCAGAATTGTCATTGTTCGTTTCTCCTTAATGTCCGTGTGTCTGTGCTTAGATCACTTTGGCTTCGTTCTTGAGCTTGTCCACCAGGGCAGCCACGTCGGCCACCTTGATGCCTGCGCTGCGCTTGGGCGGCTCGGACACTTTCAGGGTTTTCAGGCGCGGAGCCACGTCCACTCCCAGGTCGGCGGGATTGACGGTTTCCAGCGGCTTTTTCTTGGCCTTCATGATGTTGGGCAGCGTGACGTAGCGTGGCTCGTTCAGGCGCAGGTCGGTGGTCACGATGGCAGGCAGTATCACGGCGACGGTTTCCAGGCCACCATCGACTTCACGGGTCACAACGGCCTTGCCGTCGGCCAGTTCCACCTTGGAGGCGAATGTGGCCTGTGGCAGGTCGGCCAGGGCCGCCAGAATCTGGCCGGTCTGGTTGGCATCGTCATCAATCGCCTGCTTGCCCAGCACGACCAGGCCAGGCTGCTCACGCTCCACCAGGGCCTTGAGCACCTTGGCCACGGCCAGGGGCTGCAATTCGGCATCGGTTTCCACCAGGATGGCCTTGTCTGCGCCGATGGCCAGAGCCGTGCGCAGGGTTTCCTGGGATTCCTTGGTGCCCACGGACACGGCGATCACTTCGGTGACTGCGCCTTTTTCTTTCAGGCGCACGGCCTCTTCGACTGCGATTTCGTCAAACGGGTTCATGCTGTGCTTGACATTGGCGGTTTCCACGCCAGTGTTGTCCGACTTGACGCGAACCTTGACGTTGTAGTCAACCACGCGTTTGACAGGAACGAGTACCTTGGTCATTCTTGCGAATCTCCTGAGATTGTTGTTGAAAGTTGAACCGGGATTTTGTCTGGATTCATCCACATTCTAGTCACAGAATGCGGGCTTGAAGGCATGCCAAAACGAGTTTGAAGCAATCCCTGAAAGCAAATGACCTATCGAAAACCCTCTATTTCCATCTGGTGATGGCCTGTTTTAGCTGGCGGATTGCTGGCGAATACACGATGATTTTTACGGATGCTCGAATGATTATAGGTTCCAATGTGTCAATCCGTAAAATCCCTTGTAGACGGTGCGTTTAATATATTTCCGTCGTCGCCATCGTCCTCTTTCCAGCGTCATGAACACACGCCATCAGTCCCTGGCCTCGGGCTGTGCCCAACTCGGGCGGCGTTTCTCGGCAAAGGCACAGGCTCCTTCCTGTGCAGCCTCGTCCATCATGTTCTGCGCCATGCTCCGGGCAGCCAATCGATAGGCATCGTCGATGCCCATCTCACGCTGGCGATATACCAGCTCCTTGCCCATGCGGATGGCCACCGGGGGCTTTTGCACGATGGCTGCGACCAACCGCTCCACTGCCGCATCCAGCGCGTCGCTGGGCACGGCATGGTTGATGAGACCGATGCGCAAGGCCGTGGCCGCATCGATGAACTCTCCGGTCAGCAGCATTTCCATGGCCACCTTGATGGGCACATTGCGCACCAGCGGCACACTGGGGGTGGCGCAGAACAGCCCATACTGGATGCCACTGGTGGCAAAGCGTGTGGTGGCATCGGCCACGGCCAGATCGCATTGCGCCACCAACTGGCATCCGGCGGCGGTGGCAATACCCTGTACACGGGCAATGACGGGCACGGGCAGGCGGTGAATGGCCAGCATGACCTGCGAACACTGGGCGAACAGGGCTTCGTACCAGTCCTGCTGCGGGTGGGCCGCCATGTCCTTGAGGTTGTGTCCGGCACAGAATGCCTTGCCAGCCCCGGCCAGCACCACGGCCCGTGCCTGTGCGTCGGCGGCAATGGCATCGAGCGCGGCCAGCAATTGCGCCAGCAGTTCGCTGCCCAGGGCATTGAAGCGACCGGGGTCGTTCAACGTGAGGTAATGCACACCGCGTGCATCACAGTGGTGCTGAAGATAGGTGCTTGTCTCGTGCATGCGCAATTCCTTGGATATTCTGGAGCCTTCGTCACAGACCCGCGAGCACACGGATGTGCGCTTCCACGCAACGCGCCAGCGCGTCGGGGATGTACCCTCCCTCCAGGCTGGAGACGATGCGCCCTTTGGCGTGGCGGTCGGCAATGTCCTTGATGAAGTGGGTCAGCCAGGCATAGTCGGCTTCGTTCAGTGTCATCTGCCCCATGTCGTCGGCACGGTGGGCATCGAATCCGGCACTGATGAAGATGAGTTCGGGCGCGAATTCCTCCAGACGGGGACGCCACAGCGTTTCGGCAATTTCGCGCACCTCCATACCGCCCGTGTGGGCGGGCAGGGGTACGTTGAGCATATTGCTGCCCTTGGGTTTGTCGCCACTGTGGGGAAAGAACGGATGCTGGAAGAAACTGACCATCAGGGCGCGTTCGTCGCCCGCGAGGATGTCTTCGGTGCCATTGCCGTGGTGGACATCGAAATCGATCACCGCCACGCGCTTGACCTGATGGCGACTCATGGCGTACTTGGCACCGAGTGCCACGTTGTTGATGAAGCAGAAAGCCATCGGGCGATCGTGCTCGGCATGGTGCCCCGGCGGGCGCACGGCACAGAAGGCGTTGTCGAGTTCGCCGGTCATGACCGCATCGGTGGCAGCCAGCACGGCCCCGGCAGCGCGCAAGGTGGCATTCCAGGTGTGCTGGTTGATGGAGGTGTCCTGATCGATCTGGGTATAGCCGTCGCCACCAGCGAGCATCTCGTCGCGCAGCAGCAGATCAAGACCACGCAAGGCCGCCACATGGATGCGGGAATGCGCCAGTTCCAGATCGAAAACCGAGGCCTTGGGCGCGTCGAAGCGTCTGAGTGCATCCATGACACCGCAAATCAGCAACCGGTCTTCGATTGCATCCAGGCGCGCCGGGCATTCCGGGTGCATGCTTCCCATTTCGTGCAGCCAGCAGTCGCGGTGGGAATAGTATCCCGTGGTTGCCATTTTTGTCTCCTTTTACCTTACCATTGCATTTTTTGGCATTGCTCTTGCGTCCCGCCAACGCCTTGCGGAACGGCGACCGGCACGGTGCAACCAACCGTGCAAGACTCTCCTGCGATCGCTTGCGCCCGATCCATCTACCTCCATCCAGACAGGCGACCATGCCAGCAGCATGGCCTGTTAGCTTACTCCATCTTCACAATGTCCCTGCAAAATAAAGTTCAGCAGATTCTGAATCAACTCAACGCCCTGATCGTGGGTAAACCCGAACAGGTGCGCGACTGCGTCACCTGCCTGCTTGCAGGCGGCCACCTGCTGCTGGAAGATGTGCCGGGCGTGGGCAAGACCACGCTGGCGCAGGGCCTGGCTCACACCTTCGGGCTGGCGTTTTCGCGGGTGCAGTTCACCGCCGACCTGATGCCCAGCGACCTGACAGGCGTATCGGTGTACGACCGGGGACGCGAGGCTTTTGTGTTCCATCCGGGGCCAGTGTTCGCACAGATTCTGCTGGCCGACGAGATCAACCGCGCCAGCCCCAAATCGCAGAGCGCGCTGCTCGAGGCGATGGAGGAAAAGCAGGTGTCTGCCGAGGGCCAGACCCGCCCGCTGCCCACCCCGTTTTTCGTGATTGCGACACAGAACCCCTTGGAACAACTGGGCACACACCCGTTGCCGGAGTCGCAACTGGATCGCTTTCTGATGCGCGTGTCGCTGGGTTACCCTGACCGCGCGGCCGAGCGCGAACTGCTGCGCCACAACGGCCACCGCGAGCGCGTGGCGCAATTGCCTGCCCTGCTGGATACCGCCGAACTGCTGTCCCTTCAGCAGGCCGTGTTGCAGGTGCAGGTCTCGGACGCACTGCTGGATTATGTGCAAGACCTGATCGCCGCCACCCGTTCCGGCCAGTGGTTTGTGCAGGGCTTGAGTCCGCGCGCCGGCATTGCCCTGCTGCGTGTGGCCAAGGCCCACGCGCTGGTGCAGGGGCGCGATTACGCCGCCCCGGACGACGTGCAGGCCATGCTGGTGCAGACCATTTCGCACCGTCTGCTGCCCATTGCCACGGCCAGCCGCAACGCCCAGGAGCAGGTGCTGGCCATGATGAATGCCGTGGGTCTGCGCTGACCGTTTTCACTCCATGAAAATATCCTCTGCCCTGCAAAATGCTGCCCGTGCCCGTCTGAATGCCTGGATGGCACAACGCCTGCCCCGCAACGACACCCTGGTGCTGACCCAGCGCAACCTGTATGTGCTGCCCACCGGAGTCAGTCTGTTCCTGGCGCTGACGCTGCTGGTGCTGCTGGTCGCCTCCATCAACTATCAGGCGAACCTGGGTTTTCTGCTGAGTTTCATGCTGGCGGCCAGTGCTTTCGTCAGTGTGCTGGTGGCGCATGGCAATCTGCGCGGTTTGCATGCACGGTTGCAGGTTCCTGAGCCGGTATTCGCAGGCCAGCCCCTGACGCTGCGCGCCCAGTTGCACCACAGCGGACGGGGCACACGCCACAGCATCGAATGGCTGGCACAGCAGCCATCGGCCTCGTTCACTGCCCAGGGACAAGCGGACGGTGCCACGATGGCCGATATTCCCCCCGGAGAAAACACCGCCCTGCGCCTGGGGCTGGCGGCCCTGCCCCGTGGCCTGCACCCCTGCCCGACGCTGGTGCTACAGACCCATTACCCGATTGGCACGTTCCGTGTCTGGGGGCTGTGGCGACCGGCCAGCACACTGGTGGTCTATCCCAGTCCCGAAACCAACGCGCCCCCACTGCCCCGCACACACGCCCCCGGCATGGCCGGTGCCGCTGCCACCCGTACCCAGTCGCTGGAGCTGGATGGCTTTCGCACCTACCAGCGGGGTGACCCACTCAAGACCATTCTCTGGAAAAAAGCTGCCACCGCCATGGTCACGGGTACGGGCGACTGGGTGCGGCGCGACCAGCAGGACTTGCACGAAACCGAACTGTGGCTGGACCACTCCCACACCGGCCTGAGCCACCCGGAGGCCATCCTCTCGCGGCTGTGCGCCTGGGTGCTGGAAGCCGACCAGGCGCAAGTGCGCTATGGCCTGCGCCTGCCCCAGCGGGAAGTGCCCATCGGCAGTGGCACGGCCCACCTGCACCAGTGCCTGCGCACCCTTGCCGAAAGCACCCCCTAGACCTGCTATCCATGAGCCTGTTTCACACCGCCCCGGCCCTGCCCGCCTTTTCGCTCGCCCGCCAGCGGCGCGACACGCTGTTCCTGCTGGGCATACTCGCCCTCATTACCGGCCACCTGGCACTGCTGCTGCCGCCCTGGGCGGCTGTTCTCAGCCTGGTGCTGCTGGGCTGGCGCGCCGCACTGGCCTGGTGGAGCCGCCCGATGCCACACCGGGCCGTACTGGCACTGGTGCTGCTGGCGGCACTGGCAGGCAGTGTGATCGAAGCCGTGCGCGGCTCGATTTCCGGTGGCGCACTCACGCTGCTGCTGGTGCTGATTCCGCTCAAGACCCTGGAGATGCACCAGCGGCGCGACCTGTTCGTGGTGTTCTTCCTGGGCTTCTTCGGCATCGTTGCCAACTTCCTGTTCACGCAAAGCATCGTGGTGGCGGTACTGATGATGCTGGGGTTCGTCGGTCTACTCACCGCACTGGTCAATGCCCACAAGCCGGTGGGAGCGGCCCCACTGCGCGAATCGGCCCGCACGGCAGGCATGTTGCTGGTGCTGGGCCTGCCGATGATCGCCGTGCTGTATGTGGGCTTTCCGCGCTTTCCCCCGCTGTGGGGACTGCCCATTCAACAGAACACCGCGCGCACGGGCCTGTCGGACGACATGACTGTGGGCAATATGGCCAGCCTGGCGCAGGACCAGAGCGTGGCCATGCGCATCCGCTTCCTGCCTGGCTCGCCGCTGCCGCAACAGCACGATTTGTACTTTCGCGGACCGGTGCTCTCGCGCATCGAGGGCAACCACTGGAGCGCGGGGGAACCGGCAGGCACCGCCCCCGGTGCCCCGCTGGGCTCCCCCTACAACCCCATTGAGCCACTGGGCACGGCCGTGCGCTACGAAGTTCTGCTCGAACCTCACCAACGCCGCTGGATGCTGCCGCTGGATGCCACCCCCACCCAGCCCAGCAGCGACTACCGCGCCCACATGACACAGGAGCTGGTGTGGCAAAGCTACCGCCCCATCACCACGGCCATGCGCTACACCGCCACCAGCTACCACCAGTACCGCAATGCCCGCCACACCCCCGAAGAGGCACTGCGCCGCTACCTGCAACTGCCTGCGGGCGACAACCCCCGCACACGGGCCTGGGCACAGGAACTGCGCCAGCAGTTTGGCGCGCCCGATGCACAGGGCCAGTCGCAGCACCGGCTGATCGACCATGTACTGGGCCAGTTGCGCCAGCAGGACTACCGCTACACCCTCACCCCCGGGGTCTATGGCCCGGACGGAGCCGACGATTTCTGGTTCACCCGGCGCGAAGGCTTTTGTGAGCACATTGCCTCGGCCTTCGCCATCCTGATGCGCGGCAGCGGCATCCCGGCGCGCATCGTCACCGGCTACCAGGGGGGCGAGCCCAACCCCGTCGATGGGGTCTGGACGGTGCGCCAGTCCGATGCCCATGCCTGGGTCGAAGTCTGGCTGCCCGACAACGGCTGGAGCCGCATCGACCCCACAGCCGCCATCTCGCCCCAGCGCGTCAGCCTCTCGCGCACGCAGGCATTGAACAGCGGTGGCGAAGCCTCCTTCGGGCGTGCAGCCTTGCCACCGGACTGGCTCTGGAACATGCGCACCGTCATGGAAGCCATCGACTACCGCTGGGCGCAGTGGGTACTCAACTACAACCAGGAAGAGCAGGAAAACCTGCTGGCCCGGCTGGGGCTGCCGCGCCTGAACTGGTCGCAGATTCTCATCATCGCCGTGACACTGGCCAGCCTTTCCGCGCTGCTGTACCTGGCATCCCCGTGGCTGCTGCGCCGTCGCCACCAGGACCACTGGCTGCGGCTGCTGGAACAAACCCGGCACCGGCTGGCTCAATCCGGCCTGACCCTGCCGCCCCAACTGCCGCCGCGCAGCATGGCCGAAGCAACCGTGCAGTTTTTCGGCCACACTGGCACACCTGTAGCACAATGGTTGCAGCAGATGGATCGGTTCCGCTACGCAACCCAGCCCGCATCCCCTGCTGCCTCGCGGCAGCAACTGAAACAACTGACCCGACAATGGAAACAACTGTCATGGCCCGCACCACCGGCCCCTTCCGCCTGAAAACCGGCTCCCTGCCACTGCTTGCCACAGTGCTGACTCTGGCCCTGTCCAGCCATGCAGTGGCGGCCACGCCACCTCCGGCCGCTCCCGCCCATCTCCAGACCCAGCCCGTCCCTGCCGCACCCCTGAGCTGGGCCGAACAGGTGGAGCAACTCAAGGCCGAACTGCGCCACGACCCCGACCTGTCTGCCGCCTGGGTGGCGCGGGTGCTCGACAGCGCCAGCCGCAACGCCCGTGTGCACCGGCTGATGACCCCCTCATCCTCATCGGCTTCCTATGCCAGCACCGCACCGGACTGGCAGGAATACCGCCAGCGGCTCGTGACGCAGGAGCGCATCAACGCGGGCGTGCAATTCTGGAACCAGCACCGCCAGACCCTGCAACAGGCCAGCGAAGCCACCGGCGTACCGGCTGAAGTCATCGTCGGCATCATCGGCATCGAAACCTCCTATGGCCGCAACACCGGCAACATCCGCGTACTCGACGCGCTGGCCACGCTGGCATTCGACTATCCCCAAAGCCACCCGCGTGCCGCCGAACGGGCCGATTACTTCCGGCGGGAACTGGGTCACTTCCTGCGTCTGAGCCAGCAGAACCGGCTCGACCCGCTGAGCCTGCGCGGCAGTTTTGCCGGAGCCATGGGCATCCCCCAGTTCATGCCCTCGAGCTGGATGACCTATGGCGTGGACTTCGACCGCAACGGCCAGACCGACCTGATCGGCAGCACCGCCGATGCCATCGGCTCGGTCGGCAACTACCTGCAAGCCCATGGCTGGAAACGCGGCCAGCCCGCCTGGCAAGCCGTCAGCCTGGAGAAGGTGAATGCCGCCCACCTGGAAACCCTGCTGCAACCGGATATCCTGCCCACTTTCAGTGCCGCCCAACTGCGTGACATGGGCGTGCAGACCGGCGCAGACAGCCGCCCGCTCCAGCCGGGAACCGCCAGCAATGCCGCATCAACCACTGGCACGCCACCGGGCAACCTGTTCGCGCTGGTGAAACTGCGCAATGGCGACCGCGCCCCGCAATACATCCTCGGCACAGAGAACTTCTACGCCATCACGCGCTACAACCAGTCCAGCTACTACGCCATGGCAGTGCTGGAGTTGGGGGCATCGGTGGCACGGCAGGCCACAGCCACACGCTGACGGATTCTGCGTCAGCGCGTGGATTGCATCAATTCGAGAACCGCCCCAGGTATTCAGGGGAATCGATGAAGCCCTGAATCAGGCCCAGCACCGACTGTCCCTGATTCAGGCGCGCCACCCATTCTGCGAAACCGGCTGCGTCGGGGCTGCGTCGCAACAGCCCCATGTACATCATGCTGACCTGCACCGATGCCGCCGTGCGCTGGCGGTACTCATCCGATTCGGAAAACTGCGTCATGACCTGCCCCCGCAACAGCCCCTGCTGCAAGGCCTGCAACCAAAAGACATTGCCCTGCGGCTCTGGAGCACGCCCGAGCACATTGCGATAGACCAGATCGACAAACTCCGCATCATTGAGATTGCCATACGTCTGAACAAACTCCACCGACTGGGCAAACTGCTGCGAAATGGCTTGCAGCGACTCACCCGCCTGGTAGGCGGCAATCCAGTGCTGAAGTCCAGCATAGTCGGGCACACGATCAAAGTAGGCAAAGTACAGGCGTGTCACAGGAGTGATGCCGTCCTGGTATTCCGCTGAACTGAAGAAACTGTTCACGATGGCCGCGCGTGATGTGCGGCCATTTTGCAACTCATCGGTCCAGTAATCGACACCTGCGGGTTCACCGGCACGTCCCAGAAAATCCAGGTACTGTTGCGCCACGAAAGTGCCAGGGTTGCGAATGTCCAGATTACCTGTGAATGATGCCCACACCGTGCGGTCCCCATTCAGGTTCAGAGTGCAGCGATCGGCCACACCAGCACAGGCCCCATTCCAGCCCATGAATCCGGCCTCCGTATTGGGGCGTGCCTGCAAGGTCACCACGGTATTGCCCGCATAATCGATCTCCGTCGTCCCCCCAGGGCTGGAAAAGACCGTTCCGCCCGGACTGCGCTGCACCGTGCCAGGGCCATCGACATGCAGGGTCAATCGCCGGGTGGCTCCCGCATCCCCGCCCGTGTCTTCCGTGGCCGTCACCAGCCGGGCCGGCCCCCACTCCAGCGGCAACTGTCCCACCATGCCACGGGCGAGCAGCAAATGGGGCCCAGCAGCCTCCGGGCTGAACTGGAATGCAGGCTCGGTCACTTCCCCGCTCTGCCCTGTCTGCATGGACGAGACCAGACTGAAGCGCACATCGTCGAAATACCAGCCCACCCCGCCACCACTTTGGGGGTAATAGATTCCGTGCGAGAAGTCATAGACAAAACGCAACTGGATGTTGCGCCCGACATATTCGGCCAGGCCAATGCTCACAGGCCGGAAGGCCGGCTCTCCCGCAGTGCCGGTGCCACGTTGCGTGAAAACCGTCTGCCAATTGGCCCCTTCGTCCACCGACACCTGCACTGTGGCGTATTGATCGGACGAGGCCCAGCCCAGACGGCTGGAAAACATCAATTGCGCACCTGCATGCACGAACAGTGAAGATGTCAATTCCAGAATCTGGGGCTGGGGCTTGCTGTGTGCCAGCAGAAAACCCGCCTGGCCACTGGCCTTGATGTCCGACACCACCTCCGCGTAGTCACCACTGGTATTGCGACTGAAAAGCCCCAGTCCCGCTTCGGCCCCTTCCACCTGATCGAATGCCTGTAAACGGGCAGCCTTCCACTGATAGGCCGAGGCCCCGGGAACAGCCATCAAGCGGTATTCGTTCGCCTGTCTTGCCACTGGCGACAGCGTACCGGAAATGGCCGGCAACACCGTATCCGCTCCATGCTGTGCCGGATCGATCGCAGTGACGACATAGTCAAACTGGCGACTCGCCCCCGCGATACGCACATTGCGGATCGACACCCGGTACTCCACGTCGCCCTGCTGGGCCGCAGCGGCCTGGATGCTCGGAATCCAGACCAGCGTGTTTTCACCAAAACCCATGCCGCCTGGCTCCACGACCACAGGCACGGCCTGTCCCTGCTGCTGCACGGTCACACTGGCACTGCTGAAGTCGGCACCGGGATAGGAGAACGACCAGCGGTTGAACAACAGGGAATACGGCACATGGCCAGGAGGGGGCCAGCTGACAAAATCATCCCGCACCGCAGGGCGAGGCCCCCACATGCTGCTGTCGAACACCCACAGGGCATTGGCCACAGCACCCTGCCCCACCACATCCCCCGTGCCCATCACGGCAGTTTGCGGGTAGAGAATCCAGCGTCGATGGCCCACGGCGGCATTGCCTGCGCCATCGTCGCGGAATTGACTGAGCACCGCCACAGGGCCGGCATTGCCAAGCGAAATATTGGCATTGCCCGCTGCCTGTGCCCCCGCTGCGCTGTAGCACCGCCAGCTGCTGGGGGGATTGTGTGACAACGCATTGTTGGCCGACAACATCAGGGCCGCCTGTTGCGATTTTTCGTTGTAGTCGGCATCAAAACGCACTGCTGCCGGAATGCCCGCCATGGCCCGGAAATAATTCACCCGCAGCAAGGTCGCGTCTTGGTAGGCCTGCGACACCGTGCCCGCCACACAACCGCTGATGTTGCCAGTCCACTGCGCGCTGGCCTGTTCAGATGCCGTAAAAATGGTGTTGTAGAAATTGCGCACTGCTTCGCGGCTGCGCGTATCCACCATCAGGCCAGTATCGGTGACCGTTCGCAATGCCTGGCGCGGTGCGGATGGCATGTCCTCACGCTCTGGCATGGTGGGTGGCGTGCTCAACTGAGCCTCAAGGGCATATACAGGCATGGGATCGGCCCATGCCGTCACCATCGGGACAGAAAAGGCCAGGCCCAGCAGGCTGGCGTGCATCAGGCGTGTCGGTATAGGCTGCATAGGGCAAAACTCAGGGAATGCGGGCACCCCATCGGGGTACGGAATTGCCTCCCGCACCGGAAGTGCAAAAAGGCGAGGCGACAGGTAAACATCATGCCAGCCATTGGCGTGCCTGGGCAAGGATTTCACACCACCTGCAAATTGCCCATCATGCCCAGGTCTTCGTGTTCCAGAATATGGCAGTGGAACATGCGCAGGCCCGGTTCGTCGATGCGCATGCGGATGGTGGCACTCTCGCCTGCGCGCAGGTTCACCATGTCGCGCCAGGCCAGGAATGGCTCGGGGGTGCTCACACCGTTGAACGTGCGCTCCAGCACCTGGAAGTGCCCACCGTGAATGTGGAAGGGATGGTCCATGCCCATGCTGGAGGCATTGACCAGTGTCCACTGCTCCACCGCCCCCCGTTGGCCTTGCACGTCGATGCGCTCCATATCGTAGTGCTGGCCATTGACCATGAACACCATGTCGCTGGGGCGTTCGTAGGGGTTTTCCGGCGGTGGAGCCTGCAAGTCCACGAAGTCGGAAAACGCCGCCACATGCTGGGCCGTTGGCTCGCCCAGCGGGGCCATCGGGCGCAATGTGTCGGGGATGGCGTGCTCGGCCTCGATGCGCAGCAGGTCGATGTCGGCCAGCACGCGCCGGGGGGATGGCCCGGCCAGTCGCCCCATTGCACCCCGGTCGTAGGGTTCGGCCACCAGCCAGGTGCGCTGGCGGTCGTGCGCTGGTGTGACCACGATTTCCACGCGCTGGGCCGGTGTGAGCAGGATTTCCGTCAGGCCATGAACCGGCGCACCCAGCAGGCCACCGTCGGTTCCCACCAGTGTGAACGGCAGGCCATCCAGACTCAGGCGCAGGTAGCGGGCATTGCAGGCATTCCAGATGCGCCAGCGTTGCGTCCCCGACAGGGTGATGCGCGGCAGATGCGCGCCGTTGATGAGCACGAACTGGCCCTCGCGGCCGTTCATCCAGTCCTCGCGGTCATTCGGAAGAATCGCGCCTTCATCGCCCAGCTTGAGGTCGGAAATGAACAGGTGCTGCTCGGGAATGTGTGCCAGCGGGTCGGCGCGGTCGCGCACGATGAACGCGCCTGCCAGCCCGCGATAGACCTGCTCGGCGGTCTGCATGTGCGGGTGCGGGTGGTACCAGTGTGTGCCCGCACTGCCGGGCGGCAGGGTGAAGTGGTAGCGACGCTGGCCCTTGGCGGGCACAAAGTCCTGCGGCGCGCCATCCTGATCGGCCGGGATGGCCAGCCCATGCCAGTGGATGGTGGAAGGCTGCTCCAACTGGTTGAAGAAGTCGATCTCGATGCGGTCGCCCTCGAAGGCTTCGATCAGCGGGCCGGGCGTGATGCCGTTGTAGCACCACAGCGGGGTTTTCAGGCCCTGCATCAGGTATTGCTGGCTGACCGCTGCCACCATGCGTGCCCGGAATTGCCCGGCACGGCGGCTGCGGTTCGGCAATCGGGGCAAGGGCAACAGCGGACGGTGTGGGCGCAGTGCGTCCAGCGGGGCCAGCCGGGTCGAACCCTGGAAAGCGGTGGCCGACAGCAGATGGCTGTGCTGTACCAGACTAGCCGCCACCTGGCCCGGCAGCAGGCTGGTGGCCACACCTGCCGACAGCCCCAGAAGGACGGTACGGCGGCTCGGATGCACGGTGCGGGAAGTCATGGAGAGAGAACCTTGAAAAACGCGGCAGCGGAAAAGCAGATTCTGCCCCCGACGCGCCATTGGTTCAATCGTTCTGCCCTCCCGGCAGTGCGGTATCTGCGGGGACGCAGAACGTGTTTACGATCTCGGCACGAGTGCTGTTGTGCCTCAAGAACCGTAGCTGCAAGGCGAAAACCACAGCCGGGCTGGTGGCCCGGCGAGGATTTTCAACGCCGCAGATGCGGTTTTTGAGGTGCAACCCATAGGGTATGGCGTAGCTATACAGCTTCGGGGCGAGATCGTAAACACGTTCTTAGGCCGCAGGCAGGAAGCCTTCCACCGACAGATAGCGTTCGCCGGTGTCGTAGTTGAAGCCGAGAATGCGTGCGCCGGCAGGCAGTTCGGGCAGCTTCTGGGCAATGGCGGCCAGCGTCGCCCCCGACGATATGCCCACCAGCAGCCCTTCTTCGGTGGCACTGCGGCGTGCGTATTCCTTGGCGGCATCGCCTTCCACCTGAATCACGCCATCCAGCAGCGAGGTATCGAGGTTCTTCGGCACGAAGCCCGCACCGATGCCCTGGATGGGATGCGCAGAAGGCTGGCCGCCGGAGATGACGGGCGAGGCGGCAGGCTCGACGGCAAACACCTTCAGGTTCGGGAAACGCGCCTTGAGCACCCGCGCCACGCCGGTGAGGTGGCCGCCCGTGCCCACGCCGGTGATGAGCACATCCAGCCCGTCGGGAAAGTCCTGCACGATTTCCTGGGCTGTGTTTTGTTCGTGCGTGGCAATGTTGGCGGGGTTCTCGAACTGCTGGGGAATCCACGCACCGGGGGTCTGGGCCTGGAGTTCCTCGGCGCGGGCGATGGCCCCCTTCATGCCTTTTTCCTTGGGCGTGAGGTCAAAGCTCGCGCCATAGGCCAGAAACAGGCGGCGACGCTCGATGGACATGCTCTCGGGCATCACCAGAATCAGCTTGTAGCCTTTGACGGCCGCTACCAGTGCCAGACCCACGCCGGTGTTGCCGGAGGTCGGTTCGATGATGGTGCCACCGGGCTGGAGCAGTCCTTTCTGCTCGGCATCTTCCACCATCGCCAGCGCGATACGATCCTTGATGGAGCCGCCGGGGTTGCCGCGTTCGGACTTGACCCAGACCTTGGCATCGCTGCCGAACAGGCGGTTGATGCGGATGTGCGGGGTGCGTCCGATGGTTTGCAGGATGTTGTCGAAAGGCATGGAATGCTCCGTTTCAGAAAGGAAAAGGGGAAAAGGGAACGAGACGAAAAATATCAGGGTTTGGTCAGCACCAGCCGCAGGGCCAGCAGGGCAAAGACCGTGCCTGCCACGCGCTGGATGGCAAGCTGCGCGGTGGTGGAGCGGCGCAACCACGCGCCCATGTACCCGGCAGTCCAGGCAATCGCCGAGAAAACCCCCAGGGCCACCAGCATGAACACCAGCCCCAGCACGACGATCTGCCCGGCCACCGCGCCCCGCGCCGGATCAGCAAACTGCGGCAGAAAGGCCAGAAAGAAAATCGCCACCTTGGGATTGGTGACATTCATCAGAATGCCGCGCAGATAGAGTTTGCGCAGGCCCAGTGCGGGTGCGGCAGGCTGCGACAGATCGCTGCGGCCCGCACGAAAGGATTGCCACGCCAG
The DNA here is from genome assembly GCF_900129055.1 of Lampropedia hyalina DSM 16112. Lineage (GTDB taxonomy): Bacteria > Pseudomonadota > Gammaproteobacteria > Burkholderiales > Burkholderiaceae_C > Lampropedia > Lampropedia hyalina. The sequence continues at coordinate 21,663 of NZ_FQUZ01000027.1, forward strand.
GTACAGCAGATACAGCGCACCGACCACCTTGAGCACCGTGAACGCCACCACCGATGCCTGAATGAGTGCCGCCACGCCCAAGGCCACGGCACTGATGTGCACCCACAGCCCGGTACACAGTCCCAGCGTGGTCACCAGCCCGGCCTTGCGCCCGTGCAGGGCCGACTGGGTCAGCACAAAGATATTGTCGGGGCCAGGGGCAATCGCCAAAGCGGCCGAAGCAGCGGCGAACAGCAGCAGAACGTCCAGGGGAATCATCGGTCAATCTTCAGGAATGGGCACCACGCCAATCTTCCACTGGTCGGGTGCGGGCGTGCCATTGACGGCAAAGTCGCCTGCAATTCTATCCTTGTAGATTCTGGGATTGTGGGTGGCCAGCGTGCGCACATTGCGCCAGAAGCGATCCAGCGCGTGGGGCACCAGCGTGGAGGAAGCCCCCAGCGCGTCGAACAGGTGCGTGGATGCTTGCAGAATCAGCTCGAACACCAGGGTCTGCGACTGGGCGATTTCCAGATCGGCAATTTCGCGGGCATGGCCAATGGCAGCGGCATCGTCACCGCGCTGGCGTGCCTGCCAGACGCGCTCCAGTGCCCTGGCATTCTGCAACACGATGGCACTGGCACTGTAGGCAGCGGCCCGCAGGCGGCCCACGACTTCGAGAATCTGCGGGTCATGGCGCACCCGCGCGGCATTGCCGTTGCTGAAGCTGCGGGTGCGCTCGCGCACGGCCGCCGCCGTCTCCTCGCTGATGGCACGGCCAATGCCCGCCACGGTGGCCAGATGCACGAGTTGGTAGAAGGCCTGGGAATAGGGGAATTTCTCGTCGTCGCCGCGAATCTGCTCGGGCTGCACCACCACTTCGGTGTAGCGGGTGGTGCCGCTGGATGTGAGCCGCTGGCCAAAGCCGTTCCAGTCGTCCAGCGGATCCACGCCCGGTGCGTCACGGCGCACCAGCACGGCATAGGCCTGATCGTCATCGCCGGTCGCGCCCACATCGATCCAGTCGGAATAGCGCACGCCGGTGGAATAGAACTTGGTGCCGTTGAGATACCAGATGCCATCGCGCTGCGTCAGGCGCGTGGCCAGCTTGCCCTGCGTGACCTCGCCCGCCTCACCCCGCCCTGGGCCGATCAAGGCTCCTTCGGCAATGCGCTGCAACCAGTCCTCGCGCCAATCCTTGCGACCGGAATTCAGCGCAACTTCCACGAAGCCCAGATGGGCACGGATGGACTGCACCACGTTGGAGTCGGCCTGCGCCAGCTCGATCAGCAGATTGAACAGTTCCGGCAGGCTGGCTCCGCTGCCGCCGTATTCCACCGGCACACGGATGGCCGTCAGGCCCGCCTGGGCGAGTTGCCGCACCTGATCCTGCGGGAGCTGGCGTGTGAGTTCGCGCTCGATGGCCCCGGTGCGGATGTCCGCAAAAATTCCCCGGAAGCGGCTGGCCAGGGTTTCGTAGCGTTCGCTGGGGCCTTCGCCCCAACCTTGTGTGGTTTGTGTCATGTGTGGGTTGTCCGTTGAGAAACAGGGCTGACGCAGTGATTTCATCTTTGCGAGAATTCCATGAAACCACCACCATCAAAAAACAAATATATTCAAGGAATACCAATATTCTAGAAGTATTTATTACCCATAATAAATATATTATTCAAATAAATTTATTTCCAAAAGCCATAAAAATCAAGATGCGCCACACCCGCTGGCGACCGGCAGCACCCTGTGAACGCTGCAATGCACAACAATATAACCATTTGAAATTTCATCATATTTCAAAAATACACCGAAGAATCAATTGCAACAACCATCCAGCAGTGTTGCGCCAGCAACAGTTCATCAACAATCTGACCGATTTTCCCCATCGGCTTACTTGTTATTTGCAGCGAATGCCACGAATATTCTCTATTTGAATCTGGCACGGCAAATGCTTTGGTATTTTTCAATCGGGAAAATATCGAAACAAGCAACGAGTTCCTGACTGGGGGATTTTTCATGAATCGCAGCACACAGAAACGGAAAACACGATATGGGTGAAGCATTGGCCTCTGCAAAATTTCAGCCCGACCGCCGCAGCCGGGTGACGTGGCTCACAAAGGATGCACTGCTGGGAGTTTCGGCTGTGGGCGCGTGGGCCTTGGCCGCCATCTCGGCCATCGCGCTGGAAGACGTGGGCGACTGGTCAGAAACGCGCCACTACGCCATCGGCACAGCGGTGATTGCGGCCTTGCTGCTGGCGGCCCTATCGGGCGGTCGCTGGTGGCCCGGTGTGCGCGAGAAGGTCATCCACAAGTCACCGTGGCTGATCGTCTCCGGGCTGTTGCTGACCCTGTGGGAGCTGGCGGCGGCCAAGCTCGGCTGGGTTCCGCAGCCCTTCTTTCCGCCGCCGCAGGCACTGGTGGAAGTGTTCGTGTGGGAGTGGCAGGAGGTGGGCAAGCACCTGCTGGCGTCCCTGCGCCTGGTGGTGGTCGGGGCGATTGTGGGGGCGGCCGTGGGCTTCGTGATTGGCGTTTCGATTGGCTGGTCCACGCACATTGGCTACTGGGCACATCCAGTGCTGCGCTTCATCGGCCCGCTGCCTTCCACGGCCCTGCTGCCGGTGGTGTTCTTTATCTTCCCCAGCAGCTATGGGGCCAGTATTTTCCTGATCGCGCTGGCCGCCGGTTTTCCGGTCGCCATCCTGAGCTGGTCGGGTGTGGCGAACGTGGACAAGGCGTATTACGACGTGGCCCGCACGCAGGGGCTTAGCACCTGGGGGCTGATCTTCAAGGTGGCGATTCCGGCGGCCCTGCCCAATGTGTTCGTGGGCCTGTTCATGGCACTGGGTGCGGCATTTTCCGCACTGATGGTGGCCGAGCTGGTGGGCGTAAAAGCCGGGCTGGGTTTCTACATTCAATGGTCGCAGGGCTGGGCGTCCTATGCCAACGTCTGGGCCACGGTGCTGATTCTGGCGTTGGTGTGCTCCAGCTCCATCACGATTTTGTTCAAATTCCGGGACCGTTTGCTGTCCTGGCAGAAAGGGCTTGTGAAATGGTAATCGCTTTGCGCAAGGCGGACTTCGAGGACGAGGCCGCATGGGACGAGGGCACGGTCGTGCTGCCCAAGGGCAAGGGCGCGTCGCTGGGCATCGAGAATGTCAGCCATGCGTTCGATCTGGATGGCGCGGAACTCCCGGTGCTCAATCAGGTGAATCTGCAAGTGGAGCCGGGCGAATTCGTGGCCTTGCTGGGGCCGTCGGGCTGCGGCAAATCCACACTGCTGCGGCTGATTGCCGGGCTGGAGCCACCCAGCGAGGGAACGCTGTACGAGAACGGCCAGCCCATCACCGCACCGCATCCGTCGCGCGTGGTGGTGTTTCAGGACCCAACGCTGTTTCCGTGGCGCACGGTCTGGCGCAATGTCGCGCTGGGGCCGGAAGCGCAGGGGGTGCTGAAGCAGCAGCGCGGGCGGGTGGAACAGGCCATCGATCTGGTGGGGCTGTCGCATTTCAACAAGGCATATCCGCACCAGCTTTCGGGCGGCATGGCACAGCGGGTGGCACTGGCGCGCGCCCTGGTCAATGACCCGGCCATCCTGATTCTGGACGAGCCACTGGGCAAGCTCGATTCACTCACGCGCCTGACCATGCAGTCGGAAATCGTCTCGCTCTGGCAGGCCAAGGGCTTCACGTCCATTCTGGTGACCCACGACGTAGAAGAAGCCCTGTTTCTCGCCACCCGCGTGGTGGTCTTCAGCGAACGCCCGGCCACGGTGAAGGCCGACTTCAAGGTGAACCTGCCCTACCCGCGCCACCGGGGCGACCCACGCCTGGTCGAGCTGCGCCGCCAGAGCCTGGCCCTGCTGGGACTGGCCGAAAGCTGGTAGGCCACATGCCCGACCAACCATTCTTACCATCTGAAAGGAACCACGATGTCTGACCCACTGGACACCCTCCACCGCATTTCCCGCCGCTCCATCATCCGTGGCGGCGCGGCCCTGGCCGTGGGCGCGCCGCTGATTGGCGGGCTGTATCCCGGCCTGTCGAATGCCGCCAGCAGCAAGCCCACGGGCGAGCCGATCAAGCTGGGCTGGACCGGCACGGGGGTTTGCCTGATTTCGATTCCCGTCGCACAGGAAAAAGGCTTTTTCAAGAAGCACGGGGCCCATATCGAGTTCGTGAACTTCGGCTCGAATTTCGCCGCCGGGGTTGAATCCGTCTCCTCCGGGAAGATCGATGTTTTCGTCAATTTCATCCTCCAGTACCTCAAGCCGCTGGAGCAGGGCGTGAACGTGCAGTTCACCGGCGCGGTGCATGGCGGCTGCATCCGCCTGCTGGCCCGTTCGGATTCGGCAGAGACCGACTACGCCTCGCTCAAGGGCAAAGCCATTGGCGTGCGCTCCATCGACAGTCCGGGCAAGCAGTTCCTGTCCGTGCAGTTGTACAAGGCAGGCATCGACCCGCAGACCGAGGTGGAATGGAAGGTCTATCCCACCGACTTGCTGGGCGAGGCCATCAACAAGGGGGAAATTCAGGCGGCCATCGATGCCGACCCGGCCATCTACCTGGTGCTCAAGAACAGCAAGGGCAGGCTGACGGAGATCGGCGGGCTGCATTCCGGCCTGTATGCCGATTTGAGCTGCTGCGCCATCGGCATTCGCAAGGAATTCATCGCGTCACGGCGGGGCGATGCCGCCGCCGTGACGCGGGCACTGCTGGAAGCGGCGCAGTGGACGCACGAAAACCCCGACGAAGCCGCCGAACTGTTCACCAGCTATTCCCCCGTGGACCGCGAGACGCTGGGGGAAATCATCCGCAGCCACACGCACCATGTGAATTTCCCGGTGGGTGAGCGCTTTCGTCAGGAGCTGCGCACCTACACCGAGGAACTCAAGACCGTGGGTATCGTGCGCAAACGCACCGACCCGCACGCCTTTGTCCAGCGCATCACGGTGGACGTACTGAGCTGATGGCCCCCGAAGCCACCGCATCCTTGAACCGCATCGAAGCAAAGGGATTCCCGTGAGTCACAGCGCATCACACCAGCCCCTTCCCCCGCCATCCTTGGTACAGCGGGTTTCTTCCGCCCTCCTGCGGCCCGCCCAGCCTGCCGATACCAGTGCCCGCCGCAGGCTGCTGCGCCTGGGTCTGGCAGCACTGGCCTGGTTCGCCACAGGAGCCATCACCCAGTTCTGGCCGGACATTCCGGGCGTGGCAGGCAGCGCAAGCAGCAGCGATCTGGCGGCCCTGCAATGGCTGCTGGGACTGCTGTTGCTGCTGGTCGTGCCGCTGTACCAGCGGCTGGGCAAGGCGGGCCGCTGGTTCTACCGCAACGCCCCCCGGCTGACCGCGCTGGCGGTGCTGCTGGGCATCTGGCAAATAGCCTCGGCCAAGACGGGTTACTGGCGACAGCCCTACTTTCCACCGCCACAAGGCGTGTTCGAGGTGTATTTCAAGGAGTGGGCGCGGCTGCTGGACAGCATCAAATCGTCGCTGATCCTGCTGTCTGCGGGCATTTCGATTGGCGGGCTGGTGGGTTTTCTCACCGGGCTGCTGACGGGCTGGTCGCGCCAGGTGGGCTACTGGTCGCGGCCGGTGCTGCGCTTCATCGGCCCGGTGCCAGCCACTGCGCTGATTCCGATCGCGCTGTTCCTGTTTCCCAGCAGTTTCACCGCTGGGGTCTTTCTGGTGGCACTGGCAACCTGGTTCTCGGTGGCAGTGCTGACCTGGTCGGGCGTGGAAAGCGTGCGGGCCGAATACTACGACGTGGCCCGTACCCTGGGCGCGAACACCGGCTTCCAGTTGCTGAAGATCGCCATTCCTGCCTCGCTGCCACATGTCTTCGTCGGGCTGTTCATGGGGCTGGGCAGTGCCATCTCGGTGCTGGTCGTGGCCGAAATGGTGGGCGTGAAATCCGGGCTGGGCTATTTTCTGGACTGGTCGCAGAGCTGGGGAGCCTACGGCCATCTGTACGCGGGCCTGTTCCTGATGGCCCTGCTTTTTTCATTGCTGACCACCGCACTGTTCCGCATCCGTGACAAGGTGCTGGTGGGACAGAAAGGAGACATCCAATGGTAAGACACCCCCTGCAACACCCCGCACTGCGCCTGCCAATACTGACAGCCGCGATGGGCCTCGGCCTCTGCGGCACGGCCCTCGCCCATGCCCACCTGGACTTTGCCACGCCCCCGGTGGATGGCACGCTGCGCAGTGCCCCCCAGCAGGTGCAGATCGGCTTCACCGAAGCCCTGGAGCCAGCCCTCTCCAGTCTCAGCGTCCACAATGCCGCTGGCGACCGGGTGGATAGTGGCCATGCCACGGTATCCGCCAACGACCGGCGGGTGCTGGAAATCGGCCTGCCACAGCCTCTGGCCGCAGGCAGCTACACGGTGCGCTGGGCCATCACCTCAGTGGACACGCACCGCACCGAAGGCGACTACCGCTTCACCATCCAGCCCTGACCCCGCACCGTGCCCTGGAACCCTGCCGACCTGGCCCTGCTGGTGCTGCGCGTGGCGCGCGGGCTGGAATTGCTGGCCGCCCTCAGCCTGTTCGGCACGCTGTTCTTTGTCGCCCTGATTGCATGGCCGCACTGGCACGCAGCACCCGCGTTGCACTCTCGCCTGAAGCATTGGCTGCATGGCGCGTTGGCCCTCCAGTTGCTGGCCGTGGTGGCCTGGCTGCTGGCGCAGGCGCAGTTGGTGCACAGTCCGCAGGGCCTCTGGCATGGGCTGCTGCTGGTCGGGGGGCAAACCCTGTTCGGCAAGGCACTGCTGCTGCGCAGTGGGCTGTTCGTGCTGGCCGTGGGCATGGCCACGGCACCAGAAAAACTCTGGCGCATCGGGCTGGCCGTCGGGCTGGCGGCATGTGCCCTGCTGCTGCAAACCCGGCTGGGACACACGGCCGCCGCCACTGGCTGGCGACTGCCCGCACTGCTGGCCATCCATGTGCTGGCCGCCGGGGTCTGGCTGGGGGGTCTGCTGCCACTGTTGGGGCTGCTGGGGCACGTCCAAGGGCCAGCGCAGTTGGCAGTGGTGCGGCGTTTCTCCCTGGCAGGGCGAGCGGCGGTGCTGGCACTGGCCTTCACCGCCAGCTTCATGGCATGGCACTGGACGGGAGGGCTGGGCGGTTGGTTCGGCACCCCCTACGGCCTGACCGCGCTGGGCAAGATGCTGGGGCTGGTGCTGCTGCTGGGGTGTGCCGCCGTGAACCACTGGGTGTTCACGCCCCGGCTGACCACCACCCCGGATACCGCCACCCGGCATCTGCGCCTGAGCATCGGCCTGGAAAGCCTGCTGGGGCTGCTGGTCATTGCCCTGGCCGTGCTGCTGGCCACCTTGCCACCGGGAGCACACATCCAGCCCGAATGGCCATTCGCCATTCAACCCGATGCCCGTGCCTGGGCACTGCCCTGGGTTCCGGCGGAATTTCGCAAACTGCTTGTTCTGCTGCTGGTGGCCGTGCTGGGCGTGGCCGCGCTGGGCTGGCGCAGCACCCGTGTGGCCGGGCCGGTGCTGGCACTGGGGCTGCTGTGGTGGCTGCCCAGCCCCAATCTGCACTATTTCGTGCAACCCGCGCACGCGGCCAGCTTCTACCGCTCGGAAACACGCTACACCGCATCTGCGATTGCGCGTGGCCACGATCTGGTGCGCCAGCACTGCCTAGACACCTGCTTTGCAACCCGCAACGACCCCACCAACCTGACCCCCTACAACATCTGGCAACGCAGTGATGGCGACTTCTTCGACTGGCTGACCCGCGTGTTCGACCGCATTGGCCACAGCCCATTGGCCCACGGCACGATTGCCGGCTTCACCGACCGCGAACGCTGGCAACTGGTGGATTATTTCCGCGCCCGCGTCGCCGGTGCGGCGGTGCAGCCCAGCAATCGCTGGCCATATGCCGTGCCCGCGCCCGCCCTGTCACTGCAATGCCACGACCCGCAACTGCGCCAGCTCGGCGACTTGCGCGGGCAACTCGTGCATGTGGTGGCCGTCGGGAATCAACAGCCCGCCCCTGCCGCCATACCCGCACTGCCCGGCGTGCGCCTGACCACCGTGCTGCTGTTCAATGAAGACACAGCCACTGCGCCACCGCCCCACACCTGCCACACCACCCAGCCCGATGCCTGGACGGCATGGGCGATTGCCGGAGGACGCACACCCGAGACCCTCGCGGGCACGGCATTCCTGATGGATCCACAAGGCTGGCTGCGCCTGCGCCTGTTGCCAGAAGACGGCCCCTCACGCCCGACCTCTGCCTTGCCACTGGAACAGGCCATCGGCTTTATTCTGGAGAACCCGCTGCCTGCATCCACCGTGGGCGGCCACTCGGGGCATTGACGGGGATGCGTGTCACGGCCGTTTCAGTGCGGAGACACCACCGGTCTGCGCCAGATGCTGGCGGTCGGCCTTGTCCAGCAGTCCAGCGGCATCGGCCTGTTGCAGCAGGTCGGGGCGGGCAGTGGCCGTCCATTCGAGGCTTTGCTGTCTGCGCCAGCGGGCAATGTGGGCATGGTTGCCCGAGAGCAGCACGGCAGGCACGTCCATGCCATCCCAGCACACCGGGCGCGTGTATTGCGGGCAGTCCAGCAAGCCGGAGAGGGCCGGGTTGAAGCTGTCCTGCTGGTGGCTCTGCGCATCGTTGAGCACCCCCGGCTGCAAGCGCAGCACCGCATCGAGAAAGGCAGCGGCCGCCACCTCGCCGCCCGAGAGCACAAAGTCCCCCAGGCTGATCTGCACGTCCACATGGCGGTCGATGAAACGCTGATCCACACCTTCATAGCGACCACACAGCAGAATGGCCCCCTGCGCACGATCGGCCCACTGCTGCACCAGCGGATGCGACAGGGTCTGCCCAAAGGGCGAGAAGTACACCAGCGGCGCGGGGCTGGCCTCACCATCCCAAGGCGTGCGTGCCACCCGCACCGCTTGCAGGCACTGCTGCAAGGGTTCGGCCAGCATCACCATGCCGGGGCCGCCACCGAACGGGCGGTCGTCCACGCGGCGGTACTCGCCTTCGGCATAGTCGCGCGGGTTCCAGAAATGCACCTGCACGGCAGGCGTGTGCCCCTCGCTGGCAGTGGTGGCCCGGCGGTTGATGCCATGCTCCAGATAAGGCGCAATCAGTTGCGGGAACAGGGTGATGATGTCAAAACGCATGGGCTAGGGGCGGTCAATAATCCGGCTGCCAATCGACATGGATGCTCTGTGCAGCCCGGTCCACCTTGTCGATATAGGCATCCACAAACGGAATGAGCCGCTGCGTGGCTTTCTCGCCGGATGCGGTTGCACCGTCCTGCACCACCAGCACGGATTGAGGGCCATTCGAGATGAGCTCCTTCACCACGCCCAGCCGCACGCCTTCGCGGTTGATGACCTGCAAGCCCAGCAAATCCACCCAGTAGAACTCGTCTTCGTTGTCGAGTGCCGGAAAATCCTCGCGCAGCACGAAGATGCGCGCACCCTTGAGGGCTTCGGCCAGATCGCGGTCGGCAATCGCATCGATCTGCGCCACCAGGGTATCGGTGTGTACCCGCACATGGGCAATCTGCACCTGCAAGTCGCCATCGAATACCCTCGCGCCCCGTTCGGCAGGCCGCAGAAACCAGCGTCGCGCCGACAGCAAAGTCTCCGGGTCGGCACTGAACGGCAGCAGCTTGACCCAGCCCTTCACGCCCCAGGCTCCCAGCACCCGCCCGACTTCCACGGCATCGTCCGGCCATTCGGTAGGCAGGCGCAGATCATCCCAGACACTGGCGGTGGGGGCTGGCAGAGGCTTGGGGGCTGGGGTATGGGACGGGTGACGGCGGTTCATGCGCGTGGCCTGTTCACGGAATGGGAGAAGAATTGACATCCTCCCCTGCCTAAAGGCAGGAGATTCCCGTTTCACAGAATCCAGCCAATGCCTCAAAGAGACACAGGACTTACAGCTTCTCCACGGGCTGACACCGCCAGTCCGGCGGCCAAAATGGATCGAAATGGCAGAACTGCTTGGTTATCGCAATCCTGTGCTGAATTTTACAGAGAGATGAAAAAAGGTACAGCGACACATGGCCTGCTGTACCTGTTTCACGGCAAGGCGTTCACCCGGCAGGGAACGCATTGCGATGGTGTGCTGTGCGGGAGAGCCGATCAGGCAGCCACGACCTGGGCAGCGGCCTGCTTGACCAGACGCTGAACGGTGTCGGAAGCCTGTGCACCCACGCCAGTCCAGTAAGCGTAGCGATCCTGGGCGATGTTCAGGCCCTGTTCCGCACCGCGTGCGGTAGGGTTGTAGTAACCAATGCGCTCGATGAAGCGACCATCGCGGCGCACGCGCTTGTCAGCCACTACGACGTTGTAGAAAGGACGAGCCTTGGAGCCGCCACGGGAGAGTCGGATAACGACCATGTTTGTTCCTTCGGGTGATAGACCAATCCCAGAATGCGCCTGCAACGGCAAACACTCCAGACGGCCAGAAAAGTCTGATTTATCACAGCGTCTGAGACACGCGACATGACCACCCGGTCAGCGACCACGCTGCAAAGCGCGAGATTATAGCCGATAGATGCACAAATGCCAGCAGCGAGTGCGTGCGATCCAGGGCGATCTGCCTGTGTCGGGTCTTGCCCACACTGTTCAAAGCTCCTCGATGCGTTGGGGTGGGTAGCTCTCCCAGCTCTGGCAGCCGGGGCATTGCCAGAAGTAGCGGCGGGTCTCGAAGCCGCAGGCGGCGCAGCGGTAGCGCATCAGCGGCTCCTGGGCGCGTTGCAGGGCTTGCTGCAATGCCGGTCGATCGATGGCGGGCAGTTGCGCGGTCTGTCCCATCCAGCGGGCAGCGGCCACCAGCGAGGGAGCCTGCAACTGGCGCAGCAGATACCACTGGGCGGCCTGCGGGTTCTGCAGGGCCGTTTCCACCTCTACCAGGGCCACCAGAATGTCCAGGCTGGGCTGGCGTTCGTACTGGCGTTGCAGGAATGCCTGGGCCTGCACCAGATGCTCGTGTCCCTGCGCCTGTGCCAATGTGCTCAGGTGGTGGGCCACCAGAGCCAGTGCGGCAGGGGCGGTATCGCGTGTTTCCAGAGCCAGTATGGCCTGCCAGGCGGTTTCGGGGCGATCTTGCCGCAGCCACAGTTCGATGGTTTCGATGTGGGGGCGGATGCTGCTGGAGGCTTCCTTGCGGGCGGCTTCCAGCAGTTGTGCGGCCTGTTCGTACTGCTGGCCCTCACGGGCCTGCACGGCCTGTTCGCACAGGTAATGGCAGCGTCTACCGCTGAAGTCTCCCTGGGCGTTTTTCTCCATCTGGCGGGTGACTTCGGTGGCGAGTTTCCAGTCCTGGGCGCGCTCGTAGATGAACAGCAGGGCAATCAGGCCATCGTTCTCCAGCGAGGTGCCTGCGAGTTTCTTCAGGGCGGTCTCGGCTCGGTCGTACAGGCCTGCCTTCATGAAATCCTGCGCCAGATCGTACTGGGCACGGTCGCGGTCGTGGGGGTGCAGGTCGGCACGCGCCAGCAGGTGTTCATGCACGCGGATGGCGCGGTCGTATTCGCCCCTTCGGCGAAACAGATTGCCCAGGGCAAAGTGCAGCTCGATGGTGTCGGGGTCGTTCTGCACGGCCTGCACAAAGACATCAATGGCCTTGTCCTGCTGTTCGTTGAGCAGGTAGGTAAGGCCACGGTAGTAGGTTTTGGGGGCACTGCGCTGGAGGATGCGCATCTGTCGCCAGTCCAGCCGCGAGGCCAGCCAGCCCAGCACGAATGCGAATGGCAGGGCCAGCAGCAACCAGGAAAATTCAAATCCCATGACTAGACATGCTCCGGTGGTGCAGGGGTTGGGCGGGCAGCGGCTGTTGCAACGGCTGCATCGGCATCGGGTCGGGTGGGGGCAGAACGCGCAGCCCGTTCAGTTGCACGGTGTACGGTGGTTGAGGCAGGCACTGGCTGGGGCGGCTGCACACGCCGCCGGGCGGGAAGCCAGCTTCCCAGGCCAATCAGCAGCCCCAGGCCAAAGGCCACCAGCACGGCCAGTACCAGTGGCCCGCGCCATTGCGCGCCGAAGAACCAGTGCACCACGATGTCATGCTGGTTGTTCAGCGAGAACGCGAACAGCAGAAAAAAAATGGCTGCACGCAGCAGCCATACCAGAAATTTCACGGCTGAGCCTCGGAATGTGGGAGGTCAGGGTTGGTTCAGGCTTGTTCGGCCTTCAGTGAGGCATCCACGGCTTCGCGCAGGGCTTTGCCGGGCTTGAAGTGCAGCACGCGCTTTTCGGGCACGGAAACCAGGTCCCCATTGCGCGGATTGCGGGCAATGCGGGGGGGGCGGCGATTGACGGTAAAACTGCCAAAGCCGCGAATTTCGATGCGCTGCCCTTGCTCCAGCGCGTGCGCCATGCGCTCCAGAATCGCCTTGACGGCGAACTCGGCATCGGCCTGGCTCAATTGGCTGAAGTGCGCAGCGAGTTCCTCAACGAGATCAGATCGGGTCATACGTTTCTACCGGCTGGTGGCGGGCAAGGCGCGGGTGTGCAATGGATGCACGCCCTTGCATTGGCTGCCGTTGATGGGCAAGTGCCGTGGCATGGGCAGGGAGCTGCGAAAGGCAGGCCCCTGCCCTGCCGGGCACAGCGGCGGGGGTGTGGATTATGACACCCCCAGAGAAGAATTATTTCTCTTCTGCGGCCGCGTTTTCCAGCTTGGCCTTGAGCAGCGCGCCCAGGCTGGTGGTACCGGCATGGGCCACCGACTGTTGCGCCAGGCTGGCCAGTGCATCCTGCTGGTCGGCAGCATCCTTGGCACGGATGGACAACTGGATGTTGCGGCTCTTGCGGTCGATGTTGGTGATGATGGCGGTGACTTCGTCGCCTTCCTTCAACACGTTGCGGGCATCTTCCACGCGGTCGGCGGAGATGTCGGACGCACGCAGGTAGCCCACGATGTCTTCACCCAGGTCGATTTCGGCACCCTTGGCATCCACGGTCTTGACCTTGCCGGTCACGGACTGGCCCTTGTCATTGACAGAGACGAACGTGGTGAAAGGATCGGCATCGAGTTGCTTGATGCCCAGGCTGATGCGCTCGCGATCCACATCGACGGCCAGCACGATGGCTTCGACTTCCTGGCCCTTCTTGTAGTTGCGCACGGCGGCTTCGCCCGGTTCGTTCCAGGACAGGTCGGAGAGGTGCACCAGACCGTCGATGCCGGAAGGCAGGCCCACGAAGACACCGAAGTCGGTGATGGACTTGACGGGGCCTTTGACGCGGTCGCCACGGTTGGTGGTTTGGGCGAAGTCCTGCCAGGGGTTGATGCGGGTCTGCTTCATGCCCAGGCTGATGCGACGCTTGTCTTCGTCGATGTCCAGTACCATGACTTCGACTTCGTCACCCAGGGCCACGACCTTGGAAGGAGCGACGTTCTTGTTGGTCCAGTCCATTTCGGAGACGTGCACCAGACCTTCGATGCCTGGCTCCAGCTCGACGAATGCGCCGTAGTCGGCAATGTTCGTGACCTTGCCGAACAGGCGGGTGTTGGCAGGGTAGCGGCGGGACACTCCGATCCAGGGGTCTTCGCCCATTTGCTTGAGGCCCAGCGAAACGCGGTTCTTCTCGGCGTCGAACTTGAGCACTTTGGCAGTGATTTCCTGACCGGCCTGCACCACTTCGCTGGGGTGGCGCACGCGACGCCATGCCATGTCGGTAATGTGCAGCAGGCCGTCGATGCCGCCCAGATCCACGAATGCACCGTATTCGGTGATGTTCTTGACCACGCCATTGACGATGGCACCTTCGTGCAGGTTGGCCAGCAGTTTTTCGCGCTCTTCGCCCATGCTGGCTTCCACCACGGCACGGTGCGACAGCACGACGTTGTTGCGCTTGCGGTCGAGCTTGATGACCTTGAATTCCAGGGTCTTGTTCTCGTAGGGGGTCAGGTCCTTGACGGGGCGGGTATCGACCAGCGAGCCGGGCAGGAAGGCACGGATGCCATTGACCAGCACCGTCAGGCCACCCTTGACGCGGCCAGAGGTCACGCCGGTGACGAAGTCGCCAGACTCCAGTGCCTGTTCCAGGGCCAGCCAGGAGGCCAGACGCTTGGCGGTGTCGCGCGAGAGGATGGTGTCGCCGTAGCCGTTTTCGATGGAGCCGATGGCGACGGAGACGAAGTCGCCGATCTGGACTTCCACATCGCCTTGATCGTTCTTGAACTCTTCCAGGGGGATGAAGGATTCGGACTTCAGGCCGGCATTGACGACCACGAAGCTGTGCTCGATGCGCACGACTTCAGCAGGGATGACCTCGCCTGGACGCATTTCGGTGCGTTGCAGAGATTCTTCAAATAAGGCGGCAAAAGATTCAGACATGTGTTTCCTTGTCCTGCTGCCGGTTTCCGCCAGCACCATTGCTGGACGTTTCTAGGACGGCAGAGGGGGTGAGGTGTGGGACGGATAGAACCCACGGGGTTTCAGGTGGATGAAACGGCTCGCCCTGCCCCAGAGATATACGCTGGGTCAAGGCAGGCCGGACGGGAAAAATTCGCAAGGATTCGGCCAACAGCCCCGAAGGCATCAGGTAGATGCGCTGTCAGAGGCGTTGTCCCGCTGGAAGCCGGGGTGTTTCTGCGCCCACCAGGAGAGCACCTGCAAGGTGGCTGTGTCGATGTCCATGTCGGAGTTGTCCAGCATCAGCGCATCGTCTGCGGGGCGCAGTGGTGCGACGCTGCGGGAGGCATCCCGCGCATCGCGCGTTTCCAGTTCTTCACGAAGGGTCGTTATATTAGCCGCAAGCCCTTGGGAAATCAATTGCTTATACCGTCTTTCGGCTCTTTTTTCAGCACTGGCGGTCAAAAAGACCTTCAGAACGGCTTGCGGGAACACCACGGTGCCCATGTCACGGCCATCGGCAACCAGTCCGGGCAGGCGCGCACTGTCGCGCTGAAACGACAGCAAGGCCTCGCGCACCGGGCCGATGGCGGAGATCAGCGAGGCGTTGCGGCTGCCTTCGCTGGAGCGGATGGCGAGGGTGATGTCCTCGCCGTCGTAAAACACACGATCCTGCACGAAGGCGACCGGCAGGGTGCGTGCCAGTTGCGCCAGCGCGGTGGCATTGGCGGTGCTGATGTCCAGCCCGTGGTGCTGGGCGGCCCAGCCGGCAATGCGGTAGAGCGCGCCCGAGTCCAGCGTGGCAAATCCCAGGCGTTCGGCCACGCGGGCAGCCAGCGTACCCTTGCCGGACGCGCTGGGGCCGTCGATGCAGATGACCGGGATGTCTGCCGGGTGGGCACGGGCGACAGCGAACAGGGTCTCGAAATAGTCCGGGAAGGTCTTGCCCACGCAGCGCGGTTCTTCGATGCGCAACGGCACCCGCGCCGGATTGAAAGCCGCCAGCGAGAAGCACATGGCCATGCGGTGGTCGTCGTAGGTGGCAATGGAGGCGGTCTGCCATTGCGGAAGGCGCGCCGGTGGGGTGACGGCAATCCAGTCGGGGCCGGATGCCACCGTGGCACCAAGCTTGCGCAGTTCGGTCTGCATGGCGTCGATGCGGTCGGTTTCCTTGACGCGCCAACTGCCGATGTTGCTCAGCCGGGTGGTTCCTTCCGCATAAAGGGCCATGACGGCCAGCGTCATGGCGGCATCGGGGATGTGGTTGCAGTCCAGCTCAATGGCCTTGAGGGGCCAGGCTCCGCGTGTCGCGCTGATCCAGTTCGCCCCGGCCTCAATGTGAACGCCCATCTGCGCGGCCGCTTCCATGAAGCGGATGTCACCCTGGATGGAGTCGGCTCCCACGCCTTCGATGGTGATGCGCTGGCCCTGTGTCGGATCGCTGGCAATGCCGCCCAGTGCAATGAAGTAGCTGGCCGAGGAGGCATCGGCCTCGACGTGAATCTCACCGGGCGACTGGTAGCGGCTGCCTGCCGGGATGGTGAAGCGTTGCCAGCCGTCGTTGCGCACATGGATGCCAAAGCGTTCCAGCAGGCTGAGGGTAATGTGGATGTAGGGGCGGGAGATGAGTTCGCCTTCCACTTCGATCACATAGTCGCGTTCGGCCGCAGCCAGCGGCAGGGCCAGCAACAGGGCGGTGAGAAACTGGCTGGAGACGTTGCCCCGCACGCGAATGTGGGTGTTCTGCGCCAGTGCCTGTGCATCGGCGGCGTGCAGGCGCAGCGGCGGGTAGCCTTCGTTGCGGACGTAGTCGATGCGGCAGCCCAGTTGGCGCAGCGCATCGACCAGATCGCCAATGGGGCGTTCCTGCATCCGTGCCACGCCCGTGAGTTCGTATTCGCAACCCGGTGCGGTCAGCAGGGCCAGCGCGGCGGTGAGCGGACGCATGGCCGTGCCCGCGTTGCCCAGGTGCAGGCTGGCGGTGGTGGGCAGGTGCTGGCGCGACAGGCCACCGATGCGCAGGCTGCGCCCGCTCTCGTCCACGGCCTCGATGGAACAGCCCAACTGGCGCAAGGCACCCAGCATGGCATCGGTATCGTCCGATTCCAGCACATCGTGCACGGTGGTGTACGCGCCTTCGCACAGGGCGGCCAGCAGCAGCACACGGTTGGAGATGCTCTTGGAGCCGGGCAGGCTCACGGTGCCGTGGGCACTGTGCAGGGGGGGAAGGCCCAGAAAGGGAATATCGAACATGCCAGGGGAAGGAAAAAAGAAAACAGAATGCCAGCGGAACCGGGAATCAACCCATCATTCACGCATCCGCCATTGCGCACGGGTTTTGCTGGCCTGGGCGATCAGGCGTTCCAGTTCCACGCCATCGCGGTTTTCCAGCGTCTGCTGCAACTGCGCCAGTGCCGTTTGCATATGTTGCAACTGTGCCAACACTTCGGTGCGGTTGGCCAGCAACACATCGCGCCAGAGAATGGCATCGCCCGCAGCAATGCGGCTGAAGTCACGGAAACCCGGGCCTCCCATGGCCAGCAGTTGCGCGGCATTGCCCTGTGCCAACAGGCCATTGATGTAGGCGAATGCCACCAGATGCGGCATGTGGCTCACGGCAGCCATCACCGCATCGTGTTCCTGCGGCAACATGGTGGTCAGGTGTGCGCCCAAAGCCGTCCAGAGTTCGGCGGCCTGTTGCAGTTTCTCCGGCATGGTTTCGTGCAGAGGTGTCAGCACCACGCGCGCGCCGCGATACAGATTGGCATCGGCATAGGCCACGCCCGCCGATTCCTTGCCGGTGACGGGGTGTGCGGGCACGAAGTACTGCACGTTCCAGCCCAGCGACTGGCGCGCGGCATCGGCCACATCCTGTTTGGTGGAGCCAACATCCATGACCAGGGTATCGGAGCGCACATAGTCGCGGATGTTCTTCAGCATGTCCGCCGTGGCAGAGACAGGCACGGCCAGCAGAATCAGATCGGAGCCGATGCAGGCCTGCAAGGCGGACTGCGCCTGCGAGTCAATCACGCCCAGGTCATAGGCTTTCTGTGTGGTGGAAGGAGATTTGCTGTAGCCCACCACATGCCGTACCAGACGGGCTTTCTTCAGTGCCAGCGCGAAGGAGCCGCCCATCAGTCCACAGCCGATCAGCCCCAGTTGCTGGTATTTGCGGGTTCGCATCACACCCCTCTCAACTTTTGACCGGGTAGGCACCCAGCAGTTTGAAAAACGCACTGAGCTGTCGCAATTCATGCAGGGCTTTCGCCACATTTTCCTGTGCAGGATGACCATCAATGTCAATATAAAAATAATACTCCCACTGGCCGGTGCGGGCCGGGCGCGACTCAAAGCGCGTCATCGACACGCGGTGGGTCTTCAGCGGTGTGAGCAGATCGTGCACGGCCCCCGGTTTGTTGGGCACCGACAGCACCAGACTGGTGCAGTCATGGCCGGAAGGCTCCGGCATGGCCAGTGTCTGCGGCAGCGTGATGATGGCGAAGCGGGTGCGGTTGAACGCATCGTCCTGAATCGCCGGGGCCACAATGTGCAGGCCGAACATGGCGGCCGCACGCTCACTGGCCAGAGCCGCCCAGGCCGGATTGGTGGCCGCCAGCCGCGCGCCTTCGGCATTGCTGGAGACCGGGCGGCGTTCCGCATGGGGTAAATGCCGCGCCAGCCAGGCATGGCATTGCGCCAGGGCCTGCGGGTGCGCCAGCACGGCCTCGATGCCTTCTGCAGAATCGCCCAGGCGCAGCAGGTTGTGGCGCACTTGCAGGCTGACCTCGCCCACCACATGCACCGGGGAATGCAGCAGCAAATCCAGCGAGCGCGTCACCACCCCTTCATTGGAATTCTCGATGCCCACCACGCCAAACTGCACATGCCCGGCCGTGGTGGCATGGAACACCTCATCGAAGCTGTTGCAATAGACCATGTCCGCCGCCCCGCCGAAATACTCCAGCGCGGCCTGTTCGCAAAACGTGCCCGCCGGCCCCAGTACCGCCACACGCTGGGGCGACTCCAGTGCCAGACAGGCCGACATGATCTCGCGCCAGATGGCCGATACATGCGCGGCCTTCAGCGGGCCACCATTGGCCTTCTGCATTTTCTCAATGACCTGGGCCACGCGATCCGGGCGAAAAAAAGTGCTGCCCTCCTGCTTCTTCAACTCCCCCACTTCCTGCGCCACGCGGGCGCGCTGGTTGAGCGTGTCCAGCAGTTGCCGGTCGAGCGTGTCGATGCGGTCGCGCAATGCCAGCAATTGCGGAGTGGCAACGGGTTCAGTGGGTTTGGTGCTCATGGGGAACAGCTTCCGAATGGGGTCAGGCCGCGAGGCGGAACAAAGGGCAAAGGGCAGGGATGAAATGGACTAGAAAATCAGGCAGAAGTTTTCTCGAATTCCTGCAAATAGGCAATCAAGGCCTCCACGCCTGCATCACTCATGGCGTTGTAAAGGCTGGCACGCATCCCGCCCACCGATTTGTGTCCCTTGAGCTGCAACAGCCCACGCGCCTTGGCTCCGGCCAGAAACTCCGCGTTGCGGCTCTCGTCGGTCAGGAAGAACGGAATGTTCATGCGCGAGCGTGCGGCGGGCTGCACGCGGTTCTGGTAAAAGCTGCTGGCATCGAGAAAATCATACAGCCGACTGGCTTGGCGAATATTGCGTGCCTCGATGGCAGCCAGCCCGGTCAGGCTGCCTTCCTGCTGGCGCAGCACCCAGTCGAACACCAACCCGGCCACGTAAATGCCCCAGGTGGGCGGTGTGTTGTACATGGAATCGTTCTTGGCCACCAGTTCGTAGTTGAAGGCACTGGGGCAGATCGGCAGGGCATGGCCGATCAGGTCTTCGCGCACGATGACGATGGTCAGGCCGGCAGGCCCCAGGTTCTTCTGCGCCCCGGCAAACGCCAGCCCCACGCGGCTCCAGTCGATAGTGCGCGAGGCAATGTGCGAGGAGCAATCGATCACCAGCGGAATATCGGCTCCCAGAGCCTTCAGGTCGGGCAGTTCCTGGAACTCCACGCCGTGGATGGTTTCGTTGCTGCAAATGTGCAGATAGGCGGCCTTCTGGTTCACCTGCCAGGTGGCAGGGTCGGGAATCGCCGTGAAGCCGCTGGCCTCGGCACTGGCAGCAATCTGGGAGTGGGCGTACTTGCCCGCTTCCTTGTGCGATTTCTGGCTCCAGCTACCCGTCAGCACAAAATCCACCGCCGCACCACGCGAGAGGTTCAGCGGCACGATGGCGTTCTCGCCAATGCCACCGCCCTGCATGAACAGGATTCTGTAGTCAGAGGGCACAGCCAGCAGGGTGCGCAGATCACGCTCGGCCTTTTCGTAGATGGCAATGAACTCCGCACCACGGTGGCTCATTTCCATCACACCCAGGCCACTGCCATGCCAGTCCAGCATTTCGGCCGCAGCGGTTTGCAGAACTTCTTCGGGCAGGGCAGCAGGGCCAGCGGAAAAATTGAAGGGGCGTTGAAGTTGGGTCATGTCAGAAAAAAATGTCGATCGAAACCAGTCACTCGGCCTGCCCATGCGGGCACGGCAGGCACAGAAAATCATGCACCACGGCCAAGAATACCGCCGTGGCTTCCTCGTGGGCGGCATGGCCCACGAAGGGAATGTTCAGCAATCCGGCGCAGGCCACCCGCGCCTGCAAGGCTGCCGCTTCGGCCAGCGACAGGAACGGGTCGCCATCGCCGCGCACCAGCAGAGTCGGGGCCACCATCTGGCGCACCGATTCGTTCGGATAGCCGCTGGCCGATATGTCGCTCCAGAGCTGTTTGACATCGGCCAGCAGTGCGTCGAAATCGGGCTGGGGATTCAGGCGTTCGTACTGGGCAATCGCTTCGGGAAAGCGCGTCTGCCAGTCGGCCCGGGTCAGCCCTTGCAGCAGCGGGATGGAGGGGTCGCCCGGCTCCAGCCGCCATTGCGCCCCCAGCGTCACCAGCGCGCGCACCCGCTGGGGGCAGGCCGCCGCCAGCCGATAACCGACGATACCGCCATCGCTGAAGCCCAGAATGCCCGCGCTGGCAATGCCCAGATGGTCCAGCACAGCCAGCACATCGGCCTGGTGCCCGGCATAGCTCAATGGCCCACTGCCGCGCGTGGATCGGCCATGCCCACGCCAGTCCATGCCGATGATGCGCAGTGACTGGGGCAAGCCCGCCACGATGGCATCGAAATCATGCAGCGTACCCAGACCACCCGGCAGCAGCACCAGCGGCTGGCCCGCAGGATCGCCGGTTTCCTCGATGTAAATCTGCGCATCACCCACCGGTATATGGCGGCCACGCTGGTAATCGAAAGGCATGCAGCACCTGTTCCTGAAAAGCTCAGACATCAAAGCCGTAACGCAACACAATGCCCGACCACAGCAGCACCATTCCCAGCACCAGCAATACGGTGCGCAGACGTTGCGAACCAATGGCCGTGGCAGTCACCTCCTGCATCTGCTGACTCAAGGACTGCCTCAGCAACACCGGATGCAAAAACCACAGGCAGCCCATCAGCACCATGCCCAGACCGGCCAGACTCGCCCCCCACTTGCCCTGCGACAAGCCTGTGGCCAGCGACAGCACTCCCGCCCCCAGCCCCAAGGCCAGCCAGAACAGTCGGGAAAAGAGGTATTTCTTCATGCCCTGTACCACTCTTATGCCACAGGCTCTGCGGGCGGTGCATCGGCAGCCACTCCATCATCGGCCTCTGGCACATCACCCCCATTCGCATCGTTCTCCACGATGCGTTGCAGGCCGATCAAGGCCGCGCCATCGTCCAGCGCAATCAGCGTCACGCCCTGGGTGGCGCGGCCCAGCTCACGGATTTCCGCCACGCGGGTGCGCACCAGCACGCCGGTGTCGGTAATCAGCATGATCTCGTCGTCCGCGCGCACCAGCGTGGCGGCCACCACCTTGCCGTTGCGCTCGCTCTGCTGGATGGCGATCATGCCCTTGGTGCCACGGCCGTGGCGGGTGTATTCGGTGATCGCGGTGCGCTTGCCGTAGCCGTTTTCGGTGGCGGTGAGCACGCTCTGCGTCTCGTCCTCGGCCACCAGCATGGCAATCACGCTCTGGCCTTCTTCCAGGTTCATGCCGCGCACACCGCGCGCCTGCCGTCCCATGGGGCGTACATCGTTTTCGTCGAAGCGTACGGCCTTGCCGTTGTCGGCAAACAGCATCACATCGTGCTCTCCATCGGTCAGGGCCGCACCAATCAGGTAGTCACCCTCGTCCAGCCCCACGGCAATGATGCCAGCCTTGCGCGGGTTGCTGAATTCGGTCAGGGCCGTTTTCTTCACCGTGCCCTGCGCTGTGGCCATGAAGACATACTGATCGTCCGGGAAACTGCGGGCCGCACCGGTGAGCGGCAGCACCACAGTGATTTTCTCGCCCTCTTCCAGCGGGAACATATTGACGATGGGGCGACCACGCGAACCACGCGAGCCTTCGGGCACTTCCCAGACCTTGAGCCAGTAGAGGCGACCGCGATCCGAGAAGCACAGAATGTAATCGTGCGTGTTGGCAATGAAAAGCTGGTCGATCCAGTCGTCCTGCTTGGTGGCCGTGGCCTGCTTGCCGCGTCCGCCGCGCCGTTGCGAACGGTATTCCGACAGCGGCTGACTCTTGATATAGCCCGCATGGCTGAGCGTGACCACCATGTCGGTGGGCGTGATGAGGTCTTCGGTGGAGAGGTCCTGCGCGCTGTGCTCGATCTGGCTGCGGCGCGCACCCAGCACAGTTTCGCCGTACTCGGTCTTGATGGCTGCCAGCTCCTCGCCAATGATGGTCGAGACACGCGCCGGATTGGCCAGAATGTCCAGCAGGTCTTCAATTTGCGCCATCACCTCGCGGTACTCGGCCACGATCTTGTCCTGCTCCAGCCCGGTCAGGCGCGAGAGGCGCATGGCCAGAATCTCGCTGGCCTGCACGTCGGAGAGGCGGTACAGCCCATCCTGGCCCAGCCCGAACTGCCGCCCCAGCGTTTCCGGGCGGAAGTCATCGGCATCCACCACGCTGCCATCCGCACGGGTGCGGGTGAGCATGTCGCGCACGGTCTGGCTGTTCCAGCCTCGCGCCATCAGCTCGGCCTTGGCCACGGGCGGCGTGGGCGACTCGCGGATGATGCGGATGAAATCGTCGATATTCGCCAGCGCGACGGCCAGCCCCTCCAGCACATGCCCCCGGTCGCGTGCCTTGCGCAACTCGAACACCGTGCGGCGCGTCACCACTTCGCGGCGGTGTTGCAGAAACACCTTCAGCAAATCCTTGAGGTTGCACAGGCGCGGCTGGCCATCCACCAAAGCGACCATGTTCACGCCGAACGTATCCTGCAACTGTGTCTGCTTGTAGAGGTTGTTGAGCACCACCTCGGCCACTTCGCCACGCTTGAGTTCGATCACCAGCCGCATCCCGGACTTGTCCGACTCATCCTGAATGTGGCTGATGCCCTCGATCTTCTTCTCGTGGACCAGTTCGGCCATGCGCTCCTGCAAGGTCTTCTTGTTCACCTGGTACGGCAGCTCATCGACGATGATGGCCTGGCGTTGCCCCCGGTCGATGTCCTCGAAATGCACCTTGGCGCGCATCACCACACGCCCGCGCCCCGTGCGGTAGCTCTCACGCACCCCGGTCATGCCGTAGATGATGCCGCCGGTGGGAAAGTCCGGTGCGGGGATGAACTCCATCAACTCGTCAATGTCGGCATCGGGCTTGTGCAGCAGATGCAGGCAGGCATTGATGGTTTCTGCCAGATTGTGCGGCGCAATATTGGTGGCCATACCCACCGCAATGCCCGCCGAGCCATTCACCAGCAGGTTCGGAAAACGCGCGGGCAGCACCGAAGGCTCCTGCTCCGAGCCGTCGTAGTTGGGGCCAAAATCAACGGTCTGCTTATCGATATCGGCCAGCAGTTCGTGGGCGATCTTCGTCAGGCGCACCTCGGTATAACGCATGGCGGCCGCATTGTCGCCATCGACCGAACCGAAGTTGCCCTGCCCGTCCACCAGCATGTGGCGTAACGAAAACGGCTGGGCCATGCGCACGATGGTGTCGTAAATCGCGCTGTCGCCGTGCGGGTGGTACTTACCCATCACATCCCCGACGATGCGCGCACTCTTGCGGAAAGGCCGGTTCCAGTCGTTGTTCTGCTCGTGCATCCCATACAGCACACGGCGGTGCACGGGCTTGAGGCCGTCGCGCGCATCCGGCAGGGCACGTCCCACGATCACGCTCATGGCGTAATCCAGGTAGCTGCGGCGCATCTCCTCTTCAAGGCTGATGGGCAGGGTTTCTTTGGCGAATTCGGTCATTCAGTATCCAGACAGGAGCCAGCGGCAAGGCCGGTGCGGCAAAAGCAAAAATCTATGCCTATTGTAAGCTGCCACGAATCCGTCACTTCTGCCCATATCCATGCAAAAATCCTGCACTCCATTACAGGCACGAAGGCCCCAAAAACCAGGGCGACCGCTCCTGCGGCTGCCCTGGCAGGTTGTAGCTATCACGCAACGGTATGCCGCCGAATCGGGCAAAGACAATGCCACGCCTTGCGTTGCAGTAGCTTTTTTTCCACACACTATGGCACAATGAAACCAGCGTTTTTGGTGATGGTCACCAATAGCGTCCAATATTCGCAGCGCGGCTGCGGCCCTTTCCCCAAGAGGAGAACCATGAAGAAACTCAACAAAGTGGCGATGTTGTTTGCCTCTGCTGCATTTGCAACAGCCGCTAGCGCACAAATCCAGGCTGCTGATGGCGGCAACGTCGTGGACAACTGGCAAAACGGCACCGGCGAACTCGTCTGGAAGAACGGTACCGACGAACTGTGCTGGCGCAATGCCTTCTGGACACCTGCAACCGCAGCCGAAAACTGCGACGGTGCCCTGCAAAAGCCTGCTGAAGTCGCCCCACCACCCGCTCCTCCCGTGGTTGAGCCACCTCCACCCCCACCTGCACCTGAGCCTGTTCCCCAGAAGGTCAGCTTCTCTGCTGATGCCTTCTTCGACTTCGACAAGGCCGTGCTGAAGCCTGAAGGCCGTTCCAAGCTCGACGAGCTGGCTGCCAACGTAGGCAAAATCGATCTGGAAGTCATCATCGCCGTGGGTCACACCGACTCCACCGGCCCTGATGCCTACAACCAGAAGCTGTCCGAGCGTCGTGCCAACGCCGTCAAGCAGTACCTGGTTTCCAAGGGTGTTGAAGCCAACCGCGTGTACGCCGAAGGCAAGGGCGAACGGGAACCCGTGGCCACCAACGCCACCCGCAGCGGTCGCGCCCAGAACCGCCGCGTGGAAATCGAAGTGGTCGGCACTTCTGCACCCAAGCAGTAATTGCTGCAACAGCAGATACCTGCAAAGCCCCTCCCCGGAGGGGCTTTTTACCTGATTGCGCGGAAAGCCCCATCGTTCACAGCCTGCCCCGTACTGGATACGGGGGCGTGGATGCAAAGCGCGCAACCCAACGGGTTCCATGTTGGTTCATGGATAACACATTGAAAATATACCCTCTCTGTTAAAGTCAGCACCATGCTGACCGTTGTCAAAACCCTGAAACTTCGCGTGAAGGACAAGCACACGCCACTGCTGTTGCAGATGGCGCGGCAGGTCAATTTCGTGTGGAATTTCATCAATGAGCTCTCCAGCCCGCTCGATTCGGGAGCGCGGCAAGTGGCTGTCCGCCTACGACATCCAAAAGTACACCGATGGAGCGTCCAGGGAATTGGGCTTGCACAGCCAAACAGTGCAACGGGTTTCTGTGAAATACGTCACGCGCCGCCGTCAATTCAAATGCACCCGCCTGAACTGGCGCAAATCCACCGGCAGCCAGCGCAGCCTGGGCTGGATACCCATCAACACCGGCGCGGCTTCTTGGAAGAACGGGCGGGTCTATCACAACGGCCATTATTTCGGCATGTGGGATTCCTATGGCCTGGGCCAGTACAAATTCAAGACCGCCAGCTTCAACGAGGATGCACGCGGTCGCTGGTATTTCAACGTGGCCGTGGAGATTGAAACCAAACCCACAGAAGCCACGGCATCAGTTGGAATCGACCTGGGCCTGAAAGACTGTGCCACCACCAGCACGGGCCAGAAGCTGCATGGCCGCTGGTATCGGGAACTGGAGCCGCAGCTTGC
>NZ_FQUZ01000035.1 GCF_900129055.1 Lampropedia hyalina DSM 16112
AGCAGGGCATGTCATCATTTAGATTCACCCCCGCGTTGGAGTCCAAAAAGGCTGTGAGCAAGGCGCAAAACGCAGCAAGGCTTTATGCCTTGCGAGGCTTTGCAACGCCGCGCACGGCCTTTTTGGGCCCAACCCTTCGGGCCAGTGTGCCCCGGCAGGCCACTCGTCGTTGCACACCTTGCCCGTATCGACATACGGGCGGCGGCGTGCGCCTAGATTGGCCTGCCGGGGCGCACTGGCGCGGGGGCGAATCTAAATGATGACACGCCCTAGGGCGTACCCTGAACCGGATAGTATGGTTTTTACCAAGTCCCTCAAATGATGCAAACCCTGATGCCACAGGGTCTGCACCTCCCCCGTGCACTACGCATCAGCGCAGTGGAAAGCTCAGTTCCGTGAGAATCTCGCGCAGTTCGTAACGGGCATCGCCACGGCTGGCCACATTGCCCAGGCGGGTGAGCAGATGCTGTGTCCAGAGCGGGTGGTCAATGCCCTGCTTCTTCCAGAACGCATCCAGTGCTTGGTTGTAGCTGGCGGCAGCCTCGGGCTGGGCCTGCGCATCGTAGGTTTCGCGGTGCAGCACGGCTGCCTGCGGCAGGCGCGGGCGAATGTGCGTGGTCACGCTGTCGGAAGGGTAGCCAATTGCCGTGCCGAACACCGGGAATACATAGGGTGGCAGTTGCAGGCTCTCTGCAATCGGGCGAATGTGGCTGCGAATGGCCCCCACATACACGGCCCCCAGCCCCAGCGACTCGGCCGCCAGCACGGCATTCTGCGCGGCAATGGCCGTATCCACCGAAGCCAGCACCAGCGACTCCAGATAATCGGTGCCATCCAGCTCCACGCCCTGCGCAGCCGCCAGCAGGCGCACACGCGAAAGATCGGCCAGCCACACCAGAAACAAGGGAGCCTGGCGCACGAAGTCCTGATTATTGGCCCACACCGCCAATTGGTTCTTGTGGGCCTCGTCCTGCACCGCCAGCACGCTCCAGACCTGCAAGTTGGACGAGCTGGAGCCGGACTGCGCGGCCGCCACCAGGGTCTCCAGTGTGTGTTCCGGCAGGGCACGGGGCTGGAAGGCCCGCACCGAACGGTGCTGGAGAATCTGACGGATGAAAGGATGGTCGGGCACCTCCTGCTCCTGCCCTGCGCCATAGCGGTCGGCCAGCAGGCTGGCAGTATCCGGCAATGGACAGGCATCGGCAGACGGGAGGAGAGGCTGTGAATCGGCAGTGGAATGGGTCATGGTCAGAATACCCGGCCTTGTTCAAACTGGGTGGTGGTTCCGTTGAGGTGGTAGTCGCCCACCACACGCGCCTTGTGCGTGAGTGGGTTGTGGCTGAAGATGGTACGCAGATTGCGCCAGTGGCGATCCAGCAGCAAATGGCTGGAAGTGGCCGAAGCCCCACCGGCCTCGAACAACTGCTGTCCGGCATACAGGGCCAGCTTGCTGACGATGAGCTGGGTCTTGGCCGTCGCCAGCCCGCCCTGCAAGACCACATCTTCCGCATCGCTGGCCTTGCGCACAATCGCCTGCGCACCACGCTCCAATGCACGGGCGGCATCAAGCACCAGCACATCGATGGCATGGCTGTGCGCGGCAATATCGCCAATCACATGCTGGACAAAAGGGTCTTCCCGCGCACTGTCGGCACTGCTGTGCAGGGCCGCGCGGCCTCGGGTGCGCACATAATCCTGGGTTTCACGCACCAGTGCCCGCACAATCCCGGCGGCAGTGGCCACCAGAATCAACTGCCGCCAGGCCGACACATGGCGGCTGGCCAGGCCCAGGTTCAGCGTGGATTCATGCAGCACTTCGGCTTCCTCGACGCGAACATCGTTCAGCAGCAGGCTGCCACTGGCGGTCAGACGCTGGCCAAAGCCATCCCAGTCGTCCACCACTTCCAGCCCTTCGCGCTGCACCGGCACGATCACCGTGACCGGCTTCTCGTCGGCATCCACCGCGCTGATGGAGGCATAGTCGGCATAGGCCGTGCCGGTGGAGTAGAACTTGCGCCCCTGAAGGCGGTAGTGTTCCCCCTCGCGCCGCAGTTGCGTGGTCACCAGACCGGGCTTGGCCGTACCCTGCTCCGTGGATGCGCCTCCAAACAGCTTGCCCGCCAGAATCCGCTCCACCTGCCGCTGGATGAACGGCGTGGGCGGCAACAACCGCCACAGGGCCGAGACGTTGAAGTGCAGGCGCAGCGCGTGCGGCACGTTGGAATCGGCGGCGGCCAGCGTGAGGATGGCCTGGGTCACATCTTCCAGTGAACCGCCTGGGCCGCCATAGGCCACCGGCACCAGCAATGTGCCCAGCCCGGAACTGCGCACGGCATCGAAAGCCTCATAAGGCAGGATGCGTTCGCGCTCACGCTCGCGCACCCCCTGTTGCAGCCCATGCGCCTGCTCCACCACGCTGGCCAGAATGCGCTCGCGCACCCAGGGGCCATGCGTTGAAGAAGCGGCGGGTATCGCCCCGGTACGGGCCACCGAATCCGGGGCTTCGACGATCGATTCTTCTGCCATGAACTTCAACCTTCCACTGCCGTTGCGGGGGCCGACACCACAGGCACGCGCCCTTCCACCGGATGGCCAGGGTCGGTAAAGCCGGGCGTGGAAGCATGGCCTGCGGCCACCAGGCGATTCACAAAATCCTCGTCTTCAGCGGTGAACACATAGTCGAGTGCCTTGACATAGCCCTCCCACTGCTCCAGCGTGCGCGGCCCGGCAATCGCCGACGTGATGAGCCGGTTGTTCAGCACCCAGCCCAGTGCGAATGCCACAGGGTCGATGCCCCGTTGCGCCACATAGTCACGAATCTTCTGTGCAATCACCACGGATTCGGGTCGCCATTCGGTCTCCAGCAAGCGTTTGTCCTGGCGGGCAGCCCGAGAACCAGCTTCCGGTTCCTGTCCCGGCAGGTACTTGGCTGTCAGCACCCCACGCGCCAGCGGGCTGTACGACACCACACCCACGCCATACGCGGCAGCGGCAGGCAACTGCTCGGCTTCGGCAGTGCGGTTCACCAGGTTGTACAGCGGCTGGCTGGCCACCGGGCGATCAATGCCCTCGGCATCGGCCAGATGCGCCACTTCGGCAATGCGCCAGCCACGGAAGTTGGAAACCCCGAAATAGCGAATCTTGCCTGCCCGCACCAAGTCACCAATCGCCCTCACAGCCTCGCCCAGCGGGGCATTGAAATCCGCCCGATGGAAATAGAGAATATCCAGATAGTCGGTATTCAGGCGTTTCAGGCTGCCTTCCACTGCCTGCACAATCCACTTGCGCGAAGTGCCGCCATTGTTCGCCCCGGCTCCCAGCGGATTGGCAAACTTGGAGGCCAGCACCCAGTCATCACGGTCTTGACCAATGGCACGACCCACCACCTCCTCGGTATGCCCTTTCTGGTACACATCGGCGGTATCCAGAAAATTGATGCCCTGCGCCTTGGCCCGGGCAATGATCTCGTGGGAAGTGGCCTCATCGGCAGGGCCACCAAACATCATGGTTCCCAGGGAAAGACGCGAGACTTTCAGGCCACTGCGGCCCAGGTAGCGATAGCTCATGGTTCAAACAATCGGTGTTATCAGTGAAGAAATCCGGCAGCCCCACATACCCCGCCTGCGGATGTAGACCAGCATGCCTGCGCTGCCCTCTCATTGCCGCCGCCACAGGTTCACGGGCACCAAACCCTCCAAACCTGCCTGTGTGCAGCAAAGTCGCAGACCATGGTAAGGACACGCCTTTGCCCCGTCAAAGACCGTGTTTTCATTAGCTAATGAACCCCCAAACAATCGGTACATCCAGCACAGACTTCACCCATCGGTAAAATTTCCGTTTTTTTCTCGAAATCAACGCGCAACTGTGGTTTAATAACGCCTTCGGCAAAAACACAATTGCTTTTGGCCATCCCCATAAGGGGCTCTTAGCTCAGTTGGTAGAGCAGCGGACTCTTAATCCGTTTGTCGTAGGTTCGATCCCTACAGGGCCCACCAAAATCCAAGCCCTTGCAACGCATCCGTTGTAAGGGCTTTTTTGTCGTTTCCGTTGGGACGGTTTCCAGGCCATCCGGGTGGCAGTTGCCGCTATACTCAATGGTTTTTCCATAAAAAGCCCTTCACTGCGGGCAAGGCAGATGGTGTGATGGAATCGCCACGCCAAAGGCTTGTCTGCGCCATGCTGGCACCTTGCCATCTTCTGACTGCATCCACGCACATTCCCTATGGTTGAATCCTTTTCTTACGAACAATTGATCGCTTCCGGTGAAGGCAAGCTGTTTGGGCCCGACAGTGGCCGCCTGCCCCTGCCCCCCATGCTGATGTTTGATCGCATCACCCACATTGATGACAACGGTGGCGCACACGGTCTGGGCAAGATTGTGGCCGAGCTGGATGTGAAGCCCGATCTCTGGTTCTTCCAATGCCATTTTCAGGGCGATCCGGTCATGCCCGGTTGCCTGGGGCTGGACGCAATGTGGCAGTTGATCGGCTTCTACCTGACCTGGCTGCAACTGCCGGGCAAGGGCCGCGCACTGGGGGCTGGCGAGGTGAAGTTCACCGGCGAGGTCAAGCCCGATGTGAAGCTGGTGACGTATGAAATCGACATCAAGCGCGTCATCCGCCGCAAGCTCATCATGGCCATTGGCGATGCCCGGCTGCTGGCCGATGGACAGGAAATCTATGTCGCGCACGATCTGCGCGTCGGCCTGTTCGGCAAGGATCGCTGAAACGCTGTTTTTCTTCTTTTTTCGCTGCAAAACCGCCTCTGCCATTTGGGCACAGGCGGTTTTTTCATGAACGAAATCATTCGTATTTTCTATAACTTGAATTTTTTCAAACATATCCGACCCCTATTTAATCAATCTGTCAAATATCGCCAATATAAACAATCCGACCCTTAATTATTTTGTTTGTCAGCCTCTGTACTGCGCGTTATCCTAGGCTCCCCTACGATGAAAAAACAAGGAGTGCGCCATGACCCAGGCGACCGAAATCCAGCATATGCAGGAGCATGGCCTGTATGCGTCTGCCCATGAACACGATGCCTGCGGTGTCGGCTTTGTCGCCCATATCAAGGGCGTGAAACGCCATGACATCGTGCAGCAAGCTCTGCAAATCCTCATCAACATCGACCACCGGGGTGCGGTGGGAGCCGACCCGCTGATGGGCGATGGTGCCGGCATTCTGATCCAGATTCCCGATCAGCTCTACCGCGAGGAGCTGGCCGCACAGGGCATCAGCCTGCCACCTGCGGGTGAATATGGCGTGGGCATGATCTTTCTGCCCAAGGAACACGCCTCGCGCCGGGCCTGCGAGCAGGAGCTGGAGCGTGCGGTCAAGGCCGAAGGCCAGGTGCTGCTGGGCTGGCGCGACGTGCCGATCAACCGCGACATGCCCATGTCCCCCGCCGTGAAAGAGAAAGAGCCGATTCTGCGGCAAATCTTCATTGGCCGTGGCACGAACGTGATCGTGCAGGATGCGCTGGAGCGCAAGCTCTACGTCATCCGCAAGACCGCCAGCGCGAATATCCAGGCCCTGCAACTCAAGCACAGCAAGGAATACTATGTGCCCAGCATGAGCAGCCGCACGGTGGTGTACAAGGGCCTGCTGCTGGCCAATCAGGTGGGCGAGTATTTCCTCGATCTGGCCGACCCGCGCTGCATCTCGGCCATCGGGCTGGTGCACCAGCGGTTTTCCACCAACACTTTTCCCGAATGGCCGCTGGCGCACCCGTATCGCTATGTGGCGCACAACGGCGAGATCAACACCGTCAAGGGCAACTACAACTGGATGCGCGCACGCGAAGGCGTGATGGCCTCGCCGGTGCTGGGCGAAGACCTGAAAAAGCTCTACCCCATCAGCTTCGCGAACCAGTCCGATACCGCCACGTTCGACAACTGCCTGGAACTGCTGACGATGGCAGGTTATTCCATCAGCCAGGCCATGATGATGATGATTCCCGAACCCTGGGAGCAGAACGAGGCGATGGACGAACGCCGACGCGCCTTCTATGAATACCATGCCGCCATGCTGGAGCCGTGGGACGGCCCGGCCTCGGTGGTGTTCACCGATGGCCGCCAGATCGGTGCGACGCTGGATCGCAACGGCCTGCGCCCTTCACGCTACTGGGTCACCGACGACGATCTGGTGATTCTCGGCTCCGAAGCCGGGGTGTTGCCGATTCCCGACACGCACATTGTGCGCAAGTGGCGGCTGCAACCAGGCAAGATGCTGCTGATCGATCTGGAGCAGGGCCGGATGATCGACGACGAGGAACTCAAGGCCAACATCGTCAATACCAAGCCCTACAAGCAGTGGAACGACAACCTGCGCATCAAGCTCGACAGCATTCCCACGCCCGCCCAGCCTGCATCCGCCCCACAGGAAACCGCCCTGCCCCTGCTGCAACGCCAGCAGATGTTCGGTTTCACCCAGGAGGACATCAAGTTCCTGCTCGCACCGATGGCACAGAACGGCGAGGAAGGCATCGGCTCGATGGGCAACGACAGCCCGCTGGCGGTGCTCTCCAGCCGCAGCAAGCCGCTGTACAACTACTTCCGGCAACTGTTCGCACAGGTCACCAACCCACCCATCGACCCGATCCGCGAGGCCATCGTGATGTCGCTGGTGTCCTTCATCGGCCCCAAGCCCAACCTGCTGGACATCAACCAGGTCAATCCGCCGATGCGGCTGGAAGTGAGCCAGCCGGTGCTGGACTTCGCCGACATGGCCAAGCTGCGCGACATCGAGCAGCACACCTACGGCAAATTCCGCAGTGCCACCATCGACATCACCTATCCGCTGGAATGGGGCAAGGATGGCGTGGAGGCCAAGCTCGCCTCGCTGTGCGCCAGCGCGGTGGACGAAGTGCGCGCCGGAGCCAACATCCTCATCCTCAGCGACCGCAACACCGATGCGCGCCGCATCGCCATTCCTGCCCTGCTGGCCCTGTCGGCCATTCACCAGCACCTCATCCAGAAAGGACTGCGCACCGCCACCGGGCTGGTGGTGGAAACCGCCACGGCGCGGGAAGTGCATCACTTCGCGGTGCTGGCCGGTTATGGCGCAGAAGCCATCCACCCCTATCTGGCACTGGAGACGCTGCAAGACCTGCACGCCAGCCTCAAGGGCAATCTGTCGGCCGAGAAAGCCATCTACCACTACACGAAGGCCGTGGGCAAGGGGCTGTCCAAGATCATGTCGAAGATGGGCGTGTCCACCTACATGAGCTACTGCGGTGCGCAACTGTTCGAGGCCGTGGGCATTGCCAGCGAAACCGTGAACAAATACTTCACGGGCACGGCCAGCCGCGTCGAAGGCATTGGCGTGTTCCAGATTGCCGAAGAAGCCATTCGCCAGCACCGCAGTGCCTTCGCGCACGACCCGGTGCTGGAGCACGCGCTCGATGCCGGGGGCGAATATGCCTGGCGCGCACGCGGCGAGGAACACATGTGGACGCCCGAAGCCATCGCCAAGCTGCAACACAGCACCCGCGCGGGCAATTTCAACACCTACAAGGAATACGCGCAGATCATCAACGACCAGAGCAAGCGGCACATGACGCTGCGTGGCCTGTTCGAGTTCCGCTTTGACCCAGCCCAGGCCATTGCCGTGGAAGACGTGGAGCCGGCCAGCGAGATCGTCAAGCGTTTCGCCACCGGAGCCATGTCGCTGGGTTCCATCTCCACCGAGGCACACGCCACGCTGGCCATTGCCATGAACCGCATCGGCGGCAAGAGCAACACCGGTGAAGGCGGCGAGGACGAACGCCGCTACCGCAACGAACTCAAGGGCATCCCGATCCAGTCGGGCGAAACCCTGCGCAGTGTCATCGGTGCGGAAAACGTCGAGGTCGATCTGCCCCTGCAAGACGGCGATTCGCTGCGCTCCAGGATCAAGCAGGTGGCCTCCGGGCGTTTCGGGGTCACCGCCGAATACCTCAGCAGTGCCGACCAGATTCAGATCAAGATGGCGCAAGGAGCCAAGCCCGGCGAAGGCGGCCAGTTGCCCGGTGGCAAGGTCAGCGACTACATCGGCAGGCTGCGCCACTCCGTGCCGGGCGTGGGGCTGATCTCCCCGCCACCGCACCACGACATCTATTCCATCGAAGACCTCGCCCAGCTCATCCACGACCTGAAGAACGTCGCGCCGCACGCCTCCATCAGCACCAAGCTGGTATCGGAAGTCGGCGTGGGCACGATTGCAGCGGGCGTGACCAAGTGTAAGAGCGATCACCTGGTGATTGCCGGGCACGACGGCGGCACGGGCGCGTCGCCCTGGTCGTCCATCAAGCACGCGGGCGGCCCGTGGGAAATCGGCCTGGCCGAAACCCAGCAGACGCTGGTGCTCAACCGCCTGCGCGGACGCATCCGCGTGCAGGTGGACGGCCAGATCAAGACCGGCCGCGACGTGGTCATCGGCGCACTGCTGGGCGCGGACGAATTCGGCTTTGCCACCGCTCCGCTGGTCGTCGAAGGCTGCATCATGATGCGCAAGTGCCACCTCAACACCTGCCCGGTGGGCGTGGCCACGCAAGACCCGGTACTGCGCCGCAAGTTCTCGGGCCGCCCCGAGCATGTCGTCAATTACTTCTTCTTCGTGGCCGAGGAAGTGCGCCAGATCATGGCGCAACTGGGCATCCGCAGCTTCGACGAACTGATCGGCCGCGCCGACCTGCTGGACATGAAGAAAGGCATTGCCCACTGGAAAGCCCAGGGGCTGGACTACAGCCGCCTGTTCGCCCAACCGCAAGTGCCCGCTGAAATCGCCCGCTACCACGTCGATGCGCAAGACCACGGCCTGGGCCACGCAGTGGACAACAAGCTGATCGAGCGCAGCCGCGTCGCCATCGAACAGGGCGAGCGCGTGCAGTTCATCGAAGTGGTGCGCAACGTGAACCGTTCCGTGGGAGCCATGCTCTCGGGAGCCGTGACCCGCGCCCATCCCGATGGCCTGCCGCCGGACACCATCCGCATCCAGCTCGAAGGCACCGGCGGGCAATCGTTCGGCGCATTCCTCACGCGCGGCATCACCCTCACCCTCATCGGCGAGGCCAACGACTACACCGGCAAGGGCTTGTCGGGCGGCTGCATCAGCGTGCGCCCCAACCTGGAATTCCGGGGCCAGGCCGCGCACAACACCATCGTCGGCAACACCGTGCTGTTCGGCGCGACCAGCGGCGAAGCCTACTTCAGCGGCGTGGCCGGGGAACGCTTTGCCGTGCGCCTCTCCGGGGCCAGCACCGTGGTGGAAGGCGTGGGCGACCACGGCTGCGAGTACATGACTGGCGGCACCGCCGTCATCCTCGGCAAGACCGGACGCAACTTTGCGGCGGGCATGAGCGGCGGCATCGCCTACGTCTATGACGAAGACGGCCAGTTCACCAGCCGCTGCAACACCGCATCCGTCGCGCTGGAGCCGGTACTCTCGCACGACGAACAGACGCGCAGTGTGGCACCCGCCATCTGGCACCGGGACCAGAGCGACGAAACCCAGTTGCGCACCCTGCTGGAAAACCACGCCCGCCTGACCGGCAGCAAGCGCGCCCGCGACCTGCTGGACAACTGGCGCGAAGCGCGCGGCCACTTCGTCAAGGTATTCCCGCACGAATACCAGCGCGCATTGGCAGAACTGCACGCCCGCAAGCAGGAACAGGCAGCACAAGCACAGGCGCAAACACAAGCTCCAGCGCAAGCCATTACCGCCAGCCACTGACCCCCTCCCGGCCCCGCCCCGCCAGAGCAGCGGGTGCTTGGCCGGGAACGGCACCATGCGACCCCAATACAACACCATCCATACCCCACGCAAAAGGACACCATCATGGGAAAAGCAACCGGTTTCCTGGAATACGAACGCATCGAGGAAGGCTATCTTCCCGTTGCCAAACGCCTGAAGAACTACCGCGAATTCGTCATCGCCCTCAATGACGGACAGGCGCAGATACAGGGCGCGCGCTGCATGGACTGCGGCACCCCCTTCTGCAACAACGGCTGCCCGGTGAACAACATCATCCCGGACTTCAACGATCTGGTCTATCAGCAGAACTGGCGTGCTGCCATCGACGTGCTGCACAGCACCAACAACTTCCCCGAATTCACCGGTCGCATCTGCCCCGCCCCCTGCGAGGCTGCCTGCACCCTCCACATCAACGACGATGCGGTGGGCATCAAAAGCATTGAGCACGCCATCATCGACCGCGCCTGGGAAGAAGGCTGGGTGCAGCCCCAACCCGCCCGCTGGCAAACCGGCAAAACCGTGGCCATCGTCGGTGCAGGCCCGGCCGGGCTGGCTGCCGCCCAGCAACTCGCACGCGCCGGGCACAGCGTCACGCTGTTCGAGAAAAACGACCGCGTCGGTGGCCTGCTGCGCTACGGCATCCCCGACTTCAAGCTGGACAAAAGCCACATCGACCGCCGCGTGGCGCAACTCCAGGCCGAAGGCGTGACCATCCGCACCGGCGTGCTGGTGGCCGGCAAGACCGGGCTGGGCAAGCACAGCAAAGTCACCAACTGGGCCACCGAAACCATCAGTCCCGACACCCTGATGGCACAGTTCGATGCCGTGCTGCTCACCGGCGGCGCAGAACAAAGCCGCGACCTGCCCGTGCCGGGGCGCGAACTGCAAGGCGTGCACTTCGCAATGGAATTCCTGCCCCAGCAGAACAAAGCCAACGCAGGCGACAAGTTGCCCCAGCCCATCCGCGCCGATGGCAAGCACGTCATCGTCATCGGCGGAGGCGACACCGGCAGCGACTGCGTGGGAACCAGCAACCGCCACGGCGCGGCCAGCGTCACCCAGTTCGAACTGCTGCCCATGCCCCCGCAGCAGGAAGACAAACCACTGGTCTGGCCCTACTGGCCGCTGAAGCTGCGCACCAGCTCCAGCCACGAAGAAGGCTGCCAGCGCGAATTCGCGATTGCCACCAAGGAATTCCTCGGCGACAACGGCCAGCTCACCGGCGTGAAAACCGTGCGCGTGGAATGGCACAACGGCAAGATGCAGGAAGTGCCCGGCAGCGAACAAATCCTCCGCGCCGATCTGGTGTTTCTGGCCATGGGCTTCATCAGCCCGGTACAGACCGTGCTCACCGCCTTTGGCGTGGACACGGACGCACGCGGCAACGCCCGTGCCAGCACCGAAGCCGTGGGCGGCTACGCCACCAGCGTGCCCCGGCTGTTCGCCGCCGGCGACATCCGCCGGGGCCAGTCGCTGGTGGTCTGGGCCATCCGCGAAGGCCGACAAGCCGCCCGCGCCGTCGATGAATTCCTGATGGGCCACAGCGAACTGCCGCGCTGAGCTTCAGCCTCCAGGCCTGTGGTCATTTTGATCGTTTCCGCACGGAAACGATCATTTTTATAAACATTGATTGTTTCAACGGACATTTGGGTTTCCTGCTTCCGAAAGTTGCTACAAGGTTGGGATGCCATGTCTGTACAGGCATTGACTGGCAGGAAGTGTAGGAAGCTGCGGCTTGTTTGGAAATCATGTTTTTCGGACGCATGGCTTAGGTCGTGTTCACATTAACCAGATGTATGTACATGCCAGTTGCAGGAAGGCGTTGTAACGAGTGACCAGTTTGTCGTATCGGGTTGCGACACTTCGGAACTGCTTGAGAACGTGTTTACGATCTTCGTAACAATATTGCAATAAAGGCGAGATTGACGAACTGCAAGCTGGTGTTGAACCATCGCTCGCAGTTCTTCCATAACCTGCGGTTCTTCTCCAACCAGGCAAAGCTGCGTTCGACGATCCAACGCTTGGGCAAGATCGCGAAGGTGTGCATCTGATCGCGCCTGACCACCTCGACCTCGCTGCAACTGTGCAGCAAGGTCATCGCCGATTGAGCGAAAGGCGCGCCTTGATAGCCTGAGCCTGCATCGACCAGCACCTTCTGCACGCCGCTGAGGCTGGCCTTGTGATGTTCCAGCACTGCCAGTGCCCCTTGACGGTCGGTGACGTTGGCCGTCGTGACTGAGATCGCTTACAAAGATCGTAAACACGCTCTTAAGGCACCTTGCTGGACTTGTACGTGCGCCCGGAAAACATCGTCCTTGAACCACTGCACAATGGCTCCATCCTGACCGGCACAGTGGTACGCCATGTGTTCCAGGGCGACCATGTGGACAGCTATGTGGACGTCGCTTCGGTAGGCAACAAACACCTGTTGGTGCGCAGCAGCGGGCTGAACGTGCTGCGTGACTGGCCCGTGGGCGCGGTAGTCGGACTGGCACTGCCACCATCGGACGTGACGGCCTTTGTCGCCAAAGAATGTTCTGCAAAGCCAAATGCGAGCAATTTTCCTGCGCCTTGAAAACCTCACTTTGACTGCACTCTTTCGTACCAACCATCCAGTGTACGGCCAGGAACACAGCTTGCAGCCATCTCCAGCAGCAGCAAAGCCCGCAATGCGGGCCTTGTTGAAACGAAAGAAAACACCAGCAAAACAAGCCCCACTCCATGCAGGACTTGTCAATACCGCCTCAGTGGCATGGCCGCATCAGGCAGCAGCTGTTTCCTCGCGCAGTTGCTGGGCGGCCTTGACCATGTTGGCCAGGGCGGCTTCGGTTTCGGGCCAGCCACGGGTTTTCAGACCGCAGTCAGGGTTTACCCAGAGGTGGTCGGCGGGGACGACGGCCTTGGCCTTTTGCAGCAGGCGCACCATTTCTTCCACAGGTGGCACGCGCGGTGAATGGATGTCGTACACGCCGGGGCCGATTTCGTTCGGGTAGTGGAAATCGCCAAAGCCGCGCAGTAGTTCCATGTCGGAACGGCTGGTTTCGATGGTGATGACGTCCGCATCCATGCTGGCGATTTCCGGCAGGATGTCGTTGAACTCCGAGTAGCACATGTGGGTGTGAATCTGCGTGTCGGCGCGCACCCCGCTGGCCGAGACGCGGAAGGCCTTGGTTGCCCAGTTCAGGTAGGGCTTCCAGCCCGCACGGCGCAGTGGCAGACCTTCGCGGATGGCAGGCTCGTCGATCTGGATGATGGCAATGCCTGCGGCTTCCAGATCGACCACTTCATCGCGGATGGCCAAGGCGATTTGCAGCGTGGTGTCGGCACGGGGCTGGTCGTCGCGCACGAACGACCATTGCAGAATGGTGATCGGACCGGTAAGCATGCCTTTCATGTGACGCTCTGTCAGGCTCTGGGCGTACTGCGTCCACGCCACGGTCATGGCCTGCGGGCGGGCCACGTCGCCAAACAGGATCGGGGGCTTGACGCAGCGCGAGCCGTAGCTCTGCACCCAGCCGTTCGCGCTGAACGTGAAGCCGTCGAGCTGTTCGCCAAAGTATTCCACCATGTCGTTGCGCTCGGCTTCACCATGCACCAGCACGTCGATGCCCAGTTCCTCCTGCTTGCGCACGGCCAGGGCAATTTCCTGTTCCATCGCCTGGGTGTAATCCGCCTGGGAGAGTTCGCCCCGCTTGAAGGCGGCGCGGGCAGCACGGATTTCCCCGGTCTGCGGGAACGAGCCGATGGTGGTGGTCGGGAAGGCAGGCAGTTGCAGACGCTGGCGTTGTTGCGCCTGGCGTTGGGCAAAGGCCGCGCCGCGCTGGTCGGCATCGGCAGGCAGGGCGGCAATGCGTGCGGCCACGGCCGGATTCTTCACCAGCGGGCTGGTGGCGCGTTGCGTGATGGCGGTTTGGTTGGCTTGCAGTTCGCTGGCAATGGCGGCATCACCGTCTTGCAGGCCACGCTGGAGGATGGAGAGTTCTTCCAGCTTTTCCACTGCACCGGCCAGCCAGTAGCGCACCGGCTCCTGCACGGCGGCATCCTGGGCAAGGCTGAACGGCACATGCAGCAGCGAGCACGATGGAGCCACCCACAGCGCGCTCTGGCGACGCTCCAGCGCGGGGCGCAGCGTGGCGAGGGCTTTTTTCAGGTCGGTGCGCCAGATGTTGCGCCCGTCGATGAAGCCCACGGAGAGTTGCTTGCTGGCGGGCAGCCA
The DNA here is from genome assembly GCF_900129055.1 of Lampropedia hyalina DSM 16112. Classification (GTDB taxonomy): domain Bacteria; phylum Pseudomonadota; class Gammaproteobacteria; order Burkholderiales; family Burkholderiaceae_C; genus Lampropedia; species Lampropedia hyalina. Next base: position 13,951 of record NZ_FQUZ01000035.1, read on the forward strand.
GTCCAGCACGGCATTGAGTTCATGCCCGGCGCGGATGGCATCGACGTGCAGGCCCGCCACCGGCAGCTTGCAGGCAAGGCTGAGGTTGTCTTCCAGCGGCGAGAAGTAGGTGGCCAGCAGGATGGAAACATCCGTGCCTTGCAGGCTGTGGTAGGCGCGGTCGAACGCCAGCGTCCACGCGCCAGGCAAATCCAGCCCCAGAATGGGTTCGTCGATCTGCACCCACTGTACGCCTGCGGCAGCGAGGCGGTGCAACAGTTCCTTGTACTCGGGCAGCAGTTTGTCGAGCAGGCTGAGGCGGTCGAAACCAGCGGTTTTTTCCTTGCCCAGCCACAGGAAGGTGAGCGGGCCGACCAGCACCGGCTTGACCGGCAGGCCATAGGCAGCCGCCTCCTGCACCTGGGCCAGCAGGCGGTCGCTGTGCAGCTTGAACTGGGTCTGCGCATCAAATTCGGGCACGAGATAGTGGTAGTTGGTGTCGAACCACTTGGTCATTTCCAGCGCGTGCGTGCCTTCGCTGCCGTGTTCGCCCCCGGCACAACCGCAACTGGCCGCCTGTTCCTTGGCAACACCGCGTGCCATCGTGAAGTAGCGTGCCAGTTCGCTCTCATTGCCACTGAAGCCAAAGCGGGCAGGTTCGCAACCCAGCAACTGAATGTGGTTGGCAATGTGGTCGTAGTAGGCAAAGTCGCCTGCGGTGACAAAATCCAGCCCGCTTTGCTTTTGCAGCAGCCAATGGCGTTGGCGCAGTTGCTTGCCGGTGGCTTCGAGTTCGGCTTCGGTGATTTCACCGCGCCAGTGCTTTTCCAGGGCGAATTTGAGTTCGCGGTTCTGTCCCATGCGGGGAAAACCGAGTGTATGAATTTTTGTCATGGGCTTGCTTGAATTGCATGAATGAAAATTGGATTGTCGATGGCCGTGGTGTATTATTCAAACGATAAATTTTCACAAACTGCATTAAATTCATTCATGAACACTCCACTGGAACTGCGCCACCTCAAGACACTGGTGGCCCTGCGCGACACAGGCAGCATCTCGCGTGCGGCGCAATTGCTCAGCCTGACGCAATCGGCCCTCTCGCACCAGATCAAGCTGCTGGAAGACTGCTATGGCACGGCACTATTCGAGCGCAAGTCGCAGCCGGTGCGTTTCACCGTGGCCGGACAGCGGTTGCTGCAACTGGCCGATGGGGTGCTGGCCCAGGTGCAGGAGGCCGAGCGCGACGTGATCCGCTTTGCCAGCGGTGTGGCCGGGGAGTTGCGCATTGCGGTGGAATGCCACACCTGCTTCGACTGGCTGATGCCCGCCATGGATGCCTTCCGGCAACGCTGGCCGGAGGTGGAGCTGGACATCGTCTCGGGCTTTCACCCCGACCCGGTGGGCCTGCTGCACGAAGGGCGGGCCGATCTGGCCATCGTGGGCGACAACGAGCCGGATGCCGGCATTGCCCACCTGCCGCTGTTCTCTTACGAGATCGTGGCGATGGTGCACAACCAGCACCCACTGGCACAGCGGGAATTTCTGGTGGCGCAGGACTTTGTTGATGCCACGCTGATTACCTACCCCGTGCCCGACGAGATGCTGGACGTGGTGCGGCAGGTACTGCGACCTGCCGGACTGAATGCGCGGGCACGGCGCACCACGGAACTGACGGCAGCCATGCTGCAACTGGTGGCCAGTGGCCGGGGCATTGCCACCCTGCCGCTGTGGGCGGCCACGCCGTATCTGGAGCGCGGCTACGTCACCCCAAGGCGCATCGGCCCCGATGGCCTGACGGGGCGGCTCTACGCCAGCGTGCCGGAGGCATCGGCGCGGCAGAGCTATGTGCAGGACTTCGTCGCCATCATGCGCGAGCAGAGTTTTGCCAACCTGCCGGGGGTGAATCTGATGGCTGACAAAACCTAGGGAATATCAAGCCGCGTAACGCGATGGTGTTTCCGTGGGGTCTTGCGTGGGCAGGGCCCGCAACACGATGCGGCGGCGATCCTGGCTGAATGCCTTCCAGCAGCGTTGCAACTCCTCGGCGGTGCGGATGGAGAATGCCATGTGCTGGGCCGCCGTACCGGCCCCGAAGTGTTGCGCCAGCACACGGGCGATTTGCAGGGTGTGTTCCGGCCCCAGTGCCAGACGCAGTTTCTCGCGCAGTTTCAGGATGATCTCCGTGGCGTGGCGGTTGCCGTGGTGCAGCAGGAACTGCTGGTAGGCGGCATCCAGACGCTGGATTTCCGGGCTGTAGCCACTGCCGGCCGGGCTGGCCAGCGGCGTGGGCTGCACATGTTCCGCGCCCTGCTCTGGCCGGAGTGCGCTGGCCTGCTGCCAGGCAGCGGGGTCGGTGTGTTCCAGCATGTGCTGTTCGAGGAGTTCCAGCATCTCCAGCAGCTCAATCACATCCTGCGGGCTGAGTTCTGCCACGGTGCAGCCGTTGTGTACGCGCATTTCCACCAGTCCCTCGTGCGCCAGCACCTTGAGGGCTTCGCGCACGGGGGTGCGACTGACACCGTAGCCCTGTGCCAGGGCGACTTCGTCGATGTTGCTGCCAGGCTCCAGATCGTGCGCAAAAATGCGTTCGCGCACGGAGTCTGCAATCGCTTCATACAAGGCGCGGGGGCGTGGTATCAGGTGCATGGCAGGGGTCCGGGTGGGGGTTGGGCAGGGGCTGGCCGCAGCAAAAGGGGGGCTGTGGCGGGATGTGTGAGCGGCAACTCTCATGAGTAGTGTTTCTCCAGTGCGTCCCATTCGGGCTTGCCGACGAGACGCTGACGTTCGGCAAACGGGGTGACGAGTCCGCTGTCTTCGCGGACTTCCTTTTCATCGCGCAGCACAGTCAGGGCCTTCTGCATGCCCATGACCGCGCCTTGCAGGGCCGCGTTGGCGTAGAGAACCACGCCATAGCCCAGCTCGCCCAGTTCGGTGGCATTGAAGATGGGCGTCTTGCCGCCGATGACCATGTTCATCAGTTGCGGGGTTTGCAGGCGTTGCGGCAGCGCGCGGATTTCCTCTTCCCTGGTGACGGCTTCGACAAACAGGATGTCGGCTCCGGCTTCGGCAAACAACTGCGCGCGTTCCACGGCAGCATCGAAGCCATGCACGGCAGCCGCATCGGTGCGGGCCATGATGAGGAAGTCGGGGTCACGGCGGGCATCGGCGGCGGCCTTGATCTTGCTGACAGCCTCCTGGGTGGAGATCACGTCCTTGCCGTTGAAGTGGCCACAGCGTTTGGGAGCCACCTGGTCTTCAAGCTGAATGCAATCGGCTCCGGCACGCTCCAGCGTGCGCACGGTGTGATAGACGTTGAGCGCGTTGCCGAAGCCGGTATCGGCATCGACCAGCAACGGAACATCGACGGCATCGCGGATGCGGGCGGTGTGGTCGGCAATTTCGGCCAGCCCCATGAAGCCCTGGTCGGGCATGCCGAACCACATATTGGTCACGCCTGCGCCGGTGACGTAAATGGCTTCATAGCCCAGGTCGGCAATCACCTTGGCTGACAGGGCATTGAACGCGCCGGGCACGATCACGCCGCGCTTGGCATTGACGAGTTCTCTGAGTTTCTTGCGGGTGGACATGGGGAGTCTCCTGTAATTTCGTGGAATGGGAATATCGGGTATTGGGATGGCGCAATGCGCTGGGCGATTGCACCTGTTGTGGAATGTCAGAAGGTGTCGCCGGGCACACGCACCCAGCCTTCCATGAGCACGCGGGCACTGCGGCTCATGATGGCCTTGGTGACGCTCCACTGGCCATCTTTTTGCACGGCCTGTGCGCCCACGCGCAGCGTGCCGGACGGATGGCCAAAAACCACCGATTCAGGCACGGCCTCGCGCTCACCGCCACCGGCGGCCAGATTGACCAGCGTACCGGGAATGGCCGCTGCCGTGCCAATGGCCACCGCCGCCGTGCCCATCATGGCGTGGTGCAGCTTGCCCATTGAGAGCGCGCGCACCAGCAGGTCGATGTTGCTGGCCTGCACGGCCTTGCCGCTGGATGCCGTGTAGCTTTGGGGCGGAGCCACAAAGGCCACCTTGGGCGTGTGCTGGCGGGTTGCGGCCTCGGCCACATCGGCAATCAGGCCCATCTTCACCGCACCCCAGGCACGGATGGTCTCAAAACGTGCCAGCGCGGCTGCGTCACCGTTGATAGCATCCTGCAACTCGGTGCCCGTGTAGCCAATGTCAGCGGCATTGACGAAGATGGTCGGAATGCCCGCGTTGATGAGCGTGGCCTTGAAGGTGCCTACGCCCGGCACTTCCAGATCATCGACCAGATTACCGGTGGGGAACATCGCACCACCGCCCTCGCCTTCGCCATCGTCGGCGGGGTCGAGGAATTCCAGTTGCACTTCAGCGGCCGGGAAGGTCACGCCATCCAGCTCGAAGTCGCCGGTTTCCTGCACTTCGCCATTCGTGATCGGAACGTGCGCAACGATGGTCTTGCCGATATTGGCCTGCCAGATGCGCACCGTGCAGATGCCGTTCTGTGGCACACGTTCCGCATCCACCAGACCGCCGCTGACCGCGAACGAACCCACGGCCGCCGAAAGGTTGCCGCAGTTGCCGCTCCAGTCCACGAATGCCCTGTCGATGGAGACCTGACCGAACAGATAATCCACGTCATGGCCTGCGCGGCTGCTTTTGGCAAGAATGACGGTCTTGCTGGTGCTGGAGGTCGCACCGCCCATGCCATCGATCTGCTTGCCATAAGGGTCGGGGCTGCCGATGACGCGCAGCAGCAGCCTGTCGCGTGCTTCACCAGGCACTTGGCAGGCTGGCGGCAAATCTTGCAGGCGGAAGAACACGCCCTTGCTGGTGCCGCCCCGGATGTAGGTGGCAGGCACGCGGATTTGCGGTGGATGTTGAACGTGTGTCATATCAGGCCAGTTCCTCTTCGTTTTCGGGTTGCTGGTTGGCCGCCAGAAAGTCCTGCGCAAAGCGTTGCAGCACGCCACCTGCGGCGTAGATGGAGACTTCCTCGTCGGAATCGAGGCGGCAGGTCACGGGCACTTCAACAATCTCGCCATCCTTGCGGTGGATGAGCAGTGTCAGCGTGCCGCGCGGGGTGCGCTCACCCACCACGTCGAAGGTTTCAGTGCCATCAATGCCCAGCGTCTTGCGGGTGGTGCCGGGCTTGAATTCCAGCGGCAGCACGCCCATGCCGATCAGGTTGGTGCGGTGGATGCGCTCGAAGCCTTCGGCCACGATCACTTCCACGCCCGCCAGCCGCACGCCCTTGGCCGCCCAGTCGCGGCTGGAGCCTTGGCCATAATCGGCCCCGGCAATGATGATGAGCGGCTGCTTGCGCTCCATGTAGGTTTCGATCACCTCCCACATGCGCATCACCTGGCCTTCCGGCTCCAGCCGCGCCAGCGAACCTTGCCTGACCTCGCCATCCACCACGGCCATCTCGTTGATGAGCTTGGGGTTGGCAAAGGTGGCACGTTGCGCCGTCAGGTGGTCGCCCCGGTGCGTGGCGTAGGAGTTGAAGTCTTCTTCCGGCAGGCCCATCTTGTGCAGGTATTCACCGGCCGCGCTGTTCATCAGAATGGCGTTCGAGGGCGAGAGGTGGTCGGTGGTGATGTTGTCGGGCAACACGGCCAACGCACGCATGCCCTTGAGCGTGCGCTCGCCTGCCAGTGCGCCTTCCCAGTAGGGCGGGCGGCGGATGTAGGTCGATTGGGGCCGCCAGTCGTACAGTGGCTCGATTTTTTCATCCGTCTCCACGCGAGCAGCGAACATCGGCTCATAAACGGCGCGGAACTGCTCGGGCTTGACGGCCTTGGCGGCGATGGCATCAATTTCCTCGTCGCTCGGCCAGATGTCCTTCAGGTACACGGCGTTGCCGTTCGGGTCGGTGCCCAGCACGTCCTGCTCGATGTCGAAGCGCACCGTGCCTGCAATCGCGTAAGCGACCACCAGCGGCGGCGAGGCCAGAAAGGCCTGCTTGGCATACGGGTGGATGCGACCATCAAAGTTGCGGTTGCCCGACAGGACGGCGGTGGCGTACAGGTCGCGGTCGATGATCTCCTGCTGGATTTTCGGGTCGAGTGCGCCGCTCATGCCGTTGCAGGTGGTGCAGGCGAAAGCGACGATGCCAAAGCCCAGTTGCTCCAGATCATCGAGCAGCTCGGCTTCCTTCAAATACAGCTCCACAGCCTTGGAGCCAGGAGCCAGCGAAGACTTGACCCACGGTTTGCGCGTCAGGCCCCGCGCATTGGCATTGCGTGCCAGCAGCGCGGCGGCAATCACGTTGCGCGGGTTGCTGGTGTTGGTGCAACTGGTGATGGCGGCAATCACCACCGCGCCATCGGGCATCAAACCTTGCGCTTCCTGTGCCTTGGCCGCTGCCAGCAATTCCTCTCCGGCAATGCCACGCTCCTGCAAGGCCGATACCGGCAGGCGGCGGTGCGGGTTGGACGGGCCTGCCATGTTGCGCACCACGCTGGAGAGATCGAACTCCAGCACACGCTCGTACTCGGCGGCCACCAGCTCGCTGCTCCAGAAGCCAGCGGTCTTGGCGTAGTTTTCCACCAATTTGACCTGTTCATCGTCGCGCCCGGTGAGCTTGAGGTAGTCGATGGTCTGCTGGTCGATGTAGAACAGCGCGGCGGTCGCGCCGTACTCCGGGCACATATTCGAGATGGTGGCACGGTCGCCAATCGAAAGGCTGTCCGCCCCGGCACCGAAGAACTCCACATACGCGCCCACCACGCGCTCCTTGCGCAGGAACTCGGTCAGTGCCAGCACGATGTCGGTGGCTGTGATGCCTGGCTGGCGTTTGCCGGTCAGGCGCACGCCGACAATGTCGGGCAGGCGCATCCACGAAGCTCGCCCCAGCATGACGTTCTCGGCCTCCAGCCCACCCACGCCCACGGCAATCACGCCCAGCGCATCGACGTGCGGGGTGTGGCTGTCGGTGCCCACGCAGGTGTCGGGGAAAGCCACGCCATCGCGCACATAGACCACGGGCGACATTTTCTCCAGGTTGATCTGGTGCATGATGCCGTTGCCCGCCGGAATCACATCCACGTTGTCGAAGGCATCTTTCGTCCATTCGATGAAGTGGAAGCGGTCTTCGTTGCGGCGGTCTTCAATCTCGCGGTTCTTCTCGAAGGCATCGGGCACGAAGCCGCCACACTCCACGGCCAGCGAGTGATCGACGATCAACTGCACCGGCACGACCGGGTTGATCTGTGCGGGGTCACCCCCGGCATCGGCAATCGCGTCACGCAGACCGGCCAGATCGACCAGCGCGGTCTGGCCCAGAATGTCGTGGCAGACCACACGCACCGGGAACCACGGAAAGTCCAGATCACGGCGGTTCTCGATGAGCTGCGTCAGGTAGTCGTTGATCTTCTGCGGCTCACCGCAGCGCACCAGGTTTTCGGCGTGGACGCGGGCAGTGTAGGAGAGCTTGTCCCAGGCTCCGGGCTGGATGGCATTGACGGCCTCGCGGGCATCAAAGTAATCCAGCGTCGTGCCGGGTAGTTGTTTTCGGTACAGCGTGTTCATGGGGTTCTCTTGTATTTTTTGGTGAATCACACGCGCTCGGTCAGCGGCACGAAAGCCTGATCTTCCGGGCCGGTGTAGTTGGCACTCGGGCGGATGATCTTGCCGTCCACGCGCTGCTCGATGATGTGGGCACTCCAGCCAGCGGTGCGCGCAATCACGAACAGCGGCGTGAACTGGGCGGTGGGAACGCCCATCATGTGGTAGCTAACGGCACTGAACCAGTCCAGATTGGGGAACATCTTCTTGACTTCCCACATCACGGATTCAAGGCGATCGGCAATGTCGTACAGCTTGGTGGAGCCGACTTCATCCGACAGTTCCTTGGCCACTTTCTTGATGACCACATTGCGCGGGTCGCTGATGGTGTAAACCGGGTGGCCAAAGCCGATGACCACTTCCTTTTTCTCCACGCGAGCGCGAATGTCGGCCTCTGCTTCGTCAGGGTTGTTGTAGCGGCTTTGAATGTCGAAAGCCACCTCGTTGGCACCGCCGTGCTTGGGGCCGCGCAACGCGCCAATGCCACCGGCAATCGCAGAATAAATATCGGAACCCGTGCCGGTAATCACGCGGGTGGTGAAGGTGGAAGCATTGAATTCATGCTCTGCGTACAGGATCAGGCTGATGTGCATGGCCTTGACCCAGGATTCGGGTGGCTTCACGCCATGCAGCAGGTGCAGATAGTGACCGCCAATCGAGTCGTCGTCAGTCTGCACCTCGATGCGCTTGCCGTTGTTGGCAAAGTGGTACCAGTACAGCAGTGCGGAACCCAGCGAGGCCAGCAGCTTGTCGGCAATATCGCGCGCACCGGCCAGATTGTGGTCTTCCTTCTCGGGCTGCACCGTGCCGAGCGTGGAAACATAGGTGCGCATCACGTCCATCGGGTGGGCAGAGGCGGGAATGGCTTCGAGCACGGCACGGGTTTGCAGCGGCAGGCCGCGCAGGCTCTTGAGCTTTTTCTTGTAGGCCTTCAGTTCGGCGGCACTGGGCAGCTTGCCATGCACCAGCAGATAGGCGATTTCCTCGAATTCGCATTGTTCGGCCACATCCAGGATGTCATAGCCCCGGTAATGCAGATCGTTGCCGGAGCGGCCCACGGTACACAGGGCGGTATTGCCTGCGGTTACGCCGGAAAGGGCAACGGATTTCTTGACTTTGGCGGGCTGGGCGACTGCCGTAGCTTGCTGCATGAATGTCTCCTGAAAAGAATGGGTGAATAACAATGCCTGTGCCTGAATGACCAGACCATTTGCAATGTATGCAAAATTCTTTTGCAAGGTAAGCACTGAATCTGCGAAGGAATGCCAACGAAAATGCTGTGAATTGCAAATCCTGCAAACGGCATTCACAGGCATACTGGCGGCTATGAGAAAGACATTCATGGGCGTGCGTCTGCGCCGCCTGCGCGAAGAACACAGCATGACCCAGGCGGCACTGGCACGCGCGCTGGAAATATCCCCCAGCTACCTGAACCAGATCGAACAGAACCAGCGGCCCCTCACGGTCTCGGTGCTGCTGAAGATCGGGGCGGTCTTCGGCGTGGACATGCAACGCTTTGCCGACAACGATGAAGCCCACCTGATCGCCGAACTGCGCGAGATTGCCCCACGGCTGGCCGACTTCCAGAACGGCAGCGAAGCCTCTGCCGCCAACCAGATTTCCCTGGCCGAAATCAAGGAGCTGGCTGCCAACATGCCCGCCGTGGCACGCGCCCTGGTGGGCCTGCACCACCGCTTCCAGCAAACCGTCGAGCAACTGGAGGGACTGCGCCAGCAGTGGGGCGGCGAGCGGCCCGACCGCGAATCGCTGGCCGTCATGCAGCCCGTGGCCTACGAGGAAGTGCGCGACTTCTTCTTTGCCCGCAGCAACCACATTGCCGTGCTCGACGATGCCGCCGAAGCCTTTGCCCGCAACTGGAAACTGCCCGCCGGAGCCGCCGCCATCGACGAGCTGACCGGGCATCTGCAACGCCGCCACGACGTGCGCACCGTCTACCACCTGCCCGGCATGGCCGCCAGCGCGCAAAGCCAGGCCGCACTGGTGCGCCGCTACGACCCGATCAGCCGTATCCTCACCCTCGATGCCAGCCTCAGCCCCGGCCAGAAAGCCTTTCAGCTCGCCACCCAGTTCGCCCTGCTGGAAATGGGCGAGTGCATCGGCCAGTTGGTGGCCGACACCAGCTTTGTCGCGCCACAATCGCGCAACCTCACGCGCATCGGGCTGGCCAACTACTATGCCGGGGCACTGCTGCTGCCCTACACCGATTTTCTGCACGCCGCCCAGCAGTGCCGCTACGACATCGAAATGCTCGCCAGCCGCTATGGCGTGGGCTTCGAGACCATCTGCCACCGGCTGTCCACACTGCAACGCGCCTACAACCGGGGCATTCCGTTTTTCTTCATCCGCGTGGACCGGGCCGGCAACATCTCCAAGCGGCAGTCGGCCACCCACTTCCACTTCTCCAAGATCGGCGGCACCTGCCCGCTGTGGAACGTCTATGAGGCATTCTCCCAGCCGGGGCGCATCGTCGTGCAGGTGGCCGCCATGCCCGATGGCCGCACCTACCTGTGGGTGGCACGCACCGTCACGCACCGGGGGCATGGCTGGGGCAAACCGGGCAAGAACTTCTCGGTGGCCCTGGGCTGCGACATCCGCCATGCCGAAGAACTCGTGTACTCGCAAGGCCTGAACCTGCGCGACCCCAGTGCCGCCGTGCCCATCGGCATGGGCTGCAAGGTCTGCGACCGGCAAGGCTGTGTGCAACGCGCCTTCCCCCCCATTGGCAAGCCGCTGGATGTGGATGAAAATCAGAGCCTGACCCTGCCCTACAACGTGGGGCAGTCCCGCAACGCTGCACCCTCCGTGGCACAGCACCCGGATTGATTCTGCACCCGTCCACTACCGCCCCCCGCATGTCCCGCAAGAGAAACCCTGCCCCGCACTCCGCCCCTGCCACCGCCAGCCCCGACGGCATCCCGCCGACCATGCGGCTGGACAAATGGCTGTGGTGCGCCCGCTTCTACAAAACCCGCAGCCTCGCCGCCGAAGAAATCGCACGCGGGCGCGTGCTGGTCAATGACACACTGGCCAAGCCTGCGCGCGACGTGCGCATTGGCGATACCCTGCACATTCGGCAAACCCTGCAATCGCGCACCGTGCAGGTGCAGTCATTGCTGGCCATGCGCGGCCCGGCCAGCGTGGCCCAGCAGATGTACGCCGAAACCGAACAGAGCGTGGCCGAACGCACCCGGCAGGCCGAACTGCGCCGCCTGGCCCCCGAACCCGCCAGCGACCTGCGCCACGGCAGACCCACCAAGAAAGACCGGCGCGACTTCGACCAGTTGCGCCAGCAAGGCCAGCGCAGTGCCCTCAACGAACGCTGGAGCGCGTCCGTGCAGAATGCTCGGGATTGAATGGCATTTGTCGGCTCCGGGCAGGGCTGGCACTAGAATCGGCCCCAGTTTGCCGTCTCACACAGCCTCTGGATACACACCATGACACGCTGCCATACTCCACGATTCGCCCCACCCATTGCCCTGCTGTTGGCAACGGGCCTGCTGCTGTCTGCGTCTGCGTCTGCACAGGCCCAATATCGTTCCCCGCCCTTCGGCAATGCCCTGGTTCAGCAGACACAGACCCGCAACTTTCCGCCCGCTTCGGTGTACGGCACAGTGGTCTTTGGGGAAAGTGGTGCTGCCACCATCGGTCGCAAAAGCCTGCGCACCTCCCCCGGCCTGCGCATCTTCGACACCCAAAACCGGCTGGTCTTTGCCCACAGCCTGTCCGGCCAGAAAATCCAGGCACGCTACCTGATCGAACCATCCACCGGCCTGCTGCACACCGTCTGGATTCTCGCGCCCCACGAAATTCCGCCACGCAAGTGGTTCGGCCGCAGCCAGTCCAGCGACCGCTGAACCACCGCTGCCGCGCGACATGCCCGCCCGCACATTCCCGCCGGAATGCGTGGCCCTGTCGCGTGCAGGTACCTGGGGCAGTCCCCTCTTTCGCCACTCCAAAAAAATACCCACCCCATGAGCACGAAAAAAGTCTTCATCAAAACCTTCGGCTGCCAGATGAACGAGTACGACTCGGACAAGATGGCCGATGTGCTGAATGCCGCCGAAGGCTACGAAAAAACCAGCAACGTGGAAGAGGCCGACCTGATCCTGTTCAACACCTGCTCGGTGCGCGAGAAGGCACAGGAGAAAGTCTTCAGTGATCTGGGCCGCATTCGCCATCTGAAGGCGCGCGGCGTGAAGATCGGCGTGGGCGGCTGCGTCGCCAGCCAGGAAGGCGACGAGATCATCAAGCGCGCGCCTTTCGTCGATGTGGTCTTCGGCCCGCAAACCCTGCACCGCCTGCCGCAATTGCTGGCCGAGCGCGAGGCGCAGGCACGTCCGCAAGTGGACATCAGCTTCCCGGAAATCGAGAAATTCGACAATCTGCCACCTGCCCGCGTGGAAGGGGCCAGTGCCTTCGTCTCCATCATGGAAGGATGCAGCAAGTATTGCAGCTACTGCGTCGTGCCCTACACGCGCGGCGAGGAAGTCAGCCGCCCGTTCGAGGACGTGCTGATCGAAGTCGCCGATCTAGCCAGCCAGGGCGTGAAGGAAATCAACCTGCTGGGCCAGAACGTCAATGCCTACCTGGGCAAGATGGGCGAGAGCACCGAAATCGCCGACTTTGCCCTGCTGCTTGAATATGTGGCAGAGATTCCCGGCATCGAACGCATCCGCTACACCACCAGCCACCCCAACGAATTCACCCCGCGCCTGATCGCCGCCTACGACAGGATCGACAAGCTGGTGAACCACCTGCACCTGCCCGTGCAGCACGGCAGCGACCGCATCCTGATGGCCATGAAGCGCGGCTATACGGCGATGGAATACAAGAGCACCGTGCGCAAGCTGCGCGCCATCCGCCCCGATCTGGCCATGAGCAGCGACTTCATCGTCGGCTTTCCCGGCGAAACCGATGACGATTTTTCCAGGCTGATGAAGCTCATCGACGACATCGGCTTCGACAACAGCTTCAGTTTCATCTACAGCCCGCGCCCCGGCACGCCAGCGGCCAACCTGCACGACGACACGCCACACGCCGTCAAGCTGCAACGGCTGCAAACCGTGCAGGCAGCCATCAACGCCAACCTCCAGCGCATCAGCCAGGAGCGCGTGGGCACGGTGCAGCGCGTGCTGGTGGAAGGCGTATCCAAGCGCGACGACACCGAGCTGATGGGCCGCACCGAATGCAACCGCGTGGTCAATTTCTCTAGCCAGCCACGCCTGATTGGCCAGATGATCGACCTGTACATCACCGAAGCCATGACCTACACGCTGCGCGGTGAAGTGCGGGTGCGTGAACTGGCCTGAAACCCCTCTCCACCCACTCCCGACGAAAGCCCGCCCGCATGAACCCTCCCGATACATCCTCCCTGGTTGCGCCCCTGCCCGAAGGACGGCTGGACATCGTCGGCGACATTCATGGCGAATGGGATGCCCTGCGCCACCTGCTCCAGCACCTGGGCTACGATGCCGACGGCCAGCACCCGCAAGGCCGCACGCTGGTCTTTGTCGGTGACCTGTGCGACCGTGGCCCCGACACCCCGGCAGTGCTCGACTGGGTGTTGCCCCTGCTGGCACGCCAGCGCGTCCACGCCATTCTGGGCAACCACGAAATCAACCTCATCCGCCACGATGCCAAGGACGGCGCAGGCTGGGCGTTCCCCACTCGCATGGTCAGCGACACCCCCAAGTACGCGCCCTTCGTGCAGGCCAGTGCCGCGCAACTGGCGCATTACATGCAGGCCATCGGTCAATGGCCGGTGGCCCTGGAGCGCGATGACCTGCGCATCGTCCATGCGGCATGGCATTCGCCTTCCATCGCCCAGGCCCGCCCGCTGCAACGGGGCACGGCACGGCCACAGTACGACCACTTCGAGAACCTGGCCGAAGCCCAGGCACAGGCCGGCGCAGTGCAGCAGGCTCTGGCTGCCGAACGCCAGCGGTGGCCACACGATCTGGAAGATGGCCAGCAACACCCGCCTTTCCTGCCGGCCCATGCCGAGCGCGAGCTGCTCAAGCAAACCTGCAATCCGCTGAAAATCCTCACCACCGGTCTGGAACAGGCCGCACCCAAGGCGTTTTTTGCCGGGGGCAAGTGGCGTTTCACCGAACGGCTGGGCTGGTGGGATGCCTATGATGAAAGCACTCCCGTGGTAGTGGGCCACTACTGGCGACGTTTCCACGCCCCGGTTTCGGCGAATACGCGACAGGATGATCTGACACCGGCCACAGACTCAGGCAAAAGCCACACCCTGCACACCCAGACCGATGCCGAAGGGCTGTTCGGCTCCCTGCCGGGCAATGCCTGGCACGGCCTGCGCCGCAATGTGTTCTGCGTGGATTTTTCAGTCGGCGCACGCTGGAGCGAACGCCTGAAGCACCGGCACGATGCGCACAGCAGCCAGTTCAGGCTGGGGGCTTTGCGCTGGCCGGAACGGCTGCTGGTACTGGACACCGGAGAAGTGGTGCAGACGGTTTGAGCGTTGGACAAAACAGCGCAATACTGCGCATTTCCCCCCAAAAAAAGCATTGCCACAGGCGGAAAACCTGTGGCAATGCTTTTTTTGGATGCAAGCTCCCTGAAACCTAGACAGGCATCAGACAGTCACCATCGAATTACTGGCCAGCGGCCTTGACTGCGGATTGCACGGCTTCTTCAGCCTTCTGGCGGGTTTCTTCGGCAGCCTTCTGGGCATCGGTCAAAGCGTCCTGGGCTTTTTCCACGGCGTTTTCTGCACCGGTGGTCACGGCATCCACAGCCTTGCTGGCGGCTTCGCCGGCGGCCTGGGCAGCTTCACCAGCAGCGGCCTGGGCATCCTTGGCGGCATCCTGAGCGGCTTCGGCAGTGTCCTTGGCGGCTTCGGTAGTGGCATTCACAGCAGCTTCGGTGGCAGCCTGGGTGGCAGAAGCTGCGCTGTCGGCAGCAGCCTTGGCAGCATCGGCGGCTTCGGAAGCGGCTTGCTGGGCTGCGCCAGCAGCATCCTGCACCGGAGTGACAGGAGCAGGAGCCACTGCGGCAGGAGCTGGAGCGGGGGCCGGTGCCGGAGCGGCTTCTTCCTTCTTGCCGCAGGCAGTCAAGACGGCAGCGGCCAGGATGCTGATGGCAAGGTATTGGGTTTTCATGGTGCAGTTCCTTTCAATGGGACAAAACGTTGAGTGAAATACGACAGTCAATCGGTGCACATTGCACAACCGCAAGGACACGAACAGACGGGTCAAATGCCAAGGCTTTGCATCTAACGCCCCAGGGGCGCAATGCGTTGACGCTATCGAGCGATTTTTTTAGAACCCGTTTACGATTTCATGGCGATGCCGTACCAATAGCATCGTCATTCCGGGCCTGACCCGGAATCCAGTGACGACGTATCCCAAGAACACCTTGCTTCTCAATGGGATACCTGGCTACTGGATTCCCGCTTTCGCGGGAATGACGGGTACTTTTCTGGACTGAACAACATGATCCTAAGATCGTAAACAAGTTCTTACACCGCTGGATCGCGCCGCTGTAGCCAGCCCTGACCGTACCAGTCTTGCACAATTTCCTGTGCCGTCGGGCTGAAATGCTGAAAATCCGTATCATCCAGCCAACGCTGGTCGGCCAGACGATGCAGCAGATCGGCATCCTCACCGCTGCATTCATAGCTCTCGCCATTGATATAGACGAAACGGCTGTCGTACACCATGCGGGTCTTGCGGTTCAGATGCCAGGAGGCGGCCTCGCCGCTGCCAGACTCGTTCGCCTCGGCCAGTGCATATTCGTTGTCTTCGGCTTCGCGGTCGAAAAAGACGTTGGGTTTGGGTTCCGTCAGGTACTCGCCCAATGCCTGTTCGATGGCACCATCGTGCAAGGCGCGGGTGACGGCATCCAGTGCGAATTGCTGGAGTTCGACCGGAATCGCTCCCGCCGTCTGCACTGCCTGCTGCCCGGCATCTTCATACAGGACGGCAGGCGTGCCCTCCTCGCTCTCGTCGTAGAGGGAATCGACGATTTTCTCCAGCACCGACTGTGCCAGTTCCTGCCGCTGGGGAGCGCGGAAGCCCACGGAGCAGGTCATGCAGTCATTGCCCACCGCAATGCCATCGTGGGCATAGCGTGGCGGCAGATAGAGCATGTCGCCCGGCTCCAGCACCCAGTCGAATTCCGGCTCGAAATGCCGCAGTATTTTCAGCGGCACGCCTTCCTGAAGGCTCAGGTCGCTCTGGCGACCGATGCGCCAGCGGCGTTGCCCCTGTGCCTGGAGTAAAAACACGTCGTAGCTGTCGAAATGCGGCCCCACACCACCGCCATCCGATGCGTAGCTGATCATCAGATCGTCCAGCCGGGCCTGGGGCAGGAAGGCGAACTGCTGCAACAGCGCGTGGGCCTGATCGTCGTGCAAGTCCACGCCCTGCACCAGCAATGTCCAGGCAGGTTTCTTTTTGGAAGGCAATTGGCGAGGCGAGAACGGCCCATGCTGGAGTTCCCAGCCTTGCTGTTGCGACTGAATCAGACGCGATTCCACGTCCTCCTGCCCGGCCAGGGCAAACAGGGTCTGGGTGCTGACCGGCGGCTGAAATGCCGCAAAAGCCTGGCGCACCAGCAGCGGCTCACGCTGCCAGTAGTGCTGCATGAAATGCGCCGGGCTGATGCCCCCCAGCAGGGCAAGGGGTTGGTGAATATCGAATGGCACGGTGAATACTTCCTAGTGTTTTTCTTGTTCTATTGTGCCCGCACTGCAGCACTGCAAAAAAATGGGCGACCCCGAAAGGCCGCCCATGCTTGGGAAGGTCTGCAAAACTCTTGCGGTAAGCCCGCGCCCGCCAGTGGGATGCAGCGCAAGGCGGATTTTGTGGTCAATAGCGGGGCTATTGACCGCAAAAGCCAACGCGGCGATGCGCCCAGTGGCGGGATGCGGGCGGCGCAACGGGTTTTGCAGACCTTCCCTTGTATGGTTCAATGCGCAGCTCAGCGCATCAGAAGTTCAGTGCGCGTTTGTCCACGGCCAGGGCCGCTTCCTTGGTTGCTTCGCTCAACGAGGGGTGGGCATGGCAGATGCGGGCGATGTCTTCCGCGCTGGCCTTGAATTCCAGAGCCACAACGGCTTCGGCAATCAGTTCGCTGGCCTGTGGGCCAACAATGTGCACGCCCAGGATTTCATCGGTCTTGGCATCGGCCAGCACTTTCACCAGCCCGGTGGTATCGCCCAGCGCACGGGCACGGCCATTGGCAAGGAACGGGAAGGAACCGGCCTTGTAGGCCACACCCTGTTCCTTGAGTTGCTGCTCGGTGCGCCCGACCCAGGAGATTTCCGGGCTGGTGTAGATGACGTAGGGGATGGTGTTGAAGTTCACATGGCCATGCTGGCCGGCAATGCGCTCGGCCACGGCCACGCCCTCTTCCTCGGCCTTGTGCGCCAGCATGGGGCCACGCACCACGTCACCCACTGCCCAGATGCCTTTGGCAGAAGTGCGGCATTCGTCGTCCACGACGATGGCTCCGCGTTCGTCCAGTTGAACACCCACGGCATCAGGGTTCAGGCCCTCGGTGTTGGCCACGCGGCCAATCGAGACGATCAGCTTGTCCACCTTCAGCGACTGGGCCTCGCCCTTGGCATCCGTGTAGTTGATGGTCACGCCGGTCTTGGCAGTCTTGACTTCGGCCACCTGCGCGCCCAGTTCGATTTTCAGCCCTTGCTTGTCGAAGGCTTTCTTGGCTTCTTTGGCGATCTGTTCGTCGGCAGCAGGCAGGAACTTGGGCAGTCCTTCCAGAATGGTGACTTCCGCCCCCAGACGACGCCAGACGGAACCCAGCTCCAGGCCAATCACGCCAGAGCCGATCACCCCCAGTTTCTTGGGCACGGCCGTGACTGCCAGTGCGCCATCGTTGGAAAGAATCTGCACTTCATCGAATGGGACATTGGGCAGGGCGCGGGGTTTGGAACCCGTGGCAATGATGACCTGCTTGCCCACCAATACGTCCTCGCTGCCATCGGCCTTGCCGACGCGCACTTCGTAACCGGCATCCACGGCTTTGCCAAACGAACCCCGACCGTGGAAGAACGACACCTTGTTCTTCTTGAACAGGTACAGAATGCCATCGTTGTTCTGCTGCACCACGGTGTTCTTGCGGGCCAGCATTTTGGCGACATCGATGCTGACCTTGCCGGTGGAAATGCCATGCTCGGCAAAGTGCAGGTTGGCGTGCTCGAAGTGCTCGGAAGATTGCAGCAATGCCTTGGACGGAATGCAGCCGACGTTGGTGCAGGTACCACCGGGTGCAGGTTTGCCTTCGGCAGTTTGCCACTCGTCGATGCAAGCGACGCTGAAGCCCAGTTGGGCCGCCCGAATGGCAGCCACATAACCACCGGGGCCAGCACCGATGACGACGACATCAAAATTGTTGCTCATGGGAGGTTCCAAATCAAAAAAGATAATAAAAAAACGTGCATGACCAGAGGCCCATGCACGTCTCTCAAACGGACTGGCCTAG
>NZ_FQUZ01000014.1 GCF_900129055.1 Lampropedia hyalina DSM 16112
CTGCTCGGGCCGACGCTCGCAAATCAGCCGTTGGAGGTGCGCCTCTTGCTGGGCACTCAAGCTGCGCTGCTCGCCGACCTTGCGCCCGCGTTGGCGCGGGGCCAGGGACTTTGCGCCACCGGTTTCGTAGCGTTCAATGGTGGTGCACACGGCCGAGTAGCTCAGGCCAATATCTCGACCAATTTGCCGTTTGTTGGTGCCACGTTTGAAGCTACGAATCACCTGCCGGCGACGTTCATGTTGCTCTGCCGGGCTGAGTCGGCGTGCGTCATCTTTGTCCATGCTCATAGGACAACGTGGATGACTATAAGTTCTTTTTATTTATGGGCCGGATCTATAGTCACTGTCTGCGGCATCGAGCCGCCGACAGTAACGCGCTATCCTTCCCCGCCCTGAAGGACGGGGTTTGACGCGCTTTCCGATCAATGGTCAAAGTTTTTCAAAATAAGATGGGGTTGCTGGCCCTCACGATCAAGCATGGCATACGCTGTTGTGGCCAATTCCCGACCGAAAGAGCCAGTTGGGGTTATTTCAATGCCTTGGCGGCAGTCACCTCGATTTCCACCAGCCAGCCGGGATTGACCAATCCGGCTACCTGCATGGTGGAGCGTGCGTTCAGGATGCGTGGGTCGCCACCGAAGAACTGGGCGTAGCCTTCGCTGAAACCGGCAAAGTCCATTTTGCCGGTCTTGGGGTCGGCTACCAGATAGACCTGTACCTTCACCACGTCGTTCAGGGCCAGACCGTGGGATTCCAGTTGGGCCTTGATCTTATTGAGGACGCTGATGGTCTGGGTTTTGGTGTCACCAAACGCTTCTGCGCTGTTGGGGTCGGCCTTGTCGTTCTGTACGGCGGGAACCTGGCCGCTCAGGTAGAAGGTGGTGGTGCCGGGGGCGACCTGGGTGGCTGCGGCGATGGGCGAGTTGGCGTTGGCCGATGCGTGGCGCACCACGCCGCTGGCGTGTACCTGGGTGGCTGCCAGCAGCAGCAGGCCCGAGGCCAGCCAGACGCGGCCTGAAAATGGGGTGGTTTTGCTCATGGTGTGGTTCCTTTGTTGCGAAGGGAGAGAGAAGACCGGGGCAGGAGCGCGATGGCTGGCGGCCCCAGGCTTCATGGAGGGTGCTTCAGGAGGCAGTGGCGCGCTGGTGCAGTTTACCGATTTGTTGCCAGGCCGATTCGATGGCCCCGGAAATCCAGCCGGTCTGGTAGCTCAGGTGTTCGCCAGCCAGGAAGACGCGGCCTTGCGGCTCCAGCAGCAGCGGGTAGGCACTTTTGCGGGTTTCCGGTGTCCAGTTGGCCCAGCCGCCCCGGCTGTAGGGCACTTTCTGCCAGGCAATCGAGAAGCTGCTTTCGACGTTTTCGCGGTACTGCGGGAAGATTTTCTGACCGCCCGAGACGGCCAGTTCGGTGCGTTCCTGGTGCGAGCTGTCGCCTACTTCCGCCGCTGTCTTGCTGAAGTTGTAGTAGCCCAGCACCACGCCTTTCTTGGCTTGCCAGTTGTTGGAGGGCAGGGTGATGGTGCCGATGCCTTTGATGTCGGTGCGCACATGGCCGCCGTAGATGGCATCGTCTTCTTCCCAGAAGCGGCGTTTCATCTGAATGCCGATCTTGCCGGCCGAGGCGTATTCCACCGAGGCGATGGCGGCCTTGACCGGTTCGGAAAAGTCGGTGTCGATGTGGCGCAGCACCGACAGCGGGATCGTGCAGATGCAGAAGTCGGCCTGCACGGTGTCGGTGGTTCCGTTGTGGGTGTCCTTGATGGTGGCGGTCACGCCGTTGGCATCCTGGCGCAGTTTGGTCACTTCGGTGTGGAAGCGGATGGTGTTGCCCAGCCGCTGTACGAAGGCATTGCCGATCTGGTCCATGCCCTTGAGCGGGTGGAACATGGTCACCTGCTGGTTGAAGTTCTGCACGGACTGGTACACCTTGCCCAGCTTGGACTGGAGCACTTCCTGGAAGCCCAGCGGGTCGGAGGCTTCGCCGGGGCCGGGTTCCATGCCTGCGCCGGGATTGACCTTGTAGCCCCGGCCATTGGTGCCGACGTATTTCAGGTCGTCGGCACGCAGATAGCCTTCGTGGGTGAGGTAGTCCAGCAGCAGCACCTTGTCTTCGGCGGTGAGTGTTTCGTCGAGTTTGCCCGTGTGGATGCTCTTGGCGATGAGTTCATTGACGTGGCCGCGCATATCGGCCTTGATTTCCCCCTGGCGGAAGCGTTTGCCCGACAAGGCTCCGGCGTTCTCGTGATAGACGTAGGCCGCGTCGTTGTCATTGACGAAGATGCCCAGGGGAATCTGGAATTCGCGGGTGTAGTGCAGGGTGGAACGATGGTGGTAGGGGATGCGCATCGGCCCGAGGTTGAAGAAGTCCTGGTCGTCGAAGGCACAGGTGGCATTGCCACTGCCGATTTCCTCGCTGCGGGTGCCCCGGCGGGCGGTGCGGGCGCGGCCCCCCGCAATGTCGCGGGCTTCGAGTACCACGCATTCGTAGCCGATCTTGCGCAGTTCGTAGGCACTGGTCATGCCGGCAATGCCTGCGCCCAGTATCAGCACTTTCTTGCCTTTGCCACTGCCCTTGAGCAGGGGCGGGCTGTCTGCACCCGAGGCACTGCCCATGCCCCAGGCATCCATGGTGGCCATGGCCAGCCCCAGGCCGCCCAGAGCGGCCACACGGTAGAGAAAGTCACGGCGGGTAGGTACGGCCTCGCCGATACTGTGGATTGCGTCAGACATGGATTTCAGCTCCTTTTTACACACTGACCAAGAAAAAATCATGAGTAAATGAGCTTTAGCAATATCTGTGCCTGATTTTATTTCATATGGCAATCCGTAAAAACCCGGTTTTTTGTGTGGAAAGGCTGTCAAACCACTTGCATTCAGGCGAGCCAAGCATCCATTCCGTCACAGCGTGATGCCGGGCATGACGGGCCGCAAGGCACCGTTTCAAGGCAGGGTGTGCCCTTTTGTGGCGCGCGGGGTGTCAGCCGTGGTGCGAATGGTGCGAGTGGTCGCCGGTGTGGACTTCGGTGGTGTGGCGGCCATTGATGCCGAGCTTGGCCAGCAGGGTGGCATCGTCGTTGGCTTCGGGGTTGCCGGTGACCAGCAGTTTGTCGCCGTAGAAGATGGAGTTGGCCCCGGCGAGGAAGCACAGGGTCTGCACGGCTTCGCCCATTTGCTGGCGACCGGCTGACAGGCGCACCCGCGCCCTGGGCATGGTGATGCGGGCGACGGCAATGACGCGCACGAAGTCCAGCGGGTCCACCGGGTCGGAGTCGGCCAGCGGGGTGCCGGGCACGCGCACGAGGCTGTTGATGGGCACGGATTCCGGGTAGGGGTCGAGGTTGGCGAGCTGGGCAATCAGCCCGGCGCGGTGCACGGGAGCTTCGCCCATGCCGATGATGCCGCCGCAGCAGACGCTGATGCCCGCCGCACGCACATTGGCGAGGGTGTCGAGGCGATCCTGGTAGTTGCGGGTATCGACCACGGATTCGTAGTATTCCGGCGCGGTGTCCAGATTGTGGTTGTAGTAGTCCAGCCCGGCTTCGCGCAGGGCCATGGCCTGGTGCGGCTGCAACATGCCCAGCGTGGCGCAGGTTTGCATGCCCAGCCCTTTGACGGCTTCGATGAGCACGGACATTTTCTCGATGTCGCGGTCCTTGGGTGCACGCCATGCCGCACCCATGCAAAAGCGTGTGGCCCCGGCATCCTTGGCAGCCTGGGCGGCTTCCACAACTTCGTCCACGGCCATGAGTTTCTGCGCCTTCACGCCGGTGTCGAATTCTGCCGATTGCGGGCAGTAGCCACAGTTTTCCGGGCAGCCGCCGGTCTTGACGGACAGCAGCGTGGCCAGTTCCACGTCGCCTTCGGGCCAGTGCTGGCGGTGTACGGTCTGTGCCTTGTAGAGCAGGTCCATGAAGGGCATGTCCAGCAGTTGCTGGATGGCCTCTATCGTCCATGCCTGGGGCTTGGGCGGTGGAGCGGGTTTGCGAGCCGGGCGGTGGAAGGTCAGGGGTTGCGCGGTGGTGGCACGGTCATCGGAGGCCGTGAAAGTGGGGGAGAGAATGTCGAGTGTCATGTGGTGGTTCTTTTCAATCGGATGACTGATTATGGAACAGGGGAGGGCCGTGCGCAGAGGCCAGAAAAAAACCACTGGATACCATTTCCGCCAAAGAGCGGGCCTGGTCTGCCAGTGGTAAAAGCAAGGAAGCTTGAAACTCTGAGATTTTTTGCATGGTGCGCCGCTGTTGTCAGAATCAACGCGGCGGCACGGTGGCAGTTCGTCAGGCGAATTCGATGATGACCTGATCGACGGCCAGCGATTCACCCTTGGCCGCCACGACCTTGGCGACCACGCCATCCTGGGCGGCGAACAGCACGTTCTCCATCTTCATGGCTTCGATCACGGCCAGGCGTTCACCGGCCTGTACCTTCTGGCCTTCCTGCACGGCCACTTGCACCAGCAGGCCGGGCATGGGCGAGAGCAGGAACTTGGAGAGGTCTGGCGGGGCCTTGAAGGGCATGTGGCGGTACAGTTCCGCGCCGCGCTTGGACAGCACCATGGCATCGATCTGCTTGCCGTTGTGCTGGATGCGGTGCGACAGCGGGTTCTTGTCCACGCCGCGCTCGATCTGTGCCGTGAAGGGCTGGCCATTGACGATGCCGGTCAGTGCAATCGGCCCCAGTGGCACATCGGTGCTGATTTCGTACCGCTTGCCACCGGCCACGATGGTGCTGCGGCTGCCATTCGGGTCGAAGCTCTCGATGGTGACGGGTACATACTCGTGTTCACCGGCCACTGCGTCGAGCTGGATGACCACGAAGTCCTTGCCCACGCGCACTTCCTGACCGGCAAACTGGCCGGAGATGCGGCTGGCGCGGTCACGGAAACGGCGGGTGGTGTAGGCAGCCAGCGCGATCAGGAATTCCGGGTCGTCGTGCTGCACGTCGCTGGCATGGAAGCCTTCGGGGTAGTGCTGGGCGATGAAGCCGGTGTTGAAGTTGCCGGAGACAAAATCCGGGTGCGACAGCAGCGCGGCCTGGAATGGGATGTTGCTGCTGATGCCGCGAATCACGAAGCCGTTGAGGGCTTCGCGCATCTTGGCAATCGCGTCGTTGCGGTCGGTGCCGTGCACGATGAGCTTGGCGATCATCGAGTCGTAGAACATCGGGATTTCGCCGCCTTCATACACGCCGGTATCGACGCGCACGCCATAGCGGTGCTCGGTGTCGGCCTGCCACATGCTTTCCTGCGGGGTCTGGAAGTGCACCAGACGGCCAGTGGATGGCAGGAAGTTGCGGAATGGGTCTTCCGCGTTGATGCGGCACTCGATCGACCAGCCTTCCTTCTTCACGTCGGCCTGGGTGAAGGTGAGCTTCTCGCCAGCGGCCACGCGAATCATCTGTTCGACCAGATCAAGGCCGGTGATGCACTCGGTGACCGGGTGCTCCACTTGCAGGCGGGTGTTCATTTCGAGGAAGTAGAAGTCCTGGTCCTTGCCGACCACGAATTCCACGGTACCGGCGGACTGGTAGCCCACGGCCTTGGCCAGTGCCACGGCCTGCTCGCCCATGGCCTTGCGGGTGGCATCGCTGATGAAGGGCGATGGTGCTTCCTCGATGACCTTCTGGTGGCGACGCTGGATGGAGCATTCGCGTTCGTTCAGGTAAAGGACGTTGCCGTGCGCATCGCCCAGCACTTGAATCTCAATGTGGCGTGGTTGCTCGACGAATTTCTCGATGAACACGCGGTCGTCGCCAAAGCTGTTGCGCGCTTCGTTGCGGCAGGAGGCAAAGCCTTCGTGCGCTTCCTTGTCGTTGAAGGCCACGCGCAGACCCTTGCCACCACCACCGGCGGAGGCCTTGATCATGACCGGGTAGCCAATGCCCTTGGCAATCTCCACGGCCTGTTCGGGCGTGTCGATCGGGTCGTTGTAACCGGGGATGGTATTGACCTGGGCTTCGGCGGCCAGCTTCTTGGAGGCGATCTTGTCGCCCATCTTGGAGATGGCTTCGAATTTCGGGCCGATGAAGACCAGGCCTTCTTCTTCCACGCGGCGGGCGAAGTCCTCGTTTTCGGAGAGGAAGCCATAGCCAGGGTGGATGGCCTGCGCGCCGGTCTGCTTGGCAGCGGCAATGATCTTGTCGGCCACCAGGTAGGATTCACGCGAAGGCGCGGGGCCAATCAGCACGGCCTCGTCGGCGAGCTTGACGAAGCGCGCTTCCTTGTCGGCTTCGGAGTGTACGGCCACGGTGGCAATGCCCAGCTTCTTGGCGGTGGCGATGACGCGGCAGGCGATTTCGCCACGGTTGGCAATCAGGATTTTGGTAAACAGTGTCATTTTCTGGTTCTCCTTGGCCGATCAGAGTGGGATGTTTCCGTGCTTGCGCCAGGGGTTTTCCAGCTTCTTCTGTTTCAGCATGGTCAGGCTGCGGGTGATGCGCTTGCGGGTTTCGTGCGGATGGATGACATCGTCGATGAAGCCGCGTGCACCGGCCACGAACGGATTGGCGAAACGCTCCTTGTATTCGGCTTCGCGGGCAGAGAGTTTTTCCGGGTCGTTCTTGTCCTGGCGGAAGATGATTTCCACCGCGCCCTTGGCTCCCATCACGGCGATTTCCGCATTGGGCCACGACAGGTTCACGTCGCCGCGCAGGTGCTTGGAGGCCATCACGTCATACGCGCCGCCGTAGGCCTTGCGGGTGATGACGGTGATTTTCGGCACAGTGGCTTCGGCGTAGGCGTACAGCAGCTTGGCACCGTGCTTGATGATGCCGCCGTATTCCTGTGCTGTGCCGGGCATGAAGCCGGGCACGTCCACAAAGGTGACGATCGGGATGTTGAACGCATCGCAGAAGCGCACGAAACGCGCTGCCTTGATGGAGCTTTTGATGTCCAGGCAACCGGCCAGCACCAGCGGCTGGTTGGCCACGATGCCCACGGTTTCGCCGTTCATGCGGGCCAGACCGATGACGATGTTCTTGGCGTACTCGGGTTGCAGCTCGAAGAAGTCGTCGTTGTCCACGACCTTCAGAATCAGTTCCTTGATGTCGTAAGGCTGGTTGGGGTTGGACGGAACCAATGTATCCAGACTGTAATCCTGACGGTCGGCCGGGTCGTTGGTGGGGCGCACCGGTGGCTTCTCGCGGTTGGAGAGCGGCAGGTAGTTATACAGGCGGCGCACCATCATCAGGGCTTCGACATCGTTCTCGAAAGCCAGATCGGACACGCCACTGCGACTGCTGTGGGTCACGGCTCCGCCCAGTTCCTCGGCGGTCACTTCTTCGTGGGTGACGGTCTTGACCACTTCAGGGCCGGTCACGAACATGTAGCTCGAATCCTTGACCATGAAGATGAAATCGGTCATGGCGGGCGAGTACACCGCACCACCGGCACAAGGCCCCATGATGACGCTGATCTGCGGAATCACGCCGGAGGCCAGCACGTTCTGCTGGAACACATCGGCATAGCCACCCAGGGAGGCCACGCCTTCCTGAATGCGGGCACCGCCGGAGTCGTTCAGGCCGATCACGGGGGCACCGACCTTCATGGCCTGTTCCATGACCTTGACGATTTTCTCGGCATGGGCTTCGGACAGCGCGCCGCCGAAGACGGTGAAGTCCTGGCTGAACACGAATACCAGACGGCCATTGATCATGCCGTAGCCTGTCACCACGCCGTCGCCGGGAATCTTGTTGTCCTGCATGCCGAAGTCCGCACAGCGGTGCTCGACGAACATGTCCCATTCCTCGAACGTGCCTTCATCCAGCAGCAGTTCGATGCGCTCGCGCGCGGTCAGCTTGCCCTTGGAATGCTGTGAGTCGATGCGCTTTTGCCCACCACCCAGTCGCGCCAGTGCGCGTTTTGCTCTCAGTTGCTCAACGATGTCTTGCATTGCTCCACCTTTTTTGAAAAATCGAAATGGGTTTCGGCTCGGCCATCCTGTGACGGTGTGGCTGTAGCCGGTGCTTGGTTCTCTCAGGCCTGCCCGTGGCTCCCGGGCTGTGCCGTGGCTGGCGGTGTGCCGCTGTCGGCATAGGCTTGCAGCAGTTGCCGTGCGGCCGTGGAAGCCGCCAGTTGCCCCTGCAACACCTGCTGCTGGATGTGCGGCAGCAGCGTCTGCACCACGGGCTGCTGGCGAAACGCCTGCTTCAGCCCGGCCTCGATGCGTTCCCACATCCAGGTCATGGCCTGCCGCTGGCGGCGTTTGTCCAGTTGCCCGTTGCCGCTTTGCAGTTGCCGGTAGGCCAGAACGGTGTTCCAGAATTCGTCCACGCCCGTGCCTTCCAGCGCGCTGATCTGGATGACCTGGGGCAACCAGTGCCGCCCGTCGTGCTGCTCGGCGGTGCCGTGCATGGCCAGCAGGCGCAGCGAGGAGGTGATCTGGGCCTGCGCACGGGTGGCGGCGCGGGGGTCGATGTCGGCCTTGTTGATGACCACCAGATCGGCCAGCTCCATCACGCCTTTCTTGATGGCCTGCAAGTCGTCGCCCGCATTGGGCAGTTGCAGCAGCACGAACATGTCGGTCATGCCCCAGGCGGCAGTTTCGCTCTGGCCCACGCCCACGGTCTCGACGATGACCACGTCATAGCCAGCGGCTTCGCACACCAGCATGGCCTCGCGGGTTTTTTCGGCCACGCCGCCCAGGTTGCCACCCGATGGGCTGGGGCGGATGTAGGCGTTTTCCTGCACGGAAAGCTGCTCCATGCGGGTCTTGTCGCCCAGGATGGAGCCGCCCGTGACGCTGGACGAAGGGTCGATGGTCAGCACCGCCACGCGGTGGCCCTGTTCGAGCAGATACAGGCCCAGCGTCTCGATGAACGTGGATTTGCCCACGCCCGGCACTCCGCTGATGCCCAGCCGGAATGACTTGCCGCTGTGTGGCAGCAACTGCGTGAGCAGTTCGTCGCCCTGGGCACGGTGGTCGGTGCGGGTGGATTCCAGCAGGGTGATGGCCTTGGCAATGGCACGCCGCTGTACCAGCGGGTTGCCTTCGACAATGCCTTGCAGAAGGTTCGTCATGCGCAACGTACCTTCCACCACTCAGGCCTGCACCGCCTTGCGAATCTGCTCCAGCACGTCCTTGGCACTGGCCGGAATCGGGGTGCCGGGGCCGTACACGCCTTTCACTCCGGCTTCGTAGAGGAAGTCGTAGTCCTGGGCCGGAATCACGCCACCGGCGAAGACGATGATGTCGTCTGCGCCCTGTTTGCGCAGTTCCTGAATGATGGCGGGAATCAGCGTCTTGTGGCCGGCGGCCAGTGTGGAAACGCCCACGGCATGCACGTCGTTCTCGATGGCCTGGCGGGCACATTCTTCCGGAGTCTGGAACAGTGGCCCCATGTCCACGTCGTAGCCCAGGTCGGCAAAGGCGGTGGCGACGACCTTCGCGCCCCGGTCGTGGCCGTCCTGACCGAGCTTGGCGATCATCACGCGTGGGCGGCGGCCCTGTTCTTCGGCGAACTGGCCGATTTCCTGTTTGAGTTTTTCCCAGCCTTCGGCGGAATCGTAAGCAGCAGCGTACACACCAGTCACCTTCTGTACATCGGCGCGGTGGCGGCCGAAAATCTTCTCCAGTGCATCGGAAACTTCGCCCACTGTCGCGCGCAGGCGGATGGCCTTGATGGACAGGTCGAGCAGGTTGCCTTCACCGCTTTCTGCGGCAGCCGTCAAGGCATCCAGTGCAGCCTGCACGGCTGCTGCGTCACGGGTGGCCTTGATCTTGTTCAGGCGGGCGATCTGGCCATCGCGCACCTTGACGTTGTCCACGTCCAGGATGTCGATGGGGTCTTCCTTGGCGAGCTTGTACTTGTTCACGCCGACGATCACATCCTTGCCGGAGTCGATGCGTGCCTGCTTCTCGGCCGCAGCGGCTTCGATCTTCAGCTTGGCCCAGCCGGAATCGACGGCCTGGGTCATGCCGCCCATTTCCTCGACTTCCTGAATCAGCTTCCAGGCGGTATCGGCCATGTCCTGTGTGAGCTTTTCGATCAGGTAGCTGCCGGCCCAGGGATCGACCACGCTGGTAATGTGCGTTTCTTCCTGAATGATGAGCTGGGTGTTGCGGGCAATGCGCGCCGAGAACTCGGTGGGCAGGGCAATCGCTTCGTCCAGCGCGTTGGTGTGCAGCGACTGCGTGCCGCCGAACACGGCAGCCATCGCTTCGATGGTGGTGCGCACCACGTTGTTGTATGGGTCTTGCTCGGTCAGCGACCAGCCGGAAGTCTGACAGTGTGTGCGCAGCATCAGGCTCTTGGGGTTCTTGGGGTTGAACTCTTTCATGATGCGTGTCCACAGCAGGCGGCCTGCGCGCATCTTGGCGATTTCCAGGTAGAAGTTCATGCCAATCGCCCAGAAGAACGACAGGCGACCGGCGAAGGCATCCACGTCCATGCCCTTGGCCAGCGCGGTCTTGACGTATTCCTTGCCGTCGGCCAGCGTGAATGCGAGTTCGAGCGACTGGTTCGCGCCCGCTTCCTGGATGTGGTAGCCGGAGATGGAAATCGAGTTGAACTTCGGCATGTGCTGCGAGGTGTACTCGATGATGTCGCCAATGATGCGCATCGATGGCTTGGGCGGATAGATATAGGTATTGCGCACCATGAACTCCTTCAGAATATCGTTCTGAATGGTTCCGGCCAGCTTGTCCTGGCTCACGCCCTGTTCTTCGGCGGCAATGACGTAACCGGCCAGAATCGGCAGCACTGCGCCGTTCATGGTCATGGAAACCGATACCTTGTCCAGCGGGATGCCGTCGAACAGGATTTTCATGTCTTCCACGGAATCGATGGCCACACCGGCCTTGCCCACGTCGCCGGTCACGCGCGGATGGTCGCTGTCATAGCCTCGGTGCGTGGCCAGATCGAAGGCCACGGAAACGCCCTGACCGCCTGCCGCCAAGGCCTTGCGGTAGAAGGCATTCGATTCTTCCGCAGTGGAAAAACCGGCATACTGGCGAATGGTCCACGGACGGCCTGCGTACATGGTGGCCTGTGGGCCACGGATAAAGGGTTCCAGTCCGGGAAGGGTATTGGTATAGGGTAAACCCTGAATATCTTCTGCGGTGTAAAGGGGCTTTACGACAATGCCGTCGGGCGTGAGCCAGTTCAGATTATCGACATCGTTGCCGGGAGCGGTCTTGTTGGCGGCCTTTTGCCAGTCGGCCAGGGTGGAGGACTTGAATTCGGGTGCTTGGCTCATGGGTTGGGTTCTTTCACGCAAAATGATGCCGGACTGTCTCGTGGCCAGTCTGGACAGGGCACAGTGCCTGACCGTCCGTCTCCCGAAAGTTTACCTTATTTATAATTATGGATTAATAATCCTGCATTATTAATCTGCTCTTGTTTTCTCCTGAGGATTGTGTTTCATGCCTGCTGCATCGGTTTCCTTTTCGCGTCGCGCTCTTTACGAAGATGTGGCAGAGTCATTGCGCCAGCGCATTTTTGCCAACCAGCTCCAGCCGGGAGACTGGATCGACGAGGTGGCCATTGCCCAGGAGCTGGGCATCAGCCGCACGCCCCTGCGCGAAGCCCTCAAGGTGCTTGCCGCCGAAGGGCTGGTGACCATGAAGGTGCGCCGGGGAGCCTATGTCACCGAGGTGGACGAGGACGATCTGCGCGGCGTGTACCAGATGCTGAGCCTGCTGGAAGCCGATGCGGCTGCCCAGGTGGCGGAAACGGCCACGCCCGAAGAATGGGCGGAGTTGAAGGGCATTCACGACATGCTGGAGCAGTCCACCGCCGACCGCGAGCATTACTTTCGTGCCAATGAGCTGTTTCACCGGCGGCTGGTGGAGATGGCCGGCAATCGCTGGCGGCAGCAGATCGTCACCGATCTGCGCAAGGTCATGAAGCTCAATCGCCATAACTCCTTGTTTCGCAAGGGGCGCATTGAGGAGTCCCTGGTCGAGCACCGCCAGATCATGCAGGCACTGGAGCAGCACGATGCCAGTCTGGCCCGGGCCTCGATGGCCACGCACCTGCTCCATGGTCTTGATGCTGCGATTGCGCAAAACCACTGATTTCCCCTACTATCCGGGTTCCGCAATCCCATTACCACCACTGCTGGAGGACTTTCATGACGATCCATTACCGCGAACTCGGACGCTCCGGACTACAGGTTTCGCCGCTGTCATTTGGCGGCAATGTCCTGGGCTGGACTGCCGATGAAGCCCATTCACTGGCCCTGCTGGATGCCTGGGTGGCAGAGGGCTTCAACTTCATCGACACCGCCGATGTGTATTCCCGCTGGGCAGACGGCAACAGCGGTGGCGAGTCCGAAACCCTGCTGGGCCGCTGGTTGCAGCAAAGCGGCAAGCGTGAACAGGTCGTCATCGCCACCAAGGTGGGCATGAGCATGGGCGAGGGCCGCAAGGGCTTGCGTCCCGAGTACATCCGCGAGGCCGTGGATGCTTCGCTGCAACGCCTGCAAACCGACTACATCGACCTTTACTACGCCCACCTGGACGATGCCGAAACCCCGCTGGAAGATACGTTGGGTGCGTTCGATGCGCTGGTCAAGGCCGGCAAGGTGCGTGCCATCGGGGCTTCCAACTACAGCGCGGCGCGTTTGCAGGAGGCATTGCGCATCAGTACCGACAACGGCCTGGCCCGCTACGAGGTGCTGCAACCCCTCTACAACCTGTACGACCGCGCCGAATTCGAGCAGGAACTGTTGCCGGTGGTGCAGCAGCACCAGTTGGGCGTGAGCAGTTACTACGCACTGGCGGCGGGTTTCCTGACTGGCAAATACCGCAAGCCCGAAGACGTGGGGCAGAGCACACGCGGGGCCAGCGTGGTGGAAAAATACCTCAACCCGCGTGGCCTGCTCATTCTGGACAAACTCGATATTGTTGCCGAACGCTATGCCAGCACCCCGGCGACTGTCGCGCTGGCCTGGCTGATGGCACAGCCGGGCGTAACCTCGCCCATCGTCAGTGCCAGCCGCACCGCCCAACTGCCCGATCTGGTGGCGGCAGCCCGGCTGGAACTGGATGCCGACGCACTGGAAGAACTGCGCCTGGCTTCCTGCTACACCTGATGGTGCGTGGCGGTATGTCCGCCATCAGGTGATGCGCAAAAACCGGAATGCCTTGGAGCGTGTTTACGATCTCATGGCGATGCCGTACAAGTAGCACCGTCATTGCGGGCTTGACCCGCAATCCAGTGATGACGTATCAAAAGAACACCCCGTCTCTCAATGGGATAGCTCGCTACTGGATTGCCGCTTTCGCCGGAATGACGGGTGCTTTTTTTTGACTGAACCGCATGCTCCTAAGATCGTGAACACGTTCTTATTGGTTGGTTTGCGGTGGATTCAGCTCGCAATCGCAATCGGATATTGACGATGGATGAAGGAACGCATGCCTTTCTGATATTTTTTAATGTGAATTAATTTTTCTTAATGCGATATTTAGAAATATTCGGCTCTGTATTTTTCTGGGCGATTTGCCGATTCAGGTGCTGCACCTTGATTGCCTGCCGTTGAATGCCGGTGTGCAGGATTGCTGTCTCATCTTTGCCCAAAGGCGGGAGATTTTTCCAGCGCGATGGCAATGTATTGCTGTGAGAATATCTCCCGCCGTATTCACGTCGTACTTTTCTACTGTCAGTGGTACAGCGTTATTTCGTGCCGAAAATGCGGTCGCCTGCATCGCCCAGACCGGGCAGGATGTAGCCGTGGTTGTCCAGTTCCCGATCCAGTGCGGCGGTGTAGATGTGTACGTCCGGGTGTGCCTGTTGCAGGGTGGCCACGCCCTGCGGGGCGGCCAGCAGGCACAGGAACTTGATGGAGCGTGGCTGCAACTGCTTGAGCTTGGTGAGGGCGGCCACGGCCGAGTTGCCGGTGGCCAGCATGGGATCGACGACGATGAGGTCGCGTTCGGCCACTTCGGATGGCATCTTGAAATAGTATTCCACGGCTTGC
This sequence comes from Lampropedia hyalina DSM 16112, assembly GCF_900129055.1. Classification (GTDB taxonomy): domain Bacteria; phylum Pseudomonadota; class Gammaproteobacteria; order Burkholderiales; family Burkholderiaceae_C; genus Lampropedia; species Lampropedia hyalina. The sequence goes on from NZ_FQUZ01000014.1 coordinate 13,918, forward strand.
AGTGTGTCCGGGTCGCGGTACAGGCCGATGTGGCCGACCCGTGCGCCGGGCACGATGTTCAGCACGCCGTCCAGAATGCCGCCACCGGCGCGCAGAATCGATACCAGCACGAGCTTCTTGCCGTCGATCATCGGGGCCTGCATGGTTTCCATCGGGGTTTCGATTTCCACCAGTTGCACCGGCATGTCGCGGGTCACTTCATAGGCCATCAGCGTGCTCAACTCGTTGAGCAGGCGGCGAAAGCCGTTGGTGCTGGTGTTCTTGTTGCGCATCAGGGTCAGCTTGTGCTGCACCAGCGGATGCTCGATGACGTGCAGGGTAGATGGTGTGGATTCGGACATGGCAGAGTGGGTTCAGGTTGTTGGGGATGGCCGATTTTAGAATGCGCTGTGCCCAGGCCTGTGCGTGTTCTGCCCCAACGTGCGCAAACATTCCGCTGTCGGTGGCAGTGGCTGCGGCATAGAATCGGCTGCTTTGCACGATGCCCCAAAGGATTTGCCTTGTTCAAGAACCTGCTGATTTACCGATTGAATGATGATTTCGCCGCCGACCTGACCGCTGCCGAGCAGGCCCTGGCGCAGATGCCTTTTGCGCCCTGTGGCAAGACCCAGGACAAATCGTCCGGCTGGGTTGCCCCGCGCGGACAGGAGCATGGCCCGTTGGTCGAATCGATCCATGGCCAGTGGATGCTGCGTTTTGTCACGCAGAGCAAGATTCTGCCCGCCTCGGTGGTGCAGGCGCATGTCGATGAGAAGGTGCAGGCCATTGAGCAGGAGACGGGCCGCAAGCCCGGCAAGAAGGAACGCCAGAGCCTGAAGGACGAGGCCCGCCTCGACCTGCTGCCGCTGGCCTTCACCAAGACCCAGGGCAACTGGGTGTGGCTGGATCGGCTCAATGGCTGGCTGGTGATCGATGCCAGTGCCCAGGGGCGTGGTGACGAGATCATCACCGCGCTGGTCGAGCATCTGCCCGGTCTGGCTCCGCGCCTGCTGCAAACCCAGGAAGCCCCCGGCACGGCCATGGCGCAGTGGCTGGCCGAGCAACAGGCTCCGGCGGGGTTTGCACTGGGCGACGAGTGCGAACTCAAGGCCACTGACGACACCCGTGCGGTGGTGCGCTATGCCCGCCACGCGCTGGAGATCGACGAAATCCGTCAGCACATCGAGAAAGGCAAGCGGCCCACGCGGCTGGCACTGGCCTGGGGCGACCGTGCCTTTTTTGTGCTGAGCGAAGCCTTGCAGATCAAGAAACTGACATTCGCCGAAGCGGTTTTCTCCGAAAAAACCGAAACCGACGAACAGTTCGATGCCGATGTCGCCATCACCACCGGCGAGCTGGCCCTGCTGCTGCCGGAACTGGTGGAAAGTCTGGGGGGCTACATGGACGGTGTGGGCGGGCCAGGGGCAGCGGCGAAGGCTCCGCCTGCACCAGTATCAGCACCCGCTTCCCGCCCGCAGCAAGAGCCTGTTGCCGAGGCGGATAACGACAGCCCGCCGTGGTGATGGTCAGGCGGGCCACACCGCCTGCAAGACCCACTGAAGCAGCGGCACGGTCAGCATGGCCAGCAGTGTTTGCAGGGTGATCTGGGCGGCCATCAGCGGTGCGTCACCGCCCATTTGCCGCGCCATGATGTAGCCATTGGGCGCGGTAGGCAGCCCGCTGTAGAAACAGGCAGCCAGCGTGACGGCTGGACTGGCATCCAGCCAGCGGCACAGCAGCAGCGTGAGCAGTGGCAGGGCCAGCAGCTTGAGTGTGGCCGTCAGAGCCAGTAGCCGGGGAGGGGATTGCGCCAGGTTGAACACCAGCCCGCCGCCCACGCTCATCAGGCCCAGCACCAGCGCGGCATCTCCCACGATGTGCAGGGTGTTGAGCAGAAACAGCGGCAGCGGCCAGTCCAGCACATTCACCAGCGCACCGGCGGCGGTGGCCAGAATGATGGGGTTCTCCAGCACCTTGCGCAGCACCTGCCAGGCTCCCAGCGACTGGCCGCCCCACCATGCCAGTGCCACTACCGCCACCACATTCACCAGCGGCAGGCAGATGGCCAATGCCAGCATGACCAGGGCGGCGATGTCGGGCGGAAACAGCAAGGTGGCCACCGCCAGCCCGAAGTAGGTGCTGGGACGCACGCAACCTTGAATCAGCGAGGAGCGGCTGGGGTCGGGCAGGCGCGTGGCCAGGCGCAGGCCCAGCAACAACAGGGCCACCATGCCCAGCGTGGGCAGCAGGGTGGCCTGCACCAGCAACTGCAAATCCCCGGCGGCGAAGGTCAGTTGCGCGGTGCTGGCGAACAGCAGGGCCGGGAAGGCAATGTAGAACGCGAACCACTCGATGGCTGCAAAGAAACCGGGCGGGGTGCGCGGCGAGTGGCGCGCCCAGACCCCCAGCAGCACGATCAGCAGAATCGGGAACGTGTAGTTCAGCATGGCCGCTCAAGGGGGTGCGGGACTGGCTCAAAGCCCCAGCCGGGCGGCCACATAATCGGCATCCTTGTCACCGCGCCCAGAGAGGTTCACCAGAATGTGCTGGTTGGCCGACAGGGTAGGCGCGGTGCGGATGGCCCAGGCCACGGCGTGGGCACTTTCCAATGCCGGGATGATGCCTTCCACGCGCGAGAGGGTAATGAAAGCATCGAGGGTTTCCGCATCGCTGGCCACGTCGTACTGCACGCGGCCCGTGTCCTTCAGGTAGCTGTGTTGCGGCCCCACGCCGGGGTAGTCCAGCCCGGAGGCGATGGAGTGCACGGCAGCGGGCTGGCCCTGCGCATCTTCCAGCACATAGCAAGCCATGCCGTGCAACTGGCCGGGATGGCCCTTGCTGAGGGTTGCCGAGTGGCGGCCAGGCTTCTCCAGCCCTTCGCCAGCAGGCTCCACGCCGACCAGATGCACGGCTTCGTCTTCCAGGAAGGCGGTGAACATGCCGATGGCATTGGAGCCACCGCCCACGCAGGCGGTCACATAGTCGGGCAGACGCTGGTGCTTCTGCTGGAACTGCGCCCGCGCCTCGCGTCCGATGATGGACTGGAAGTCGCGCACCATGCGTGGGAAAGGGTGTGGCCCGACCACCGAGCCGATTGCGTAGATGGTGCCTTCGGGGTCTTTCAGGTATTCCTCGAACGCGCTGTCCACGGCTTCCTTCAGCGTGGCCGCGCCGCGCGTGACGGCCACCAGCTTGCAGCCGAGGATTTTCATCTTCGTGACGTTGGGGTGTTCTTTCTCGATGTCCACCTGCCCCATGTGAATTTCGCAGGGAATGCCCACCAGCGCGCAGGCCGTGGCCAGTGCCACGCCGTGCTGGCCCGCGCCGGTTTCGGCAATCACCCGCTTCTTGCCCATGAAGCGTGCCAGCAATGCCTCGCCCAGGCAGTGGTTGATCTTGTGCGCGCCGGTGTGATTCAGGTCTTCGCGCTTGAGGTGGATTTGCGCACCGCCCAGTTGCTCGGACAGCCGCCGCGCATGGAAGATCGGGCTGGGTCGCCCCACATAATCGGCAAACAGGCTGGCCAGCTCCTGCTGAAAGTCCTCGCGCTGGCGGATTTCGTCATAGGCCGCATTGATGCCATCCATGATCTGCTTCAGGTGCGGTGGCACGAACTGCCCGCCATACGCCCCGAAGAAACCGTTTTCATCGGGCATGGCGGCAAAGGAAGGAATGGCAGGCATGAAGGGTTCTCCGTCTGGATGTCTGAAAGGCTGGGTTGAACAGGAACAGGCCCGAAAAGGCCGCTGGGCATTTTACTGCTCCACTGTCCTCACTCCTGCGCCGGTTCGCGTGCCAGCAGCTCCTGCACGATGCGGGCGGGGCTGGCCTGTCCGTCCAGCAGTTGCACCACGCCCTGGGTGATGGGCATTTCCACGCCCGCCTGGGTGGCACGTTGCAGCACGGCCCGGGCGCAGTACACGCCTTCGGCCACATGGCCCAGCGAGGACAGGATTTGCGGCAGCGTCAGCCCCTGCGCCAGCAGCAGTCCCACCTTGCGGTTGCGTGAGAGGTTGCCGGTGGCGGTGAGCACCAGATCGCCCACACCGGCCATGCCCATGAAGGTCTCTGGCTTCGCACCCAAGGCCACGCCCAGCCGGGTCATTTCGGCCAGACCACGTGTCACCAGCGCGGCGCGTGCGTTCAGCCCCAGTTCCAGCCCATCGCAGAAGCCGGTGGCGATCGCCAGCACATTCTTCACCGCACCGCCCAGTTCCACGCCGATGCTGTCTTCGTTCGCATAGATGCGCACCGTGCCGCTGTGGAAGGCTGCCAGCAATGCCTGCTGCACGGCAGGGTGTGGCGAGGCGGCCACCAGCGCGGTGGGTTTGTCCTGCGCCACTTCCAGCGCGAAGCTGGGGCCGCTGAGCACGCCGGTGCGCAGTCCGGGTGCGACCTGTGCCTGCACCTCGTGCGGCAACAGACCGGTGATGACGGGATGATCGCCCGCAGGCGGCTCCACGCCCTTGCACAGCCAGACCACCGGGCAGTGCGGTGGCAGGGTCGGGGCGGTTCGCAAGGTGGTGAGCATGGCACGCAGTGCACTGACCGGGGTGGCGAGGATGACCAGATCGGCCGTGCTCAGCAATGGGGCGATGGCACCGCTGACCAGATGCAGGGTATCGGGCAGGGCAATGCCCGGCAGGTACTGGGTGTTGCTGCGCTGCTGGCGCATGGCATCGGCCTGCGCCGGGTTGCGCGCCCAGAGCGTGACCTGGTGAGCCGCTGGGTGGCGACAGGCCGCCAGTGCCACGGCAGTGCCCCACGCGCCTGCGCCGAGGACGAGAACCTGCATGGGAGAGGGAGGGGTGGGGGATGGGGCTATGGCATTCATGGCCCATAGCATAGCGCGCAAAAAAGCCGCCTGGCGGCGGCTCTGTGCAAAAGCACGGCGGGAATTACTGTGCTGTCTCGGTGGACGGAGCCGTTGGGGCACTGCCGTTGGCGGCCTGTTGGGCTTGTTGCTGCTCGTACATGGCCTGGAAGTTGATTTCGGCCAGATGCACAGGCGGGAAGCCGGCGCGGTTGATGACGTCGGCCACGTTGCCGCGCAGGTACGGGTAGATGATCTGCGGGCAGGCCACGCCAACCACGGCTCCCATCTGGTCTTCGGGAATATGGCGGATTTCAAAGATGCCGGCTTGCTTGGCCTCGACCAGGAACAGGGTCTTGTCTTCCACCTTGGTGTGCACGGTGGCGGTCACGGCTACTTCAAAAATGCCTTCGGCCACCGGGTTGGCGGTGACGGCCAACTGGATATCGACGTTGGGCTGCTGTTGCTCCAGCAGGATGGCCGGGGAATTGGGCTGCTCCAGCGACAGGTCCTTGAGGTACATGCGCTGGATCTGGAATACCGGATTGGCTTGCTCGGTCATGGTGATTTACCTTTGGTGTGAAACTCGGGTTGAAGAATGGGGATCGTGAACACGTTCTCAGGACTGGTGCAGCAGCGCATCCAGCCCGCCACGCGCATCCAGCGCGATCAGGTCGTCGTGTCCGCCCACATGGGTGCTGCCGATGTAGATTTGCGGCACGGTGCGCCGTCCGGTGGCGGACATCATTTTCTGGCGTTCATCGGGGTTGCTGTCCACCCGGATCTCCTCGATCTCGGTCACGCCCTTGCTGTGCAGAAACTGCTTGGCACGAATGCAGTAGGGGCAGACGGCGGTGGTGTACATCTTCACGGGCTGCATGGGGTGTTCCTCCTCTTGGGGCGTTTCAGGCTTTTCCCTGCACGACGGGCAGGCTGGCATCCTTCCAGGCCTTCATGCCGCCTGCCAGAATCTGGGTGTTCTCGTAACCCAGCTTCTTGGCCGACAGCACGGCGCGCTGGGCGCGGCCACCGCTGGCGCAGACGATCACCAGTGGCAGGGCCTTGTTCTTGACGCTGGCTCCCAGGTGCTGCTCGAACTGCTCCAGTGGCACATTCTTGGCACCTTTGATGTGGCTCTGGATGAAGTCGTCGGTGCTGCGCACGTCCACCACCACGGCTTTTTCGCGGTTGATGAGTTGCACGGTTTCATTGGGACTCAGCCCGGCCAGCGTACCCTTGCTCAGTGCCGGAACGAACAGCAACGCGCCAGAGCCGATGACGGCCAGAAAAAGATACCAGTTGTCCAGAATGAAATTCACAGCTTTACTCTCCGCAGGAACAAGCCCCGGATTCTACGGCAAGGCAGGTGCTGTCCGGCCCGTGTGCGGTCTATAGCGTGTACCGCAGGCATTTCGCCTCGTGGCCTTGCCCTAAAATGTCGCACTGCGCCTGGCAGGCGCGCGGTGTCTTGCATGCCCGTGCCCGCCGATCTGATGATGACCCACCCGATAAGGTTGATTGAATGCACAAGCTCGTACTGATTCGCCACGGCGAATCCACCTGGAACCTCGAAAACCGCTTCACTGGCTGGACCGATGTGGAACTGACCGCCACCGGCGTGGCCCAGGCGCAGAATGCCGGGCGCATCCTCAAGGCACGCGGCTTCGACTTCGACAAGGCCTACACCAGCGTGCTCAAGCGTGCCATTCACACTCTCTGGCACAGCCTGGATGCGATGGATCGCACCTGGCTGCCCGTGCAGAATGCCTGGCAACTCAACGAACGCCACTATGGCGGACTGCAAGGGCTGAACAAGGCCGACACCGCCGCCAAGTATGGCGACGATCAGGTGCTCGTCTGGCGGCGCAGCTACACCACGCCACCGCCCGCACTGGAAGAGAGCGATCCCCGCAGCGAACGTGGCGACCGCCGCTATGCCGCGCTGGATTCTGCCCAGGTGCCGCTGACCGAATGCCTGAAGGACACCGTGGCGCGTGTGCTGCCCTTCTGGGAATCCGACATTGCACCCGACATCCGCGCGGGCAAGCGTCTGCTGATTGCCGCGCACGGCAATTCCCTGCGCGCCCTCGTCAAATACCTCGATGGCATCTCCGATGACGACATCGTGGGCCTGAACATCCCCAATGGGGTGCCGCTGGTCTATGAACTCGACGAGCAGCTCAAGCCCATCAGCCGCAGCTACCTGGAAGACTGATCTCCCGGCCGGGGGCGCGCACGGGGCCGGAACCGAATGCGGTCGCGCTGCTCTGATGCACGGTGGGCAAGGCGCGAATCGCCTGCCCGGCACAAGTCGTTTGCCCCCGTGCCTTTTCTTTCCGGTGTGCGGGTGGTATAAGGGCACTCACCCACAGGCGCGTGGCCCATCGGATGCCACTGTGCCTGCCCCATGCACGCAATGCACGAGCCAAAGAATCTATGAGTTCCAAACTATCCATCGTGGGATGGGTCAGTGTCGGTGTACTGACCGGCGCACTGGCCACGTTTTCCCTGCAAACCACGGCACGCAATGCGATTGCCCCGCTGCCGCTGGAAGAAATCCAGCAGCTTGCCGCCGTGTACAGCCTTATCAAGACGGACTATGTGGAGCCGGTGGACGACAGCAAGCTGATCGTCGATGCCATCTCCGGCATGGTCTCCAGCCTCGACCCCCATTCGCAGTATTTCGACAAGAACAGCTTCAAGGAATTCCGCGAAGGCACGACCGGGCGGTTCGTCGGCGTGGGCATTGAAATCACCCAGGAAGATGGCCTGATTCGCGTGGTCTCGCCCATTGAAGGCTCGCCCGCCGACCGCGCCGGCTTGCAGACCAACGACCTCATCACCCGCATCGACGATACCGCCGTGCGCGGCCTGACCCTGACCGATGCGGTCAAGCGCATGCGCGGCGAACCCAATACCAAGGTGCTGCTGACGGTGTTCCGCAAGGACGAGAACCGCACCTTCACGGTTACCATCGTGCGCGAGGAAATCAAGACCCGCTCCGTCAAGGGCGAAGTGGTGGAGCCTGGCTACGCCTGGATTCGCCTTTCGCAGTTCCAGGATCGCACCGTGGATGACTTCGTCACCAAGGCCGCTGAAATCTATGCCAAGGAACCCCAGCTCAAGGGGCTGGTGCTGGACTTGCGCAACGACCCCGGTGGGCTGCTGGATGCGGCGGTGGCCATCTCGGCTGCGTTCCTGCCGGAAAACGTCACCGTGGTCACCACCGATGGCCAGTTGCCGGAAAGCAAGGCCAAGTTCACCACCCACCCAAGCGACTATGTGCGCAGAAGCTTTGGCCTGGGCAGCACCAACCCGCTGCGCAACCTGCCCGCTGGCCTGAAGAAGGTGCCGATGGTGGTGCTGGTCAATGAAGGATCGGCATCGGCCAGCGAAATCGTCGCCGGGGCCTTGCAGGATCACCAGCGCGCCATCGTCATGGGCAGCCAGACCTTTGGCAAGGGGTCGGTGCAGACCGTGCGCCAGTTGGGGCCGGAATCGGGCATCAAACTGACCACCGCGCTGTACTACACGCCGTCAGGCCGCTCCATTCAGGCCAAGGGCATCGTGCCGGACATTGCGCTGGATGAAACCGCCGAAGGCAACCTCTACGCCTCGCTGCGCATCCGCGAAGCCGATCTCGTCAAACACCTGGGCACGGACTACACCCCCGAGGAAGCCGCCCGCAAGGAGCAGGAGCGCGAGGAAGCCATCAAGCGGCTGGAGCAGGAATCCAACGCCAACGGCGGACAGTCGCCACGCCGCCTGCCCACATTCGGCTCGCCCGAGGACTTCCAGCTTCAGCAGGCACTCAATCACCTCAAGGGTCTGCCAGTCAAGGTCAGTGAGGAACCCGCCGAGCGCGAGAGCCGCGACACTGCCAAGACCACCACCCCTGACAATGACGCTGGCAACGAGAAAGAGAAAGACGCAAACCCAGCCACGGCCCCAGACAATGCCGTGAAGCAGCCGTAAATCCGGCCTGGTCATCGCCTCCCCCTGAACCGGGAAGCGGTGGCCTGGATTTCAAGCGCATGATCCGCACCATCACATGCTGCGGTGCAGGCATGAGCCGGATTTATAATGCGCGGCTGTTTGCGTTTCTTTTTGAACGATTGCTGGTTTTATGCCGATTTATGCCTATCGATGCAGCGTCTGCGGCCATGCCAAGGATGCACTGCAAAAAATCTCCGACGCGCCCCTGACAACCTGCCCTGCCTGCGGCGCAGAAGCCCTGGTCAAGCAAGTGACGGCAGCGGGTTTTCAGCTCAAGGGTACGGGCTGGTATGCCACCGACTTCAAGCACGGCTCTGGTGGCGCAGCCAAGGCACCACCGGCTGCCGCCAGCACCGAGGCTCCCGATGCCGACTCCCAGTCCAGCAACAGCGGCACGGCTGTCGAAAAGACACAAAGCAGCCCCCCCTCATCCAGCCATACGCCTGCCACGGCGGCCTGATAGGGGGCTGGCACGCAGTGAGCCTGCCCGCTCCACAACACCCCATTCCCCTCCGAATCAACCCGCCGCAAGGCAGAAATGGAAACCTTTTATGGTGATGCGTACTGAATACTGTGGCCTGGTCACAGAAGCACTGGCCGGACAAACCGTCACACTGGTCGGCTGGGTGAACCGCCGTCGTGACCACGGCGGTGTGATTTTCATCGACCTGCGCGACCGCGAAGGCTATGTGCAGGTGGTCTGCGACCCCGACCGTCCCGAGATGTTCTCCGCTGCCGAGAGCCTGCGCAACGAATTCTGCATCCAGATCAAGGGGCTGGTGCGCCTGCGCCCGGAAGGCACCAGCAACGACAGCCTCACCAGCGGCAAGATCGAAGTGCTGTGCCATGAACTGACCATCCTGAACGCTTCCGTCACCCCGCCATTCCAGATGGACGACGATACGCTCAGCGAGACCACACGCCTGACGCACCGCGTCATGGATCTGCGTCGCCCTTACATGCAAAAGAACCTGATGCTGCGCTACCGCGTCAGCATGGAAGTGCGCAAGTTCCTGGACTCCCACGGCTTCATCGACATCGAAACGCCCATGCTGGGCAAGTCCACGCCCGAAGGTGCGCGCGATTACCTCGTGCCCAGCCGCGTGCACGATGGCCATTTCTACGCGCTGCCCCAGTCCCCCCAGCTCTACAAGCAGATGCTGATGGTCGCCGGCTACGACCGCTACTACCAGATCACCAAGTGCTTCCGCGACGAAGACCTGCGTGCCGACCGCCAGCCGGAATTCACCCAGATCGATATCGAAACCTCGTTCCTGAACGAGGAAGAAATCCGCGCACTGTTCCAGCAGATGATTACCGAGGTGTTCCGCAACACCATGAACGTCGAACTGGGCGAGTTCCCGGTCATGAGCTATCAGGAAGCCGCACGCCTGTACGGTTCCGACAAGCCCGATCTGCGCGTCAAGCTGCAATTCACCGACTTGAAGGACGTGATGGCCGACGTGGACTTCAAGGTCTTCTCCGGCCCGGCCACTGCCCCTGGTGGCCGTGTCGTGGCCCTGCGCGTTCCCGGTGGTGCCGCCCTGTCGCGCAGCGAAATCGATGCCTATACCGAATTCGTCAAAATCTACGGAGCCAAGGGTCTGGCCTGGATCAAGGTCAATGAAGTGGCCAAGGGCCGCGATGGCCTGCAAAGCCCCATCGTCAAGAACCTGCACGACAAGGCGATTGCCGAAACCCTGGCACGCACTGGCGCACAGGATGGCGACCTGCTTTTCTTCGGCGCAGATAAGGAAAAAATCGTCAATGATGCCATCGGTGGCCTGCGCATCAAGATCGGCCACAGTGCATTCGGCAAGAGTCACGGCCTGTTTGAAGACCGCTGGGCACCGCTGTGGGTGGTGGACTTCCCCGTGTTCGAGTACGACGACGAAGACAAACGCTGGGTGGCCGTACACCACCCGTTCACCGCGCCCAAGGACGGCCACGAGGAATGGTTGGAATCCGCCCCCGAGAAGTGCATTGCCAAGGCCTACGACATGGTGCTCAACGGCTGGGAGCTGGGCGGTGGCTCGGTGCGTATCCACCGCGCCGACGTGCAAAGCAAGGTTTTCGGCGCATTGAACATCAATGAAGAAGAAGCCCGCGCCAAGTTTGGCTATCTGCTGGACGCACTGCAATACGGCGCACCCCCGCACGGCGGCCTGGCATTCGGGCTGGATCGCCTCATCACATTGATGACCAAGGCCGACTCCATCCGCGACGTGATCGCCTTCCCCAAGACCCAGCGTGCCCAGGACCTGCTCACCCAGGCCCCGTCGGCGGTGGACGAGAAACAGTTGCGCGAGCTGCACATTCGCCTGCGCAACAGCCAGCCTGCGGTCTGAATACCGTCTGGCAACGCCCTGATGGCCTGTTGTTGCTCTCTGGGTGTTTTCCCTTGGAGCAGGGCAGGCCGCCGCAGAAATGACGGGTACCGCCGTGTGATTTTCTGTGGGGGTAATCAAATATCGGTAGAATCACCCGGTTCTACCGTTGCCGGGAGCGGCTTTCTGTGTGTGAGGTGCAGGAGCCGCCGGATTTCCGGCCTTCGGTTGTAGATTCATTGCGCGGGTGGCGAAATTGGTAGACGCACCAGGTTTAGGTCCTGACGCCAGCAATGGTGTGGGGGTTCGAGTCCCCCCCCGCGCACCACCGAACCGTTTTCGTGCCAGCCCCTGCGGGCGGGCTGGCCATTCAAAAAGAATAGACAGTAGGATTTTTCATGGCAGTCAATGTAGAAGTGCTGGAGAAGCTGGAACGCAAGATCACCCTGAACGTGGCGGTCAGCGATATTCAGGGCGAAATCGAAAAACGCCTCAAGCGTCTGGCCAAGAGCGTCAAGATGGACGGCTTCCGCCCAGGCAAGGTGCCGCTCTCGGTGGTGGCACAGCGTTATGGCAGCTCCGTACAGTACGAAGTGTTGAATGAGCGCGTGGGCGAGGCCTTCAATCAGGCCGTGAATGAAGCCGAACTGCGCGTGGCAGGCCAGCCCAGCATCTCCGAGAAAGACGGTGCGGCAGAAGGCTTCCTGGACTTTGAAGCCGTCTTCGAAGTGTTCCCGCAAGTGCAGATCGCCGATCTGTCCGATCTGGAAATCGAGCGCGTCAGCGTGGATGTGGACGATGCCGCCATCGACCGCACCCTGGACATTCTGCGCAAGCAGCGTCGCACCTTTGCCCTGCGTGGCAAGGACGAGCCGGTGCAGGATGGCGACCGCGTCACCGTGGACTTTGAAGGCAAGATCGATGGCGACCCCTTTGAAGGCGGCAAGGCCGAGGACTTCGCCTTCCTGGTGGGCGAAGGCCAGATGCTCAAGGAATTCGAGGATGCCGTGCGCGGCCTGAAGCTGGACGAGAGCAAGACCTTCCCTCTGGCTTTCCCCGAGGACTACCACGGCAAGGAAGTGGCTGGCAAGACCGCCGATTTCCTCGTCACCGTCAAGAAAATCGAAGCCGCCAACCTGCCGGAAATCACCGACGAGTTTGCCAAGTCGCTGGGCGTGGATGCCGCTACCGTCGAAGGTCTGCGCGAGGACATCCGCAACAACCTGGAGCGCGAGGTCAAGTTCCGTGTGCAGGCCCGCAACAAGCAGGCTGTGCTCAATGGCCTGCTGGACAAGTCCGAACTCGACCTGCCCAAGGCCAGCGTGCAGAGTGAAATCGCCCGCTTGGAAGAGGGCGCGCGCGAGGAACTGCGCCAGCGCGGCATCAAGGACGTGGGCAACAGCCCAATTCCTGCCGAAATTTTCCGTCCGCAGGCCGAGCGTCGTGTGCGTCTGGGTCTGGTTGTAGCTGAACTGGTGCGTGCCAACGAACTCCAGGCCAAGCCCGAACAGGTGCGTACCCATGTGCAGGAACTGGCATCCAGCTACGAGCAACCGGAGGATGTGGTGAAGTGGTACTTCAGCGATCCCCAACGCCTCCAGGATGTGGAAGCCGTGGTGATCGAAAACAATGTCACCGAATTCGTGCTCGGCCAGGCCAAGACCGTGGAGAAGACCATTTCCTTCGAGGAACTGATGTCCAGCCAGGGCGGTGGCGTGGTCGCATAAGCCGCTGCTGGGTCATGTCACCGGTTACAGGGAACCCTGACTGAAAAAGACATGGCCTCACCGCATGGGATGCAGTAAATGGGTAAGATCGGCGCAACAAGCGGCTGACATGGCCATTTACCTCCAACATGGGCTTGTGCTGACGGTACAAGCCCATATTTGTTTCTGGCAAAGGCACACAACGCGCACGTTTTGACAGGGCCTGATTTTTCGCAACGCGAAGGAAGCTGACAATGAATATTCTGGAAACCCGCAACCTGGGACTGATTCCCACGGTGATCGAACAATCGGGACGTGGTGAACGTGCCTTTGACATTTACTCGCGCCTGCTCAAGGAACGCATCATTTTTCTCGTCGGCGAAGTCAATGACCAGACCGCCAATCTGGTGGTGGCGCAGATGTTGTTCCTGGAGAGCGAGAATCCGGAAAAGGACATCCACTTCTACATCAACTCGCCCGGTGGCAGTGTGACGGCCGGCATGTCCATCTACGACACCATGCAGTTCATTCGCCCGCAGGTCTCCACCATGTGTTTGGGCTTTGCCGCCAGCATGGGCGCGTTCCTGCTGGCAGCCGGTGAAAAGGGCAAGCGTTATTCGCTGCCCAATTCCAAGATCATGATCCACCAGGTGCTGGGCGGCGCGCGCGGACAGGCGACCGACATCGAAATCCACGCCCGCGACATTCTGCGCACCAAGGAACAGATGAACCGCATCCTGGCCGAACGCACGGGCCAGAGCTATGAAAAAATTGCGCACGACACCGAGCGTGACTACTTCATGACGGCCACGGAAGCCCAGGAATACGGCCTGGTCGATCAGGTGGTCGAAAAGCGTGGCGGTTGAGTTTCCTCGCCCACCATGCCGCCCGGTGGCTTCCTGCAAGCCACCGGCAAGCCTGCACCCGTCGGCAGGTGGCCTGCGGGTTTGACAACGCGACGTTCAGAATAAGGTAGTGGGATATATGGCCGAGAAAAAAGGCACTTCAAGCGAAAAAACCCTGTATTGCTCGTTTTGCGGAAAAAGCCAGCACGAAGTCAAGAAACTGATCGCCGGCCCGTCCGTGTTCATCTGCGACGAGTGCATTGACCTGTGCAACGAGATCGTGCGCGACGAGGAACCGGCCAAGGCAGATGACAAGGCCGCCCGCCCCGACCTGCCCACGCCCGTGGAAATCAAGGCCAATCTGGACAAGTACGTCATAGGCCAGGAGCATGCCAAGAAGTCCCTGTCGGTCGCGGTGTACAACCACTACAAACGCCTGTGGCACAAAGGCAATGCCGGCAAGGATGAGGTGGAACTGACCAAGAGCAACATCCTGCTCATCGGCCCCACCGGCTCCGGCAAGACCTTGTTGGCGCAGACCATGGCACGCATGCTGAACGTCCCCTTCGTGATGGCCGATGCCACCACCTTGACCGAAGCCGGGTATGTCGGCGAGGACGTGGAAAACATCATTCAGAAGCTGTTGCAGAGCTGTGAGTACAAGATCGAGGAAGCGCAGCGTGGCATCGTCTATATCGACGAAATCGACAAGATTTCCCGCAAATCCGACAACCCATCCATTACCCGCGACGTATCGGGCGAAGGCGTGCAGCAGGCCCTGCTCAAGCTGATCGAGGGCACGATGGCCAGCGTTCCCCCCCAGGGCGGGCGCAAGCACCCGAATCAGGATTTCCTGCAAGTCGATACCACCAACATCCTGTTCATTTGCGGCGGGGCTTTTGCCGGTCTGGAAAAAGTCATCGAAAACCGCACCGAGGCCTCAGGCATCGGCTTTGGGGCAGCGGTGCGCAGCAAGAAACAGCGCGACCTCTCGGAGCTGTTCAGCGAAATCGAGCCGGAAGACCTCATCAAGTTCGGCATCATTCCCGAACTGGTGGGACGCCTGCCGGTCGTCACCGCCCTGATGGAGCTGGACGAAGCCGCGCTGGTGCAAATCCTGACCGAGCCGCGCAACGCCCTGACCAAGCAGTACAGCAAGCTGCTGGGCATGGAAGGCGTGGAGCTGGAAATCCGCCCGGAAGCCCTCACCGCCATTGCCCGCAAGGCCATTGCCCGCAAGACCGGCGCGCGGGGCCTGCGCTCCATTCTGGAGCAATCGCTGCTGAGCACCATGTTCGATCTGCCTTCCACCCCGAATGTGCAGAAAGTGGTGATCGAAGAGAGCACCATCACCGAAGACAAACCGCCGCTGCTGGTGTACCGCGACGAGGCCAAGAAAGCCTGAGCACCTGCATCCTCGCCTGCCGGCGCGACCTGTTTCAGTCGCGTGCCGACAGAGGATGCCAGCGGCACTGGTCGCAAAAACCACACAACGCCCCGGATACCGCGAGTTGCTTCATCATACGGTCACATGGCCTGTGTGCCTCTTGCTGACCCGTGCGGCTTCTGACCGCTTGAAAAAATACGGCCAGCCCCGATCTGCGACTGAACCAACCGAACAAGCCAATGACCCTGAAAAATCCCATTCCCGAAGCCCAGCCACAGGATTTGCCCCTGTTGCCCTTGCGCGATGTCGTCGTCTTTCCCAGCATGGTGATTCCCCTGTTCGTCGGGCGCGCCAAGAGCATCAAGGCACTGGAGCTGGCCATGCAGGGCGACCGGCGCATTGCCCTGGTGGCACAGAAAACCGCCACACAGGATGATCCCAAGACTGACGACCTGTTCGAAGTCGGTTGCGTCGCGCAGATCGTGCAATTGCTCAAGCTGCCCGATGACACCGTCAAGGTGTTGGTGGAAGGGCAGGAGCGTGTGCTGCTGGAGCGCGTGGTGGAAACCGACACGCACTTCGAGGCCAGCGTCACCCTGCTGGCCGTCCCTGAGTCCGAGCTGGAGCAGGGCGAGATCGAGGCACTGCGCCGTGCCGTCATGCAGCAGTTCGACCAGTACGCCAAGCTCAACAAGAAAATCCCGCAGGACATTGCCACCTCCATCGGCGGCATTGAAGACGCAGGCCGGCTGGCCGACACCATCACCGCCCACCTGCCCACCAAGCTCGAAGACAAACAGGAGTTGCTGCAAGTGCTGGATGTAGGGCGGCGGCTGGAAATGCTGCTCGAACAGCTCACCGCAGAAGTCGATATCCTGCAAATTGACAAGCGCATCCGGGGCCGAGTGAAACGCCAGATGGAGAAAAACCAGCGCGACTTCTACCTCAACGAACAGGTCAAGGCCATCCAGAAGGAACTGGGCGAGGGTGAAGACGGTGCAGACATCGAGGAGCTGGAAAAACGCCTCAAGGATGCCCGCATGACCGAGGAGGCCAGCAAGAAGGCCGATTCCGAACTGAAAAAACTCAAGCTCATGTCGCCCATGTCGGCAGAGGCTTCCGTGGTGCGCAACTACCTGGATGTGCTGGCGGACTTGCCCTGGAGCAAGAAAACCAAGATCAAGAAAAACCTCGAAGCCGCCGAGAAAATCCTCAACGAAGACCATTACGGTCTGGACAAGGTCAAGGAGCGCATTCTGGAATACCTGGCGGTGCAGCAGCGGGTGGACAAGGTCAAGTCGCCGATTCTCTGTCTGGTCGGCCCACCGGGCGTGGGCAAAACCTCGCTGGGCCAGTCCATCGCCAAGGCCACCGGGCGCAAATATGTGCGCATGGCCTTGGGTGGTATGCGCGACGAGGCGGAAATCCGAGGGCATCGCCGCACCTACATCGGGGCCATGCCGGGCAAGATTCTGCAAAACCTCAGCAAGGTGGGAACCCGCAATCCGTTGTTCCTGCTGGATGAAATCGACAAACTGGGCGCAGACTTCCGGGGCGACCCCTCCAGCGCGTTGCTGGAAGTGCTGGACCCCGAGCAGAACAGTACCTTCTCGGATCACTATGCCGAAGTCGATTTCGACCTCAGCGACGTGATGTTCGTGGCCACCTCCAACAGCATGAACATTCCATCGCCGCTGCTCGACCGCATGGAAGTCATCCGCCTCTCGGGCTACACCGAGGACGAGAAAACCCATATCGCTCTCCGGTATCTGCTGCCCAAGCAGATCAAGAACAACGGTGTCAAACCGGACGAGTTGGTGCTGGCCGAAGAAGCCATCCGCGACATCGTGCGCTACTACACCCGCGAGGCCGGTGTGCGTTCGCTGGAGCGTGAAATCTCGCGCATCTGCCGCAAGGCCGTCAAGGCCATCCAGTTGCGCCAGGCCACCGCGCCGGTGCAGGTCACCTCGGAGAATCTGGCCGAGTTTCTGGGGGTGCGCAAATTCACCTATGGCCGTGCAGAAGAGCAGAACCAGATTGGCCAGGTCGTCGGACTGGCCTGGACGGAAGTTGGGGGCGATCTGCTCACCATCGAAGCGGCCACCATGCCCGGCAAGGGCAATATCATCCGCACCGGTTCGCTGGGCGATGTCATGAAGGAATCGGTGGAAGCGGCCCGCACCGTGGTGCGCAGCCGGGCGCAGAAGCTGGGCATCCAGCCCAACGTCTTCGAGCGGCGCGACATTCACATTCACGTTCCCGATGGCGCGACCCCCAAGGATGGCCCCAGCGCAGGGGCGGCGATGGCCACGGCGTTTGTCTCCACCCTGACGGGCATTCCCGTGCGGGCCGATGTCGCCATGACGGGCGAAATCACCTTGCGTGGTGAAGTCACCGCCATCGGTGGCCTGAAGGAAAAACTGCTGGCGGCCTTGCGCGGCGGCATCCGCAAGGTGCTGATTCCCAAGGAAAACGTCAAGGACTTGCAGGAAATCCCGGCCAATGTACGCGATGGCCTGGAAATCATTCCCGTGCAATGGCTGGAGCAGGTGCTGGAACACGCCCTGGAGCGGCCTCCTGTGGCCTTGGGCGATGAAGAAGTCTTGCCTTTTTCCCAACCGACCCTGACTTTGGGAGGTGCCTCTCCTGCGGCGGACACCCCGTCCAACGAAGGATTGCCCCACTGATTGGAACTAATTTTCACTTTCCTGGATTTTTTCGGAAAACTGAAAATTTATGATGCTAGAATAACGTCTTTCGCGGGAATAGCTCAGTTGGTAGAGCGCAACCTTGCCAAGGTTGAGGTCGTCGGTTCGAGACCGATTTCCCGCTCCAAACAAAAGCATTGCAGATATCATCAAAAGATTTGTGCAGTGCTTCCAGAAAGGACCAGTCAATGGTCCTTTTTTATTGGCTGTTTCTTGGTTATCGGACAGGCGGCGCAGCATGTCTGGCGCGTTCGTCCAGCCCCATCATGGTGGGGGACCACAAACCCAGCAGGCTGACGATACCGCCCAGCACACCCATCAGCACGAACAGCCAGCGTATCCCTATCCATTCTCCCAGTGGCGTGGCCAGTGCCAGTCCAATCGGGGCTGCCAAGCCCATGATGGTGCCGAGCAGTGACAGCACCCGCCCTTGCAGATGGGGCGGCACAATGGTTTGCAGCAGTGCGGTCAGTGGGGCGTTGCCCATGATGAAGGCCACGCAACTGATGCTCCACCAGAGTACCGCCAGCCAGAACATGTGGGCAGGTGCCCATGCAGAGAATGCCAGTGTCAGGCACGACAGCGCAAAGCCCCACAGCACCCAGCGCATCTGGCGGCGTGGTGCGAGCGCGGCTACCAGCATGCCACCTGCAATCATGCCCGCGCCACCCAGTCCCTCGATGATGGCCACTTGCGTGGGGCCGCCACCAAAATGTGCTTTCACCAGCAGGGGCAACAGGGTGAAGCTGGGCATGATAATCAGGATGACCATCCCCAGCAGACCATACAGGCGCAACAAGCCACGGTCGTCCGAGATGAATCGAACACCTGCACGCAATTCCATCAGAAAGCTGCCACGCTGTTCCTGTGGCACTTTGGGTTGCGGAATGCGAAACAGCAGCAGTGGCACGATGCCCAGGATGGCGGTGGCCACATCGATGCCCAGTGCCCAGCCGATGGGCATGATGCCGATGGCCAGTGCGCCCAATGGTGCTGCCACGACCGTCATCAGCCCCATCAGCGTCTGGTTCAGCCCTGCTGCACGGGGCAGGAAACTGCGCGGCACCAGCATCACCGTGCTGGCCGATGCCGCCGGAGTCTGAAATGCCTGCATGGCACTGCGCACGGCCATCATCACGTAGAGATGCCAGAGTTGCACGCTGTCGGTGAGGAACAGGGTGATGAGCACCAGCATGCACAGGGCGCTGATGAGATCGGCTCCAATCATCAACAGGCGACGGCTGTAGCGATCGGCGCAGATGCCGCCTATCGGCCCCAGCAGGGCCTGCGGCAACAGGGCGGCCAATCCGGCGGTGGCCAGCGAAGCGACGCTGCCAGTGGTGTCGGTAATCCACCACAGCAGCACAAACTGGGTCAGTGCCGAGCCTATCAGTGACAGTGCCTGGCCGCTGAAGATACTCCAGTAGCGCAACTGCCAGTGCCTACCGGGATCGGAGGCGTGGCCGTCATTGTCTCTGTCTGTATCGGCACTGCTGGGAATGGTGTGCATGGGCAATGGAAAGGGGAAAGTGGCGGAGATTACCGCCTGATTTTGACATTTCCCCCCTTGTATGGGCATGATGCCTGTTGAAATAGGCGAGGCGATCGTGCCCCATGATGCGATTTTTCAGGGTTTGATGATGCTTACGCTGTCGCCGCGCGGGTCGTCGATGGGGTGGGCATCTGCTGGTGCATTGCGTGGCAGCGATTTGGGCTTGTTGGTCACGTACACCAGGCCGCGTTTGGCATCATAGGCCAGCGATTGGGGGAACGAGCCGGTTTCCAGTTGCGCCAGGACTTCGTAACTCTCGCTGTCGATCACCGTGGTGGTTTGCGCGTTGCGGTTGGTCACGTAGATCTGTTGGGCCGGTGCAATGTACCTGACTGCCAGCGCACCCTTGCCGGTCGGAATGGTCTTCAGCAACTTGCCGCTGGCACTCTCGAGCACCGTCAGCGTGCCGCTCATCTGGTGGGTCACGAACAGGCGGCCACCGCTCGGGTCCACGTCCACATTGGTGCTGTCGCCACCGTCCTTGGTCTTTTCGCCGCCAGAGGCAAAGCGTTGCACCACCTCACGGCTCTTTGTGTCGATCACCGCGACCTGCTGGTCGAGCATGTCGGTGACATACAGCCTGCCTGCGCCAGCATCCAGTGCGAGGCCGGTGGCCATCGTGACCGGTGCATTGATGATGTGCGCCAGCGTGTTCGTGGCACCGTCGATTACCCAGACCTGGCTATCCGGCGGCGTGGCACTCGGATCGCGCGTGAAGCCGCCAACCGTGGTCACGTAGATGGTATTGCTGGCCTCATCGACCACCACCTGCCGCAGGTGGGCTTTCTTGTCTCCATCCTGGATGGTGGCAATTGCCGAGCCGGTCTTCAGGTCGAACACGGTGATTTTGCCCGACAACGCATTGCTGCTGTAGAGCCGCTGCGTGGCGGTGTTGATGCCCAGGCCGAAGGCGGCTTCCGGCACGGCGATGGTGTGATCGACTTCCAGCGTCTCGGGGTGAATCACCACGATGCCTTGGCCCTGTGGCTGCTCGCCCCGTCCCGCGCCGTAGGCGGCGACGTAGAGCCGGTCGGTTACCGGATTCACGACAATTTCATAGGGCTCCTTGGCGACTCGGGCGGTCTGCTGGATGGTGGGTGTGGCCAAGGCAGGGCTGTTCATGGCAAGGCCAATACCAACGGCGCACAGCGCGCGGGTCAAGGGGGTGAGGTTCAAACGGAGAATGGTCATGTTTCAATCCTTTCACGCGATTTGTATCGCAAACAAATTACCGGTTTGATGACCGGTGGAACTGGAAATTTCAGGTCACTCAAGCCACAACAATCAGAACGAGGCCGTGTAGGTGACGAAGTAGGTGCGGCCACGTTCGTTGTAGGTCAGCGCGCCCGCACCGTTTCGGATGAACTCGGTCTCGCCACGGTCAAGCTGGTCGTCTGCTGCGTTGGCTGCGGCGCGCCTGATCTGGCGATCGAACAGGTTGCTCACGCCGAAGGCTAGGGAAGGTCTGCAAAACTCTTGCGGTAAGCCTGCGCCCGCCAGTGGGATGCAGCGCAAGGCGGCTTTTGCGGTCAATAGCGGGGCTATTGACCGCAAAAGCCAACGCAGCGATGCGCCCAGTGGCGGGATGCGGGCGGCGCAATGGGTTTTGCAGACCTTCCCTAGGCGGTGGTTCTTGTTGAACTGGTAGCTGCCGTTCAGGCCGAAGATGGCATACGAGCCGCGAATGCGGGCGGCATCATCAACCATTTGATAGCCGACGTAGTTCAACGAGCGTGGCTTGCGGCGGCCGTAGAGCGTCGAGGTCAATTGCAACGAAAATTCCCGCATCGGCCGCCAGTCCAGCGTGGTGTTGAGGGTGTAGAGCGGCACGATGGATAGTGGCTGGCGCGTGTCCTTGCGCTCGTTCCTGAACATCCAGGTGAAGTTGTTCAGCAGCCGGAGCTGGTTGCCGTTGGTGCCCAGCAGGGGCACGTTCAGGTTGCCTTCCAGTCCGTGGATGACGGCCTTGCCGGTGTTGGCCCAGGTGTAGTCGATGGGATTGGCGAGGTTGATCGTGCCATTAGGGTTGAGCACGGCTCCGGTAGCCTCGGCCGTGATGCGGTTCTTGTAGTCGTTGCGGAAGTAGGTCAGGCTGGAATCCCAGCCGCGGAGGCTGTCCCAGGCAATGCCGATTTCCTTGTTCATGCTGATCTCGGGTTTGAGGTTTGGGTTGCCGCGCACCGTGCAAAGATCATCACCCGAGGCGTCCAGGTAGGGGCAGGGCCTTCCCAGTCGGGACTGGTAGAACTCGCTGGTCTGATAAGGCGTGGGAGCCTTGAAGGTGCGTGCAATACCGCCCTTGAGGCTGAAGCCGCCGGCCAGTTCGTACATGGCGTTGAGGCTGGGGCTCCAGTTGTTGCCGAACTGGCTGTGGTGATCAAAGCGGATGCCAGGGGTGAGGATCAAGGTATCGGTGAGGGCGATGTTGTCCTCCAGGTAGGCGGCCCAGGTGGTATTTGTCATGTCCACGTGATCCCGTACATCGGGAAGCCTGTCCTCCGGCCGAGTCAGTGCTTCGTTGTTATCGCGCAGGTCCTGTTTGCGGTACTCGATGCCTGAAGTCATCATGTGGTTCAGGCCACTGAGGGTGAAGGGGGTGTTCAATTCACCATTGACAAAAACGCTCTCCAACTCGGAGAACTGGGTTTCATTAACATCGTTGCAGGCACCAGCACCCCTGCCGCCAGAAGATTGTCGGCAGTTTTGGGTGCGTGAATTTTCGTACTGGAATACCACGCGCGAGTCGCCCAGATCGCCCCAGTTGCCACGGTGCGTCAGGGCCAGATTCTGGCGATAGACGCGGCGCGTCTCGGAACCCCTGCCTGCCCATTCCTGCATCACTGCCGATGGCGCGCCGCCTCTATGCTCGCCTGCATACATATTGCCCTGGCGGCTGAAGCCGCCCTCCAGTTCCATCACTTGATCGGGTGTCAGATCCCAGCGCAACAGGCCGTTGATGTCTCGGTTGCGGCGGCCTTCGTGGCCCGCCACCCAGGCAGGCTCCACTGCGCCGGTTGTTGAGTTGAGCCGCTCGCCATTGATGTAGGGCGTGTCGCTGCCAGTTCTGGCAGCATTGCCATAGAGACGAAACGACAGGTTGCCAGCATGCCGATGCTGGATGCTGCGGCCAACACAATTAACTGACGGCGAAATGGCACGGAAGGTGGATGAGTTGGATTTTTATTTTTCATGATGGTGCACTCCATTCAAGTTAAAAACATCTGTAAAAACAGGCAGGCGAATGGCTTTTTCATGGGGTGTCATTCATGTTTCTTGTTGTTCTCGTCTTGTCAGCTCGCACTGCGCAGGCGGCGCGAGAGCCATTGCAGCAGCAGTGATAGCGCGGCCAGTGCGAACAGCCAGGCCAGCCAGTGCGGCGATGGTGTGCTTGCTGCTGAGGCAGCGGCAACGGGCGTGCTGGGCATGGCAGTGCGGGCACTGTGGCCCAAGGCAGCGTGCCAGGCGGCCAGCGGTGCCGGGTCGTGCCGGGCCAGTTGCTCCAGCGTAGGTGGCTGGTCGCTGCGGGGGGCGTGCGCCACCAGCGTCAGCAGGCTGGCCAGCCATTGGCGATGGGCTTGCGGCGCGTGTTCGTCGCGCACGGCAATCGGCCAGCGCCAGGTGTCGGCGTAGCCGATTTGCAGCACGCGGCCTTGTTCCAGCCGGTGCAGGGCGACGGCGATGGCATCGCCACGTTGCTCCAGTACATGGGCCTGGGTTTGCAGTGGTTGCAGTGGCAGCAGTTCCAGGTGCTCGCGTGGGGTGGCACTTGCATGGGCTTCGGTTTCGGCAGCTTCGGCCAGGGCATCGGATGCGGGGGGGAAGCTGCGTGCCTCCTGCACCTCACCCAGCGCGGTGGCGGGCAGCAGGCCTTGCAGCGCGCTGCTGCGGTTGGCGTGGCCCAGCACCAGCAGGCCGCCCCCGGCACGCACATAGGCATGCAGCGCGGCGGCATGTGGCGCGGCACTGGTTTCGTCGAGCACGACGACGGCAGCGTAATGCGCGGTGCTGATGTCCGGTGGGCCGATCACAGGCTCTGCTGCTGCGGCCTCGGGTGCTGCACTGTCAGGGCCGCTGGCCGCAGTGGGGCCGCCCGGGCCACTTCCACTTCGGCCACCACCAGGGCCGCCCCCTCCGCGTCCGCCGCGTCCGCCGCGTGCACTGTGCTCGGCATTGCGCTGGGGGCGCGGTGGCGGGGTCTGGCCGACGATCTGCGTGGGCGCGAGTTGCAGGCGGGCATCGATCCGCCAGCCGTGTTCTTCCAGCGCGCTAGCGACGAAGCGCGCTTCCCATGAAGCCTGACCCAGCAGCAGCACCGGGCGCAGTTTCAGTGCATCTTGCAGCACTGCGCTGGCCTGCTGTGCGCCGTGTTGCAGCACCACCGCACCGGCCAGCCTGCCGTGGTTGAGTACGGTCGCACCTGCGGCATTTGCGCTCAGGCTGACAATGGGATTGGGTGCGGTGCCGGTTTGTTCATGCAGTGTGGCTTGGGTCGCATCGGCGGGCGTGGTGGCCCAGATGCGCACTGGCTGGTGTGGGTCGGCCAGGGGCTCGACGTGCAGGCCCAGCGGCTGCCACTGCCAGTTCTGGTGGATCTGCCAGTGGATGGCGGTGCCGTGCTGGCGCAGTGCAGCCAGCCAGGCACGCTGGGTGGCATCGGGCTGCCCGTCGAGTTGTAACCGGGCTGCGGCGGGTGGGTGCTGGCTCCACTGTGGCAGCAGGTGGGCAAGTTGGCTGCTGCTGGCACTGCTGGGTTCGGGTGCGGTACCGCGCAGCAGCCACACCATCAGCCAGAAGGCAGCGGCCAATGCGAGCACGGCGATGGCGTACAGGCCGCGCTCCAGCCACAGGCGTGCGGTGCTGGCGGTTGGTGCGGGGATGGTGGCGGTCAGGGCATCAGCACGCATGACGGCATCCTTTGATGGGGCGATGGAAGAACATCATCGGGTGAGCGCATAGACGATCAGATTGACGCCAAAGCGCGTCGGATCGACGGCCATGAAGCGTTTGGTTTCGGGCCGCATGTCCCATTCCGACGAATAGTCCTTGTTGCTGTAGAGCAGGCCGATGCGGCCGTTGCGCAGCACGGCGTGCAGTTCCTCGTGGATCAACTGATCGCCCCAGCCGTTGAGTTCGTGGCTGGTGGTCGGCGGGCCGTCCTCGAAGCGGAAGAAGCAGCGGTAGATTTCGTGGTCATTCGGCAGTGCCTGCAGCGGGCCGAAGGTGCGGGTGATTTCCTCGGTGGCGGTGAGGTGGAACACGCCTTCGATGTCGTGGTTGTGGTCGTCGATGACGATGAAGCCGCCGCGCTCGACGTAGTGTTTGAGGTTGGCGCGCTTGCGGTCGCTCAGGCGCACCGGCAGGTGGCCGGCCATCCAGACGAACGGGTATTCGAACAGCTCCTCGCTGCCCAGCTCGACGATCACGCCGCTGGGCGCGACCGGGATGGTGGTGTACTTGGCCAGCGCATCAATCAGCGCGGCGGGCAGGTTGGGCGCGCTTTCCCAGTCGCCCGAATCGTACTTGGCGGTGGCAAAGGTAAAGGTCATGGCGTGGCCTCCAATGGCGGTGCCCACAGCGGCAGGCCGGGCACGGGCTGGGGTGTGCCTTCGAGTTGTTGGCGCAACTGTTGCAGTGGCGCGCTGGCATCCTGCTGGCTGCGCAGGGCTTGCAGGGCCTGGGCCAGCAGCGGCGCGGCCTCGGGCAGTTCGTGCAGCGTGCTGGCGTGCAACAGTGCCAGTGGCTCCTGCGCAGCCTCGGGCTGCTCGGCCAGCAGTTGTTGCAACTGCGGCAGGCGGGCAGCCAGGCGTTGGCGTGGCGTGTCCTGACGTTCGCGCTGGCTGCGCGGTGTGGCAGCGACGTATTCCTCACCGGTCATGCGCACGCCCTCGACGTCGGCATGCGCAGGCATGGCCTCGCCACGGAAGTAGTAGCGCGTCAGGTTGGCCAGCACCTGCAAGGCATCGTAGGCGCGGCGCAACTCGGGCAGGGCCGCGCCGGTGTCGGCAATGGAGAGGTGGCGCGCGCCTTCCCACATCGCCTCCAGTGCGACGTTGAGCAGTGGCGGCACCTCGAAGGCACCGCCCTGGCTGGCGTCATCGACGAAGCCCTGTACCTTGTCGCGGATGTCGTCGGCATGGCGGGCCAGCGGCGTGGCCTCGGCGACGAAGGCTTCGCGCGTCAGCTCCTCTTGCCGGGCGTCGAGCCGCTCGGTGGAGCGGATCAGCATGCGCAGCGACATCATCGATTGCTCCAGCGCGGGCGGTGCGGGGGTGATGTCCACTTCGTCTTCGGCCTCGGCACGGGCCAAGCGGATGGTGCGGGTTTCCGAATAGCCGATGCCGGGGCCGGTGAGGGTGTTGCCATCGGTGCCGATGGCGCGGATCGACAACTGGCCGCCCGGCTTCAGGCCGAAGTCGGTGAGCGGCATCTGGGTGCGCAGCTCGCCCCGGTTGGTGTGGAAGTCGGTTTCCAGCAGCGTGCGGGTCTCGAAGGTGAAGTTGCCTTCGGTCTCGCCGTTGGCGACGATGATCTCGAACCAGCCGCGCGCCAGCGCGATGTCGTCGCTCAGGCTGGCGGCTAACTCCAGCGTGCCACTGATGTCGGTGACGGTGGCGTCTTGCGCGGGCAGGTGCAGGCGCACTTGCGGCACGGCATCGGCCTGCGGGGCCAGCACGATCAGGCGGCGGCTGTGGCCGTCGGTCAGCGTGAGCGTGGCGGGCTGCTGGGGCAGGCTGAAGCGGGCCTGCCAGTGGTTGGCGTCGGTGGTGAGTTCTACGGGTGGTGGGGTGGCAGCGGTGTCGTTATCCGCATCGGCATCGTATTCTGAGGCTGCACCTGCTTGCTCGATGGTGGCGGTGATGCCTTCGGCATGTCCTGCACCGCGCAGCACGATCTGGGAGCCGGTCAGGCCGCCGATGGTGTCCACCTGCTCCAGCGTCTGCATCGGCCAGCCGGTGTAGGCGGGCGGGGTGAGTTCGCCTTCCAGTGGGGCAAAGCGGTCGGTGGCGGCATGGCTGCCTGTCAAGGTGGTGGCGGCTTGCCAGCGTGCGGCCAGTGCCTGGTGCCAGCCTGCTGTGGCGATGGCGTGCAGCAAGGTGGCCAGCAGCAATACCAGCAGCGGCACGGCCAGTTGCTGGCGCAGGCGTTGCCCTAGCTGGCGACGCAGGTGTTGCTGCGGGGTTTGCAGTTGGCCGTCTGGCGTGGTGATGGGGGTGCTCAGCGCGGTGTGCAACTGGCGTTGCAGGGTCGTGGTCTGTGCCTGTGGCTCCAGCAGGGCCAGCAGCGCGTAGCGCATCGTGGGCAGGCGGTGCTCCAGCCACAGCGCGACTTGCGTGGGCTGGCGGATGGCGCGGCCGTGCCACAGCACCACGGCAGCGGCCAGCAATGCGGCCAGCGCGAACCCGGCCTGGGTGTTGAAGCTCAGCCAGGGCTGGCCGATGCGGCCCAGTGCCAGCACCAGCAGGGCAGCGGCCAGTGCCCACAGCAGGGCACGCAGCAGGAGCTGTATCAACAGGCTGCGGCGGGTGCGTTGCAGCAGCGCGTGTGCGGGGTTGCCTGGAATGGGGTGCTCCCTCATTGGCGTGTCTCCCCGGCTTCAGTCACGGCAGCACTCTGGCGTGCCTCGGCCAGCCAGCGACGCAGCAGCGGCTCCAGCAGCACCAGCAGCAACGCCAGGCCCAGCAGCCACAGTGCCAGCGGGCGGGTTTGCATGGAGGGATCGGGTTCAGGTGGATTGGCGGGAGCCTGCACGAACGCTTGCAGTTCCTGGGCGGTCAGCGGCACCTGGCCGAAAGGCAGATCGGCGGGCGATTCCAGCCATTCATTGAAGCGCACGAAGGCCGGGCGCAGCGTGGCATCGCCCTGTTCGGGCAGGCTGAAGGCCAGCCAGCGTTGGCGCACGCCGTGGCGGGTGCGCTCGATGGCGGCGGGTTCGCCATCGATCCACCAGGCGATCACGCGGCTGTCGGTTGGCAGCGGCTCGGCCAGTTGCCAGCGACGCTGAAAGGGTGCCAGCAGGGTGGCGGCCTCGGTGTATACGCCGTTGTGCGGCTCTGGTTGTGGGCGTGCCTGCCAGGGGTTGTCGGGATGGGCGGCGGCGCGGTCGGCCCAATGCACTTCGACGGGCAGGAAGGCACTGGCCAGCGTCTGTGCATCGGTTTCGGCGGCCACGGTTTGCAGCTCGAGTTCACCCGGCCACAGGGCACGGATTTCGGGTGTGGCGGCATCGAACGAGGCGGCGAGGAAGGGCGAGATGATGCTCACGTCCACGCGCCGTGCCCGCTCGCGCAGAGCCTGACCGTGTTGCAGTGCGGCCAGCAGCGCGGGCGACAATGGGCCGATGGCCTGCGCGGGTGCGGGCTGCTGCACGAAGGCTTGCACGTCTGCGGCCTCATCGAGTGTGTGCACCGTGCCGTCATAGACCAGCACGCGGTCGGCAGCATTGGCGGCGGCCAGCACCTGTTCGCGCCATGCATCGCTGCGCGCCACGCTGGCCGAGCCATCGACCAGCAGCAGCCGGGCCACGCTGCCGGGCGGTTGCCACTGCGGCTGGGCAAAAGCGAACCCCAGCAGCAGCACGATCAGCAGGCGCAGCAGCAGCAGGCGGCGGTCGCTCAGGCGCAGTTGCAGCGCGGTGGTTTGCAGTGCCCCGGCGGGGATGAAGCGCAACGTCGGGAAGGCCACGGGCTGGCGTTGCCGCGTGGTCAGCCAGTGCAGCGCGAACACGGCGGCGGCCAGCGCACCACCGGCCCAGGCAAAGGCGGGGTAGAGCAGGTTCATGGGGTGATGCCCTTGACGATGCGGCGCACCGCCTGCACGCTGGCTTCGTCACTCAGAACGGTGCTGAACTGCGCACCGCGTTGCCGCCAGCGCAGGGCCAGTTGCTCGCGCCATTGCGTGAAGTTTTGCTGGTATTGCAGGCGAACCCTTGCATTGAGGTTGCGGCGCAGGTGCGGT
The DNA here is from genome assembly GCF_900129055.1 of Lampropedia hyalina DSM 16112. Taxonomy (GTDB): domain Bacteria; phylum Pseudomonadota; class Gammaproteobacteria; order Burkholderiales; family Burkholderiaceae_C; genus Lampropedia; species Lampropedia hyalina. The sequence goes on from NZ_FQUZ01000014.1 coordinate 42,186, forward strand.
GCTTCGCTGTCGTGCAGCACGTCGAGTTGGCGCGGCGGGTTCAGTTCGGCGGCATCGATGAGGTGCAGTGCGAAGACTTCGCGCCCGCGTGCGCAGAACTGCACGGCGGCGGCCAGCAGGTGTTCGTTATCGGCATCGCTGCCGAGGAAGTCGCTGATGACGACCAGCCGCTGGGCCTTGAGTGGTTGCATGGCCGGTGCCAGCGCGACGCTGCCTTGTGGCTGGATGCCGCGCAGCAGGTGCGCGATTTGCTGCACCACGCCGGCCTGGGTGCGGGCGGGCAACTGGTGCAGTTGCTGGGATGGCGTGGCATCTGCTTCCGTGCCTTCGGTGGCCAAACCTTGCGCCACCAGCAGGCCGACCGGGTCGCCTGCCTGATGGGTCGCAGCGGCCAGCCCGAGTGCCAGTCGGCGTGCCTGCTGCCACTTGGCCTGCGTGTCGGTCGGCCAGGCCAGCGAGGCCGAGGCATCGAGCAGCAGCACGGTGCTGAGTTGGCTGTGCTCCTGCGCCAGCCGGATGTAGGCGCGGTCGGTACGGGCCAGCAGCTTCCAGTCGATGCGACGGGGGTCGTCGCCCTGGCGGTAGGCGCGGTATTCGCTCAGTTCGGCGGCGGGGCCGAGCTTGCGTGCCAGGTGTGCGCTATTGGCGGCATGGTGCACCTGCCGCTGCGCGGGCCAGCGCAGACCGCGCAGGGCATCGAGCAGGCGGCTGTCGTCTGCGTGCAGTGTGGGCATGGGCGGATGGCTTTGATGCGGTCAGACGATGGTGCTGGCGGGCGCGGCCACCTGGGCCAGCAGCGCGTCGATGATCTGCTCGACCGAGATGCCTTCGGCATCGGCGGCGAAATTCAGTAGCACGCGATGGCGCAGTACCGGGTGCGCGACGCGGCGGATGTCCTCGGGTGCGACGGTGAAGCGGCCATCCAGCAGCGCATGGGCCTTGGCACCGAGGATCAGTGCCTGGCCGGCGCGTGGCCCGGCACCCCAGCGCACGTACTGGCGCACCAGTTCCACCGGCGAATCTGCGGCGCGGGTGGCACGCACCAGTTCGGTGGCGTAGCGCAGCGCGGCCTCAGTGGCGGGAATCTCGCGCACCAGGCGTTGCAGTGCCAGTGCCTGTGCGGCATCCAGCACCGGTTCGATGCGCTGGTGGTCGATGGCGGTGGTGGCGCGCAGGATGCCGATTTCCTCCTCTATGCTGGGGTAACCGACGCGGATGTCGAACAGGAAGCGGTCGAGCTGCGCCTCGGGCAGCGGGTAGGTGCCTTCCTGCTCGATGGGGTTTTGCGTGGCCAGCACGAAGAAGGGCGCGGGCAGGTTCATGGTTTGCCCGGCAGCCGTGACGCGGTGTTCCTGCATGGCTTCGAGCAGCGCGGCCTGGGTGCGCGGCGGGGCGCGGTTAATCTCGTCGGCCAGCACCACGCTGGCAAAGATCGGCCCCTGCACGAAGCGAAAGACCCGCTGGCCGGTGGCGTTGTCTTCTTCCATGACTTCGGTGCCGGTGATGTCGCTGGGCACCAGGTCGGGCGTGAACTGGATGCGGCGGAAGTCCAGGTGCATGGCTTCGGCCAGCGAGCGCACCAAAAGCGTCTTGGCCAGCCCCGGCACACCGACCAGCAGCGCGTGGCCGCCAGCGGCCAGTGCCATCAGCACTTCGTCGAGCACGTCTTCCTGGCCGACGATGCGCTTGTGCACCTGCTGGCGCACCTGTTGCAGCGCGTGCAGCAGGTGGCTGCTTGGGTCATTGGGGGAGGCGTTGGGGGTGGGGGCGCAAAGAGTCATAGGGAGTTTACCGGGATAGGGCATTGCCAGGCAGCAAGCCCCTCTCTCGCTGGGAGAGAGGGAAGAAGGCCGGTCAGCGGCCATGTCGCACATCAGATCGCATCGCTCAGCGCGGTGAACTCGAAGTCGTGGATCTTCAGGCGCGGGCAGGCGATCATGCGGTGGGCGCGCACGGCCGGGCCTGCGGCATCAAGCTTGTTCAGGAGGAAGAACGGCGATTCGGTAAACCGCAGGTTGCGCACCGGGCGGCTGACCTTGCCGTTCTCGATCAGGAAGGTGCCGTTGCGTGTCACGCCGCTGAGCAACAGGGTTTCCCAATCGACCATGTTGATGCCGCTGAAGTGGTGCACCCAGATGCCGCGCTTGGTGCTGGCAATCATCTGCTCGATGGTTTGCGTATGGCCGCTTACGTCCAGCCTGGCCCGCAGTGGATTGACGACGGCGGCAATGCCACGCTCCTTGGCCAGTCCGGCATCGACGGCGAGGTTCTTCAGCACGCCATTTTCCAGCCAGTGGGTGCGCTGGATTCGTGTCGCGCCGCTGAGCGGCGAGAACGGCAGCAGCGCATCGCTCGGGTCGTAGTAGAACTGTACGCGCCTGTCCGTCATCTGTTCGCCGATGCGACTGCCGCCGCCGGGCTTGGTGAAGACGTTGCCGCGTGATTCGGCTGCTACCAGGCTCATGTAGAAGGTGGTCCAGCGCACCGTCAGATCCAGCAGTTGCGCCAGTGCCTCCGGCTCCAGGATCACGGTGTAGCGGCCTGGCTCCACGGCCACCGGGTTCTCGCTGCGCCTGGCCAGATCGATGGCACGCCTGGCCACCTCCTGTGGCTTGACCTTGCTGGCATCCTCGGTGCCACCCCAGGCCCAGCCTGCGCCTTGCTTGGCGGTGCGGGCCGACAGGCTGAATTCGCTGTAGCTGCTGCGCGTGTAGCCGCCGTAGCCGGTGGTGCTGCGGATCAGCCGCGCGCTGGTTTCGTGTTGCAGCGAGCCTGCGGCCAGCACGTCGGCATCCTGGCTTTGTTGCAGGATGTGTTGCACCAGGCGGGCCTGCTCCTCGGGCAGACCGCCCTTGGCAGTGGCTTCGGCATACAGGTGTTTGGGAGTCTGGATGGTGGCGGGCGGTGGGAGCAGGCCGGTCGGCCCCACCTTCACACGTTGGCTGGCAATGCCCTCGGCCTCATCGACCAGCGCGGCCAGACCCTGATGGGAGAGGTCGTGTGTTTCCACGCGGGCACGCCTGCCCTCGATGTTCACTTGCAGTGAAACCTTCACGACGGTTTCGCCTTCCAGTTGCAGCAACTGGTTGCGGGCGAATTCGGCCTTGCGGGGCTGTTCGGCCTCGATCTCGACGAAGGCTTCCTTGGCCTTGATGCGTGTGAACACGCGCTCGGCCAGCTTCTGCGCGTCGGCCTGCGAGGGCAGGCTTTGCACGATGGGATCGCTGGTGTGGTGGGTATCAGTCACTTCTTCTGCCCCTTCTGCCGGTATTGACCATATTGACTTTGCGCACCCGCATGGCCGGTGCGGTGATGCTGACGTGGCTGAGCTTTTCCAGATGCCGCTCATCGAGCTGGTGGTGGTGCGTGGCGACCGTGGCGGCCCCGCCCAGTGCATCCAGTCCCTGCCAGAAGCGGGGTGTGTTGAATTGCAGCGTGGCGTGCTGGATCACGTCGCCCAATGCACCATCGCGGATGTGGCGCGCGTGCTGGGCGCGGGCCTGCACATTCAGGCCGGTGTGATCGGCACTGGGGTACAGGTCGTCGATGAGGTAGCCGTTTTTGACATCCTTGATCAAGTCGTTCTGCGAGATGGCTTCACTGCCCGGCAACAGTGCCAGATTGGGCAACTTGATCTTGGGCAACAGGCCGCCACCATCGCTGGCACAGCCGGTCGATTGCACCGGCTGTGCCAGCCGCTCATAGCCGGGTTTCAATGCGGCGGCGGTGCTGCGGTCGCTCAGGTAGTTTTGCAATACGCCGCCCTGCACCAGCGCGAACTCGCTGGCTTTGACACCCTCGGCATCCCAGCCGACGGTGGCCGCCAGACCGGGGCGTGAGCGGTCGGCGCGCACATTCAGCAACTCATTGCCGATCTCGAAGCGGCCGATGGCCTCGTTGGGCGGCACGGCGTACGAGGTGGCGTATTCCTTGAAGCTGGACGTGCGCAGCAGTGCGCGATCCAGCTCCAGCGGGTAGCCGATGGTGCTGGCCACCAGTTGCGCTGCCGCGCGCGGACTGAGCACCACGTCGTAGCTGCCCGCCTCGATGGGACGCCAGGGCAGGCTGCGCACTTCCTCGGCAGTCTGCGTGGCTGCCGCCAGCTTTTGTTTCAGGTTCTTCAGGCCCTCGTAGCCGCGCGAGCCGCCCAGGTCGCCGGTCTGGATGGAGACAAAGCCCCATTCGCCCGCCTTCTCGCGTGCCCAGAAGCCGCCGGTGTGGTTGGCCGAATACAGCCGCTGGCGCAGCAGCGAGCCGGTGCTGGAGGCAAACAGCTCGTCGATGCGCTTCCATTCAATGTAGAGCGACAGCGAGATGGCGGCTGTGGTGGGCGTGTGGCGCACGGCTTGCATCGCCTCCAGCAGGGTGCCTTCCTGCTCGCCGATGGGCACGGTGAACGGGTCGATCTGGATCGGCGTTTGCCATTGGCCGTTCTCCACCACCGGCGCAGCGGCCAAGTGGCTCGCCGCCTGGCCTGCCACCTTCCAGGCCTTGGCGCGCTGCACCGCCAGCTTGGCCAGTGCGGCGGTCTGGTCGGCATTGAAGGACAGCATATTGCCGGCGAAGCCCATGTGGCCATCGACCCAGACGCGCAAACCGATGCGTGCACCGTGCTGTAGTACCGGCTGGCCGACCAGATGGTTTCTTTCTGCTTCGTTCACGGAAGCGGTCGCGTCGGGCACCGGGTCCCAGCGCATGCGCGCGCCGGTCAGGATGCGTACGTCTACATCACTCGCACCGGCACTGCGTGCGGCATCCAGTGCCTGGCGGGCCACGGCGATCAGCCGGTCGGGATCGGGTGCGGGTGTGCGCAGCAGCGATTCGGGCGTCTGCGCGCGCACCCAGGGCGAGAGCACCAGGATACCTGCGCCCAGTGTGGTGGAGCGCAGAAAGTCCCGTCGGTTGGGCACATGGTTCATGGGCTGGCGTCCTTTACTGTTGGTTGTGGACAGAGATGTACTAGGGAAGGGCTGGCCACTCTGTGGCACCCAGCCCTACGCAGCATCCCTGCAATGGCCTGTGCAAGAGGCGATTTCCCATGGTCAATAGGCAAACGAAATTTGCCCCCGGTGTACGCTGGGCTGTTCGATCTCATCGACGACCGCCAGTGCGAAGTCCGCGCCGCCAATCGCGGAATGGCCCGCTGCATCGAACAATGCCACGTCTGCACTTTTGCGGTACTGGCCGGTGCGTTCGCCAGGTGCAAATGCCCCGAACTGCGCGGCCGGACTGACGAACAGCCAGTCGAGTTCCTGCGGTGCATCGGCCAGCAGCATTTCGAGGGCATCAGCGGTTTCGCGTGCTCCGGTGTAATACTCGGGTGGCACCTGGCCGCTGTCAATGAAACGCTCGGCACCGGGAGCCGGGCGCAGCCCGCTGAAGCCACCAATGACCACGAAACGCGCTTCTGCCTTGGCAATGGGGGCCAGTGCGGCGCGGTAGATGGGCACGTACTGGCCTGCCAGATCACCAAAGGGCGACAGGGCACCGACGACCACATCCACACCGTCAAGCAGGTGCTCCAGTGTGGCCAGGTGGGCGGCCGAGCCTTGCTCGTATTGCACGCCTGCGAGGGCCTGGGCTGGTGCCGAGCGGCTCAGTGAAACGGTGGCATGGCCACGGCTGGCCGCTTCGCGGGCAATGTGGCTGCCGGCATAGCCGTTGCCACCAAGAATGAGGATTTTGCTCATGGTTTGCTCCTGGGTGAGGGCATGTGCCTGTTCCTGGGGGCACATGCGGAGAGTGGATGATGCTGAAACAGGTGCATGGGGATGCGCCCTGTGTGCGGGTCAGAATGCCGCAGTCAGACTGAGGTGGTAGCTGCGTCCTGGTTCGTTGAAGGTGTTGGCTCCCTGTGAGGTGCGCAGCAACTGTTTGTCGAACAGGTTCTTCACGCCACCGTTCACGCGGAAGGTTTTGTTGATCTGGTAGTTCAGCCCCAGATTCACCAGCGTGTATGCCGAGCGCGCGTCGGTCACCAGTTCCGGTTCGTTGGTGGTCAGATTGATGGCGCGTGCATCGATCCTGCCGTAGTGGGTCAGCCCCAGATTCACGGCCAGTCTGGATGTGGTTTGCCAGTTCAGCCAACTGTTGATGGTGTACTCGGGCACCAGTGACAGCGGCTGGCCACGGTCATCCTCGGACTTGCTCATATAGGTGAAGTTGCTCGACCATTCCAGTGTGCGGGCCACCGGCACGGTCAGGTTGCCTTCAACGCCGGCTACCGTGGCCGGGCCACTGTTTTCCCACTGCTGGAGCACGTTCGTCGAAATGCTCGATCCAGCGCAACCGGCCCACCAGCAGGGTGTTTCCACATCTACCGAATTCAGTATCTGCCGCCCGGAGCCGATGCGGTTCCTGAAACGGTTGTGGAAATAGGTGATGCCTGCCACCCAGCCGGTGTCGTTCTCGAAGCTCAGGCCGATTTCCTTGTTCAGGCTGATCTCGGGGTCCAGATCGGGGTTGCCCATGATGCTGCACGGGCCCACCAGATTCCAGCAACCGCGCCCGCCACTTTGATAGACGTAGTTCGGGTTGAGCTGGTAGAGGTTGGGGGCCTTGTAGGCACGCGCGATGCCGCCCTTGAGGGAGAACTGGCCGTCGAGCTGCCAGGCGGCGTTCAGGCTGGGGCTCCAGTTGGTGCCGAATTCGCTGTGGTGGTCAAAGCGCAGGCCGGGCGTGAGCACCACCGCATCACCGACATAGATGTTGTCTTCCACATAAATGCCGATCAGCGTGGCATCGGACTTGTTGGAACGGTTGGCAGCGTCTTCCGGCGTAGTGCCGATGCCCAGGCCGGGTGTCAGGCTGTTGGTGATGGAGACCGGATCGGTCATCGATTCGCGCCGCACCTCGGCACCCAGCGTCAGCACTTGCTCGTAGCCCAGCGTCAGCGGAATGTTGAACTCCGACTTGGCGTTGATGTTGTTCAGGCGGATGCGGGTCCAGCGCAGATCGTCGGCCTCGATGGCACCTTCGTAGCCACCGCCCAGCGATTCGGCATAGCGGCGGTTGTCGCTGCGCTCGTACTGGATGTAGCTCTCGGACGTGCCGAAGCGGTAGTTGCCGAAATGCGTCAGCGCGGCGGTGGTACGGGTGACGCGGTTGGTCTCCTTGCCGAACAGCGACATGAAGTTCGGATCGGGGTTGCCTTCTGTATCGCCATCGAAGAAGTTGTTCTGCGTATCGCCTGCAAACTTGTTGCCCTGGCGGCTCCAGCCGGCATCCAGATCGAAGCGGTGATCGGGGTTGAGGCGGTAGCTCAGGCGCGCGCTGAGGTCGCGGTTCTGCACGCCTTCCCGGCCGCCGCTGTAGTTGTAGTTGGTGCCGCGGTCGGTTGTCACTTCGACAGGGTTGAGCCCGAACTTGTCGTGGTCCGTGACGTTGAAGTTCCCGTACAGGCGGTATGACAGTGCCTCATTGACAGGGCCGGAGGCCAGCACATTGATGCGACGGGTATCGCCTTCTTTCGAGTTTTCGGGAACATTGGTATAGGCACTGACGGTGAAAGCCTTGCGGGTGGCGGCCTTGGTGCGGATATTGACCACGCCACCGGCTGCACCGGAGCCATAGCGTGCCGCTGCTGGGCCGCGCAGCACCTCGATGCTCTCGATCGCCTCGGGCGGCACCCAGTTGGAATCGCCGCGCGTATCGCGCTCGCCCTGCGTGCTCATGCGCACCGAGTTGCGCGAGAGCACCGGCTTGCCGTCGATCAGGATCAGCGTGTTTTCCGGCCCCATGCCTCGGATGTCGATCTGGCGGTTGTTGCCGCGCGCACCGGTAGAGGAGTTGCCGGTGAGGTTCACGCCGGGCTGGCGGCGCACGATCTCGGAAATGTCGTTGGTGACGGGGGTGCGCTCGATGTCTTCGGTCGTGACCGTGGAGACCCCGGGGGCCTGCTTGACCTGTTCACTGGCGGCAACCACTTCGACTTCGGGCAGGGTCTGGATGTCTTCGACTGTGGCGGATGAATCCTGCGCATGGGCGGCCTGGATGGCCGCTGCGATCAGGCAGGGTACGAAAATTCGGGCTTCGGCAAGCCGATGGTGTCTGGCCATGGGGACTCCTGGTATCGATCGTGTTCGCGATATTCAATCCAGCCTGCGGGAGTTGGCCCCGGCCGAAAAATGCCGGGATGTATCCGCGCAGGGTGCCATGGCAAGGGATGGCTGGCTGAGTCAGAAAAAGTGGACTGTGGCTACTGGACGCTGGTCAGCATTTCCGAAGGCTGCGACACTCACCAGTTGCGTGGGTGCGATGCGTTTGAAAATGAACTGGCAGTATGCCGAGGAGGCTCTGGCCTGGGTGAATGGTCTTCATTCATTTTTGAATGGTGCCGGGCTGGCAGGTGGCTGGCCTGCCGGTGACTGCGCCAGCATTTCCACAAACCACATCACCACGGGGTCTCGCCGGCTGCGTTCGTGCCAGTGCAGCCAATAGTTGAATCCGGAGATTTCCGGCGGGAGCGGCCGGGCCGTCAAGCCCATTTCCTGCAACGGTGCATGCAGCGAGTGCCGGGGCACCACGCCAATCGCATCGGTGTGGGTGAGCAGCCGCAGCGTGGCCAGAAGGTATGGCCGCCGGGCGGCAACCTTGCGCTGCAAGCCATGGGCATTCAGAAAGGACTGGATGGGGTCGATGTCGATGGAGTGTACGGACAGCAGCAGGTGCGGCCAGTCCAGCAGCTCCTGTACCGACAGCGGGGTGTCGGTGCCTGCCTGTGCCAGCGGATGCTGCATGTGAAAAGCTGCGCAGAAGTGCTCCTCAAAGAGGTGCTGCTCGTAGCCCTTGCCTTGCTCTGGCTCCCAGCCGCTGATGACCAGGTCCACCATGCCCATGGCCAGTTGGTTGAAGTTATTGGCTTCCAGCGGGAGCACGTCTATATAGAGTTCCGGGGCTTTTTGCAGTATCTGTGGCATGGCTGGCTCCAGCACGGACAGCACGCCGTAGTCGGTGGATGCGACCCGGATGTGTCCGGCAATCGCCTGTTCCGGGCCGCTGCCGTGGTGGTGCAGAAATGCGCGGGTCATTGCCAGCCATTGCTGCAAGGGCTGGCGCAGCGATTCGGCGCGCTGGCTCAAGGTCATGCCCGCATTGGTCTTGATAAGCAGCGGGTCGTTGAAGGTAAGCCGCAGTGCGTCCAGGATGCGGCTGGCAGTGGGCTGGCTGATGCTGTGTCGCAGTGCGGTGCGGGTGACGTTGCGTGTCTCCAGCAGTGTGGCCAGTACGCGCAGTTGATTGAGGTCGATCTTGTCGAAATTGTTCATGGAGCGAAGGCATGGCCACAGGGCCATGCGGTTGGCATGGAAGATATTCGTGCCCCATCCCCCGAACCTGTGCGGCCGATGCCGATGCCGGTGTGGCTGCGGTCAATCTGGCTGTTGGTGGCCCAAAAAATGGTCGGCCCCGGAGCAGCAGTGTCCTTGTGGCTGAGCCGGACCGCTCTGTAGAAGTCTGTGTGGGGCTTCAGGTTCAACACGAGACGGACCGAAGTTTGTGGGCCTTGGATGGGGGCCATGGGAGTGCTCCGTTGGGGTTGATGAGGCGAGGACAAGCGTGGCTGCTCTCATCCGGAAAATCCCGGTGGGTCGTCTGGCTGGCTTTGGGAAAGGCGATCAATCGCGGCCATTGTATGGTTGATTCGGTGGCGCGGTTTTGCCCCTTCAGATACGCGGTATTTGCCGGACACCGTGAAGATGTGTCCCGCAGGCCGTATGCGGCACGGCGTGTCATCAGGCTGGTGGGGTTTGCGGGAGATCGTGGTGTTTTCGTGTGCAACCCCATCTTGCAATACCCCTGTATATTCGGTCTGTTACCGTACTCACTCCATGCCGGCGTGGCAGACTTGCGCCATATTGAGATGGTGCATCGGGCCTTGCAGGATGCCTGCCGTGGTCATGCGGTTCATCGTGCCGATTGGCTGTAACGGCTTGCACGGTTGCTGCGTTGATACCTCTCTATCTTTGCATTCTGTTTTCTCTGACCATGTCGATCACTTCTCTTTTTTCGGCTTTTGCCAGCAGTTTGCTGGTGGTGCTGGCGACGCTGCTGCCCATCGTCAATCCGCCCAGTGTGGCCCCCATTTTTCTGTCGCTGACCGAAGGGGCTTCCGATGCTGCGCGGCGCGAACTGGCCAGGCGCATTGCACGCAATATCTTTATGCTGCTGCTGGGCGCGATTCTGCTGGGTTCGCTGGTGCTGGACTTCTTTGGCATCTCGCTGGACATCGTGCGGGTGGGCGGTGGCCTGCTGGTGGTCAATATTGCCTGGCGGCTGCTGGCGGCCGACAGCGGCGAGTCCAAGCGTGCCGCCAAGATTGCCGAGGCATTCACGCCCGAGATGCTGCGCTCCAAGGCGTTTTTTCCGCTGTCGTTCCCGATCACCTGTGGCCCCGGCACCATTGCGTCCACCATTGCCATCGGTGCCAGCCTGGTCGCGCCCGTGGAGGCAGTGACGCTGACGCTGGCCCGCACCGCCGGGGCGATTGCCGGGCTGGCATTGCTGGCCGCGCTGGTCTTTCTGTGCTACCGCTATGCCCAGTACCTGCTGCGCCTGCTGGGGGAGACCGGCACAGTCGTGTTCCTGCGCTTGTCGGCCTTCATCCTGCTGTGTGTGGGCATTCAGATTTTCTGGTCGGGGGCGGCCAATCTGCTGTCGGAGATGGTGCGTGTCGGCATTGCCGCTGGCATGGCGAAGCCGTGATTCAGTGATGGGCGGGGTACAGGCTCTCGCCGTGTCCGAAGCGGGCTGTGCGCAGGAACTTGCGGTTCTGCAACTCTGCCACATTGGGCGGGGGCGCGAAGCTGTCGCTGCGGGCCAGGTCCCAGAATGTGCGAAACAGAATATGGCGCACATGCCGGCCATTGACCAGATCGCCCGGCTTCAGGAAGGGATAGAGTGCCGCGAATGAGCGCACTTCGTAAGGTGTGATGCGCCGGATGATGTGTTCGGGGCCGAGCTGGCTGGGGTCCATCAGGCCCGCTGCGCCCAGCAGGTCGCGCAATGCCTTCAGCGTGTTCTCGTGGTAGGAATACACACGGTGGGATTTGTTCGTCGGGTCGAGGTGCTTCCAGCGCGAGTGATCCTGGGTGGCGATGCCGGTGGGGCATTTGTCGGTGTGGCAGGACAGGGCCTGGATGCAGCCCAGCGAGAACATGAAGCCGCGCCCCGCATTCACCCAGTCGGCCCCCAGCGCGATGGTGCGCGCAATGCCGAAGGCACTGGTGATCTTGCCGGCCGCGCCAATGCGTACCTGATCGCGCAGGTTCAGGCCCACCAGCGTGTTGTGTACCAGCAGCAGGGCTTCGTTCATCGGCACGCCGATGCTGTTGCTGAATTCGGGTGGTGCCGCCCCGGTTCCGCCTTCGGCACCATCGACGACGATGAAATCCGGCAGCAGCCCGGTCTCCTGCATGGCCTTGGCAATGCCGAACCATTCCCACGGATGCCCCACCGCCAGCTTGAAGCCGACCGGCTTGCCACCAGAAAGCGTGCGCAGTTTGTCGATGAACTCCAGCAGGCCGACCGGGGTGCTGAAGGCCGAGTGGTTGGGTGGCGAAATGCAGTCCACGCCCTCGGGAATGCCGCGCGTGGCGGCGATTTCCGCATTCACCTTGCTGCCCGGCAACATGCCACCGTGGCCTGGTTTGGCTCCCTGTGAGAGCTTGACCTCGATCATCTTGACTTGTTCCAGCGCGGCGGTGTGGGCGAAGCGCGCTTCATCAAAGCGGCCCTGTGCATCACGGCAGCCAAAGTAGCCGGAGCCGATTTGCAGCACCAGATCGCCGCCGCCTTCGCGGTGGTAGGAGGAGATCGAGCCTTCGCCGGTGTCGTGGTAGAAGTTGCCCAGCTTCGCGCCTGCATTGAGGGCACGGATGGCGTTGGCCGACAGTGCGCCAAAACTCATGGCCGAGATGTTGAACACGCTGGCCGAATACTTCTGCGTGCAGCGCGTGCCGCCGACCAGCACCCGGAAATCGTGCGAGGGGTTGTGCACGGCAGCCAGCGAATGGTTGATCCACTCGTATTCGGTGCTGTACACGTTCATCTGTGTGCCAAACGGCACCACGTCGTTGAGGTTCTTGGCACGTTGATAGACCAGCGTGCGCTCCAGCCGCGAGAATGGCACCTCCTCCTTGTCGGACTGGATGAAATACTGGCGAATCTCCGGGCCGATGGACTCCAGCCCATAGCGGAAGTGCGCAAGCACCGGGTAGTTGCGCCGCAAGGTACTGGGCGTTTGCAGCATGTCGGCCAGCCCCAGCAGGGACAGACCCAGCATCGGCACAAACACCGCCCACCACAGCGGCCATGCCAGAGCGAGAACAAAGCTCAGCAATGCCAGCAGGACGCAGGAAACGAATGCCAGGTATCTTTTCATAGGAGATGGGCCAGGGAGCGGTGCGGGTTGGGAAGCTGCCAATATAGAAAGGCAGTGCCATTGCGTCCATGCACAATGGCCCATGCCCGCCACAGCACTGTGCAGGCGGACATGCCATTACGGGAAAACCCGGAGTGCCTGCTGTTTGGCACCAGGCTGGCGCACAGGGCATGTCATGGAGTCGGGTGCAGGGGCATCGTCATGGGCAGCACTGCCCCTGCCGGGTTGTCAGAACGACACCATGTCCGAGGGCTGCAAGGCGGCCTTGATGCCGAACATGCCTTTGGCGACGGGAATCACCAGTGGTGCGAGGAAATTGCCCAGCGGAATCCGGCCGTGTTCGATCTGTGTGAGCATGGCGAAGTCGTCGTTGCGACCGGTCAGGTCGTCGCTGATCGCCTTGCCGATGCGCACCGTCTGCGCCACGCCGTGGCCGCTCCAGCCATGCACGATGTACACGGGTATCTTGCCTGCACTTTTGCGGCTGTCGGTGGCTCCGTTGATGGTGACATCGCTGATGCCGCCCCAGGAGTATTCCAGCGCGGGCTGCTCCCATTGCGGGAACACGGTGCGGATGCGCTCCAGCAGGTAGTTGTTCACATCGCGCGGCGACCAGGAGTTGCCGGTGCCCTGGCCGCCGAACAGCAGGCGGTTGTCGCGCACGGCGCGGTAGTAGTCGATCTGGAACTGCGTGTCATAGACCGGCAGGTCGCCCGGCAGCAGCTCGCTGATTGGCATCGGCAGCTTGGGCGTGACCGCCACATAGGTGACGAAGGGCAGGGTGGTCGAGCCTTCCGGCAGAAACCTGAAGGTCGAGCTGTGCACCGCCAGCACCACGCCACGGCGCGCCTTGATGGTGCCGCGCTCGGTGATGACGGTGGTGCCGCCCGCGCCTTCCTCGATTTCCTGAACCGGCGTGCCGTCATACACCCGTCCGCCCTGTTGCACGAAGCCATACACCAGGCCGCGCAGCAGTGCCAGTGGTTGCAACTGGCCGCCACTGGAGTCCAGCGTGGCACCGTGGTAGATCTGTGAGCGCACATATTCCTGCACCTCGTGCGGGCCGATCACACGCACGGCACGGTCACCCAGTTGGCGGCGGGCATCGGCACCCTCCACCAGCGCGCCCATATGCCCCGGATGCAGCGCGGCGGTGATGTGGCCACGCTTGCGGTCGCACTGGAAGTCGTAGCGTGCTGAAAGGGAGTCGATCAGCTCCATTGCTTCGACCGAGGCAAAACGCCACAGGCGTCGGGCTTCGTCGGGTGGCAGGTTGGCGGCCATGGTGCCTGCTTCCCAGCGCGCCAGGCCAGGGGTGAGCTGGCCGCCGTTGCGTCCGGACGCGCCGGAGCCGATGTGGTCTTTTTCCAGCACGATCACGTCCAGCCCGGCTTCGGCCAGATGCAATGCCGCAGACGCACCCAGCAGACCGCCGCCGATGACCACCACGTCACAGCTCTGGTCGCCCGGCAGTGGGCCGAAGGCGGGCCATTCGGACAGCGAAGCCTCGTAATAGTTGGCAGGCATCGGGCCGTTGCGGTCAGCACCGCTGCGCCAGTTCCAGATGCGTGGGTCCAGCCCCAGCGAGGATGCCACTGGCCGGGCATCGGTCAGCAGGCTGGGTTTGGGCAGGCCCGGCACGGCGGGCAGTGGCAATGCAGTTGCTGGCAGGGCATCTGCACCCACCACCTGGGCGATCAGGCTGCCGGGCAGGGCCGCAGCCACACCGGCACCAATGAAGTTTCTGCGATTCAGGGACATGGTTTTTATCTTTCGCTCGAATGACTGGGGGCTTGGCCGTAGCGGTTGGCTGTGGCATGACCGGGCAGCAGGGCCAGCACCTGCACCAGCAGCCAGCCCAGCAGTGGGATGAGTTTGAGCAGCACCCACCAGCCGCTGCGGCCTATGTCGTGCAGGCGGCGCACGCTCAGGGCTTGCACGGGCAGAAAGCTCAGCAGCAGGTACAGGCCGGTGATCTTGCCGAAATAGATTTCCGGGTTGGCAATGGCAAACTGCCGCTCCAGAAACGAGATGGCCAGAATGACCAGCAGGTGAAAAAGCGCGAACCACCAGTAAGCTGCGCGATCGGCCCGGCCACGGAATACTGCGTATTGCCTGAATGCCTGTAAATATCCGTTCATGTTGGACTGACTCCGCCTCCATTGCGATGAAAGCGGGCCAGTGTGGAGGCATGTATCACCAGCCCGCTGAACTGCCCGGCTGCCAGCGGCTGCTGGTGCACGGGAGCTGAAAGGCGTCTTCAGGCATTCAGAAGCAGCAGGCGCAACGGCCTGGCTTGCTCATGCGGGTTCTCTCCAGATTCAGGCCCGCGCCACAGGGAACCCACGCGGATGCGTGGTGCCGCAGAGATGACGACGCGGCAATCCCGATTGACGACCAGAGCAGGCTGGCCGATGGCAATCAGTGCCGGGTGCAGCAGCCGCTCCAGTGTGGCCACGAGAATGTCCACGGCGGCCACTCCGGCGAATGCTCCGTCCAGCAGCACCGGGTGGGCTGCCGTGATCGTGTAGGCACCGTTGCAGACATAGTCCACATACGGCCCCTCGACAAAGGGCTGGTGCAGCCTGGCGGGCTGCCCGAACCAGTCGAACCCCCGGAAGTCCAGACGCTGGCGCGTTTCCTGGTTGCGCTCCAGTTGTGCCTGGCGAATCGTGGTTTCCTCCTTGAACCACCACTCCAGCGTCCAGTAGCCATCGTGCTGTGCCGTCGGTGCGGCATAGCTGGCGAATCCGGCACCATTGCACCAGGCGATGTGCTCCAGCCCATGCAGAATGCGGTTTTGCAAGGCCGTGCGCTGTTGCGGCAACAAGCGGATGCCATGACCGTGGAACTCGCTGCCGTGCAGGATGTCGGCACTGTCCTCTGCCAGTGCGGCGGCCTTTTGCTGTGCCTCCGATACCACACTGTGCAGAATGTTCTGTGCTTGCTGGAGTCGTGAATGGGCCTTCATGGGCGTTCTCCTCGTCGGCAGGTCGTGGTTCAACTGGCAGGTGGCGGGGTGGAAGAAGAGGAGGCTGCGGCATCCAGTTGCAGCTTGCATGCCAGCAGGCCGTCTGTGAGCGTGGCAATGCCATGCTGCATCAGCTCGCGCACCAACCGGTCATCACCACTGGCCATCGCAGAGCACACCGACCGGTAGGTGCGCACGGACTCGGCATGGGTATCGGGCCTGTCGTAGAGCAGGGCTACGAGTGGTGCCCATTCGGCCTGTACTTCCAGCATCTGGTTGGCCAGCCGCGCCGACTGTGCCTGCCCGGCCAGGGCCAGCAGGCAACGCATATCTGCCTGGGCACGGGCCTGTGCAAAGTCTTCCACCAATGTGGCGAATCTGGCCAGTTCGGCGGGCGTGGCGCGCTGTGTGGCCAGTTTGGCACTGTGGCCCGCGACGGCCAGATGGTATTCGCCCAGATCGGCCAGATAATCGCTGGCCAGCAGACGCAACGGGTGGTGTGAAAGCAGCGTCTGGAGCGAACGGCGACTGACGAAGCTGCCGCCATGACGGCCCCGGCGCGTATCGATCAGCCCCCGCACGCGCAGCGTGTTGAGGGCTTCGCGCACGGTCATGGGCGATACCCCCAGCAGACGCGAGAGTTCGGCTTCGTTGGGCAACTGTTCTTCGTCTTGCAGCAGGCCGCTGACGATGGCGTTGCTCAACCGCTCGATGATCTGCTCGGCCCGGCTGGCCTGTCCAATCGGGGCATACACAATGGCCTTGGTCAGCATGGCTGTGGCCTGGGCATCGTGCTGCATGCCATGGGAGCCAGTCATGGTTTGTGCGTCAGAAAATGCCATGTGGGTGCAAAGCCTCGTTGTCTTCCGGTACTGGCAGGATGGCATCCCACATTTCGGCCAATCTGCCGTTTTCGACGCGCCACAGCTCGAAGTAGGCATGGCGCGCACCACCGATGCGGCCTTCCGAATGGGTCAGCACGAACTGGCCGTCGGACACGGTGCGGTGGATGCGGTCATATTCCAGCCCATTGCCCTCGGCCCTGATCTTCTCCAGAAAGGCGATGACTTCCTCGATGCCGTCGGCGATGTCCGGGCTGTGCTGCAAAAAGCTTTGGCCATCGGTGTAACGGTGAAAACCGGTGTAGTCGCCTTCGATCAGGGTTTGGGTGAAGTATTCGGTGATGTAGTGGCGGTTGCGGTCCACGTCATGCCCTTCGCCGGGTTCGGTCGGGCCGTCAAGCTGGGTGCGGCCACTGGCATTGGGTGCGGCCTCGGGCACCAGCCCGTCCCAGTGCTCGGCGATCTTGCCATCGTGGACGCGGTAGATGTCGAAGCCCACCAGCGGTTGTTCCTCCAGTCCGGTGAAGCGGCCGTGGATGGCGACCAGGTCGCCATCGGCCAGCACGCGCACCGGTTCGTGCTTGAGGTTGGGGCTGTTCTCGACCAGTTCGCGCAAACCTTGCAGGCCATCGGCCACCAGTGGGGAATGCTCGATGAAGTCGGGCGCGAAGTGGCGATTGAGCACGCTGGTATCGCGCAGGGTGAACAGCTCATGGTGGGCGCGCGCCACCAGATCACGTTTGGTTTGGATGTCGGTCATGTGCATGGCTCCCGGTTCAGTCGTTGGACGATGCGACGTGCTTGATGCGGGTGTATTCCTCGAAGCCGTAGGCCGACAGGTCCTTGCCGTAACCGGACTTCTTGAAGCCGCCATGCGGCATCTCGGCGGTCAGCGGGATGTGGGTGTTGATCCACACGGTGCCGAAGTCGAGTTCGCGTGACAGCCGCGTGGCGCGGCCGTGGTCGCGCGTCCATACGCTGGAGGCCAGGCCGTACTCGACATCGTTGGCCTTTTCCAGCGCGTCGGCTTCGTCCCGGAAGGTCTGCACGGTGATGATGGGGCCGAAGATTTCGGTCTGGATGGCTTCGTCGCTCTGTTGCAGGCCACTTACCACGGTCGGCTCGAAATAGAAACCGGCACGCGCGCCCGGCTTGCCACCAATCTCGACCTTGGCGTGCGCGGGCAGACGTTCGATGAAGCCCTTGACGCGCTCCAACTGGTTGGCGTTGTTGAGTGGGCCATACAGTGCGTCCTGATCGTCAGGCTCGCCATAGCGGATGCCCTTGACCTGCTCGACCAGTTTGGCGACGAACTGGTCGTGCACCGATTCGGCCACGATCACGCGGGTCGCGGCCGTGCAGTCCTGCCCGGCATTGAACAGGCCGGTGATGGCGATCACTTCGGCGGCCTTGTCCAGGTCGGCATCCTCGAACACCAGCACCGGTGCCTTGCCGCCCAGTTCCAGGTGGGCCTTGGTCAGGTTGGCTGCGGCCGAGGCGGCCACTTGCAGGCCCGCACGCACCGAGCCGGTGATGGAGACCAGCGCAGGGGTCTTGTGCGAGACCACGCGCTCACCGGCATCGGCCTTGCCCAGCACCACGTTGATGACGCCCTTGGGGAAGAAGGGTGCGGCCAGTTCGGCGAACAGCAGGGTGCTTTCGGGGGTGGTGTCGCTGGGCTTGAGCACCACGGCGTTACCGGCGGCCAGCGCGGGAGCGAGCTTCCAGACGGCCATCATCAGCGGGTAGTTCCAAGGGGCGACCTGGCCGACCACGCCCAGCGGCTCGCGGCGGATGCTGGAAGTCAGGCCCGGCAGGTATTCGGTGGTGGCCTTGCCTTCGAGGAAGCGCGCGGCACCGGCGAAGAAGCGGATTTGATCCACCGAGGTGGCGACTTCCTCGGAGGCGATCAGGTGCTTGAGCTGGCCGGTGTTACGGCTTTGCGCCTCGATCAGCCGCTCGCCGTTCTTCTCGACCGCATCGGCCAGTTGCAGCAGGGCTTTCTGGCGTTGCGATGGCGTGCTGCGGCCCCATTCCTTCGCGGCAGCCTTGGCAGCGGCATAGGCTTTGTCCACGTCTTCCTGCGTGGCATTGGGCGAGCGGGCATTGACCTCGCCGGTGACCGGGCTGACGAGATCAAAGGTTTCCGTGCCGCTGGATGCGACGTATTCACCATTGATGAAATGCTTGAGGCTTGCTAACGACATGTCTGTCTCCTGATGGGTCTGTTGGAAGATTGAAAATATATCATATGATGTTATATGTATTAAAGAATAGGTATTTACCCGATTACAAAAGGGATATTGCAGGTCACGCCTAGGCCATCCCGGTGTGTGGCGTGGCTTCAGATTCCGAAAAAAAGCCCCGCTGTGGAGGCGAGGCTGGTGTCATGGGCCTGTGGCAACCGGGCGTGCCGTGGCGCGATCAGCAGCAGCGCACGGGTTGTCCTTTGCCGCCGCCGTAGCGGGCATCGATGCGGTTGCGGAAGAATTCCTCGTAGCTCATGCAGGGCTGGTCGGGGTGGTTTTTCTCCATGTGCCGGACGTAGGTGCCGTAGTCCGGCATACCCACCAGCATGCGTGCGGCTTGTCCCAGGTAGCTACCGGCTTCGCGCAGTTTTCCCAATTGGCTGAACATGCTTGCTCTCCTTGCTGTGACGGGGTCAGGTGGTGGTGGCCGGAATCGGCTGGAATGGCGTTTCCCGGTCGCTGCGCTGTGGGTTGCGCCAGCCTGCAATGCCCACTTTCACGGCGTAGAACAGGATGCTGTAGACCACCAGCAGGAACAGTGCGGTCAGCGTGGCATTCGTCCAGGCATTGAAGATGATGTGCTGCATTTGCTCCACCGACTTGGCCGGTGCAATCAGCTCGCCTGCTGCCATTGCGTCGCTGTAGCGGTGGGCCAGGGCAATGAAGCCCACGGCTGGGTTCGGGTCGAACAGCTTGATGAGGCTGGCCGCCGTGGTGCAGATGATGAGCCACAGCGCGGGCAGGGCCGTGACCCAGGCGTAACGCTGGCGTTTCATCTTGATGATGACCACCGTGCCCAGCATCAGCGCAATCGCCGCCAGCATCTGGTTGGAGATACCGAACAAAGGCCAGAGGGTGTTGATGCCGCCCAGCGGATCGACCACCCCCTGATACAGCAGCCAGCCCCACAGTGCCACGCAGCCACCGGTGCCGATGATGTTGGCCGTCCAGGAATCGGTTTTCTTCAGGGCGGGAATGAAGTTGCCCAGCAGGTCTTGCAGCATGAAGCGACCGGCACGGGTTCCGGCATCGACCGCTGTCAGGATGAACAGGGCCTCGAACAGAATGGCGAAGTGATACCAGAATGCCATCGTGCCTTCACCCGGCAGCACCTGGTGCAGAATGTAGGCAATGCCCACGGCCAGCGTGGGTGCGCCACCGGCCCGCGCCAGAATGGTGTGTTCGCCCACGTCCACAGCCGTTTGCGAGAGCTGCTCGGGGGTGATGGTGAAGCCCCATGAACTGACCGTGGCAGCCACGCTGTGGACATCCGTGCCCACCAGTGCCGCCGGGCTGTTCATGGCAAAGTAAATGCCCGGCTCGATCACCGAGGCAGCCACCATCGCCATGATGGCCACGAACGATTCCATCAGCATGCCGCCGTAGCCGATATAGCGTGCGTGGTGTTCACGCTCCAGCAGCTTGGGCGTGGTGCCGGAGGAAATCAGCGCGTGAAAGCCCGATACCGCCCCGCAGGCAATCGTGATGAACAGGAACGGGAACATCGTGCCCTTCCAGACCGGCCCCGTGCCATCGACGAACTGGGTGAGGGCGGGCATCTTCAGGTCGGGATTGACGAACACAATGCCCAGTGCCAGACCGACGATGGTGCCGATCTTCAGGAAGGTGGAAAGGTAGTCGCGCGGTGCGAGCAGCAGCCAGACCGGCAGCACCGAGGCAATCGCCCCGTAGGCAATCAGCATCCAGGTGATCTGCACACCGGTGAAGGTGAAGGCCGCTGCCCAGGCGGGATGCTGCGACACCCAGCCGCCCGCCCAGATGGACAGCATCAGCAGCACCAGCCCGATGATGGAAATCTCCCCGATGCGCCCCGGACGGATATAGCGCATGTAGATGCCCATGAAGAAGGCAATCGGAATGGTGGCCATCACCGTGAACATGCCCCAGGGGCTTTCCGCCAGGGCCTTGACCACAATCAGGGCCAGCACCGCCAGGATGATGATCATGATGAGGAAAGCCCCGAACAGCGCGATCGTGCCGGGAACCTGCCCCATCTCCTCGCGCACCAGCTCCCCCAGGGAGCGGCCATTGCGGCGGCTGGAGATGAACAGCACCATGAAATCCTGCACCGCACCGGCCAGCACCACACCGGCAATCAGCCAGAGCGTACCCGGCAGATAGCCCATCTGTGCGGCCAGCACCGGCCCCACCAGCGGCCCGGCCCCGGCAATCGCGGCAAAGTGGTGACCGAACAGAATGTGCTTGTTGGTGGGCACATAATCCAGCCCATCGTTGTTCACCACGGCAGGCGTGGCCCGATTCGGATCCAGCCCCATCACCTTGTTGGCGATGAACAGGCTGTAATAACGGTAGGCCACCAGATAGATGGACACCGCCGCGACCACGATCCACAGCGCATTGATCGGCTCGCCCCGGCGCAGGGCAACCACGCCCAGTGCCGCAGCTCCCAGTACAGACAGGGCGATCCAGCCAAGATGCCCCAACCCGGTTTTGGAGGTAGTGCTCATAGAAAATCATCAATGAAGAGTTGGAAGAAAACAACCGCCCCCATGACGGACGCGGCTGCGCCAACGACAGTGTAGATTCTCCCGACGCACGCTGCACTCCAGTTGCGATAAATTCTCAATATTTCTGGAGGCGTGCGATTTTGTTGCCTATCGGCGGCTTGGCACCCTTTGTTTCAGAGGGTTTCACCAATGGCCCGTTCTCTTCCTTTTTGATGCGCAGTCCGTGAGGATTACTTCTTGCCCTTGTCCGCGTAGGGGTTGTCGGAGGTCTTGAATTCGAGGCGCAGGGGGGTGCCTTCGAGCTTGAAGGCTTTGCGGAACCAGCTTTCCAGAAACCGCTGGTAGGCGTGATCGACGTTTTCCAGCGAGTTGCCGTGGATGACGATGATGGGCGGGTTCATGCCGCCCTGGTGGGCGTAGCGCATTTTGGGGCGGTACATGCCGCTCTTGCGCGGGGCCTGGTGCTGGATGGCCTCTTGCAGAAGGCGTGTGAGCACCGAGGTGGTCATCTTGCGGGTGGCGGCATCGTAGGCTGCGCCAATGGCCTGCCACAGCGGCCCCAGCCCCTGGCGGCGCAGGGCCGAGATGTTGCGCTGGGCGGCAAAGCGCATGAAGGTCAGGCGGGTTTCCAGCGAGCGTTCCAGTTGCTGGCGTTGGTAGCTGTCGATGGCATCCCATTTGTTGATGGCGACGACCACGGCCCGGCCTGATTCGAGGATGTAGCCGGCAATGTGGGCATCCTGGTCGGTCACGCCCTGGGTGGCATCGAGCAGCAGCACCACGACGTGGGCTTTTTCGATGGCTTGCAGGGTTTTGATGACGGAGAACTTTTCGATGGATTCGAATACCTTGCCTTTTTTGCGCAGTCCGGCGGTGTCGATGAGTTCGTACTCGCGGCCGTCTTTCTCGAATGGAATGGTGATGGCATCGCGGGTGGTGCCCGGCATGTCGTAGGTGACGAGGCGTTCTTCGCCCAGCCAGGCATTGATGAGCGTGGATTTGCCCGCGTTGGGGCGACCGGCCACGGCAATGCGGATGGGGCCGTCGGGCACATTGTCGGGGGTGTCTGCCGCGTCGGCAGAGGCATCGGCTTCGGGCAGGTCGGGCAGTTGCAGAGCTTCCACGGCCAGATCGAGCAGGTCGCGCACGCCCTGGCCGTGGGCGGCGGAGACGGGATAGACCTCGCCCAGCCCCATTTCGTAGAAATCGGCCAGCTGGGCACTGTTCTTCATGCCTTCGGCCTTGTTGGCGACCAGCAGGGTGGGCTTGCCGAGCTTGCGCAGGTAGGCGGCAATGTCGTGATCCTGGGCGGAGGCTCCGGCACGGAGGTCCACCATGAACAGCACCAGATCGGCTTCGGCCACGGCTTGCAGGGTTTGCTGCGCCATGGCCTGGAAGATGCCGCCGGAGGTGTCAGGCTCCAGCCCGCCGGTATCGACCACGATGAACTGGCGTTTGCCTTGCTTGGCCATGCCGTAGTGGCGGTCGCGGGTGAGTCCGGCAAAGTCGGCCACGATGGCATCGCGGGTGCGGGTGAGGCGGTTGAACAGGGTGGATTTGCCAACATTGGGCCGCCCCACCAGGGCGATTACGGGTGTCATGGATGTGGTGCTGGAGGGAAAGGGGAGGGGCTGGCGAGGGGGTCGGTCAGGGGGATTACTGGGGGGTGAGGCCGTACACGGTGCCGTTGTTGGCAATGGCAATCACCTGGTTGCCCGCCAGGAAGGGGGCGACACGCAGGCCGGAGCGGTGCAGCTGGATGCGGTTCACGGGCTTGCCGTCGTCCAGCCCCAGCAGGTGCAGCAGGCCGGTGCTGTCGCCAATGGCGACGCTGCGCTCCAGTGCCAGCGGGGCGGTGAGGCTGCGGTGTTGCAGGCTGTCGGAGAGCCAGCGGTTCTGGCCGTCGTTGCGTGCCCATGCCTGTACGCGGCCATTGTTTTCGACGCTGAAGACGGTGCTGGCATTGCCATCCACACCCACCGAGCCATTGACGCGCTGGCTCCAGCGCGTCACGCCGCGTTCGGCGTTGATGCAGCCGATGGCGGACTGGAAGGCCTGCACACAGATGTCGCCACCGATGCGGCTGTAGCGTCCGACCAGATCGACCAGGCGTTCGATGTCGTTGATGCCGCGCGGGGTGATGAGGCGTGCCTCCCAGTATTCCATGCCGCTGTCGGGGCTGAGGCCGCTGAGGCGGCCCGAGTAGCCCGCCACCAGGGTGTTGCGCACGGCCAGCAGCACGCCGGACTTTTGCAGCACCAGCGGCTCGCTGTCGCGCTCGGTGCGCCAGATGAGTGCGCCGTTGTCGGCATCGAGGGCGGTGACGGTGCGGTCGGCGGTCAGGATAAAGACGCGCCCACCGGCGACGAAGGGCGAGGTGTAGGAGCGTGCGGGCAGGCGGTAACGCCACTGTTCTTCACCGTTGCGCACGGCAATGACTTCGTTGCGAATGGAGACGACGGCATAGGTGTCGCCATCACTGCCGACCCCGGCGGCCAGTTTGTCGCGCAGGCGGGTTTGCCACAGCACCGCACCGGTGCTGCTGTCCAGGCTGGTGATGGAGCCGTTTTCGGAGGCGACGGTGATGGCCTGGCCCAGCACATGGGGGGTCAGTTCGATGTCACCCAGGCGGCCGACATCCTGGCTCCAGCTTTGCTGGATTGCGTATTGCGCTGCATTCGCGGCCAGTGGCGCGAGTTCGGTCTTGCCGGAGCCAAACGCGGAGCAGCCTGCCAGCACGAGTGCCGCACTGCCGGCGACGGCCAGTTGCGCCACGCGCCGGGACATGCGGGGTGCCGCAGCCGCAGAGCCGGGCAGGAGGGGGCGCAGCGATTGCGCGAGCCGCGAAAGTGCAGAAGCGGAAGCGGTGTTTTTCATGGCGAATACCTGTTCAGGAAGAAGGGTCGGGGCAGGGCCAATCAAGGGGAGCATCAACGTTGCAGGGTGCCGCTCGCGCTGGTGCTGGATGGGGTGGGAGCCTGACCCAGTGCCTGGAGCTTGAATTCCACCAGGGGCCGGTAGGCGGAGGTGTCGGTCAGTGCACGGTGTGCCTGCTGGTAGGCGGCCACGGCTTCGGCGGTCTTGCCCTGCTGTTGCAGGATGTCGCCGATGCGGTCGTCACGCAGAGCATGGAATTCTGCGGGGAAGCTGTATTGTTGCAGGGCCGACAGCGCGGCATCGGGCTTGTCCTGCTCCATCAGGATGGCACTGCTGTGCAGTACGGCCAGTGCGCGCAGGCCCACGTCACGCGATTGGCTGCTGACCCATTGCAGGGTTTCCAGGGCTGCATCCCACTCTTTCTGCTCGGCTTGGAATTTGGCCAGTCGCAAGCCTGCCTGGCTGGCCTGTGCCGTTTTGGCGTACTGGTTGCGCAGCACCGTGAAGTTCTGTTCTGCGGCTGTGCGGTTGTTGCTGGCGGCCGAGACATTGAGCTGGTCGAGCAGAATCGCTGCCTGGGCGGCTTGACGGCCTTGCCAGTACCGCCAGCCGTTCCAGCCTGCCAGCCCGATGGCCAGCGCGAAGGCGACGATGGCGATGGGCGTGCCCCATTTGTCCCAGAAAGCCTTGAGGGTGGCCAGTTGTTCTTGCTGTTCCAGGTTGTAATGCTGTGCCATAGGGGGAGATGCGGTTCAGGGTTGTGGTGGGCAGACAGGGTGCAGGATAGCGAGGGCGGTGGCCTTGGCGGCCCGTTCCATGCCATGCGGCGGGGCATTGTGCCCGCGCGGCATGGCTTGCACCCACAGGCTTCAAAGGCGCGATTGTAAGGCTTGGCTCCATTGCGCCAGTTCGGCCAGTGCCAGCGTGGACTGGCTGGCGTTGCCCTCGCGCAGGGGTTTGAGGGACACTTCACCGTGCGAAAGTTCCTCTGCGCCAAAAATCAGTGCATGGGCCGCGCCACTGGCATCGGCACGCTTGAACTGCGATTTGAAGCTGCCCATGCCCTGGCGCGAGTCGGCGGGGGTGTGCATCTGCACCCGCACGCCCTGGCGGCGCAGTTGCGTGAGGGTCTGCATTACCAGCGGCAGGCTGTCGGTGTCGGGCACGATGGCATAGACATCCGGTGTGGCTTGCGGCGTGGCAATTTCCTGGGCCTTCAGCAACTCCAGCACCCGCTCCACTCCCATTGCCCAGCCCACGGCCGGAGCGGGTTTGCCGCCGATCTGTTCGATCAGGTAGTCGTAGCGACCGCCACCGCAGATGGTGCCCTGCGCGCCGAGTTCTTCGGTGACGAACTCGAACACGGTGAGGTTGTAGTAGTCCAGCCCGCGCACCAGACGCGGGTTCAGCGTCCAGGTGATGCCGTGGGCCGACAGAATCGCCTGCACGGCCTCGAAGTGCCGCAGCGATTCCTCGCCCAGAAAGTCCAGCAGGCGCGGCGCGGCTTCGGCCAGGGTCTGCATGGCAGGGTTTTTGGTGTCGAGAATGCGCAGCGGGTTGCTGTAGAGCCGCCGCTGGGCATCTTCGTCAAGCTGGTCGTGGTGCTGCTCCAGATAGGCAATCAGCGCGGTGCGGTGCTGCTGGCGTTCGTGCGGCTGCCCCAGGCTGTTGAGTTGCAGGCTGATGCCATGCAGCCCCAGGGCCTGCCAGAGGTCGTGCGCCAGCACGATCAGTTCGGCATCCACTTCTGGACCAGCGTAGCCCAGGGCTTCTGCGCCGATCTGGTGGAACTGGCGGTAGCGGCCCCGTTGCGGGCGTTCGCGGCGGAACATCGGGGCCATGTAATACAGTCGCTGGCCGCCGCCGTGCAGCAGCGAGTGCTCGGAGACAGCCCGCACCACCCCGGCGGTGTTTTCCGGGCGCAGGCTCAGGTGCGCACCGTCGCCATGCTTGTCGGTGCGATCCTGAAACGAGTACATTTCTTTTTCCACCACATCGGTCACTTCGCCCAGCCCGCGCACGAACAGGTCGGTGTGTTCCAGCACCGGGGTGCGGATGTTGCGGTAGGCGTAGCCCGCCATCAGGCGGCGCACGATGTCTTCCAGCCATTCCCAGCGGGCGGATTCGGGCGGAAGAATGTCATTCATGCCGCGCACGGCCTGAATGGATTTGGACTTGCTGGCGGTGGCGGAAGGCGGGGGGGTACGGGTGTCGTTCACGGTGGATCGTTGCCACAAGGGCGTGCTGTCGGTCGATACGAAAAGAAAAAATCACCGGGTGGCGGGCACACCGGTGCAGGTTTCCCCCGGTGCCATGACACCAGGGGAAGAAGCAGTTCATGGCGCGAGGTCGAAGCGTGCGACCGTGCCTCTGGCATGGGGTTGCAGGTCGTAGGGCTGGCCATTGACCTGCACTTCCACGGCATTGATGCGCCCGATGTCCACGCGCAGCGGAGGCTCCTGGGTGATGACCACTTCCTCGCCAGCGGCCAGCGTGGTCTGGCGCAGCACGGTGCGCCGGTTGGCACCGCCACGCACCTGCACCCAGACGGTGTCCTTGGCCAGAATGCGCAGTGTCGGGGCATCGGCAGCCGGGGTGTTGCTGGTGGTTTCTGTGGTAGCGGCGTTGCCTGCCGTGGCGGTGGTACCGGCTGCATTGGCCGCTGCCGTGGCCAGATCGGCGACGGCCGTCGGAGGTGTGGTGCCCGACAGGGCAGGCAGGCCGGTGACCAGGTTCAGAATGGGGTCGTCCCCTGTAGCCGCAGTGTTGGCGGGAGCCGTCACCGGGGGGGGGCTGGTGCGGGTGCCCGCAGTGCTTGGGAGACTGGGGGGAATGATGGTTTCCGAGCGGGTGCCAGTGCTGGAGGTGCGTTCGACCGGGTTGCCTTCATCCGAAGGCCAGACGTACAAGGCCACGGTGCCTGCCACCAGCAAGGCCGCCACCGCCAGCGCGATGCGCGAGCCTTTGCCCTGAAGCAGCGAGGGCGACGAGGAGGCGAATGGCGTGGAATGGTTCCTGACTATGGCCCGCGAGCGTTCGAGGTGCAACTGGCTGTTGGCATCGGCGGCCACCGCCGGGAGCAGGGCCAGCACCGGAGCTGCATCCGCATTGAGCAGGCGGCACACACTCATGGCCAGCGAGCGGCAGAACACCAGCCCCGGCAACTGGTCGTATTGGTCGCTTTCGAGTGCATGGAGCTTCTCGGGACGTACCTTCAGCACAGCCGCCAGTTGCGACAGCTCCACTTCGCGTTCTTCGCGGTATTGCCGCAACAGGCTGCCTGCCGTGTGCCCGGCAGTTCCTGCGCCATTGGCAGACTGGGGAGTCAGACCGGAAGTGTCCACATCATTCATAAAAAGCCTTTCGCTCATACAACGAGTATTCTCGGGAAAGCGGGAACTTCTGTCCCAGCAGATTGCCCAGTTCGCGCACGCCAATGGCGTTGCCCATGGCATTTTCCACCTTGATGCCCAGCCACAGGGTTTCGGCGTTGGCCAGGTCCGAGGCATTCAGGTTGCGCAGATAGACCTGGGCATTGGCCACCTCGCCCCGACCGTACAGCAAGGCCGCCAGGTTGTAGGCCACCACCGGGTTGCCGCTCTCCAGTGCGTGCGCCTGCGTCAGGGCATCGATGGCCTGATGGCTCTTGCCTGCTGCCTGAAAACACAGCCCTTGCGCCATCAACGTGCGTGCGCGGCTGCTGTAGCCGGGAATGGCCAGGGCACGATGGAACCAGTCCTGCGCTTCATCGTACTGTTTTTGCTGGCACAGCAGGAAGCCCATATTGTGGATGACATAGGCATCGTCGGGGCGCACGCGCAGCACACGCTCGTAATCGGCCTTGGCTGCGGCAAAGTCCTGCCGCTGTGCCAGCACCAGCCCGCGCACCAGATAGGCATCGGTCATGCCCGGGTCGAGTGCCAGTGCATAGCTCACTTCTTCCAGGGCCACATCCAGCCGGTTGATCTCCAGATAGCTGGTGGCAAGGTCCAGCCGGGTGCGGGCCGCACGCTGCACTTCGGGGGATGCGGACGAGGTGTTCCGTGCAGCCTCACGGCTGGCCGACCCTGCATCCGGCGTGGCGCAGGCCGACAGCAGCAGGGCGGTGGCGCAGCCTGCCACCACAGCGCAGACGCAACGCCAGGCGGGGCCTACTGCATGAAACAAGGGCAATCGCAATGGCATTGAGATAGATGCTCCTGGGTGAACGAACAAAACCGGTTTTCAACATGAATGACTGCCAGCAGGAGTGGCCCCTGTGGCCGCAGCCTGCCATTATGGTTGAACAATCACAGTTTGAAAGTTTTGCGCGGCACCTGAATGTCACAACCGCCATGGATGCAGGGCGGGCAGTCAGGCCAGCTTGAGCAGGGAAATGCCCACGACAATCGAGGCAATGCCCAGCCAGCCCGTGCGGCTGAGTTTCTGCTGGAACAGTATCAGTGCGGCAATGGTGGTCAGCAGAATGCCGGTACCGCCCCAGAGGGCATAGGCAATTGACAGATCAATGCCCTTGACCGCCTGGGACAGGGCCGTGAACGAGGCCAGGATACAGGCGATGCCCGACGCGCCCATCCACCGCCTGCGAAAGCCATCCGAGTATTTGATGAAGATATTGGCGGCCACTTCCAGGAAGATGGCCAGCGTCATGAACGCGTAGTGTATCCATTGGGCATTCTGCATGGTTCAGGCTCCTGTTTCTGCGGCGGTGGCCTTGGGGGTTCCCAGCGTCACCAGCACCACACCCAACAGCAGCACGCCCATGCCCAGCAGCTTCCACAGGCTGAGGCTTTCCCCAAACCAGCGCAGGCCGATGAGGGCAATGCTGAGCAGGCCCAGCGTCTCCCAGGTGGCGTAGGTCAATGCCATCGGCAAGTGCTTCATGGTGACGGCCAGAAAGCAGAACGACAGGCCAATCATCGTGTACATGAACAGCAGTGCCACCAGCGAGCCCGATTCGGCCACCAGTTTCATGACGGTCACACCCATCACCTCGGCGGCCACAGCAGCCAGCAGAAACAGCCAGGAACGCACCCACATAATCATTCTCTTTTGCAAAATAGGTAAATCATGCTGTCATTCTCCATCTGCTCAAGATATTCAAAAAGATAATATCCATCTCTGAAACAGATGGAGAGTGTCGTGCAATGGAATCTGGAGCAACTCAACCAGTTTGTGGCCAGCGTGGAGCATGGCTCCATCAGCGCGGCGGCCCGCCACCTGGGCAAGGCGCAGTCGGCGGTGAGCACGGCCATTGGCCTGCTGGAGGCCGATCTGGGCGTGGAACTGTTCGACCGCTCCAGACACCGCGCAACCTTGACCGATGCCGGCCAGGTGCTGTTGCGGGAAGCGCGGGAACTGCTGCGCCAGGCGCACGCGCTGGAGCAGCGTGCGCGGGCATTGACAGAGGAGGGTCAAGCCCGGCTGGCACTGGCCTTCGACGAAGCCTTGCCTTATGCCGCAGTCGGCACCCTGATCCGCGAGATCGCGCGGCGGGCGGCGCATCTGGAGCTGACCTTGCTCAATGGCACGGCCACCGAGGTGGCCGACTATGTGCGCCAGGGCCGTGCCGACTTGGCTTTTCACTTCGACCGGGGGCCGTTGCGCGACTGCTTCGATCAACGCCATCTGGGGGCATTGCCGCAGGGTGTGTTCGTTGCCAGCGGGCATCCGCTGCTGGAGAAGCAGCCCGTGCGGCGCAAGGATTTGGCACGTTACCGCCAACTGGTAATGCACGCCGAAGATGTGCAGGAAACCGCCTACAGCCCGAAGGTATGGCGTTCCGACAGTTTCTACAGCATTGCCGAAATGGTCGCGGACGATCTGGGCTGGGCGATTCTGCCCGTCAATATCGCCCAGTACCAGACCCTGCCCAAACCACTGCGCGCCGTCCACTGCCCTTCACTGGCCCTGCCATTGCTGTCGGTGCGGATGCTGTGGTTCCAGGGGCGGCCCCTGGGTGAGATGGCCCGGTGGACTGCGCACCGTTTTTCCCAGCTTTTGCAGGAACTGGCAGCACATGCGCAGCCGCCATCCCATGGCTGATTACGCCCCGGCAGCGGCAGGCACCAGCGCGATGGTGCGCTGGGCCTTCATGCGTTGGGCGGCATTGGTGCGATCCTGCACCTCACCAGCCAACTGGCCGCAGGCTGCGTCGATGTCGTCGCCACGGGTCTTGCGCACCGTGGTGACAATGCCGGCCTCGGAGAGCAGGCGCGCAAAGGTTTCCACCGCCTGGTTGCTGGAGCGCAGCAGGCCCGATTGTGGGAACGGGTTGAACGGAATCAGATTGAGCTTGCACCAGTTGCTGCCCTTGCCGTGGTGGTTGAGCAGGGCGATCAGTTGGCGCGCATGTTCGGGCTGGTCGTTCACACCGGCCAGCATGCAGTATTCAAATGTGATGAAGTCGCGCGGGGCGAACTCCAGGTAACGCTGGCAGGCATCGAGCAGGTCGGCCAGCGGGTATTTGCGGTTCAGTGGCACCAGGTCGTCGCGCAGTGGGTCATTGGGTGCGTGCAGGGACACGGCCAGGGCCACCGGGGCCTGTTGCGCGAGGCGATCCATCATCGGCACGATACCGGAAGTGGAAACAGTGACGCGGCGGCGCGAGAGACCATAGCCGTGGTCGTCGAGCATGGTCTGCAAAGCCGGAACCAGTGCCGTGAAGTTTTGCAGCGGCTCGCCCATGCCCATCATGACAATGTTGGTGATGACGCGCTCCCCGGTCTGGAAGCGTTGGCGCAGATGGTGCTCGGCCCACCAGAGCTGGGCGATGATCTCGGCGGTGCTGAGGTTGCGGCTGAAACCCTGGTGGCCGGTGGAGCAGAAACGGCAGCCCACCGCGCACCCGGCCTGGGAGGACACGCACAGCGTGGCACGGTCTTTCTCGGGGATGAATACCGCCTCGACGGCATTGCCCGCACCCACATCGAACAGCCATTTGATCGTGCCGTCGCTGGAAGCCTGTTCGGTGATGACCGGCAGTGCCTGCACCACGGCGCGGCTTTGCAGCTTGCTGCGCAGGGACTTTGCCAGATCGGTCATCTGCTCGAAGTCGGAGACACCGCGCTGGTGAATCCAGCGGTAGAGCTGTACGGCCCGGAATTTCTTCTCGCCCATCTGGTCGCAAAACTGCACCAGCCCTGGCAGGTCGAAATTGAGCAGATTGACGAGAGTGGGTGCGGTCGTGGTCATGAGATGGTTCTGTGCCCTGGCAGGGCGGTGCGAGAGAGTGGGATCGTCAGGAAAACGCTCCCCAAGAATACTATGTGTGGCCGAATGCGGCAATGCCTCGATGCGCGTTCTGCCATGACGAAAAACCGCACGGCGCAACACAGCACCGTGCGGTTGGAACCGGAGAGCAGGGGCAGCGAATGCCCCTATGAACAGGTTCTAAGAACGTGCTTACGATCTCGGCGCGAGTGCTGTTGTGCCTCAAGAACCGTAGCTGCAAGGCGAAAACCACAGCCGGGCTGGTGGCCCGGCGAGGATTTTCAACGCCGCAGATGCGGTTCTTGAGGTGCAACCCATAGGGTATGGCGTAGCCATACAGCTTCGGGACGAGATCGTAAGCACGTTCTAAGCCTCGGATTAACGCGAGTACACGTTCAGGCCAGCGAAGAAGAATGCGATTTCCACGGCAGCGGTTTCTGCTGCATCGGAGCCGTGCACGGCGTTGGCATCGATGCTGTCGGCAAAGTCGGCGCGGATGGTGCCAGCGTCGGCCTTCTTGGGGTCGGTTGCGCCCATCAGTTCACGATTCTTCAGGATGGCGTTCTCGCCTTCCAGCACCTGAATCACGACAGGGCCGGACACCATGAAATCCACCAGGTCCTTGAAGAAAGGACGCTCTTTGTGAACGGCGTAGAACTGCTCGGCCTCCAGGCGGGACAGGTGTGCCATGCGGGAAGCGATGATCTTCAGGCCAGCGTTTTCAAAACGGGTGTAGATTTGGCCGATGACGTTCTTGGCCACTGCGTCGGGCTTGATGATGGAGAGGGTGCGTTCGATTGCCATGATGAAAAAATCCCGGAAAAAGTAAGTGGGGAAATGAAAATGGATGCAGCAGTAGCACCAAGTCACATAACCGTAAAGGCCATGCGCAGGAACCACTTTTGCAAGAAAAGCCGCCCATTTTACCGTTTTGCTGTGCAGCATGGTTTTGGTTCGGGCGGATTTTTTGGTGGTTTATCGCTGGGGTGATGCGCCACCGTTTGAAGAAGCCAGAAACACATCCAGCGCATCCAGCAGGGCCTGGCTGTGTTCGGGTGTGCCGATGGTGATGCGCAGGAACTGGGCAATGCGCGGCTTGGCGAAATGCCGCACCAGCACGCCTTGCACCCGCAGTGCGGCAAAGATGTCGGCACCGGCATGGTCTGGATGGCGGGCAAACACGAAGTTGGTGGCCGATGGCAGCACCTCGAAACCGCGCTGGCGCAGTTGTGCGTTCAATTGTTCGCGGGTGCGCACAATGGCCTGCGTGCATTCGGTGAAGTAATTCACGTCCTCGTAGGCCGCTTGCGCCCCTGCCTGTGCCAGACGGTCCAGCGGGTAGGAGTTGAAGCTGTCCTTCACGCGGGTGAGGGCTTGCACCAGATGCGGCTGGCCGATGGCAAAACCCACGCGCAGACCGGCCAGGGAGCGCGATTTGGACAGTGTGTGCACCACCAGCAGGTTGGCGTACCGATTGACCAGCGCGATGGCCGACTCGCCACCAAAGTCCACATAGGCTTCGTCGATCAGAACCACCCGTTGCGGGAATGCCTGCAACAGTGCTTCTACCTGAGCCAATGGCAAGGCCACGCCGGTGGGGGCATTGGGGTTGGCAATGACCACGCCAGCCGACGATTCGCTGCCGATGGCCGCATAGTCGGCCACGCCGATCTGCCAGTCGGGGCGCAGGGCCACTGTCTGCGCGGGAATGTCGTAGAGCTGGCAATAGACCTGATAAAAGCTGTAGCTGATGTCTGGCATCAGCAACGGCAAGCCGCCATGCACGAAGAACGCCCGGAACGCATGGGCCAGCACTTCGTCCGAGCCGTTGCCCACGAACACCTGATCCGGCGTGATGCCATCAGCCGCATGGTAGTGGGCAATGGCCTGGCGCAGTGCCAGCGATTGCGGGTCGGGGTACAGGCGCAGATGCTCTGCGGCCTGGGCCATCGCCGGGGCGACGCGGGGCGAAGGCGGGTAGGGGTTCTCGTTGGTGTTGAGCTTGACCAGGTTGGCCACACGCGGCTGCTCGCCCGGCACATAAGGCTCCAGCGTGGCAATGCCATCACTCCAGAAGTGGGTGTTCACGGGAAGATTCCTTTCAGGCGAAAAATCTTTGCAATTTCACACAGGAAACTGTGCTGCCAGATGACAAAAGGCCACCTGCTGAGTGTCAGCGGGTGGCCTTGGCGAATCAGTGGTGGAGCTGGCGGGAATTGAACCCGCGTCCGCAAGCCTTTGCCGGGCAGTTCTACATGCTTAGTGGTCTGTTTTGATCTCGCCCCTCATGCCGCGCAGCCACACGCTGCACAAGAGGCCAGCATCCTTGAGTCTCGCCTTGCCCCAAGATGCCCGGAACAAGGCCAGCTGATGTGAATTACCTTGCAGCTAGAAGTCTTGCGACTTTTTTGCCCAGCCCATCAGCGTGCTGTTGCAAGGCTCACCGGATTTAAGCGGCGAGTGCGAAACGATCGTCGTTTGCAGTTAGTTTTTTGAATCGAGATTTACGAGCGTGACCCAAGCTCGACATGCGCCACTCCGAACCCGTACCCACGTCGAAACCAGGACAGCCCCAGAGGAACTTGCCATTCTACGCCAGATGCAGCAGATTGAGCAAGTCCAGTGGTTGGTCGATGCGCTGGTCGGCAGGCCAGTCCAGGGTGGCTTCGGGGCTGGGGATGAAGCCGTACAGTGCCGCGACGGTGCGCATGCCGGCACTTTGGCCAGCGAGCATGTCGCGCCGGTCGTCGCCGACGTAGATGGAGCGGGTGGGCGATACGCCCAGTCGCCGTGCCGCCTCCTGCAAGGGCAGGGGGTGGGGTTTGGCGTGTTCCAGGGTGTCGCCGCAGATGAGTATGGGCGCGTGGCGCAGTTCGGGCAGCGCGGCAATCAGTGGAATGGCGAAGCGTTCGGACTTGTTGGTGACGATGCCCCAGTGAATCTGGTGCTGTTCCAGCGTGCGCAGCAGCGCATCGACTCCCTCGAATGTGCGGGTCTGCTGACCCATGCACTGGGCGTAGAGGTCGTAGAAATCGGTGCAGAGCTGGTCGAATTCGGTGCTGTTCGGGTCGGTGTCGGGGAAGGCGGCGGTGAGGATGCCGCGCGCACCGCTGCCAATCAGCGGGCGGTACAGTGCCACCGGCAGGTTCGGCAGGTCGTGGTGCTGGCGCAGGATGTTGGCGGCCTGGCCCAGGTCTTCGACGCTGTCGATGAGGGTGCCATCGAGGTCGAACAGGACGGCTTCGGGTTTGTGGGGCAGCAGGGTGTGGGTGCTCATGCGGTGGCCTTTTGGGTGGCCAGCATGTAATTGACATCGGTGTTGTCGCTGAGCCAGTAGCGTTGGGTGATGGGGTTGTATTGCAGCCCCTTGCTGGTGTGCAGTTCCAGCCCGGCATCGCGGATGGAGCGCGCCAGTTCGCTGGGGGTGATGAACTTGGCGAATTCGTGGGTGCCGCGCGGCAGGATGTTGAGAATGTATTCCGCGCCCACGATGGCGAACAGCCAGGACTTGGGGTTGCGGTTGATGGTGGAGAAGAACACTGTGCCGCCCGGTTTGACCAGGCGCGCGCAGGCCTGCACCACCGAGGCGGGGCTGGGCACGTGTTCCAGCATTTCCATGCAGGTAACGATGTCGAAGCTCTCGGGCTGCTCGTCGGCCAGTGCTTCGACACTGACGTGGCGGTAGGCAAGGTTGGTGACTTCTGCTTCGAGTGCGTGAAGTTGTGCCACCTTGAGGGATTTTTCGGCCAGATCGATGCCCAGCACGCTGGCGGCATTCTTGCGGGCCATGGCTTCGCTGAGGATGCCGCCGCCGCAGCCTACGTCCAGAATGCGCTGGCCCTGGAGTGGGGCGATCTGGTCGATCCATTCCAGCCGCAGCGGGTTGATCTGGTGCAGTGGCCGGAATTCACCGGTGGCATCCCACCATTTGTGGGCGAGGTCCGAGAATTTCTTCAGCTCGGCACTGTCGGCGTTGGGTGTGTCTTGCATGGCTGGGAATTATGCACGATCGGGGAATGCCTGAATTTGACATCCTCCCCAGCCTAAAGGCAGGGGATTCCTCCAGCGAGACGGCAATGCCCTGCCGCGAGAATGTTCCGTGCTGCGTTCACGTCGCGCTCGTGTACCGCCCCGCAGTCGCTGCACGTCCATTCTCTTATTCCAAGACCTGCGATACCTTTGGGCCTCGACGGCGGCAAACCGCCACAAGCAGAACAGGTCTGGGTTGAATACGCTTCGTTCACTTCCTCAAAAACCACTCCGGCCTGATGGCACTTGTATTCCAAAGCGGTTTTCAATGACGACCAGCCCGCGTCCAGCGTGCTTTTGGCTATGCTGGTTTTGACAAGTTTTGCACTGGCCACGTCGCCCACGAAAATGGCGGCGTTGTTTTTTACAAGGTTCGTTGTGAACTTGTGAATT
>NZ_FQUZ01000001.1 GCF_900129055.1 Lampropedia hyalina DSM 16112
GGGGAAAGAAAATGGCAATTATCACCGTAGGAATCGACCTGGCCAAGAACATCTTTGCCGTGCATGGCATCCATGCCGCAGGCAAACCCGAACTGGTACGCCCCAGCGTCAGTCGCGCCAAACTGCTCGACCTTCTCGCCAGCCTGCCGCCTTGCCTGATTGGCATGGAAGCATGTTCCGGTGCCCACCACTGGGCACGGCAATTACAGAAGTTGGGCCACACTGTGCGCATCATCGCCCCCAAGTTCGTCGCTCCATACCGACTCTCAGGCAAACGCGGCAAGAACGACGCTGCCGATGCGGCTGCCATCTGCGAAGCCGTCAGCCGCCCGCACATGCGCTTTGTGCCCATCAAGAACGAAGAACAGCAAGGCCAGCTCATGGTGCATCGCGCACGGCAAGGCTACATTGAACAACGCACCGCCACCATCAACCGCATCCGGGGTCTGTACAGTGAGCTGGGCATTGTCATGCCACTGAAGGCGGCCACGGTACGCCAGCAAGGCCATCAACACCTCGAAGCCCTGCCGGGCTGGGCGCGTACCGTCATCACCGACTTGCTCGATGAAGTCCAGCATCTGGATACGCGAATTGCCCAATACGACCGCCACATTGCCAGCATGGCCCGCCAACACAGCCAGGCCCAGCAGCTCATGCAACTCGGTGGGATTGGAGAGACGACTGCCAGCGCACTCATCAGCACCATAGGCAACGGTCACGACTTTGCCAATGGCAGACAGTTGAGTGCATGGCTGGGCCTGGTGCCGGGCCAGTACAGCTCGGGAGGCAAAAGCAGGCTGGGGCGCATCACCAAGACGGGAGACCGCTACTTGCGCAGTCTGCTCACCCTGGGAGCCAGGGCCGTGCTGGCTGCGGCCATGCGCAAAACAGAGGCTGGAGGCTATGACAAGCAAGACAGCATCAGTCGCTGGGCCAGAAGCGTGGCAGAGCGCAGAGGATACTGGAAGGCAGTGATTGCGATAGCGGCCAAGAACGCACGCCTGTGCTGGGCGGTGCTGAGCAAAGGAGAGCACTTCAAGCTGCCCACCTAGAGCAGAGCATGGGTAGTCAGACAGAGGGAGAAAAGCCGACCACCGTGAGAGAGGCCATCGTTGATGAGAAGCAAGTAAAGGTCAGGACCTGCGCAGGGGAATGCTCGGTTAATTCAATGGGGAAAGAGGCAGACCATGCCCCCAGCCCCGACTAACGAATGGAGCCCCTTGCGCGCGTCTTTCATCAGGGTTTGCAGCCAGCAAACGAAGGCTGCATCAATGACCGTTTGTAGTCACGCCGTCCACAGCCCTTTACCGAGACATCATCGACCCAGGCTCCAAACAGAGTATTGGTGGAAATGAGAGACAGGCACGCCAACAGGCCTGAACCATTGCATGGCAATGATTCAGGGGGGAGTTTTATTGCTTGCTACGGTGGGGAAGCCCTTGTAGCCTGAATTAAGCCGCGCCGCGAAGCGGCTTCGGCTTGAATGAATTGTTAGCCACGGCTGCGACTTATCTGCTCTTTCATCTTGCTTATGCTGAGCATTGGGTCTGTACGATGGATTACGCGGTGGCAGTTTGAACAAACTACCGCCAGATCCTTTAACTCTGTTCTAGTTTTTCCGTCAGATTTAGAGAGTGGCAGGAGATGGTGAACCTCGCAGAACCCCTCACCAATCTCGCCGTAAGTCTCTTGAAAATCAAAATCGCAGACCTCACAGCACAGCCTTCCTGTTGCTTTAAGCGTTGCGGCTTTCTTTGCCTTTACAATTGCCGCACTTCTTTCTCGCCTCAAGTGAGCTACCAATCTTGGGTTGCCTTCTTGAATAGACTTGCTTTGGTCAACGTCGGGGAGCGGTTCGAATATCTTTCTATCAATCAAAGCCGTGACTTGTTCTACAAGTTTCCGGCTTTCTTTGCTCTCCGCAAACCAAACGTTGCTTTGCCCAATGCCACCCTTTACGGCACGCGGGATAATCAACTCCCGCTGCTCTACAGGAAGTAGTACAGCATTTTCTGCTGAGGCATTGGCCCTAAAGTAGGTTACGCCGTTCTCTGTCTGTAGCTTGTTCGGGCTTTTTATCCTTTGGAGATTGCGGTATACCGTTGCCTCTCTGTACCAGCCTACAACTACTGTGCCGCCACTCTCGGGGCCGGCTGTCCAAACGACTGTCACACCATCAATACGGTCATCCTGCTTGGAAGCACCAAGCTTCTCGATTTTTATTGACTCTCCGACGGGTTGCACGTACCCGTACAGGGTGCCTTTGTTATTAGTGAAATTACAAACTTCATGACCGATAGAGTGCTGATTGTACTTTCCGCCGCGTTCAATCGAATCGCCAGCAATGCCGTTGTACTTATTCATCCAGCCGATGTTGAAGAAGATCAACGCCATGATGTCCCCTGAGTGGCTAACGGCCAAAGTAAGCGGCTGGCCGTAGGCCAGTCCGCTTGACTGCCGGGTTAGATTGAATTTATTTTTTTACAGGACAATTTCTAGCATCGTGCCCCCTGCCATTGCAGATACTACAACGACGTGCCTCAGGACATGTTTGTGCGTTGTGCCCAGGTTTATTGCAGACGGAGCAACGATTGACGTTTGGACAATTTCTAAGAGTGTGATTACCGGCACCACAGTGACTACAAGACATAATTTGAAATACCTTTCTTTTCTATTTTTAAGAAATTCTCTCTTTGATTTCTTCTGGCGAGTAGCCTCTACTCTTTAGTTCCTGCATCGCGGCGCCAGCTTTTAGCATAGAGCTTGTTCTTTCCCGTTGAACGATACGAAACAGCTCGTCATCACCCTTGAGCGGCATTTCTTCTTTGTACTGCTTCGTACGTTCCCCTGCGGCTTTCGCTTCGCTTAATGCCGCACTTCCTGCCTTCAACGCAAGATCACCGGCTTTCTTCCAAAAACTCATGCTACGTTCTCCTTTGGACTAACACCGGAGCTAACCCGCGCCGTGAAACGGCGTCGGGTTGAGCGAATTGTTAGGCGGAACGCCACCACAAATACGAGGAACAGCAAGTGGGAATTGACGAACTGAAAAAGCAGTGGAATGCGCAAGCCGACGCGATGAATGGATGGGATGAACTTGGCATTGACGAGATCGTTGAGTTTGCACAAACCGCAGGCAAATGGCAGCCGATTGCGACAGCGCCACATGACAAGCAATTACTGCTGTACAAAGACGGCGGAGACATGCACGTAGGGCGATGGGTAAAAAACCCGTACACGGGCGACGAAGCCTTTGCGATTGCAGAGCTTGGCGAACATGGCCGTGCGATCGTTCACCCCACGCATTGGGCAGAGTTGCCCATGCCACCTAACTACATTTAGACCTACTGATGCTACAGAAAACCAGCGGCCTATGTCAATGAATTGACTGCCACTATACTCGAAAAATGTTTGCATTTGGTGATTTAGACCGCCTAAAATTTCGCGGATGGATAGATCACCAACTGTATCAGCGACACCATTGTCGCAAGATAGGGACAGGCCGGTCAAGCTGCTGGATCAGGTACGTGCAGCGATTCGGGTACGTCACTATTCCATTCGTACGGAGCAGGCTTATGTGGACTGGATTCGTCGCTTCATCTTGTTTCATGGGAAGCGGCATCCGGCTGAGATGGGTGTGGAGCATGTCACTGCTTTTTTAAGCTATTTGGCAGTGGAGCGGGGCGTTTCTGCTTCCACGCAGAATCAAGCCAAGGCTGCCTTGCTGTTTTTGTACAAAGAGGTGTTACAGCAGAATTTGCCTTGGCTGGCCGAGGTGGTGGCAGCCAGAGCGTCGCGTCGTTTGCCGGTGGTGCTGACGCAGCGCGAAGTACGGGATCTGCTGTTGCAAATGAATGGCACGATGTGGCTGGTGGCCTCTTTGCTGTATGGCACAGGAATGCGCCTGCTGGAGTGTTTGCGCTTGCGTGTGAAGGATATTGAGTTTACGCGCCGTGAAATCATGGTACGCGAGGGCAAGGGCAACAAAGACCGGGTGACGGTATTACCTGAAAATCTGCTGGTTCCTTTGCAGGAGCAATTACAAAAGGCACGGGTACTGCATCACAAGGATTTGGGGGGCGGCCTGGGCGAGGTGTATTTACCAGATGCTCTGGCGGTGAAATACCCGGCAGCGGCGCGTGCCTGGGGTTGGCAATATGTATTTCCCAGCCCGGTGCTTTCAGACGATCCGCGCACGGGCAAGCGGCGCAGGCATCATATTTACGAGCAATCGATACAAAAAGCAGTGGCTGCTGCGGCCAAGCGTGCGGGTATAGCCAAACCCTGTACACCGCATGTACTGCGCCATTCGTTTGCCACGCACATGCTACAGGCGGGTTATGACATTCGCACCGTGCAGGAGCTATTGGGACACTCCGATGTGAAAACTACCATGATTTACACCCATGTGCTCAATAAAGGTGGGCGCGGCGTGCTCAGCCCGCTGGATTCTTTATGAGCGGCCCTACAAAAAATAATCAATGCGTGATATTCGTTTTTCTTGAGTAGGCTACTGCACCGATTTGCCCCCCGCCCCCCAGGCGGCTGCTCCCAGCGTGAGCCACGCCAGAATGAGGCTGGAGCCGCCCCAGGGCACAAATGGGCGCAGGGTCTGGATGCTGGTGAGGGTCTGGAGGTAGATCAGGCCGCTGAACAGCAGTATGCCTGCCAGAAACAGCAAGGCTGCTGCCACCAGAATGCGGTTGCCCCCGGTGAGGCGGAACCACAGCCCCACGGCAAGCAGCACGACCGAGTGCAGCAACTGGTAATTGACGGCGGTGTGCATGCTGGCCCGTGCCGCTTCGCGGGCTTCGGGGGATGCGATAAAGCCCAGTCCATGGGCGGTGTAGGCTCCCATGACCACGCCGCTGGCTCCGAGCAAGGCGGCCAGCATGATGCAGAATCGTCCCATTGTCTTTGTTCCTTTTCGGGTTTCAGAATTGGCCATGACCGAGCGGCCCATGGCATTGGCATTGTCAGGCTCCGGTCTGCGCCACAGCCAGACTTGCACGCCAACCATGCAGGCAATGGCGGCAGCGACGAACCAGGGGTGCGGCACGGTCAAAACCATCAGCACGGCACAGGCCGACATGGAAGCGGTGGCCGCCCACTTGGCCTTGCGGCTGACCATTTTGCCCTGTTGCCAGTGGCGCAGCATGGCTCCAAACAAACGATGGTGCAGCAGCCACTGGTGAAAACGCGTGGAACTGCGTGCCGCCGCCCAGGCAGAGAGCAGCACAAATTCGGTGCTGGGCAGGCCCGGCACGACCAGCCCGACACATGCCAGCCCCAGACTGAGTACGGCCACCAGCAGCCAGAAGCCACGCATCCACCTGGAGCGCGAGCGTGTGGATGCGATCTCCGGCTCGGTGGCCATCGCCACAACGGGCATGGGCGTGGGTGGCATTATGGCTTCTGCGCCTCTTTGATGCGTTCGACCCGACGGCGATACTGTGCGGCTTCGGAAGATCGGCCCTGGCTGATTTTGAGGGTTTCCAGATTTTCCAGTACGGGCAACAGGCGTTCGTCATCCGTGCCCACGGCCTGCTCCAGCAGATTCAGGGCTTGCAGAAACTGTGCTTCGGCTTCGCCAAAGCGGCGTTTGCGGTAGTCGAATCCTGCCAGAAAATTCAGGGTTTGCGCCTGCCCCAGCAGCACCGGTTGTTCGCGTGGCAGTTGCTCAAAAAGGGCCAATGCCTGCTGGTGCAAGGTCTTCGATGGGTTTTCATGGCCCTGCACGCCTTCGAGTTGCGCCAGATTGCTGGTCATATGGGCCACAGGCAGGCTCACGTCGCCCTGGTGTTGCCGTGCCAGCTCCAGTGCCTGCTCCAGCAGTGGGCGGGCCTGTTCGTATTCCTTGCGTTGCCAGTGCCACAACGCCAGTTCGTTGAGGTGTCCGGCCAGTGCCGGGTCTTGCGGGTTGGCGGCACGGCGCAGTTCCACGGCCTGGCGATGCAGCGGCTCGGCCAATGCGTATTCATTCTGCTGCTGGTAGAGGGCCGCCAGCGCGGACAGGGCATTGATGCGGCTGCCATGGGGCGTTTGCCCCGGTTCGGCCTGTGCCTGGTAGAGCTGCACGGCTTGTTCCAGCAGCGGGCGTGCCTGTGCCAGTTGCCCTTGTTGCTGCAATTCCAGCCCCTGCCGCAACAGGGTTTCGGCATGCCGTGCTTGCGGCAGGGCCGTCGTGCCTTCCAGCAACCGCTGGTGGTAGGCCGCCGCCTGCTCGGATTGTCCCAGGGCGGCATGGACACGTCCCAACGATGCCAGGGCCTCCTGCTGCACCTGTGCCGTGTGGGGGTCGCTGGCATCGGCCAGCGCGTCGGTGATTTGCAAGGCACGGGCATAGGCTGGCAGGGCCTGCTGCGGCTGTTGCAGGCCATCGAGCGCGTTGCCCAGATTCAGTGCCAGCGAGGCCGTATTCAGATGCTCGCCCAATGCGGTTTCGCTGATTTCCAGTGCGCGGCGCAACAGGGCCACGGCTTCTTCCGGCTCTCCCTGCTGCTGGCGCACCAGCGCGAGGATGTTGAGGCTGCTGGCAATATACGGCTGGACATTGCCCTGCCCGGCTTCGGCCACACGCAGGGCTTCTCGGGCAGCCT
Organism: Lampropedia hyalina DSM 16112; assembly: GCF_900129055.1. Taxonomy (GTDB): domain Bacteria; phylum Pseudomonadota; class Gammaproteobacteria; order Burkholderiales; family Burkholderiaceae_C; genus Lampropedia; species Lampropedia hyalina. The sequence goes on from NZ_FQUZ01000001.1 coordinate 6,600, forward strand.
GTTCGGCAGCCGCGTGATCCTGGGACTGGTAGTGTTGCTGCGCCTGCTGGTAGAGGGTCTGCCACTGGGCCTGTGTGCGTCCTTCGGCCTCTGCACCGCTGGCGAGAGCGGCACTGCCTGCCAGTGCCAGCAATACGGCGGCCAGTCCCGAACGCCACAGAGGTTTTGCGGCAGGCGAATGCGGCCATTTCATGGGCATGGCCTTCATTCAAGCCTGGGCAGGCAATGGGCAATACTGCTCGACATAGGCCAGCACCTGGGCAAATGCGGCCTGCGCACCGGCCACGGCACGGCTTTCTTCTTCGGCGGTGAGCGATACCTCATCGAGTTGTTCAATGAAGTTGCGCCAGTTGGCAGCCCGGCCATCGGGGTGAGGGGCCAGATGGCGTGCGCCGTGGCTGGCATCCAGACCCAGTTTGGCGGCAAACTTCAGCAGGAATGCCGCGCCGATATTGGAGCCTTCCACCGCATACAGCCAGCCCAGTGCCGTGGCAGCATCGATGGCAGACCCCTGGGTGAAGGCGGGTGGCGGCAGGCTTTGCGCCGGTACGGCAACGCCCAGGTCCTGCAAGTCCTGCTCCACGAGTGCCAGACGGCTGCGTTGCCCCAGTTGCGGCAGCAACTGGTTCAGATTCGGGTCATCGAACAGTGCCTGAACGTCCCGATGCAGGCGGAATTGGGTGTGCAGAAAATCGGCGTAATGCGTGCGGTCTGCAAAGGGGTTGAAGGCCATGATGCGTTGATCCAACACATCGTGAATATCGTGGGTGGCAGCTTTCAGGCGCAGGCGGCGGCTGGTTTCGGGAGTGGCGTGGTGTGCGGTCATGGCAATGCAGAAAAATGGCAAGCCCCTGCTCCCGGCAATGCCCGTTCAGTGGCATGGTTCGGGTGCGACAGGGGCCATCGCAAAAAGAGGCCGTCCACCCACACGGCATCCGTGTTGCGGGTGAAACTGCCAGCGGTGGGTTCAACAAACCCTTCGCCTTCTATAGGGAAGACGAACGAGCAGGCCAAAACCCTCCATATTTTACGAATTTTTACAACAATCGAACACAAATGCTGCTTGCGGCGGTTTTGGCGGCAGATTGCTGCGGAATCGGCTTGAGTTTTTGCGCAAGGCATCACGCCCTAGCACGTCATTCCAGTCTGCGCGCACTGCTGTCCGGAACGTTTTGGAAGAAGTTTGCCAAGTGGCCATTGCAGCCTTACTCAAAGCACCAGACATCGTCATGCCGGACTTGATCCGGCATCCAGTCGCAAAGCAAGCCATTGGCAAACAAGGTGTTTTCGCAAGCGTCGTCACTGGATGCCGGATCAAGTCCGGCATGACGTGGCGGGGATCAATACGACGCTCAAAAATGGGGCTCTCTTTTCGTGGAAATCGCAAAAGAATCCGATAGTTCTTGGCATTGCAGACATTTCCGAAATTTATTCCGGACAGCAGTGGACAAACCCAGCATGACGGGGTGATGGACATCCACCGTGGCCAGAATCGCCCTGCCTGCCCCTCAGCTTGGTGGCTACCGCACTTCGTCCACCAGACTTTTGAAGTCCTCGATGCGGTCAAAGCTGCGATAGACGCTGGCATAGCGGATGTAGGCCACCTTGTCGAGCTTGCGCAGTTCGCCCATGACCCATTCGCCTATGAGAGTCGAGGGCACTTCGCGGCTGCCCTGGGTGAAGAGGTTTTCCTCGATGCGGGCAATGGCGGTGTCCACGTCCACGGTCTTGACCGGGCGTTTGCGCAGTGCCAGATTCAGTGAGCTGCGCAGTTTGCCGACTTCGTATTCCACGCGACGGCCGTCTTTCTTCACCACGGCAGGCATCAGCAACTCTGCCCGTTCGTAGGTGGTGAAGCGTTTTTCGCAGGCTGCACACTGGCGGCGTCTGCGGATGGAGGTGCTGTCTTCCGACAGGCGGGTTTCCACGACCTGGGTTTCGGTGTGGCTGCAAAACGGGCACTTCATGGGTGCTCACCTGCCTGCGGCAGCGTGGCCGGGCACAAAAAAGCCCCTGCCAGCCCGGTGAACACCACAGGGCAAAGGCGAGGGGCATGGAGGGAGCATGGCATCCCTCTACAGTCCATTGCGAATGGCAACAGCGTCCATACGGCGGTTCAGGCTCAGCCGTACACCGGGAAGCGGTAGGTCAGTTGGTGCACCTGTTCGCGGATTTTCTCGATGTGCTTGGCATCGTGCGGATTGTCCAGCACATCGGCGATCAGGTTGGCGGTGAGGAAGGCTTCCTCGTCCTTGAAGCCACGGGTGGTCATGGCCGGGGTGCCGACGCGGATGCCGCTGGTGACCATGGGTTTTTCCGGGTCGTTCGGGATGGCATTCTTGTTCACGGTGATGTGCGCCTCGCCCAGCACGGCTTCGGCTTCCTTGCCGGTGATGTTCTTGGCGCGCAAGTCCACCAGGGCCAGATGGCTCTGGGTGCGGCCACTGACGATGCGCAGGCCACGCTGGGTCAGCACGCTGGCCAGGATGTTGGCATTGGTCAGCACCTGCTGCTGGTACACCTTGAAGTCGGGTTGCAGGGCTTCCTTGAAGGCCACGGCCTTGGCGGCAATGACGTGCATCAGCGGGCCACCTTGCAGGCCGGGGAAGACGGCACTGTTGATGGCCTTCTCGTGTTCTTTCTTGCACAGGATGATGCCGCCGCGCGGGCCACGCAGGCTCTTGTGGGTGGTGGAGGTGACCACATCGGCATGGGGCACGGGGTTGGGGTACAGGCCAGCGGCCACCAGACCGGCATAGTGCGCCATATCGACCATGAAGATCGCGCCGACTTCCTTGGCGATGCGGGCAAAGCGCGCAAAGTCAATGTGCAGGCTGTAGGCGGAGGCACCGGCGATGATGAGCTTGGGCTTGGATTCGCGGGCCTTGCGCTCCATTTCCTCGTAGTCGATTTCTTCGGCGGCATTCAGGCCATACGAGACGACGTTGAACCACTTGCCGCTCATGTTGAGGGCCATGCCGTGGGTCAGGTGGCCGCCTTCGGCCAGGCTCAGGCCCATGATGGTGTCGCCGGGCTGGAGGAAGGCCAGGAACACGGCCTGGTTGGCCGACGCGCCACAGTGCGGCTGCACGTTGGCAGCTTCCGCGCCGAACAGGGTCTTGACGCGGTCGATGGCCAGTTGTTCGGCCACGTCCACGAATTCACATCCGCCGTAGTAACGGCGGCCAGGGTAGCCCTCGGCATATTTGTTGGTCAGTTGCGAGCCTTGTGCCCACATGACGGCGGGCGAGGCGTAGTTCTCGCTGGCGATCAGTTCGATATGGTCTTCCTGACGCTGGTTTTCTGCCGTGATGGCTGCAAACAGTTCGGGATCGGCTTGTTCAACCAGAATATTGCGTTGGTACATGGTTTCGGTAGTCCTATGGTCTCTAGCAAGTCCCCGCGATGCGGGCGGGGCTACCCAGGCGAGCGATGATGGTGCGCCATGCCTCTTTCTGGTCTGTCCGGGTCAAACCGGCATCCAGAACAGCCGACGGTACGCTTCCAAGTGGTTGATGATGGAGTGGGGCAAGGCCTGTGTGCCTGCCGCCATCCATGCCACATCAGCACGGTTGCCCGGAGGGAAGACCCCTCGCAGGCAGCCCATTGCCTATCGCCAGTTGCGTACAGCCGCTAGTGTAGTGCGGCGATTCGGAAGGAATCGGGAAAACAGCGGTTTTTTGTCTCAGGCCGGGCGAAAACGGCGGTCACAGCGGCTGGCTGAGGGCATCAGGCTCCCTGCTGGCCTTCCGCCTGCAATGGCTCATCGTGGAGTTTGCGCACGTCCACACGGGTGACGCGGCGGTCGTCCATTTCGGTGATTTCCAGCCGCAGACCGGCGTATTCCAGCGTCTGGCCCACTTCCGGCAGCATCTCCAGCTCGTGCAGCATCAGGCCCGCCACGGTGGTGTACTCCTCGTCTTCGTCGGTCAGTTGGTGGATGCCGGTGGCCTGTTCCAGCGCGTGCAGGTTGGCTCCGCCATCCACGCTCCAGTGCTCGGCTCCCACAGGCTGGATGTCCAGCACTTCGCCCACGTCGGGGAATTCACCGGCAATGGCTTCGAGCACGTCCATGGGCGTGACCAGCCCCAGGATGGTGCCGTACTCGTCGCTGATGAGGGCCATCTGGCGGCGCGAGTGGCGCAGCATTTCGGTCAGCTTGATGACGGAAATGGATTCGGGCACGATCAGCGGCTGGCGCACGCTGGCCTTGGTGTCAATGCCACCGCTCTGCACCACATCGGCGAGCAAATCCTTGGCACGGGCAATGCCCAGTACGTTGTCCAGGCCGTTGCGGTCGCACACCGGGAACAGGCCGTGGGGATTGGCCACCAGTTGCTGGTACAGGTCTTCCTTGCTGGCGGTGATGTCGATCCACTCAACATCGGCACGCGGGGTCATGACGGACAGCACCGAGCGTTCGGCCAGCGTCAGCACGCCACTGACCATCTTGCGCTCCTCGTCGCCGAAAGCTTCGGGCAGGGAGTTGGCCACCTGGCTGGCTTGCGAGGAGCCAGTTTCTTCCAGGCCGTGACGGTCGCCCAGCAGACGCAGCACGGTGCGGGCCGTGCGGTCGCGGTAGGGCGTGAGCGATTCATGCCGGAGCATGTTGCGCTGCCGCCACTGATTGAGCGACTCGATCAGGATGGAGAAGCCAATGGCTGCATACAGATAGCCCTTGGGGAAGTGGAAGCCCAGGCCTTCGGCCACCAGCGTGAGGCCGATCATCAGCAGGAAGCCCAGACACAGCACCACCACGGTGGGGTGGCGATTGACGAACTGGGTCAATGGCTTGGATGCGACGATCATCACCACCATGGCGATGATGACGGCGGCCATCATCACCGGCAGATGCTGCACCATGCCCACGGCAGTGATGATGGAGTCCAGCGAGAACACCGCGTCCAGAATCACGATCTGCACCAGCACCAGCCCGAAGCTGGCGTAGCCCTTGCGGGCCGGGCCGGCGTGCAGCACGCCTTCAAGGCGTTCGTGCAGTTCCGTCGTGGCCTTCCAGAGCAGGAACAGCCCGCCACCGAGCAAAATCAGGTCTCGCCAGGAGAAATCGAAAATCCAGAAGCCAAAAATCGGGGTGGTGAGCTTGATGATCTGTGCCATCACGCTCAGCAATGCCAGCCGCATCACCAGTGCCAGCGTCAGGCCGATGATGCGGGCCTTGTCGCGCTGGTGCTGCGGGAGTTTGTCTGCCAGGATGGCGATGAATACCAGATTGTCGATGCCCAGGACGATTTCGAGCACGATCAACGTCAAAAGACCGATCCAGACGGCCGGGTCAGATAACCATTCCATAGTGATAAAAAGCCGTCACACCTTGCGGCACTCCGGCATTTGAAGTGAGGGGGAGAGGGGATGGGATACCGGCACACAGCCCGTCAATGGGGATGCAGGACTGGGTGCGGTCGAGACAACAGCCAGTCGGGAGCAACTGGCTGCCAGGGGAAAATGAAAGCGATTCCGCCGAGGGAGGTTCCATGATTGCAGGCATTCTATGTGATTCTTGGCGGCAGTGCCCATGAATTTGTGGTGGTGTGGGCGACCTGCCTCCCGCGACTGGGCGAAAACATCACACCCCATGTCCCTTGCCGGTTCGGCCATTTCCCTCTGATGGCCAGCGCGAATGGCCGGGAGCAGTTGCGCAATATATGGACGATAATCGGCCTTGTTCTGGCAACCCATTCCCGGCTGGCCGGTTTGCCCGTCGCAAGCCATGCCCGCAGAAAGAGACCGACCATGTCCCCTGTATCGCGCGTGTGGAAATTGAAGCGTTCGAGGAAAACACCGCTCCTCGTCGGTCTGGGACTGCTGGCAGGGTTGGGCGGATCGCTGGCCCATGCGAATGCCGTGCAGCGCGTCTTGCCGCAAGGCTCCGTCTCGCAGGTGCGGCAGGTGCAGGTGGACTTTGCCCAGGCCGTGGTGGCACTGGGGCAGCCCGATGCCACCGCACCGGTGCAATGGCAATGCGAGGGCGCGGATGCCCGGCAGATGCAGGGACAGGGCCGCTGGCTGAATGCGCAACGCTGGGTGTTCGAGTTTGCCGAACCACTGCCTGCCGGGGTGCGTTGTGCCGTCAGCGCGAACCCCAGCTTCCGGGGGCTGAACCAACAGGCCATCAGCGCACTGGGCACACACCGCTTCGACACCGGCGGGCCGCGCCCGCTCACGGTGCTGCCCTACCCGTGGAACGACATCGACGAGCAGCAGCACTTCCTCATCCAGACCTCCGGCGTGGCCACGCCGCAAAGTCTGCTGGCCAACGTCTGGTGCGAAGCCGCCGATGTGGGCGAACGCATTCCCGTGCGCCTGCTCAGCGACGTGGAATTGCAGGCGGCCCTGCAAGCCACCGACAACCAGGAGCAGGCACAACAGGCTCCCGAGCAGTGGCGCGGACTGGCCTGCCAGCGTCGCCTCAGCCCCGGCGTGGACGTGCAACTGGTGTGGGGCGCGGGCGTGGCCTCACCTGCGGGCGTGGTATCGCAACAGGCCGAACGCCACGACTACACGGTGCGTGAACCCTTCACCGCCGAATTCACCTGCCAGCGCGAACAGGCCAGCCAGAAGTGCATCCCCCTGCTGCCCCTGCGCCTGAACTTCAATGCCGAATTCGACCGGCAATGGGTCGAACAATTCCGGCTGGTCAGCGGCGGACGAAGCTGGCCGGCCACCGTGGAAGGCGACGAGGCCAGCGGCAAGGGTACGCCCCCGCCCACCACACCGGTGGACAGGCTGGTGTTCCAGGGGCCATTCCCGGCCAACACCGCATTCACACTGGAAGTGCCTGCCGGTCTGCAAGACGATGCCAGCCGCCCCCTGCGCAACGCTGCGGCCTTTCCGCTGCAAGTGGCCACTGGCGACATCCCGCCGCTGGCCAAGTTCGCTTCGGGGGATTTCGCCATCATCGAACGCTTTGCCGAAGGGCGCGATGCCCCGGCCCTGCTGCCCGTGACCCTGCGCAAGGTCGAATCGGAACTGCCCCTGAAGGTGCTGCGCTTGCAGGACGACCGTTCCATTCTCGACTGGATGCGCCGCATGGAGCAGTTCAGCCCCGGCAACCACGTCGCCCGCGAACAGGCCGAGCAGGCTGGCCTTGGCGCACTGCCGCCCCGCGCCAGCGCATCGGAAGACGACGACGGCTGGCTGCCCACCCGCACCCTCTCGCTGCTGAATGCCCAAGCCCAGGCACGCGCCCTGCGCATCCCCGCCCCTGCCAGCACCCCCCAGCGGCAGGAAGCCGAAGTGGTCGGCATTCCGCTGGAGCCGGGTTACCAGATCGTGGAAATCGCCTCGCCGCTGCTGGGCAAGGCCCTGCTGGATGCCACCGAAGGCGCGCCCCCTGTGCTCTATGCCCGCACCGCCGTGCTGGTGACCAACCTGTCCGTGCACTTCAAGCTGGGGCAGGAAAACGCGCTGGCCTGGGTGACTTCGCTGGACGATGGCCGCCCGGTCAAGAATGCCACGGTGCGCGTCAATCACTGTGACGGCAGTGTGCTGGCCGAAGGCAAGACCGACTCGCAGGGACGCGCGCTGTTCCCACAGATTCGGGGCACCGCCCCGGAATGCGAATATGCCGATGGCGGCTACCGCAACGCCTACTTCATCACGGCCCGTTCGGCAGACGAGAAAGACCTGGGGCTGGTCTGGAGCGACTGGCAGAACGGCATCGAGCCGTGGCGTTTCAACGTGCCCACCCAGTACGGATACCACGAGGGCGAAGACCTGACCGCCCACAGCGTCACCGACCGCAGCCTGTTGCGGGCGGGGGAAACCATCTCGATGAAGCATTACCTGCGCCGCCCGACGCTGCAAGGCTTTGCCACCCCCGAACAGCCGCCTGCCGAAATGATCGTCACCCACCAGGGCAGCGGCCAGGAATTCACCCAGCCCTTGCAGTGGTACCAAACTGCCGATGGCGGCCTCAATGCCCACAGCAGCCTGAAACTGCCTGCCCTCGCCCCGCTGGGACACTACAGCATCCGCCTCTACGGCGACGGCGTGAACCACTACAGCGGCAGTTTCCGCGTGGAAGAATTCCGCCTGCCGGTGTTCCGTGGCTCCCTTGTGCCGGTGGGCAATGCCCCGCTGGTGCACGCCAGTGCGGTAGACATGAACGTCCAGCTTCAGTATGTGGCCGGTGGCGCGGCGGCGCATTGGCCCGCGCAGGCATCCGCCCTGCTGGAGCCGCACGACATCCGGTTCGCTCAGTACACCGACTACCGCTTCACCAGCCCGCTGACCCCGGCTGAACGCCAGGCGCGCGAGAGTGGCCGCAGCATCGAGACCACCCGCCAACTGGTGCTCGACAAGCAAGCCCTCACCCTGGATGCCCAGGGCAATGCCCGCATCGCGCTGGCCGGTCTGCCCACTCCGGCGGGCCTGCCCCAATCCCTGCGCACCGAAATCACCTACGCCGACCCCAGCGGTGAAACCCATACCCTGAGCCAGCAGCAAACCATCTGGCCCGCCAGCGTGCTGGTCGGCCTGAAAACCGAAAGCTGGGTGTCCGAGCGCGAACCCGTCAAACTCCATGCCATCGTCCTCACCCCGGATGGCAAGCCCGCTGCGGGCATTCCCGTACAGGTCGTCGCGCAATCGCACACCACGCTGAGCACCCGCAAGCGGCTGGTGGGCGGCTTCTACCAGTACGACCACCAGTACCAGAGCCGCACTCTGGGCACGGTGTGCGAAGGCAAGAGCGACCGCAGCGGACGGGTGGAATGCAGCATCACCCTCCAGCAATCGGGCGAAGTGGAGCTGATTGCCACCGTGCAGGACGATCAGCAGCGTCGCCACAGTGCCACCACCAGCATCTGGGTCAGCCGTGCCGGTCAATGGTGGTTCGATGGCGAAGCCTCCGACCGCATGGACGTTCTGCCGGAAAAGCCCGCCTACGAGCCGGGCGAAACCGCCCGCTTCCAGGTGCGCATGCCCTTCCGCAAGGCCCAGGCACTGGTGGCCATCGAGCGCGAAGGCGTGCTGGAGAGCCAGGTCATCGAGTTGAGCGGCGACAACCCCAGCTTCAGCCTCAAGGTCGGCTCCAACTGGGGGCCGAACACCTACATCAGCGTGCTGGCCGTGCGCGGCCGCCTGCGCGACGTGCCCTGGCAAAGCTTCTTCTCCTGGGGATTCAAGGCCCCGGTGGTCTGGTGGCGTGCCTGGCGTGACGACCAGGGCGAAGCCGCGCCCGCCACTGCGCTGGTCGATCTGAGCAAGCCCGCCTATCGCCTGGGCGTAGCCGCCATCCAGGTTGGCCATGCCGCGCACCGCCTGAACGTCAGCGTCCAGGCCGACAAGCCACGCTACGCCACCCGCGACACCGCCACGCTCCAGATCGAGGCCAAGCTGCCCAACGGCAAACCCGCTGCCCATGCCGAAATCGCCCTCGCCGTGGTGGACAAGGCCCTGCTGGAACTCGCCCCCAACACCAGTTGGGAACTGCTGCAAGCCATGATGCAGACCCGTCCCTGGGGCGTGGCCACCGCTACCGCCCAGATGGAAGTGCTGGGCCGCCGCCACTATGGGCGCAAGGCCGCTCCGGCAGGCGGCGGTGGTGGCGCGGACGGCGCAACCCGCGAACTGTTCGACACCCTGCTGCTGTGGCAACCCCGCATCACGCTGGATGCACAGGGCAAGGCCAAGGTCTCCGTGCCGCTGAACGACAGCATCACCACGTTCCATGCCCAGGCCATCGCCGATGCCGGAACCAGCCAGTTCGGCAGTGGCAGCACCGAGCTTCAGGTGGCACAAGAGCTGCAAATCATCAGCGGTCTGCCGCCCGTCGTGCGCGAGAAAGACCACTTCGACGCGCAATTCACCCTGCGCAACAGCACGGGCAAAGCGCAGCGCACCACCGTCACTGCCCGCATCAACGGCCCCGCTGGCACGCAAACCCTGCCCGACCAGACCGTGGACGTGCCCGCCGGAGCCGCGCAGACCGTGCAATGGCGCGTGCAGGCCCCGCTGCTGGGCGAACAATTGCTGCAAGACCACTGGGAATGGCAACTGGATGCCCGCGTCGAAGGCTCGAACACCATCCGCGACAGCCTGCGCAGCACCCAGACCCTGTTGCCCGCCGTGCCTGTCACCGTGCGGCAAGCCAGCCTGCACCAGCTCTCGGCCAGCCAGCCGCTGCAACTGCAAGCCAGCCTGCCCACCCAGGCTCTGGAAGGGCGCGGCAGCCTGCGCATCGAAGCCCAGGCCAGCCTCGCCGCCCCCCTGCCCGGCGTGCTGGACTGGTGGCAACGCTATCCCTACGCCTGCCTGGAGCAGCGTTATGGCAAGAGCATCGGCCTGCGCGATGCCGCCCTGTGGGCCAGCGTGGCCGAAGACCTGCCCGCCTACCTCGACAGTGACGGGCTGGCCAGCTACTTCCCGCCACAACAGCACAACGACGGCAGCCCGCTGCTCACCGCCCACCTGCTGGCCGTCGATGCCACGCTCAAGGCACTGGGTGAAACCGGCCACTTCCGCCTGCCCGATGCCGCACGCCAGCAGATGATTCAGGGCCTGACCGGCTTCGTCGAAGGCCGTACCGAACGCACGGCCAGCCCCCTGCGCAGCATCGGCTCCGGCAGCCAGCAGGCCGCCATCTACCGGCTCAGTGCCATTGCAGCCCTGGCCCAGCACGGCGCAGCCACCCCGGCCATGCTGGAGAGCATTGCCATCAACCCGCGTGCCTGGCCCACCCACGCGCTGATCGACTGGCTGCAAATCCTGCAACATCTGCCCCAAATCCCCCAGCAGGCGCAGCACCTGCAACAGGTGCAGAACGAACTGCGCAGCCGCCTGCTCCAGACCGGCGTGCAAACCCAGTTCAGCACCGAAGCCAGCGACCACTGGTGGTGGGCCATGCAGAACGGCGATGTCAATGCCGCCCGCCTGCTGCTGGTCACCGCCGCCCTGCCCGCCTGGAAGGACGACATGGGCGCGCTTGCCACCGGCCTGCTGGCACGGCAAAGCCACGGCGCGTGGAGCACCACGGTCGCCAACCTCTGGGGGCCGCTGGCACTGCAACGCTTTGCGCAACTGCATGAAAGCACCCCGGTGAATGGCCGCCTCCAGGGCCAACTGGGTGCGCAAACGCACAGCCGTGACTGGCCCGCTCTGCCCTCCGGCAGCACTGGAAGCACGGGCAGCACTGCCGCCAACCCCCTGCGCATCGACTTCGACTGGCCCGATGCCATCGCCCGCAAGGGCAACCCGGCCAGCAGCCAGTTGCGGGTGCAACAGCAGGGCAGCGGCAGCCCCTGGGTCACCATCAGCACCCTGGCCGCCGTGCCCAGCCAGCAGCCAGTGGCCTCCGGCCTGCAAGTGGCACGCACCATCACCCCTGTGGTGCAACGCCAGCCCGGCCAATGGAGCCGGGGCGACATCTACCGCGTCCACCTGCGCATCACCGCCAGCGCGGCCACCGGCATCAGTGCCATCACCGACCCGGTTCCGGCGGGCAGCACCATCCTGGGCAGCGGCCTGGGGCGTGACTCCAGCCTGGCCACCGCCGATGAAGCCGAAAGCGACAGCTACCACCTGGCCTGGGTCGAGCGCAAGATGGATGCCATGCGCGTGTACTACCACGCCCTGCCCCAAGGCACCACCGAGTACGAATACACGGTGCGCCTGAACCAGCCTGGTGAATTCTTCCTGCCCCCCACCCGTGCCGAAGCCCTCTACAGCCCGCAGGTGTTTGGCGAAGTGCCCAACAATCCGATGCGCATACAGGGCACCCCATGAAAAACACCCACCCCGCCATGCCAATCGCCATGACGGGGTGGGTGTTATATAGAGGCTCAATGCAGCAATGCGTCGATCTCAACTGCGATTGCAGCAGCTTTGAGCTTTTTCGGTATCGTCATGCCGGGCTTGATCCGGCATCCAGCGACTAGGCTGGCAAAAACACCTTGGTTGCCAATGGTTTGCACCGCAACTGGATGCCGGATCAAGTCCGGCATGACGCTGTGGAGTGCGGATGCCTGAATCGGAAATAGCAATCGGGCTTTGCAGAAGACTGCGAACAGCACCCCATTGATTACGGACAGTATCGTAAACCCGTGGGTTTGACGAACTACGCAGGCAAATGCCACTGCCCTGCTGCACAACTCAGGCACAGGCAGGACGGTGTGGCAATTGAAGGCTGTGCCTGCCGCTGCTGTGCCAGTGCCTCGAGGGCTTGTGCGCTGATGTGGGTATTCATGCACCAGCAGGCCGATGCGTCTTCACCGCCAGCACCGGCCATGGCGCACTGATTGCCGCGCCCGCACAGCGGGCAATTGCCTTGGCCTTGGAGCTGTGGCTCCGTCACAGGTGCCATTTGCCGATCAGGCTTTCCGGGCGCAGGCTGTCGTAGTGCTCGAAGGGCTGGTGAATCCACGGATTGGTGGGCAGGTGCTCGGCGCAGTAATCGGCCTGGAAGGTGGAGATGCCCTTGGTCCAGACCACGGCGGAACGCAGGTCGGTGATGGGGCTGTAGCGTTGCCGCAGCATATCTACCACGGCATGCAGGGTGTGGCCGGTGTCGGCCAGATCGTCCACCAGCAGCACACGCCCGGCCAGTTCGGCGCGGGGGGTGGTGATGTACTTGGCAATGTCCAGATGCCCCTGCACCGTACCCGCATTGGCCCGGTAGGAACTGGTGGACATGATGGCCAGCGGTTTATCGAAAATGCGGCTGAGCACATCGCCAGGGCGCATGCCCCCGCGTGCCAGACACAGAATGGTGTCGAACTCCCAGCCAGACTGGTGAATCTGTATGGCCAGTTTTTCGATCAGGTCGTGGTATTCGTCATAACTGACGTACAGGTGTTTGCCATCTTCTGTCAGCATGGTGGTGACTCCTGGGGGTTTTCGTGGGACGGGGGAAGGATGCAAAGGCAGTCCATTAGCAACGGCCTGTGCGCCCGCACCGGAGCCAGGTGGCCGGAGCGGATAGAGGTGGTGCAACCCCTGCCCATATACGGACGGGCAGGAGATCGGGAAGCATCCGGCTTCAGAGACCGTGTTCAAACGGCTTGTGGCGCAGGATGGTGTGGTCGCGGTCGGGGCTGGTGGAGATGACGGCAATCGGCACGCCGGTGATGGCTTCGATGCGTTCCAGGTACTGGCGTGCCTGTGATGGCAGTTGCGCATACTCGGTGACACCGACCGTCGATTCTGTCCAGCCCGGCAGGGTTTCGTACAGGGGCTTGCAGGCGGCAATGTCGTCGGCTCCCAGCGGCAGGATGTCGATGGTGCGGCCATCGAGTTCATAGCCCACGCACAGTTGCAGGGTTTCCAGGCCATCGAGCACGTCCAGCTTGGTGATGCACAGGCCGGTGAGGCCATTGACCTGGGCACTGCGCTTGAGCAGTGCCGCATCGAACCAGCCACAGCGGCGGCTGCGCCCGGTGGTCACGCCTTTTTCCGCGCCCACGGTGCTCATGTGGTAGCCGGGAGTGCCAGGGGTTTCCCATTCCAGTTCGGTCGGGAAGGGGCCGCTGCCCACGCGCGTGCAGTAGGCCTTGGTGATGCCCAGCACATAGTGCAGCAGGCCGGGGCCTACGCCTGCACCCGCAGCGGCATTGCCTGCCACGCAGTTGCTGGAGGTGACATACGGATAGGTGCCGTGGTCCACGTCCAGCAGCGTGCCCTGCGCGCCTTCGAACAGCAGGTTCTCGCCGCGCTGGTGGGCGGCATTGAGTTCCACGGATACGTCGGCAATCATGGGGCGCAGCCATTCGGCATGGCGCATGGCTTCTTCGTAAATGGGGTCGAAGCGCAGTTGGCCGCCTTCCACATAGGGCTGGAGCACTTCGGGCGTGGGCAGTTCGCTGGAGTTCAGGTACTCGCGCAGAACGTGGTTGTAGAGGTCCAGCAGATCGCGCAGCTTGGCGGCGAAGCGTTCGGGGTGCAGCAAATCCTGCACGCGCAAAGCGCGGCGTGCCACCTTGTCTTCGTAGGCCGGGCCAATGCCCCGGCCCGTGGTGCCGATGCGCTGCTGGCCACCACGTTCGCGGGCGAATTCGCGCACGATGTCCAGATAGGCATGCAAAGGCAGAATCAGCGGACAGGCTTCGCTGACGCGCAGACGCTCGCGCACCTGCACCCCGGCCGCTTCCAGCCCCTGCACTTCCTCAATGAGCTTGGCCACCGAAACGACCACGCCGTTGGCAATGTAGCAGGTCACGCCTTCGCGCATGATGCCACTGGGAACCAGGTGCAGCGCGGTTTTCACGCCGTTGATGACCAGCGTGTGCCCGGCATTGTGTCCGCCGTGGAAACGCACGACCCCCTGGGCACTTTCCGTCAGCCAGTCCACCAGTTTGCCTTTGCCTTCGTCACCCCATTGGGTGCCTACCACAACCACGTTGCGGCCTTTTGTTGTGCTCATTTCAGTTCCAGTTTCACGAAAAAATCGAATCGGCGATGGCGGCCGCCTGTGACGCGCCATCCTGACAGGCCGGAGCACCATGCCCCTGCGCCCATGACGTTACGGTACCTCTCAGGCGGCAGGGGTACATGCTTGCAGCCGCCACTGCCCATCCTCCTGCACCAGTTGCCGGGTGCAGTGGAATTCCTCGGCCTCGTTGGCATGGCCGGGCATGGCGAAGATGACGGTCTGGCCACTGGCGCGCAGTTCGGCCACCAGGGATTGAAGGGCAGCATCTTCCGACCAGGGAGCCAGAATGGCCTGGCGCAGATCGCGCTTGCGCACGGCCGTGACCAGTTGCTTCAAATCCAGGCTGAACCCTGCGGCCGGGCGGTTGCGCCCGTAGGCCGCGCCCACTTCGTCGTAGCGACCGCCGCGCACCAATGCGTCGGTGCAATGCGGCGAATAGATGGTGAAGCGCATGCCGCTGTAATAGGCGTAGCCGCGCAGATCGGCCAGATCGTAGGAAACGGCGGCCTGTTGCCCCAGCCGGTCGGCCAGCCATTGCAGCCCATCCAATACCGCCAGTGCCTTGGGGAAGGCAGCCAGCACACGGCGGGCCTCATCCAGCACTTCCGGGCCGCCGTACAGCCCCGGCAAGGCCAGCAGGGCCTGCCGTGCCACAGCCGGGAAGTCGCGCGTGAGCACGGCCAGTTCGGAAACATCCTTGGCAGCGAGCGCGGCATGCACCTGGCGCAGGATATCCATGCTCACCAGCAGGCCACCCAGCAGGCTGCGGGCGACGCGCACATCGCCCATGACGGCAACGGCCTGAGCCACACCGGCCTGCCGCAGACAGTCGAGTGCGAGTTGCAGGGCTTCCAGATCGGCCTCACGCCCTTCGTGGCCGTAGATTTCCGCACCAAACTGAAGGGGTTCACGCGAGGCGTAGGGGCGTTCCGGGCGGGTATGCAGCACCGGGCCGCAGTAGCACAGGCGCGTGACACCCTGGCGGTTGAGCAGGTGCGCATCGATGCGGGCCACCTGCTGGGTGCTGTCGGCGCGGATGCCCACGGTGCGGCCAGAGAGGGAATCGACGGCCTTGAAGGTCTGCAAGTCCAGTGCCTGGCCCGTGCCGGTGAGCAGCGACTCCAGATGCTCCATCAGGGGCGGGATGACCAGTTCATAGCCATAGGTGGAAGCCGTATCCAGCAAAGTGCGCCGCAACTCTTCAATGTGGCGCGCTTCCGAAGGCAGAACATCGGCAATGTGATCGGGTAGAACCCAGGCAGACATGGCAAAAGTCGGATGCTGTTAAAAACCTTATTCTACCGGAACGGTCAGGCAGGAAAAGGTCTGTATCGTGTTCAAGGCATGGGCCTGCACCCACCCAGACATCGGCGCATGGCTCGTTGCAAACGAAACGGGTGTGGCCACCCGTTGGCAACCACACCCGTTATCCATGTCATAGGCGTTGTGCGAATGCCTTGGAACCTGTTTACGCCATGCCACCCCGGCGGCCACCACCGCTGCGGCCGTTGTTGTTGCGGGGGCCACGCGGTGCGGCAGGATGACCGTTGTTGAAATGGCCAGCTCCGCCGCCACCGCCCGCAAAGCCGCGCTGGCTGCGGTTGCGGCCATTGCGCTGGGTCATGCTGTCCACGCTGGTGCGCATGGGGTCGGGCTGACCAGTGCCACCGCTGCGACGCGGTGCGGCCAGCGAGGTACCCGCCTGGGTTCCCAGATGGGCATCTTCACGCAACAGTGGCAGGCGTTCCTTGGCTGGGTAATCCTGCGCGGCACTGCGAGGGGCTGCTCCACGCCCGTTGCCTGCATTGCCACCTCCGGCAGGGCGATTGCCCTGCCCCTGGCGGTTCTGCGGGCCACTACTGCGCGGCTTGCCTGAATGCGGGGTGGCGGCGCGGTTGCGTCCCTGTCCCTGCCGTGCCGCTGGCCGTCCACCTGATTCGTCATCGGAAAACGCCTGGGCGGCATCGCCAGCAGGAGCAGAACGGGGCGAAGCCGAGGGAGGGGTTTTGGTGCGCACGCGATCCAGCATTTCCTTGCGGGCTTTCTTGGCGGCAGCCTGCATCACGTCGCGGCCCGGTGGGCGGCCTGCACCACCCCAGAGGGTCTGGCGGCCCATGGCAATGGGTTCGGCCACTTCATCGGCTTCGGGGGCGAATTCAGACATGATGTCCACGGGAATCTCCTGCTTGGTGAAGCGTTCGATTTCCATCATGAAGCCTTCTTCATCCAGACACACCAGGCTGATGGCATGGCCATCGGCTCCCGCGCGGCCTGTGCGGCCAATGCGGTGGACGTAGTCTTCGGGCACATTCGGAATTTCGTAATTGACGACATGTGGCAGTTCGTCGATGTCGATGCCGCGTGCGGCAATGTCGGTGGCCACCAGTGCCCGCAACTGTCCGGTCTTGAAGCCGGCCAGTGCCTGGGTGCGGGCGGTCTGGCTCTTGTTGCCATGCAGGGCCATGGCACTCACGCCGTGCTTGTTCAGGTATTCGGCCACATGGTTTGCGCCGAACTTGGTGCGGGTGAACACCAGCACCTGGTTCCAGTTGCGGCTGGTGATGATGTGCAGCAGCGCGGCCTTTTTCTGGTTGCGTCCCACCGGGCAGATCACCTGGCTGATGCGCTGCACCGTGGTGTTGGGCGGCGTGACCTGCACCTGCTCGGGCTGGTTCAGCAGGGTGTTGGCCAGTTGCTTGATGTCGTCGCTGAAGGTGGCAGAGAACAGCAGCGACTGCTTTTGCCGGGGCAGCAGGGCCAGCACCTTGCGCACGTCGTGGATGAAGCCCATGTCCAGCATGCGGTCGGCCTCGTCCAGCACCAGGAATTCGACCTGGGAGAGATCGGCATGCGACTGGGATTGCAGATCGAGCAGGCGGCCCGGCGTGGCCACGAGGATGTCCACGCCCCGGTTCAGTTGGGCGATCTGCGCGGCCATGCCCACGCCACCAAAAATCACCGTGGCGCGCAATGGCAGGTTCTTGGCGTAGGCGCGGATGTTTTCCTCGATCTGTGCGGCCAGTTCGCGGGTGGGGGTGAGGATGAGGGCACGCACCGGGCGTTTGCCGCGCTCGTCCTGCGGCTGGCGCGAGAGCATTTCCAGCAGCGGCAGTGCGAAGGCGGCGGTCTTGCCGGTGCCGGTCTGTGCGCCGGCCAGCAGGTCTTTGCCCTGCAAGATCAATGGGATGGCTTGTGTCTGAATGGGGGTGGGCTGGGTGTAGCCCATGTCGCTGACGGCCGACACAATGGCCTCGGACAGATTCAATGATGCAAAAGTCACAGTTGAATGAAGGCATTCATTTGCAGATGCCTTGGGTTATGGGTTGTTGGATACTCGCCCTTCTGCCGGGTCAGGACAGTTCAGTGCAGGGCAGATCAGCGTGTGCGCGCACGGGCGACTGGAAATCCAGCCAGCAACCGGGCCGTTCCTGTTCAGGAGCGGTACGCATTCAGTGACGAACTTGCGGCTGACTGAAGGCCGCAAGGTCTTCATTTTTACACAGGTTGGCTGTTTTCGCCAAGCACAACCCACGCAAAATGCTGCTGTGCAGCGTGACAACGACACCACCGGCCCCGGATGATGCCATTGCCGCCTGCACAGCGGATGGCAAAACCCTGTTCAGCCGATTTTTTCCAGTCCACCCAGATAGGGGCGCAGAGCCGCCGGAATGGTGACGCTGCCATCGGCATTCTGGTGGTTTTCCAGAATGGCCACCAGCGTGCGGCCCACGGCCAGGCCGGAACCGTTGAGCGTATGCACGAGTTCGTTCTTGCCTGCTGCGTTCTTGAAGCGTGCCTGCATCCGGCGCGCCTGGAAGGCTTCGCAGTTGCTCACCGAGCTGATTTCGCGGTAGGTGTCCTGCGCCGGGAGCCACACTTCCAGATCGTAGGTCTTGGCCGCGCCAAAGCCCATGTCGCCGGTGGACAGGGCCACCACGCGGTAAGGCAGTTCCAGCTTCTGCAGGATGGCTTCGGCGTGGCCGACCATTTCTTCCAATGCCGCATTGCTGTGTTCCGGGTGGGTGATCTGCACCATTTCCACCTTGTCGAACTGGTGCTGGCGAATGAGGCCGCGCGTGTCGCGCCCGTAGCTGCCCGCTTCGGAGCGGAAGCAAGGGGTGTGGGCGGTGAGGCGAATGGGCAGATCGGCTTCGGCCACGATGGTGTCGCGCACGAAGTTGGTCAGCGGCACTTCGCTGGTGGGAATGAGGTAGAGCGCGGCATGGTCGGGCACGGGTTCGGCATCCTGGCCGCCCTTTTGCGCCGCGAACAGGTCGTCGGCAAACTTGGGCAACTGGCCGGTGCCGCGCAGCGAATCGCCATTGACGATGTAGGGCACATAGTTTTCCTGGTAGCCGTGCTCCTGGGTCTGCACGTCCAGCATGAACTGGGTCAGGGCACGGTGCAGGCGCGCGATCTGCCCGCGCATCACGGTGAAGCGCGTGCCGGTGAGCTTGCTGCCCAGCTCGAAGTCCAGCCCCAGCGGCTCGCCCACGTCCACATGGTCCTTGGGCGCAAAGCCCAGGCTGACCGCAGTGGCAGGCTCGCGCCCTGCCGGATGCCAGCGGCGCACTTCGACATTGGCCGCTTCATCGGCTCCCAACGGCACGGAATCCTGCGGCAGGTTCGGCACGGCCAGCAGCAGGGCCTGCAATTCGGCCTGAATCTGCTCCAGACGGGCGGCGGAAGTTTCCAGCTCTGCCTTGATGTCGGCCACCTGCGCCAGCACGACATCGGCACTCTCGCCCTTGGACTTGAGCTGGCCGATCTGGCGCGAGAGGCTGTTGCGCTGGGCCTGCAAGTCCTCGGTGCGGGACTGGAGGGTCTTGCGCTCGGCTTCCAGGGCGGTGAAGGCTTCCACGTTCAGGAAGGACTGGGGGCTTTTGCGGGTTTCCAGACGCGCGATGACGCGATCCAGTTCTTTGCGCAGCAGGAGGATGTCAAGCATGGGAGTGGATGAACAAGAAAGTCAAAACGGCTATTGTCCCCGATGACACGCCCTAAGCCAAACATCCGGGCCAAAAGCAAAAAGACGCATCGTGCGTCTTTTTGCGGGGTGGGTGCTATCGATGCTTACTTGGCGTTCACAACGCGCGCCAGTTCCAGGCACTTGTTGGAGTAGCCCCACTCGTTGTCGTACCAGGACACCAGCTTGACGAAGGAGCCATCCAGCGCGATACCGGCATCGGCATCGAAGATGGAAGTGCGGGCATCACCACGGAAGTCGGTGGCCACCACCTTGTCTTCGGTGTAGCCCAGAATGCCCTTGAGCGCGCCTTCGGACTGGGCCTTGATTTCGGCGCAGATCTCGGCGTAGCTGGCGGGGTTTTCCAGTTCCACGGTCAGATCGACCACGGAAACGTTGGAAGTGGGCACGCGGAAGCTCATGCCGGTGAGCTTGCCCTTGAGGGCGGGCAACACCACGCCCACGGCCTTGGCCGCGCCGGTGCTGGAGGGGATGATGTTCTCCAGGATGCCACGGCCACCGCGCCAGTCCTTGTTGGACGGGCCATCGACGGTTTTCTGGGTGGCAGTGGCCGCGTGCACGGTGGTCATCAGGCCGCGCTTGATGCCCCATTTGTCGTTGAGCACCTTGGCAAGAGGGGCCAGGCAGTTGGTGGTACAGGAAGCGTTGGAGACGATGGTTTCCCCAGCGTAGCTTGCGCAGTTCACGCCGCGCACGAACATGGGGGTGTCGTCCTTGGAAGGCGCGCTGAGGATGACTTTCTTCGCGCCTGCGTCGATATGCTTCTGGGCGGTTTCCTTGGTCAGGAACAGGCCGGTGGACTCGATCACCACGTCCACGTCCAGCTCGCCCCATTTCAGGTTGGCGGGGTCGCGCTCCTGGGTCAGGCGCACTTTCTTGCCATTGACGATCAGGGTGTTGCCTTCGACCGAGACATCGGCATCGAAGCGGCCATGCACGCTGTCGTACTGGAGCATATAGGCCAGGTACTCTGGCTCCAGCAGGTCGTTGATGCCAACGATTTCAATATCGTCAAAACTCTGTGTGGCGGCACGGAATACGTTGCGTCCGATGCGTCCGAAACCGTTGATACCTACCTTGATGGTCATGTCTGTCCCTTGGATTGTGCAGTGAAGAATGGGCGGCTGGCCCGTTTTCGCCAGACGGCGACGCGGGCGACGGCTGTGCGGTGCGCACAAGCAGCATCATTTTAATGGTTTATGACAGCTTGCCCCGCATCGGCACCCAGCGTGCACAGGAACTGCGCCAGCGCGGGCAGATAAAGCTCGAAACTGTCGGACAGCGCGTGATCGCTGCCTGCCAGCACGGTCTGCCGCGCCAGCGGGTAACGCGCCACCATCTCGCGCCAGTCCAGCACCTCGTCGCCCTGGGCAATCAGCCCCCATTGCGGCGCAGACGGGGGCTGTGACGGGTCGATGGCCAGTGCCTGCAACTGGCCGATGTATTCGGGCTGGAAGAACTGCTTTTCCTGCGGGTCGTGCCAACTGGTGACTTCCCCGATGTGCTGCGCCAGGTCACGCGCGGGAAACACCGCCGGGTTGAGCAGCACGGCAGGGCAGGCATATTGCGCGGCCACCCAGGTGGCGTAGTAGCCGCCCAGCGACGACCCCATCACCGCCATACTTTTCTTCGGCCAGGCGCGCACCAGCTCCTGCACCTGCTGCATGGCCTGCCGTGGTGATGCAGGCAGATGCGGAATCGCAACGTGAACCTGCGGGTGATGCCGGGCAAACCACTCCAGCGTCCGCCTGGCCTTGAAAGACTGCGGAGACGAGCGGAAACCATGCAGGTACAGCAGATGCGTGAGCACTGGGGTGGATGGCGGGGTGGACATGGCAGGCTCCTGGCGAAAAACACGACCCTGCCATTGTCCAACAGGATGCCGCACCCCAAATTAATTAGCACATGCTATACTTTTTATAGTAACAGCTTATTCTGATTGATCCCATGACCTCCTCTGGAACCCTGCAAGTGACCAAACGCGATGGGCGGCTTGAAGCCATCGACCTCGACAAAATTCACCGCGTCATCACCTGGGCGGCACAGGGGCTGGAGAAGGTTTCCGTCTCGCAGGTGGAGTTGCAGGCACAGCTCCAGTTCTACGATGGCATCCGCACCCGCGACATTCACGAAACCCTCATCAAGTCTGCCGCCGACCTGATTGCCGAAGACACGCCCGACTACCAGTATCTGGCGGCACGGCTGGCGATTTTTCATCTGCGCAAGATTGCCTATGGTCAGTTCGAGCCACCGCATTTGCACACCCATGTGAGTCGGCTGGTGGCCCTGGGCAAGTACGACGGCCATCTGCTGGACGACTACAGCGCGGCCGATTTCGACGCACTCAATGCCCACCTCGACCACTGGCGTGATATGGACTTTGCCTACGCCGCCGTGCAGCAACTCGAAGGCAAGTACCTGGTGCAGGATCGTGTGACACGGCAGGTCTATGAAAGCCCACAGTTTCTGTTCATGCTGGTGGCCATGTGCCTGTTTGCCGCATATCCGACCGCCACACGCCTGGATCATGTGCGACGCTTTTACGACGCGCTGTCGCGCTTTCGCATCAGCCTGCCCACGCCCATCATGGCCGGGGTGCGCACGCCCACGCGGCAGTTCAGCTCCTGCGTGCTGATCGAATGCGACGACAGTCTGGACAGCATCAACGCCACCACCAGTGCCATCGTGCGCTATGTATCGCAGCGGGCGGGCATCGGCATCAACGCCGGGCGCATCCGCGCGGTGGGCAGTCCGATTCGCGGTGGCGAAGCGCAGCACACCGGCTGCCTGCCGTTCTTCAAGCTGTTTCAGGCCGCCGTCAAGTCCTGCTCGCAGGGCGGTGTACGCGGCGGTGCGGCCACGCTGTTCTATCCGCTGTGGCATTGGGAGGTGGAATCGCTGCTGGTGCTGAAAAACAACCGGGGCGTGGAAGAAAACCGCGTGCGCCATCTGGACTATGGCGTGCAGATCAACCGCCTGCTGTACCAGAGGCTCATCAAGGGGCAGTCCATCACGCTGTTCTCACCGCACGAAGTGCCCGATCTGTACGAGGCGTTTTTTGCCGATCAGGAAGCCTTCGAGCGTTTGTATGTGCAATACGAACAGCATGAATCCATCCGCAAGCGCAGCCTGCCCGCCACCGAACTGTTCTCGCTGCTGATGCAGGAGCGTGCGGGCACCGGGCGCATCTACATCCAGAACGTCGATCACTGCAACACGCACAGCCCATTCGACCCGGCCAGCGCGCCGGTGCGCCAGTCCAACCTGTGCATGGAAATCGCCCTGCCCACCCGGCCCTTGCAAGACTTGCACGACCCCGAAGGCGAGATCGCGCTGTGCACGCTCTCGGCCATCAACCTGGGCACGCTGCAATCACTGGACGAACTGCCGCAACTGGCCGACCTGCTGGTGCGCGCACTCGATGCCCTGCTGGACTACCAGGATTACCCGGTCGCCGCCGCACAGCATGCCACGCGCCAGCGGCGCACGCTGGGCATAGGTGTCATCAACTACGCCTGCTATCTGGCGCGGCATGGCCTGCGCTATTCCGATGGCAGCGCGCTGGCCCTGACGCACCGCACCTTTGAAGCCATTCAATACCACTTGCTGAAAGCATCCGTGCAACGGGCGCGCGAGGCAGGAGCCTGCCCCGGCTTTTCCGAGACGCGCTACGCGCAAGGCATTCTGCCCATCGATACCTACAAGAAAGACCTTGACGGCATCTGCCACGAACCGCTGCATCTGGACTGGGAGGGCCTGCGTGCCGACATTCGCCACTGGGGTTTGCGCCACTCCACGCTGACCGCGCTGATGCCGTCGGAAACCTCCAGCCAGATCGCCAATGCCACCAACGGCATCGAGCCGCCGCGCGGGCTGGTATCCGTCAAACAGTCCAAGGACGGCATTCTGCGCCAGGTCGTGCCGGACATCGGCCCACTGCGCGACCGTTACGAACTGTTGTGGCAGATGCCGGGCAACGAAGGCTACCTCCAATTGGTGGGCGTGATGCAGAAATTCGTCGATCAGGCCATTTCTGCCAACACCAGCTACGACCCGCAACGCTTCGAGGGCGGGCGCGTGCCGATGAAGCAACTGCTCAAGGATTTGCTTACCGCCTACAAATACGGCCTGAAAACCCTCTACTACCACCACACCCGCGACGGCGCGGACGATGCCCACGGCAGCCTGCCCGAAGACGACTGCGCCAGCGGCGCGTGCGCAATTTGAGCAGGGCAGGCACCGGCATGGGCTACAGCATCTTCACCCCCGCAGACAACGACCAGTTGTGCGAGCCGATGTTCTTCGGCCAGCCAGTCAATGTCTCGCGCTACGACCAGCAGAAATACCCGGTATTCGAGAAGCTGATCGAGAAACAGCTCTCCTTCTTCTGGCGACCGGAAGAAGTGGACATCTCGCAAGACCGCATCGACTACCAGAACCTGCCCGCGCACGAGCAGCACATCTTCATCAGCAACCTCAAGTACCAGACCCTGCTGGATTCCATTCAAGGGCGCAGCCCCAACATCGCCCTGCTGCCGCTGGTGTCGCTGCCGGAGCTGGAGACCTGGGTGGAAACCTGGTCGTTTTCCGAGACCATCCACTCGCGCTCCTACACCCACATCATCCGCAACATCGTGGCCGACCCAGCCGTGGTGTTCGACGACATCATGCGCAACCGGCACGTGCGCGAACGCGCCACCGACATCGCTGGCTGGTACGACGCGCTGATCCGCGACGGCATGCTCTACGCCCAACTGGGCGCGGGCGAGCACCGCATCAACGGCACCCCCTACCGCATCGACCTGCGCGACCTCAAGCAAAAGCTCTACCTGTGCCTGATGAGCGTGAACATCCTCGAAGCCATCCGCTTCTACGTCAGCTTTGCCTGCTCGTTCGCGTTTGCCGAGCGCAAGCTGATGGAGGGCAACGCCAAGATCATCCGCCTGATCGCCCGCGACGAAGCCCTGCACCTGAGCGGCACGCAGCACATTCTGGGCATTTTGCGCAGTGGCCAGGACGACCCGGAATACGCACAGATCGCCCAGGAGCTGCAACCGCGCTGCATCGCCATGTTCCGCGAAGCCGCCGAGCAGGAAAAGCAATGGGCCGACTACCTGTTCAAGGACGGTTCCATGATCGGACTGAACCGCGACATCCTCGCGCAGTACGTCGAGTACATCACCAACATCCGCATGCAGGCCGTGGGGCTGGAGCCGGCCTTCCCGGCCACACGGCACAACCCGATTCCGTGGATCAACACCTGGCTGGCCTCCGACACCGTGCAGGTCGCGCCGCAGGAAGTGGAGCTGAGTTCCTACCTGATCGGCCAGATCGATGCCAGCGTCAGCAGCGACGACTTGCAGGACTTCGAGCTGTGAACCTGCTGTTCACCCACGCAGGCACATTCCCACTGGCCTACGACGAGCGGCTGCTGGACGCGCTGCTGCGCACCGGCCACGCCGTGGACTACCAATGCCGCGAAGGCTGGTGTGGCTCCTGCCGCACCCGGCTGCTGCAAGGCACTGTGCACTACCCGCACAAGCCGCTGGCGCACCTGAATGCAGGCGAGATATTGCCCTGCTGCTGTCAGGCCGCCAGCCCCATCGTGCGGCTGGACTGCGAGCGCGATCACCGCCTCGGCACGAACGACCTCACAAAAACAAGCCATTCATCCGATGGTTGCCCCCGATGAAAGCCACCTCAACCCAAGGAGCACCACTGCATGAGCACCACCTCACCCCCGCTGCCATCCACCACCCTGCACCCCGGCCTGGGAGAGCACTTCCTTGCCTGGGAGCAGGCCATCGAAGCCGCCAACCACGCCTGCAATGCAGCCAGCACGCACACCGCCCACCAACTCTACGAACAGGCCCAGACATTGGCACACGCCCTGCTGGCAGGCAAGCCCTGGCTGCACCCGCACTGCGCCAGTGCCTGCCAGCAGCAGATGGCACTGGATGCCAGTCTGGCTGCCGTGGTCGTCACCTGCCACAACCGCGCCCACCTCTACCAGCAGGAGAACCACGCCAGCCACAGTGCCGCCTGCTGCCAGCAGGCACATGCCTGCGTACAAAGACTGCTGGCTGACCCCAGCCTGCCCGAGCACCTCTATCCCATCGTCTCGCGCCATCTGCTGCGCACCCTGGTGCAACTGCCCGCATTGCCTGCCGACACAGCCACCCGCATGGGTCTGCACTGACGAACCGTACCCAACACCACCACTTTCTTCACCTCAACAGGAGCCTACCCAATGAACACCCTCAACGACACCATCAAGGCCATGCTGGCCACGCAACTGCCCATTCAGGCCACCGTTGGCCCGGACGGCATTCCCGACATCGGCCCCAAGCGTTCGCTGCGCGCCTATGACGACCAGACGCTGATCTACAACGAGAACACCGGCGGCCAGACGCTGCGCAACCTCAAGGATGGCTCGAAAATCGCCGTGGCCATCATCGACCGCGAAGCCCTGGACGGCTACCGGTTTCTGGGCCGTGCCGAAATCTTCCACGAAGGCAAGCCCTACGATAACGCCGTCGCTTTCGCCGCCAAAAACGGCATGAAAACCCCGCTGTGCGCCGTACTGATTCACATCGAGGCAATCTTCACGCTCCGCTCCGGCCCCACGGCGGGCACGCGGCTGTGAATCGGTCGGCACTGGTTTCAGGCACGCATCAGACTGCCTTCAGCTCCAGCGTGTAAGCTGCGCATTCATGCGCATTCTCCTGATCGAAGACGACCCCTCGCTGGGCAGTTCCCTGCAATCGTGGCTGCGGCTGGATGGCTATGCCGTGGACTGGCTCCAGCGTGGCGATCAGGCGGCAGCGGCCCTGGCCACGCACGAATACCACTGCATTCTGCTGGACCGGGGCCTGCCGGGGCTGGACGGCGATGCCGTGCTGCGCGCGCTGCGGGCCTCCCGCCCCCCTGCTGGCGAAGTGCCGGTCATTCTGATTACCGCGCGCGACACGCTGGCCGACCGCGTGCAGGGGCTGGATGGGGGGGCCGACGACTATCTGGTCAAGCCTTTCGATCTGGAAGAACTCTCGGCGCGGGTGCGTGCCGCGCTGCGCCGGGGTGCGGCCCAGCAGCATCCGACCCTGCGACATGGGGCGGTGGAACTGGACCCCTCTGCCAAAACGGTGACACGCAATGGCCAGTCCGTCACGCTGACGGCGCGTGAATTTGCGGTGTTGCAGGCACTGATGCGGCATCCTGGCCACATTCTCAGCCGTGCGCAACTGGAAGAATCGCTCTATGGCTGGGGGCAGGAGATCGAGAGCAACGCCATCGAGGTACACGTTTACAAACTGCGCAAGAAGCTGGGCAGCGGCTTCATCGTCACCGCCCGCAATCAGGGCTACACGCTGGCATCGGCATGACCACGTCCCGCACCTGGTCGCTGCGCCAACGCCTGCTGTGGATGGTGATGGGCATCAGCATGGGGCTGTGGCTGGTCAGTCTGGCCATTGTGATTGGCGTGGCGTGGTTCGCCACCAGCGAGGTTTTCGATGAGGCACTGGAAGAAGGCGCGCGCCTGGTGCTGCAACTGGGCACCGGCAGCGAGAACCCGTCCCTGCGCAACGGCCATCTGGCCGATGGACGCGGCGATACCCTGAAGCTACGCATGTACTACCAGCTCGTTGGCCCGGATGGCCGGGTGCTGCTGCGCGGTGAGGACACACCGGAAGAAGCATTCTTGCCCCATTTTCCGCACCGCAAGGGCTTTGCCACCGTACACCGCGACGGGGAGTTCTGGCGCGTGCATGTGCGCCAACGCCAGGACGGCATCGCCGCCCAGGTGGCCCAGCCCCTGGAAGAACGCCTCGACCTGCTGGAAGACATGGCCGAGAATCTGGCATGGCCCGCGCTGCTGCTGCTGGCCCTGCTGGGGCTGGCGAGCTGGTTCACCATCCGCCACCTGCTGCGGCCACTGGAGGAGCTGGCCACCCGCATCGCCAGCAAGTCTCCCACCGATCTGTCGCCCGTGAGCACGCCCCATCCGCCGCGCGAACTACAGCCCATGCTCGCCGCACTCAATTCCCTGCTGGCCCGGCTGGAAACCACGCTCGACAACGAACGCCGCTTCACCGCCGATGCCGCCCATGAGCTGCGCACGCCCCTGTCTGCCCTGCGCATGCGCACCCAGTTGATCGAACGCGAACTGGGGCTGCCCGTGCCCCAGCTTCGGCAGTTGCGGGCAGATGTGGATCGCTGCACCGCGCTGGTGGAAAGCCTGCTGGCCCTGGCGCGGCTGGATGCCCAGCCGCTGGAGCGCGAAACCGTGGCCCTGTCCGCGCTGGTGGCTTCGCTGGACCTCGCGGCAGTGCAGGCACGCGGCATGGTGCTGGAGTGCGCGCTGGCTGCGTCGCACCTACAGGCATCCCCCACCCTGCTGGCGAGTGCGCTGCGCAACCTGGTCGATAACGCCGTGCGCTATGGCCGCGAGCAGGGGCGCATCCGCATCGAATCGCAACCCTTGCCCGCTGGCGGGGTGCGGCTGGCCGTGCGCGACGATGGCCCTGGCGTTGCGGCATCGGCCCGTGCGCAACTGGGGCAACGCTTTTTCCGCATTCTGGGCACGGGCCAGAGCGGCAACGGCCTGGGCCTGTCCATCGTGGCTCGCATTGCCACCCTGCACGCGGCCACCCTGCATTTCGAGGACGGACTGGAAGGCCGGGGCCTGGGGGTGGTGCTGGACTTTCCGGGCGAAGTGCCGCCGGATACCGCATCAGATTGACTTCAGCTTGGGCTGCTCCAATGCAAGGGCAGTGCCGTTCGGGCACCCTTTTCTGTCTTTCTGCATTACCCACCACGGAGCCATACCATGCGCAAAACCACCGCTTCCCTTGCAATCGCCGCCCTTCTCGTTCTGGGCACCACTGCCAGCCTGGCACAGGCCCCCGGCTACCAAGGCCCCAGCAATGCCCCGGCCCCCCAGCCCACCGCTCCGCACTACAGCGGCCCCAGCAGCGTGCAGCTGATGACGGTCAAACAACTGCTGGACACTGGCCGCGACGACCAGCACGCCCGCCTGCAAGGGCGCATCGTCTCGCACGACGGCGGCGACCGCTACACGTTCGCCGACGACAGCGGGCGCATTACCGTGGAAATCGACAACAAGGATTTCCCGCCCGGACAGACCATCAGTGCCGAACAAAAGGTCGAACTGCTGGGCGAGCTGGACAAAGACCTGCGCAAGGTGGAACTGGAAGTCGATCGCATCACGCTGATTCCCTGAGATCGTAAACACGTTCGCCCCCTCTGACACGCAGACCCTGTTCAAGACCGGGGCGCGAAAAACCGGTTCTGCGGGCGTGGCAGCCCCAGGTTTTCGCGCAGGGTCGTGCCCTCGTATTCGCGGCGCAGCAGGCCACGCGCCTGCAACTCGGGCACCAGCTTGTCCACGAACGCATCCAGCCCGCCAGGCAGCCACGGAAACATGACGTTGAAGCCATCGGCTGCATCGGTTTCCAGCCATTGCTGCATCTCGTCGGCAATGCTGCGGGGCGTTCCCACGAACGACAGGCCCGCATAGCCCCCCAGCCGCTGGGCCAGCTGGCGCACCGTCAGGTTCTCGCGCCGCGCCAGGGCCATCACCCGCTCACGGCCACTCTTGCTGGCGTTGGATTCGGGGAGGGAATCGGGCAGGGGGCCATCGGGGTCGAGGTGGCTGACATCGCTGCCCAGGGCCACCGACAGCGACGAGATGGCACTGTCGTAGTGCACCAGAGCATCCAGCCGTGCCCGAATGGCCCGCGCTTCGTCCACGGTATCGGCCACGACCACGAAGGCTCCCGGCAGGATTTTGAGGTGATCGGGGTCACGCCCCAGGCTGCGCATGCGGCCCTTCACGTCCGCATGGAACCGCTGCCCTTCTTCCAGCGTGCCGTGTGCGGCAAACACCACTTCGGCGGTCTCGGCCGCCAGTTGCCGCCCCGCCTCCGATGCCCCGGCCTGCACGATCACGGGCCAGCCCTGCACCGGACGGGCAATGTGCAAAGGCCCACGCACCGAGAAATGCGGCCCCGCGTGCCCCAGCACATGCAGCCGCTCAGGGTCGAAATAATCGCCGCTGGCGGCATCGCGCACAAAGGCATCGTCGGCCCAGGTATCCCACAGACCGGTCACCACATCGTAGAACTCGCGCGCCCGCGCATAGCGGTCGGCATGTTCCACATGGGTTTCCAGACCGAAATTGCGTGCCGCATCGGGGTTGCTGGTGGTGACGATGTTCCAGCCCGCCCGCCCCTCGGACAGATGATCGAGCGAGGCAAAACGCCGCGCAATATGGAACGGCTCCTCGAAGGTGGTGGAAGCCGTGGCCACCAGCCCCAGGTGCGTGGTGTGCTGCGCCAGGGCCGACAGCAGCGTGAACGGCTCGAATGAAGTGACCGTATGGCTGCGCCGCAGGGCCTCCATCGGCATGTTCAGCACCGCCAGATGGTCTGCCATGAAGAACGCATCGAAGCGTCCCTGCTCCAGCCGCTGGGCCAGGTACTTCAGGCGGGTGAAATTGAAGTTGGCATCGCGCCATGCGCCGGGGTAACGCCAGGCCCCGGTGTGGATGCTGACCGGGCGCATGAATGCACCGAGCTTGAGCTGGCGGGTGACAGTACTCATGGGAAAAATCCTTGCTGGACAGTGAATGGACGGCACAGCTTAAATCGATCTTCCCGAGAGTGCTGGGGCGGGGTTTTTACTGAAGTGCAGAGAGTGGCAGCACGGGCGACACGGCACGGTCTTGCCACAGGCATCTGCCGGCCCCACGCCAAACCGCCACACCGCATAGAATGCCCGGTTTGGCCCATCACTTTTGATCGATTGCAGCAGAATGCGCACTTTTCCTACCCTGGGTATCCGTCTGCGCCTGTGGCTGGTGGCAGGCGTGGGGTTGGCAGGCGTGGTCGGCGCACTCGCCTACACCGCCGTGTGGCGCAGTGGCCTGGCAGAGCGGCAGGCCGCGCAGCAGCACCGGCTGGACCTGGTGGCTCTGGACATGCAGTCCGCACTGGCACGCTTCGATTACCTGCCCGCCCTGCTGGAAATGGGGCCGGGCGTGCTGGAGTTGCTGCGCCAGCCCACCGACACCGAATTGCAGCGCACCGTCAGCCGCTATCTGAACCGCATCAATGCCGCCGCCGGGGCCGAACTGCTGTATCTGGCCAACCGGCAAGGGCTGGCCGTGGCCGCCGACGATGCCGGTGAACCCGGCTCGCCACTGGGAGCCATTTTTGACTTTCGCCCCTATGTGCGCGATGCCCTGGCCACGGGGCATGGGCGTTTCTTCGGGGTGGGCATCACCTCGGGTCGCCCTGGCTTCTACCTC
The DNA here is from genome assembly GCF_900129055.1 of Lampropedia hyalina DSM 16112. Taxonomy (GTDB): domain Bacteria; phylum Pseudomonadota; class Gammaproteobacteria; order Burkholderiales; family Burkholderiaceae_C; genus Lampropedia; species Lampropedia hyalina. The sequence continues at coordinate 37,302 of NZ_FQUZ01000001.1, forward strand.
TCGTATGCCTTGCCCTACACCTCGGGCCACACCGCTTCCACGCCCGCCGACGCATGGGGCGTGGCCGTGGTGAAAGTGGGTTTTGCCGGACTGGAGGCACGCTGGCGCAACCTGCCGGGGCAGGTACTGGTGGTGGACCAACACGGCGTGGTGGTGTTGAGCACCCAAGACCCATGGCGTTACCGCCCATTGAACGACCTGCCTGCCGCCACGGTGGCTGAAATTGCCCGCACCCGCGCCTACCAAACACCACTGAACAGGCCGCTGCACTGGCACAGCCAGCCTGCCGCATCCGCAGGCCCACAGGCAGATGGCGTGCAGGAAGTCCGGCTGGATGGGCAAGCGGGCTGGCTGGCCTCGCAACGCCCGCTGGAAAACGGGCTGCTGCATGTCGTGGTGCTGGAAGAAAGCCAGCCTGTGCGGCAACAGGCCCGACTGGCCGCCACACTGGCGGCATTGGCCACCACCGTGCTGCTGCTGCTGCTGGTCCTGGTGGGGCGTTTGCGCCGCCAGAGCTGGCGGCAACGGCTGGCCACACAGGCCGCCCTGCAAGCCGCACACGACAGCCTGGAAGCCCAGGTGCAACAGCGCACCGCCCAGTTGCAGCAGGCACAGCAGGAACTGGTTCAGTCCGAGAAGATGGCCGCCCTGGGGCAAATGTCCGCCGGGCTGGCACACGAGATCAACCAGCCCCTGGCCGCCCTGCGCACCCTCTCGGACAACACCCAGCGGCTGCTGGCACAGCAACGCCACGATGACGTGGTGCGCAACCTGCAACGCATGGCGCACCTGGTGGATCGCCTCGCCAGCATCAGCCAGCGGCTCAAGGTCTTTGCCTACAAGCCGCAGACACCCCCGCAGCCGGTGGCCATCGCCGCCCTGCTGCGGCAGGTGCGCCAGTTGCTGGAGCCGCGCCTGCAAGCGGCGGGGGTGGCCTGCTCCATCGACGTGGAGCCGCACACGCTGTGCGCCGTGGCCGATGCCATACGGCTGGAGCAGGTGCTGGACAACCTGATGGGCAACGCCCTGGACGCGCTGCACACCCGCGATGCCGCCTCCACACCGCCGCACATGGCCCTGCGGGCCTGGGCGCAAGACGGGCAATGCCACATCAGCGTCCACGACAGCGGCCCCGGCATCGATGCCGCCATCCTGCTCCGGCTGTTCGAGCCATTCGTCACCAGCAAACCTGCGGGCAAGGGGCTGGGCCTGGGGCTGGTGATTTGTGCCCATCTGGTGCGGGAAATGGGGGGAAACCTGCAAGGCGGGAATGCACCGGAAGGTGGTGCGCGGTTTATCATTTCACTGCCACTGGCATCGGTTCCGGGGCAACCGGCCTGAGAACGCAAACACGTTCCAACAACCACACCACCTCCCCCCACTACGACTGCCCCACCGCCATGACCGCTGCCGCCACCACCCCGCCCATACAGGTATTGCTGATCGAAGACGATGCCGACGTGCGGCTGGGCAGCCAGCAGGCCCTGGAACTGGAAGGCATTGCCGTACAGCCTTTCGAGAGCGTGGAAGCAGCGCGCCGGGCCATCCATGCCGGCGCGCCGGTCGTGGTCGTCTGCGATGTGCGTCTGCCCGGCCTCAGCGGCCTGGAATGGCTGCCACAGGTGCTGGCGCAGGATGCGCAGATTCCCTTCATCCTCGTCACCGGCCACGGCGATGTCAGCATGGCCGTGCATGCCATGCGCGACGGAGCCTATGACTTCATCGAAAAACCCTTCTCGTCCGACCACCTCGTCAGCACCGTGCGCCGTGCCATGGACAAACGCGCCCTGGTGCTGCAAGTGCAGTCTCTGCACACCCAACTGGCCCAGCGCGACAGCGAGGCCGTGCAGGACATCCAGTCCGTGCTCATCGGGCGTTCCGCCGCCATGGAACAGGTGCGCCAGACCATCCTCGCGCTGGCAGGCACCAATGCCGATGTGCTGATCTACGGCGAAACCGGCACCGGCAAGGAACTGGTGGCCCGCTGCCTGCACGATTTCAGCCCGCGCAGAAACCACGCCTTCGTGCCCCTCAACTGCGGCGGCATGCCCGAGAACCTGGCAGAAAGCGAGCTGTTCGGGCACGAGGCCGGTTCCTTCACCAGTGCCCAGAAAATGCGCACCGGCAAGTTCGAGCACGCCCACCGGGGCACCCTGTTTCTCGATGAGATCGAGACCATGCCGATTGCCATCCAGATCAAGCTGCTGCGGGTGTTGCAGGAGCGGCAGATCGAGCGCGTCGGCTCCAACACCGCCATCCCGATTGACACCCGCGTGATTGCCGCCAGCAAGGCCGACCTCAAGCAATGGGCCGAGCACAAGCAGTTCCGGGCCGACCTGTACTACCGCATTGCCGTGGCCCTGGTGGAACTGCCACCCCTGCGCGAGCGGCGCGAGGATATTCCGCTGCTGTTCGAGCACTTCTGCCTGCTGGCAGCCAAACGCTACCAGCAAACCCAGCGCAACCCCGATGCCCGGCTGATGGCCCAGCTCATGGCCCACTCCTGGCCCGGCAATGTGCGGGAGCTGAAAAATGTGGCCGACCGGCTGGTGCTGGGGTTGCCGCTGGGCAGCGTCACCGCCGCGCCCGCCAGCGAAGCGGCTGCACCCACCGCCACCGGCACGCCCGGCCTGGGCCAGCAGATGGCGCGGTTCGAGGAAATCCTCATTACCCAGGCACTGCGCCAGCACCAGGGCGATGTGGGTGCGGCAGCACAAACGCTGCAAGTGCCCCGCCCCACGCTCTACGACAAAATGCGCAAGCTGGGCATCGACAACAGCCAGATTCGCCAGCAAGGCTAGGGAAGGTCTGCAAAACTCTTGCGGTAAGCCCGCGCCCGCCAACGGGATGCAGCGCAAGGCGGATTTTGCGGTCAATAGCGGGGCTATTGACCGCAGAAGCCAACGCGGCGATGCGCCCAGTGGCGGGATGCGGGCGGCGCAACGGGTTTTGCAGACCTTCCCTAGCGAAATCTGCAAGTCATCAGGCCGAGTGCTTGGCCGACTCGTCCGAGGTCAGCGGTGGCGGCGGGTTGTCGCTGAGCACCTTGTTCATGCGCTCGGTGTCCAGATCACCTGTCCACTTCGCCACCACGACCGTGGCCACGCCATTGCCGATGAGGTTGGTGAGCGCGCGCGCTTCCGACATGAAGCGGTCAATGCCCAGAATCAGCGCAATACTGGCCACCGGCACATGGCCCACGGCCGACAGCGTGGCCGCCAGCACGATGAAGCCACTGCCCGTCACCCCGGCCGCGCCCTTGGATGTCAGCAACAGCACCGCCAGCAGCGTGACCTGCTCCATCAGCGTCATGGGCGTGTTGGTGGCCTGCGCCAGAAACACGGCGGCCATCGTCAGGTAAATCGACGTGCCATCCAGATTGAAGGAATAGCCCGTCGGAATGACCAGCCCCACCACCGACTTGCGTGCGCCGAGGTTTTCCATCTTGTCCATCATGCGCGGCAGCACCGATTCCGACGACGATGTGCCCAGCACGATCAGCAGCTCTTCCTTGATGTACTTGATGAACTTGACGATGGAAAAGCCCGTCGCCTTGGCAATCGACCCCAGCACCATGAAGATGAAAATCAGGCAGGTGACATAGAAGGTCAGCATCAACTGGCCCAGTTGCAGCAGGGAGCTGAGGCCGTACTTGCCAATCGTGAAGGCCATGGCACCGAAGGCACCGATGGGGGCGACTTTCATGATGTAGCCCACAATCACGAACAGCACATGCGAGAACTTCTCGATGAAGTCGAACACCATGTGCCCACGCCCGCCAAAGCGGTGCAGCGCGAAGCCGAACATCACCGCCACCAGCAGCACTTGCAGGATTTCACCGTTGGCGAAGGCTCCCACGGCCGTGGTCGGAATCACATTCAGCAGGAACTGGGTGGTGCTCTGCATCTGGTCGGGGCCGGTGTAGGCCGCCACACTGCTGGCATCCAGACTGGCTGCATCGATGTTCATGCCCTCACCGGGCTTGACCAGGTTGATGATGAGCAGCCCCACCACCAGCGCAATCGTGCTGACGATCTCGAAATACAGCAAGGCCATGCCGCCGGTCTTGCCCACGCGCTTCATGTCCTCCATGCCCGCGATGCCCACCACCACGGTACAGAAGATGATGGGCGCAATAATCATCTTGATGAGCTTGATGAAGCCATCGCCCAGCGGCTTCATGGCCGCGCCGGTCTCCGGGTAAAAGTGCCCCAGAAAAATGCCGATCACAATGGCGACGATCACCTGGAAATACAGGGTGCGATACAGCGGGGTCTTGCGGCGACTGCGCTGCGAGGCAGCCGCCGGTTGGTCATGGGTAGTTTGCATGGTCTTGTCTCCTGATTGAAACGAACCGGCAGGCCAGACACGACACCAATACATGCCGCCATACCAGCCAGACCGCCGCAACGCGCGGAACCAGACTTACGCAAAACCAATGCCAAACCCAATATACTCATAACACATTGATATAAAACAATATTGAAAATGGCACGGACACGCCATGTATGAAAAACCATTGCATGGCACACCCATCTTTATGATTTTTCATAATCATCCTGTACCTTAGGGCATGTCATCCATCAGATTCACCCCGGCATGAAAAATACCCGGACGAATGGACTTGCCAGCAGCACACGCCCAGAAAAAACATGCTAATCTGATGCGGGGTTTTTTCCATGACTGCCCAACAAAGCTTTCTTTTCATCGTCGTCCTGATCGCTGCCAGCGGATTTTTTTCGCTGGCAGAAATCTCACTGGCTGCTTCCCGGCGCATTCGCCTGCGCAAGCTGGCCGCCGAAGGCGACACCCGCGCACCGCGCGTACTCGCCCTGCAAGAGCAGCCGGGCGACTATTTCACCGTCGTGCAGATTGCCCAGAACGCCGTCGCCATTCTGGGCGGCATCGTGGGCGAAGGGGCATTCAGCCCCTTCTTCACGCAACTGCTGGGATACTGGTTCAGCGAGCCGGTGGCGCAGAGCGCAGGCTTCGTGCTGTCGTTCCTGATGGTCATCTCGCTGTTCATCCTGTTTGCCGACCTGTTTCCCAAGCGGCTGGGCATGGCCGAGCCGGAAAAACTCGCCATGGCCGTGCACGGGGGCATGCGCCTGTTCACCATCCTGCTGCGGCCGCTGGTGTGGGTGTACAGCCGCCTCACCGACACCCTGTTCAAGCTCACCGGCCTGCCCATGCTGCGCGACGACCGCGTCACCTCCGAAGACGTGCTGGCCATGACCGAGGCCGTCACCCAGGCGGGCATCCTGGCGCAGAACGAACAGCGCGTCATCGCCAACGTGTTCGACCTGGACAACCGCTCCGTGGCCAGTGCCATGTCTGGCCGCGACCGCATCGCCTACTTCTTCCGCGACGACCCCGACGAAGTCATCCGCGCCCGCATTGCCGAGGAACCCTACGCCACCTACCCGGTCTGCGACGGCGACATCGACCATGTGATCGGCTATGTGGATTCGCGCGACCTCTACCAGCGGGTGCTCAACGGCCAGCCCCTGACCCTGCGCGACGACGCGCTGCTGCACAAGGTGCTGGTGATTCCCGACCGCCTATCGCTGGCCGAAACGCTCGACCAGTTCCGTCAGGTGCAGGAAGACTTCGCGGTGGTCGTGAACGAATACAGCCTGGTGGTGGGCGTGGTCACGCTCAACGATGTCATGAGCACCGTGATGGGCGACCTGATGGGGCCGGACGACGAGGAACTGATCGTGCGCCGCGACGAGAACTCCTGGCTGATCGACGGCAGCACCCCCATCGAAGACGTGCTGCATGTGCTCAAGATCGACGAATTCCCGCACTTCGAGGAATACGACACGCTGGCGGGCTTTCTCATCGTCATGCTGCGCCGCATCCCCCGCCGCACCGATTCGGTGGTCTGGGCAGGCTACAAGTTCGAGGTGATGGACGTGGACAGCTACCGCATCGATCAGGTGCTGGTCACGCGGCTGGAAACAGGCGAAGCCGCCGCCCCAACGCCATAGGGCGTGCTCCCGTGTGGCATGCCACACACACCGGGAGCCATCTGCTTTTTGCGAATCCCGAAAACGCATTTCTCCAGAAGAAAAAACATTGCAGAACATCATCTTGCAATGCCTGCTCAACCCTTCAAAACGACATTTTTCGCATTTGCACTTAATGTGAATAAGGGTTTTCCTGCACCTAGGGTTTTCGATGATAGACTGCGCACGCGCCACATGTTTGTGCGCTGCACAACCGCCCTCGGATTGCAGCTCCAGACCCTGTGGTTGGCATGAATCACCTCGTGCAGGATCGCCCCGTTTTCCGGGCTCCAGAGCGAGTTCTTTCATTTGTTCCCAGCCGTCCTGCACCAGCCCAGCCAGCCACACCGCCAGCCATCTGTGCCAATCCCGATCTGAAACCTGTTTGCACTTCAGGGTGGGGGAAGCATGGACATCGGTGCGCGACGCAAACCCCTCTTCCACTTCTTCTACCAATAAACCAGGAGGCAAGATGCAACAAAAGGATTACAACCGGTGGCTGGTCGTCACCGGCGCATTGATCTGCCAGTTCGTGATTGGCGCGCTCTACACTTGGAGCGTCTTCAGAAACCCCATTCAGCAAGCCACCGGCTGGTCGGCCACCGATGTCTCGCTGGCGTTCACCATCAACCTCGCCAGCATTCCATTCTGGATGATTTTTGCCGGTCGCCTGCTGCCCAAGATGGGGCCGACCAAGCTGGCCATCGTGGGGTCATCCGTGCTGGCCGTCGGTCTGCTGATCTCCAGCCAGACGCAGAACATTGGCTCGCTGTGGGCACTGTACCTGGGCTATGGCGTGTTGGCCGGTGCAGGCATCGGCATCGTCTATGGCATCCCGATTGCCACCTGCCTGAAGTGGTTCCCGGACAAACGCGGCTTCATCACCGGCCTGGCCGTGATGGGCTTTGGCATCGGCTCGGTTGCCTTCGCACCCGTGGCATCGTTCCTGGTGGGCGAACTCGGCCCGTTCAAGACCTTCTTCTATCAGGCCATCTACAGCATCGTGGGTGTGGGCCTGGGCGCGCAACTGATGCGCGTGGCTCCCGATGGCTACAAGCCCAAGGGCTGGACACCCCCGGCCCCCAAGCCCGGCCAGCAAGCCGTCCCCGCTGTGCGACCTGACTTCACTGCCGGGCAAATGCTCCAGACCCCCCAGTACTGGATGATTCTGGTGCTCTACGCCTTCGCCAACGTCGCCGGGCTGATGATTATTGCCCACGCTTCTCCCATCGGCCAGCAACTGGCTGAAATGACTGCCGTACAGGCCGCAGGAGCCGTGGGCATTCTCAACATCTTCAACAGCCTGGGCCGCCTCTTCTGGGGCACCGTCTCCGACAAGCTCGGGCGCATGAACACCGTGGCGGTGATGTACATCATCAGCGCGGCCGTCATGTTCAGCATGGGCAGCATCAGCAGCATGGTGCCGTATGTGATTGCCGTCTCGCTGATCGCCTTCTGCTTCGGTGGTGCCATGGGCACGTTCCCGTCGCTGACCGCCGACTTCTTCGGTGCCAAGAACCTCAGCGTGAACTACGGCCTGATCTTCATCGCCTACAGCCTGGGAGCCATCATCGGCCCCATCATGGCCACCACCGTGCTGGCGCGCACCGGCGGCAGCTACAACGCGGCGTTCGTCATCAGCGGCACACTGTGCGCCATTGGTGTGGTCATGGCATTCATCACCAAGCCACCCAAGGCACCCAAGGCACCCAAGACGGCGTAAGCTGCAAGACAGCCCAAGCCGGTTCTTCGGACAACCTGAACGGGTTCAAAAATCGCAGTTGGCTGCGGGGTTTGAACCCGTTGCTTTTTGAACCTGTTCACGACCCCGGAACCCGGCAGGCAGCGGCAGGGTGTGCGCCACTGGTGTTTCTCGTTTCTTTTTCTTTTTTTGACATCAGGAGTTTCAAGAATGGCAAAACCTCGGATCATCATCGTCGGCGGTGGCTTTGGCGGGCTGGAAGTCACCAAGGCCCTGCGCCATGCCGACGTGGACATCCTGCTCATCAACAACACCAACCACCACCTGTTCCAGCCCCTGCTCTACCAGGTGGCCACTGCCGGGCTGGCCGCGCCCTCCATCGGCGCGCCCATCCGCAGCCTGATGCGCGCGCGCAAGAACATCTCCACCATCCTGGGCGAAGTCGTGGACGTATTGCCCGCCTCGCGCGAAGTGGTGCTCTCCAACGGCCTGTACTACGGCTACGACTACCTGATCGTGGCCACCGGGGCCACCCACAGCTACTTCGGCAACGATGCCTGGCAGGCCCACGCCCCCGGCATGAAAACCCTGCGCGATGCCTTCACCATCCGCAGCAAGATCACCCACGCCTTCGAGAACGCAGAAATCGAACCCGACCCGGTCAAGCGGGCCGCCTACCTGACCTTTGCCGTCATCGGGGCTGGCCCCACCGGAGTGGAAATGGCCGGCTCGATGGCCGAAATCGCCCGCCACACCCTGCGCGGCGAATTCCGCCACATCGACCCCTCCCGGGCACGCATCCTGCTCATCGAAGGCGGCCCGCGCGTGCTGCAAAGCATGCCCGACAAACTCAGCCAGCGTGCCCTGGAACAGCTCGACCGTCTGGGCGTGCAGGTCATGCTCAACGCCCGCGTCACCCACATCGACGAAGACGGACTGGACGTGGAGCACCTCAACCCCGCCCCACCCGCCAGCACCGGGCAGAACGGCAAGCCCCACGCACCGCGCACCGAACGCATTCCCAGCCAGTGCGTCATCTGGGCAGCGGGCGTGGCCGCCTCGCCACTGGGCAAGACCCTGGCCAAGGCCACTGGTGCCCAGACCGACCGGGCCGGGCGCGTCATCGTCAATCCCGACCTCACGGTGGCCAGCGACGAGCGCATCTTCGTCATCGGCGACCTCGCATCCGCCCAAAGCCACCGCGCTGGCCAGCCCCCGCAACCCGTACCCGGTGTCTCGCCCGCCGCCAAGCAAATGGGCCAACTGGCTGCCGACAACATCCTGCGCCACCTCAAGGGGCAGGCCAGCCGCCAGTTCGTCTATACCAACTATGGCAACCTCGCCACCATTGGCCGCCTCGCCGCCGTGGTCGATCTGCCCCTGTGGCGCGGCAAACACCTGCGCATGAGCGGCATGCTGGCCTGGCAGTTCTGGCTGTTCGCGCACATTTACTTCCTGATTGGCTTTCGCAACCGTTTCGTCGTGCTGATGGACTGGGCCAGTGCCTACTGGACGTTCAACCGCAGTGCCCGCGTCGTGGCCGAAGGCGAACAGAAACCCGCCACACCGCCTTCCGAAACGTAAAAATCCCAAAAACCACAAGCACCCAAAAAAACAGGGGCGTGATGCACAACATCACGCCCCTGCGGCATTCAGGATGCTGGCACAGGCCAGCCCCCTGAACGTCGAGCCTTACTCCACGGCCTTGGTGATGTCCTCCACCACCTTTTTGGCATCGCCGAAGACCATCATGGTTTTGTCCATGTAGAACAGTTCGTTGTCCAGCCCGGCGTAGCCTGCGGCCATGGATCGCTTGTTCACGATGATGGTCTTGGCCTTGTAGGCTTCCAGAATCGGCATGCCGTAGATCGCGCTGCCCTTGACGTGTGCGGCGGGGTTCACCACGTCGTTCGCGCCCAGGATGATGGCAACATCGACCTGACCGAATTCGCCGTTGATGTCTTCCATCTCGAACACCTGGTCGTAGGGCACTTCGGCCTCGGCCAGCAGCACGTTCATGTGGCCGGGCATGCGGCCTGCCACCGGGTGGATGGCGTATTTCACGTCGATGCCGTTTTCGGTGAGCTTGGCGGCCAGTTCCTTGACGGCGTGCTGGGCACGCGCCACGGCCAGGCCGTAGCCGGGCACGATCACCACGCTTTCGGCATTGCCCAGCACAAAGGCTGCGTCGTCGGCACTGCCACTTTTGACGCTGCGCTGCTCCTGCGTGCCGCCTGCGGCAGCGGCGGCATCACCGCCAAAGCCGCCCAGAATGACGTTGAAGAAGCTGCGGTTCATGGCCTTGCACATGATGTAGCTCAGAATCGCACCCGACGACCCCACCAGCGAACCGGCAATGATGAGCATGGAGTTGTTCAGCGAGAAGCCGATGCCCGCTGCCGCCCAGCCGGAATAGCTGTTGAGCATGGAGACGACCACGGGCATGTCTGCGCCACCAATCGGGATGATGAGCAGCACGCCCAGCGCGAAGCCGATGGCAATGACCAGCACGATGTCGATCCAGCTTTGCGAATGCCAGAAGCCGAACACGAAGAAGGCCGCCAGCAGCCCCAGCGCAAGGTTCAGCCAGTGCTGCCCGGCAAACACCACCGGGCGGCCCTGGAACAGGCGGAACTTGTACTTGCCCGAGAGCTTGCCGAACGCAATGATGGAGCCGGTAAAGGTGATCGCACCGATGAACGCGCCCAGTGCCAGTTCCACGCGGTTGCCACCGGGAATCAGCCCGCCCTTTTCGGTGATCTGGAAGGCCCAGGGTTCTGCCACGGCGGCCACGGCAATGAACACCGCCGCCAGACCGATCATGCTGTGCATGAAGGCCACCAGCTCGGGCATTTTGGTCATTTCCACGCGCTTGGCCATGATGGAGCCAGCCGTGCCGCCCACCAGCAGGCCCAGCAGCACCCAGCCCAGCCCGAGCGCGCCACCGGCCAGCTCCACGATGAGCGCGGCGGTGGTGAGCACGGCAATGAGCATGCCGGTCATGCCAAAGAAGTTGCCGCGAATCGAGGTGGTGGGGTGCGACAGCCCCTTGAGTGCCTGAATGAAGCAGACACTGGCCACCAGATACAGCAGGGTTACAAGGTTCATGCTCATTTATTGTTCTCCCTCCGCCTTGGCGGGTGTCTTGCGTTCTTTTTTCTTGAACATTTCCAGCATCCGGCGCGTGACCAGAAAGCCGCCGAACACGTTCACGGCAGCCAGTGCCACGGCCAATACGCCCATGGTTTTGCCCAGCGGGGTTTCGGTCAGGGCGGCGGCCAGCATGGCACCGACGATGACGATGGCGGAGATGGCATTGGTCACGGCCATCAGCGGGGTGTGCAGCGCGGGCGTGACCGTCCAGACGACGTGGTAGCCCACATAAATGGCCAGCACGAAAATAATCAGATTGGTAACGATGGGGGATACGAAATCCATGATGGTTTCTCCTCTCGGTCTTTCAAAATCACGCGGCGCGGGTCACCTGGCCGTCGCGTGCCACCAGACAGGCGGCCACGATGTCGTCTTCCAGATCGATCTTCAAGCCTTCGTCCTTGGGCAGAATGAGCTTGAGGAAGTCCAGCACGTTGCGCGCGAACAGCGCGGAGGCATCGGCAGCCACCAGCGCGGCCAGATTGGTCTCGCCAACGATGCGCACGCCATGCTGGGTCACGGTCTGGTCGGCCACGGTCAGCGTGCAGTTGCCGCTGATGCCGTCGGCTCCCCGGCCTGCGGCAATATCGACGATGACCGAGCCGGGCTTCATGCTGCGCACCATCTCCTCGGTGACCAGCGTGGGCGCGGCACGGCCCGGAATCAGCGCGGTGGTGATGACGACATCGGCGGCGGCCACGCGCTTGGCCACTTCCACCTTCTGGCGTTCCAGCCAGCTTGGGGGCATGGGGCGAGCGTAACCGCCCACGCCTTCGGCGGCTTCTTTTTCTTCGGCGGTTTCGTAGGGCACATCGATGAACTTCGCACCCAGCGATTCGACTTGCTCTTTCACGCTGGGGCGCACGTCGCTGGCCTCGATGGTCGCGCCCAGCCGCTTGGCCGTGGCAATCGCTTGAAGGCCCGCCACGCCCACGCCCAGAATCACGACCTTGGCGGCCTTGACCGTACCGGCAGCCGTCATCAGCATCGGGAAGAATCGCTGGTACTCGTTGGCCGCAATGATGACGGCCTTGTACCCGGCAATATTGGCCTGGGACGAGAGAATATCCAGGCTCTGCGCCCGCGTGGTACGCGGTGCGGCCTCCAGTGCAAAAGCCGCCACCCGCGCATCGGCCAGGCGTTGCAGGCCCTCGCGGTCGAACGGGTTCAGGCTGCCCACCAGCACCGCACCGGGCCGAAGCTGCGTGGCCTCCTGGGCATCGGGCGCGCGCACCTTCAGCACGAGGTCTGCGCCCCACGCGCCCTGCGCGTCGGTAATTTCTGCGCCCACCGCCTGGTAGGCGGCATCGGGGGCGGCAGCAGCAATGCCTGCGCCTGCCTGCACCCGCACCACATGGCCCTGCGCAATCAGTTTCTTGGCCGTTTCCGGCGTGACTGCCACGCGGGTTTCACCAGCGGCTGTTTCTGCTGGCACTCCTATCTGCATAAAGCACTCCTTCGTTGATTTGTTTGTTGTTGCATGGATGGAAAAAATGTCCGAACCCGACCTTCGGGGCCACCGTATTCGCGCAGCATGAAGCCATCGGCAATACGGCAGATGATCCGAAACGGCAGGATTCGTACAGCAGGGAAGGCCCGCAAGGGCCAGTCTCGCGGCTTGGGCACCAGCAGGGCCAAGGCATGGAGACCCAAATCCGACGAGAAAAAGAAAAGGTGGAAAAACCCCGGCAGCGACACGCACAAGGCATGCGATGCCGGGGTCGATGGGCAGGGGCAAGGCATTGTCAGCAATGCCCAAAACCCTGTATCCCGGCGCAGTGCGCAGATTCAACTTCGGTAAAAATGATCCATTGGATTTTTAACCCTTCATGCCCGGATGGTTGAAAACCATTTTGCCGAAATTGTTTTCCAGGGAATTGCCATTGATGGTGTGGTGGCAATCCATCGGTTTGCAGGGCATTACCCAGAGTCCGCAGAACACGGTGCGGGAGCGAATGGGCATGCCAGTCAGGCTGCAACGCCCGGAATAATATCACCGGCTTTGTCGATTTTGCAGCGGATTTTCACATAATCAATTATTCATTATTACAGGGAGAATAACCCTTCTTTCAGCAAGGCCACGTTCGGTATGTACGCAGGGCGATCGCGCTATGTCAAAAGCATCCGATACGCACCCATTTTTGCCAAACACAAACCCCACTTACCGCGTCATGCCGGGCTTGACCCGGCATCCAGTGGCAACGTCTGCCTTGAAAGTCCCGGTAGCCTGGGTCGCGCAATGCTTCTGGATGCCGGGTCAAGCCCGGCATGACGCGGTGAGTGAGTTTCACCATAGCGCGATCGCCCTGGATATCCACGCAAGAGGCTTGCCTCTCTGGAAAAAACATTTCCTCACTGAACGGGCACTATCCAGGTAGCATTCTTTTACTATAAAATGCTCAACATGAGCAAATCAAACACCCTCCCATTGGATCCGCTGCCCCGCCTCATGCTGGAGCCGCTGGTGCGCGCCGCGCTGCTGGAAGACCTGGGGCGCAGTGGCGACATCACCAGTCAGGCCATCGTGCCCGCACAGGAAACGTCCACGCTGCAACTGCGTGCCCGCCAACCGGGTGTGCTGGCCGGGCTGGAGCTGGCGCGGCTGGCCTTTGAGCTGATCGACCCGGCCATCGGCTTCAGCGTGGAGTGCGACGATGGCACGCGTTTGCAGCCGGGCGACTGCATCGCCCAGGTGCACGGGTCGGCACGGGCGATTCTGACTGCCGAGCGCGTCGCGCTGAACTTTCTGGGCATGGCCAGCGGCGTGGCCACTGCGACGGCACAGATTGCCGATGCGATTGCCCACACGCAGGCGCGCGTGACCTGCACGCGCAAGACCCTGCCGGGGCTGCGGGCGGTGCAGAAGTACGCGGTGCGCGTGGGCGGCGGGCGCAACCACCGCTTCGGGCTGGACGATGCCATCCTCATCAAGGACAACCACATTGCCATTGCGGGCGGCATTCGCCCCGCCGTGGAACGCGCCCGCGCCGCTGCCGGGCACATGGTGCAGATTGAGCTGGAAGTGGACACCCTCGCGCAATTGCAGGAGGCCCTGGACTTGCAGGTTCGCGTCGTGCTGCTGGACAACATGGACATCCCCACGCTGGAGCAGGCCGTGCGCATGGTCGATGGCCGTGCCGTGACCGAGGCATCCGGGCGGGTGAATGCCAGCACCGCCCCGGCCATTGCGGCCACTGGCGTGAACCTGATTGCCGTGGGCTGGATTACCCACAGCGCACCCGTGCTGGACATTGGCCTGGACGTGATTTGACATCCGCGCCCGCCCCCTGCCCTGACCGGCAAGGGGCGATATTGCCGTTTTTTTTGATTCATTAATACTCTGAATGAGTATATAAAAACCCGGAGAGACACCCATGACCCACCCCATCAGCAGCGAAGCCCCTCAGAAATGGTTCGACTACGATCACCCGCGCCTGGAGCCAACCGCCCCGATTGCGCCACCACAAGCCCCACCCGATAGCGACAGCGGCACGGCCTGTTCAGCCGTGGGCTGGGCGTGGGCACGGGTGCCAGCCGCACTGCAAAAAGCCGAGCGCGAAGCCTTGCGCACCCGCATTCGCCACCTGCTGCAACGCGAAAACGCCGTGCTGGTGGCGCACTACTACGTCGATGCCGACCTGCAAGACCTCGCCCGCGAAACCGGCGGCTGCGTGGGCGATTCGCTGGAGATGGCGCGGTTTGGCCGCGACCACCCGGCCGACACCATCGTGGTGGCCGGGGTGCGCTTCATGGGCGAAACCGCCAAGATTCTGGGGATGCACAAGCGCGTGCTGATGCCCGATCTGGAAGCCAACTGCTCGCTCGATCTGGGCTGCCCTGCCGACGCATTCGCACAGTTCTGCGACGCACACCCCGACCGCACCGTGGTCGTCTATGCCAACACCAGCGCGGCGGTGAAGGCACGGGCCGACTGGGTCGTGACCTCCTCGATCGGGCTGGAAATCGTCACCCACCTGCACCAGTGCGGCGAAAAAATCCTCTGGGCACCCGACCGGCATCTGGGCCGCTACATCCAGCAGCAAACCGGCGCGGACATGCTGCTGTGGCAAGGCTCCTGCATGGTGCACAACGAATTCAAGGGCTACGAGCTGGAAGGGCTGCGCACCGAATACCCGCACGCCAAGGTGCTGGTGCACCCGGAATCACCCGAAGCCGTAGTGGCGCAGGCCGATGTCGTCGGCTCCACGTCACGGCTGATTCAGGCTGCGGTGGAACTGGATGCCACGCATTTCATCGTCGCCACCGACCTGGGCATCCTGCACGAGATGCGCGCCCGCGCCCCCGGCAAGGTGTTTCTGGCCGCGCCCACGGCAGGCAACAGTGCCACCTGCAAAAGCTGTGCGTTCTGCCCGTGGATGGCCATGAACGGACTGGCCGGTGTGGCGCACGCGCTGGAGCACGGCGCAGGCGAAATCCACCTCGATGCCCGTCTGGCCGATGCCGCCCGCCGCCCGATGGCCCGCATGCTGGACTTTGCCGCCGCCCACAAGGCGCGGGTGCAGACCAGCGGCGACATCGAGCAAGACACCCCCCTGTTCACCCACGTCGGAGCCGCCTGATGCCAAATCAAGCCACACTCTCTGCTTCGGCACAGGTCGCTGCCACACCTGCCACACCTGCCAAAGAGGCCTACGATGCCATCATCGTCGGAGCCGGGCTGGCTGGCCTGAGCGTTGCACTGCAACTGCCCGCACACTGGCGCGTTGCGCTGCTGCTCAAAGGCGCGCAGGCCGAATGCGCCAGCAGCCGTGCGCAGGGCGGCATTGCCGCCGTCATGGATGCCCACGACAGCCTGGAGCACCATGTGCAAGACACCCTGGTGGCCGGGGCCGGTCTGTGCGACGAACACAGCGTGCGACACATTCTGGCGCGGGCACCACAGGCACTGACGTGGTTGCAGCAGCAGGCCGTGCCCTTCACCCGGCTGGCCGATGGCAGCGGCCTGCACCTCACGCGCGAAGGCGGCCACAGCCACCGTCGCATTGCCCACGCCGCCGATGCCACCGGCAAGGCCATCATGACCAGCCTGTGGCAGCGGCTGCGCCAATGTGCGCACATCCGCGTGCTGGAACACCATGCCGCCATCGACCTGCACACCGTGCCATCCCCCGAGGGCACACCCATCTGCCAGGGCGTGTGGGTACAGGACGTGCACCGCGCACGCCGCCGCCTGCTGGCCGCGCCGCGCGTGGTGCTGGCCTCCGGCGGCATGGGCCAGCTCTACCCGCGCACCACCAACCCGCCTGCCGCTACGGCTGACGGCGTGGCGATGGCCTGGCGGGCAGGTTGCGCGGTGCGCGATCTGGAATTTTTGCAGTTCCACCCCACCGGCCTGTGCACCCCGAATGCCAACGGCTTTCTGATTTCCGAAGCCCTGCGCGGCGAAGGCGGGCTGCTGTGCCTGCCCGATGGCACCCGCTTCATGCCCGCACACGATGCGCGTGCCGAACTCGCCCCGCGCGACGTGGTGGCGCGCGCCATCTTCCACGAAATGCAGCAGCACCGCCTGCCCTTCGTGCACCTGGACATGCGCCACAAGGGCGCGGCGTTTCTGCACCAGCATTTCCCCACCATCCTGGCCGAATGCCTGCGCCACGGCATCGACATCACGCGCCAGCCCATTCCCGTCGCCCCGGTGGCGCACTATGCCTGCGGCGGCATCGTCACCGACCTGCACGCCCGCACCGCACTGCCCGGCCTGTACGCCGTGGGTGAAGATGCCTGCACCGGCCTGCACGGAGCCAACCGGCTGGCCAGCAACTCGCTGCTGGAATGCGTGGTGATGGGCCATGCCGCCGCCCACGACATGGTGCAAACCAACGCCGCCCTGAAAGACGCAACCAGCACCGTGCCACCCCGGCCACGCACCACCGCCTACCGGGGCTGGAGTGCCGCCCAATGCACCGCCCTGCGCCAGCAACTGACCCAGGCCATGTGGCAGGGTGCAGGCATTGTGCGCAACGCCCGCGACCTGCGCATCGCCCAGAAAGTGGTGCAGGCCATGCGCAGCCAGTGGCTGGCCTGCCCCGACCACCTGTCTGCCTCTGCGCCACTGGCCAGCCTGGAACTGCGCAACCTGCTGGACGTGGCCGCGCTGCTGCTCGAAGCCGCGCTGACCCGCACCCAAAGCTGTGGCCTGCACACCCGCAGCGATGCGCCAGCCACCGCACCCGCACCCCCGGCCGTGGGCCTGCCAGATACGGTCGCACAGGCCGCCTGACCCTTTGAACCTGCCTGCTTTTTTGACCACCACCATGCGCCTGTTTGTCTCCTCCATGTTGTCCGGCCTTGCCACCCGTCTGATGCGCCAAGCCTCATCGGCCACAGTGCAAACACCCCTGGCCGCGCTGTTCCTCGCCGTGCTGATCGCCCCCGCCAGCGCACAGGCCGACGCATTGCGCGAAAGCAGCCCACCGGCCTATCCGCAACGGCCCCTCACCATCATCGTCACCTTTCCACCCGGCGGCGGCACCGACTTGCTGGCCCGCAAGCTCGCCCCACTGCTGGAGCAGGCACTGGGGCAAAGCGTCGTGGTGGACAACCGCCCCGGAGCCAGCGGCAACATCGGCGCACGCGCCGTGGCCCAGTCCGCCCCCGATGGCCATACCCTGCTGATGGTGAACAGCTCGTTTGCCATCACCCCCCATGTGCTGGGCACACCGGGCTTTGATGCCGCACGGGATTTTCAGGCCGTCATCAACGTCGGCTTCATCCCCTCCCTGCTGGTGACCCGCGCCGACAGCCCGTGGCACACACTGGCGCAATGGCTGCACCCCCTGCCCGATGCCGCCCCGCACCTGTTCGCCTCCTGCGGCACCGGCACGCCCCAGCACCTGGCCGGGGCCATGATGCAGGCCCACCAGCCAGCCGTGCAGTTGCAGCAAGTGCCCTACAAGGGCTGCGGCCCCGCGCTGGTCGATGTGCTGGGCGGACAGGTTCCGGTGGGCATCGTCACCGCCTCCAGTGCCATGCCGTACCTGTCCAGCGGGCGACTGCGCGCCCTGGCCGTCACGGCCCCGCAGCGCGCCCCGCAATGGCCCGACGTGCCCACCGTGGCCGAACACGCCATGCCCGGCTACCACCTCAACCAGTGGCATGGCCTGCTCGTGCCCGCTGGCACCGATGCCGCCATCGTCCATCGCCTGAACCACATCCTGCAACAGGCACTGGCTCAGGACACCTTGCAGGAAGAACTGCGCCAGTTGGGCTATACTCCCACCAGCGGCAGCGATACCAGCCCCCAGGCATTCCAGCAACTGGTACAAGATGATCTGGCACGTTTTGCCGAAATGGCCCCAGGCCTGACGCAGCCCTGAGAACGTGTTCACGATCTCTGCCAGACACACCACACCCGCATGACCGGCGCAACCACAGCCCCCCAGCAGCAGCCATCCAGCAGACCGAACCGGGCGGCAAGCCTGTGCGCATGCCTGCTGCTGCTCGTGCTGCTTGCACTGGCCGCAGGCGCAGACCCCGTGCGCGAAGCCCTGCGCTACGACCGACAGGCCATCGCAGCAGGGCAATGGTGGCGGCTGCTGACCGCCCATCTGGTGCATCTGGGCTGGGCGCACGCCCTGCTCAACGGCATAGGCATCCTGCTGTGCGCAGGGCTGGCACCTGCGGTTTTTGCCTGCAAAAAGTTTCTACTGCTGATGCTGTTTCTGGGCACCGGCATCGGCGTACTGATGTACAGCGGCTACCCCGACATTGGCCGTTATGTGGGCTTCTCTGGCGTGCTGTACGGCCTGTTTGTGGTGGGCCTGTGGCCCCAGCGGCACGATGCGCTGATGCGGTGCGCCCTGATACTCGTGCTCGGCTGGGCAGGCTGGCAACTGCTGTTGGCTCCGCTGCCCTCGGAAGAACAGATGATTGGCGGACGCATCGTTGCAGAAGCCCACTTCCTGGGCGTATTGCTGGCAGGTGCATGGCTGATGGCTCTGGCAGGCATCCGCAGAATGCCACGCCCCTGAAGCTGCCGCCCGTCAGCCAGCCGCTGCGGTTGCCGTTGTGTCAGGCTGATTCGGCAATATGCAACAGGGGAAATGCCCAAACTGCGACGACATTAGCGTGCCGCCTTTCTTCGACGCCGCACATAACCAGCACCCAGCAGTGGCAAAAGCACCAGTGCGGGGGTGAAAGAGCCGCCGCCATCATTGCCCACCGTTTCTTCTTGCGATTCAGCCGTGACCACTTCAATGGTGATGTTTTTACTCACCGGGTCAGTATCGGCAATGGTGGAATCGCATTTCAGCGTGTAAGTCCAGGTGCCGATGGTGTTGAAGGTCAGTGCTTTGGTGCCGTTGGCGGTGGTTGCGCCACCCCATTGCGTTTCACCCGTCGGGTCGGTGGTAGTGGCCTGGCAGTTGGTGGTCAGCCAGCTCGACCAGACGATTTCCCGGCTGTAGCCTTGCGCCACTGTCAGGCTGGCAAGCTCTGGCTGCCAGCTCAGATTGACGGAGGTGCTGCCCGGCAGTTCATCGCCCGGCGTGAACTTGAACAGTGTGCCCCAGCCGGTGTTGCCACCATACTGTGTGTAGCCGTACAGCGCGTCACCACTACGAATCAGCTTGGAGGGCTGCATGCCGTCCAGGTTGATGCCATTGGGGGCTGCATTGGGGGAATCTCCGGTGGATGCCCCGAATGAGTACATGCGTTGGTAGCCATCGGTCTTGTGGTAGCGGAAGATCACCCCCTGGCCGAACAGGCCGCCACTGGAAGCCGCTCCGTAGATATGCCCATCCGCGCCTTGCACCAGTGCGGTCGGCACCCGACCCGGCGTGACATCTGCCGCTGAGGCAGCAGGGAAGGAATACAGCAATTCCAGTTCATGGCTACTGCCTTCGGCACCAGCATCCGGGTGGAAGCGCCACAATGCCCCGCCATTTTGGGCCCCGCCACTCTGGGAAACTACATAAACCATGCCGTCATCGGCATCTTCCACCATGGCCTGAATATTTTGAACTGTAACGATGCCTGTGCTCTGTGTGCTTACCTCAAAGGCATGGATGATTCTTCGATCTGATGGGTTGGCGGGGTCAATACTGACAAAAGCATTGGGACCAGGGCCGTAGGCCGAACTACTGCGCACCATGCCGTAAAGCCGACCGGTCTGGCTGTGTGCCAAGTAAATCTTGGCGCCCCAATCGGTGTCAACGACATCGTTGCCGACGACGCTGCCATCTTTTTCCAGTGCCAGAAGGTTGGTACGGTTCGATATGAAATAAAAGCGGTCATTCAGTTCTACGGCCTGCCCAAATACCTGGTTGGTTCCAGTGGTCGGAAGGCTCGAATTGAGAGTCAGCAATTGCTGTGAAGCTGGGTCATAGCTGAACATGCCATTGAGTGTGCCTTCCGCCGTTGAAAGACGACCAAAGTTGTAAAGCACGCCGTCACTGCCCCATTTCAGTATTTGCAGCCATCTGTTGTTGCTGTAGCTGGAGGTCAGCAAGGGTTGGAATTCGCTGTTTTCCAGGTCGTAGCGGAACAGCATGCCGCCAGCGCCGCCATTGTTGTTAACGGCCTCCGTGCCCGCGCCATATTGCACCGAGCCATACAGATAACCATCAGACCCGGCGACCAAAGGTGACGAGGGTATATCGTTTTGGTTCGATGCGTATCCAGGCCGGGCGCCATTGCCACCTTCCGGCAGGTTGCCGGTAAAGTTGACTAAGGTATCCACTTGCGGATAGGCGGCATGCGCGGTCTGCATGGCCAGCAGGCTGCCCAGGGTTATTGAGCTGGCGCAGAGAAGTTTCAACATCAATTCAGTTCCCGTCATTCCCGCGAAGGCGGGAATCCAGGCGGCGCGGTGCTTGCCATATTGACGGTTATTGCCTTTGGATGCCGCGTCACTGGATTCCGGGTCAAGCCCGGAATGACGAGAAAGAAAATGCGTCATTCCCGCGAAGGCGGGAATCCAGGCGGCGCGGTGCTTGCCATATTGACGGTTATTGCCTTTGGATGCCGCGTCACTCGATTCCGGGTCAAGCCCGGAATGACGGGAAAGAAAATGCGTCATTCCCGCGAAGGCGGGAATCCAGGCGGCGCGGTGCTTGCCATATTGGCGGTTATTGCCTTTGGGTGTGGCTTCACTCGATTCCGGGTCAAGCCCGGAATGACGGTACAGGGGGAGTTTGTGGTTGCGTTGTGTCATGTCAGCCTCAGAATTGGTAGGTCAGCGTTACCTTGGCCGTGCGGCCAGGCGCGGGAATGGCCAGTTGGGTTGGCGTGTTGGCTTCCAGGTAATACTCGTCGCGCAGGTTTTCCACGCCAAAATTGACGGCAAGTCGCTTGTTGAACTGGTAACTGCCGAACAGGTCGTAGACGGTGTAGGCCGTCCAGCCTGCTGTCCACGCAGCCGTGCTGTTGCGGCTGCCGTCCTGATTAAGCTTGGGCATCATGCGATCGTCCACTACGGTGGCACGCAAGCCCAGCACCAGCTTGCGCTCCAGCAAGCGCGTGCCCAGCGTGAAGCTGTGCTGGTAGCGCGGTGGCGCGTTGATGCCTTCCAGCTCAATGTCGCTGGCATAGTATTCGCCGTTGGTGCAGCCAAGGATGCCGCCATTGCAGACTTGTTGTTTGAGGTAGCGTGTCAGGCCGTATTCGGCGAACAGCCAGCCGGTGTCGTAATCCAGCTCCAGTTCCAGTCCTCGGTAGCGCACACCGGGAATATTACTGAAGGTGCCAAGGCCCCCAATGACGTAGTTTTCGTACTTGGTGTTGAAAAAGGTCAATCCAGCCTTGGCGCGGTCATTGGCGTTGAGCAGCCCCTGGGCATTGATGCTGGTGCCGATTTCAAGGTTCTTGCTGAGTTCTGGCACCACCGGCCCATTGGGCATGCTGGCAGGGTCATAACTGTTCATGACTTCGCGGATGCTGCCGGGCCGCCAACCTTCGCTGTAACGAACAAAGAACTCCTCCCTCTCCCCCCAGGGCAACACGGCCGCGCCAATGCTGGGGTTGATGCGGCTGTCGCTGTCGTCGTACTGCGTAATGATGTCAGCCTGCCCCGGAATCGATGAAGTAAAGTTCTTGCTGCCCTTGAGTTGGTAACTGTCACGGCGCAGGCCGCCGTGCAGCAGCAGCCAATCGGTGGGTTGCGCCTCGAACTGTGCAAACAGCGAGTAGGTGTCACGCTGGCCATCGGGATTGACACCTGCCACGTTAGCCGTTCCCAGTTCGGTGATGTCCAGCTTTTCATTGAGCCATGTGGCACCGTAGCGCACATCCAGCCGGGGCAGCCAGCCCCAAGCAAAACGGCTGGTGTTCCAAAGTTCAAGGCCACTGCTGCGGGTAACGGAAATTTGCTCATGTGCACTGCCCCAGGTACCGCCAGCGCGGTATTCCTCTGAACGTGCACCCCAGACATTGGCACGCAGGTCGATAAGCGGATTGCCATCTGGCATCCAGGCGTATTTGGCCGTGTAGGTTTGCTTGTCGGTTTCACTGAGGCGATGCTGGCTGGGTGTGCCTTCAGTGGTCATGGTCAAGCGTGGATTGCCGTAAGCGTTGTCATAGCTGGTGAAACCCAAGTCCAGCGTCTGCTCATGGGGCAGGTAGAGCGTACTTTTGAGCAGCGCAGAGCGTGCGTCTTGCGAGGTGTTGTCCACTACAGTCCCTTTTGGCGTATCTGCAATCGTGAACCACTGGCCAACAGGCCTGCTGCCACCTGGAAAGATATTGTCCTTCCCACCGTGACCGCCTACTGAATAATTCCCCGACTTGCGCTGGGCAACGGCAGCCACCAGCTCCAGCCGCTCATTAACCTTCCACGCACCTGCTGCACTGGCTATGTGGTTGTTGCTGGGAATGGCGTTGCCCGCGCCATCAGTGCCGCCCAGACTGCCACTGCTGCTGTTGTTGCCCCGGGTTCCGCGCAGGCGCAGACCATAGCTGTTGCCGGGCTGGATGAGGTCATTGGCTTCCAGTGTGCGCAGGCTGACCACGCCACCCGTGGCACCCGCACCATACGGGCCTGCATCCGGGCCTTTGCTGACGGTTGCGCCGCCCAGCAGTTCAGGATCCACAAAGGTGTGGCTGGCGGTGCCGCCATAGCCACGGTAGTCGGAACTGGCCGATTGCGTGCCATCCACCAGTATCTTCACACGGCCCATTCCCTGGATGCCGCGCACGTTCAAATCCAGCGACGCGCCTGTGCGGTTGTTGGCAGCAGTCACGCCAGTCATACCCTTGAACAGATCGCCTGCATTGGTGACAGAGAAACGGTTGAGCTGCTCCCCACCGAGAGTGGAGGTACTGGCTGTATTGCCAAAAGGCACTTCCGCTGCGGCAGTCACAGCAACCTCTGGCAGGGCATGGTTCACGGGCCGGTTCGCTTCGGTGTTGTGTCGCTGTACCACCAGCGTATTGCCGCTGCGCGTGGCGGTCAGGCCGCTGCCTGCCAATGCACGGGCAATGGCCTGCTCCAGCGTCAGCCTGCCTTGTACCGGGGCGGCCTGCAATCCCTGGGTCAGATTCGCGGGTGCGAGCAATTGCAGTCCGTGCCGTTCTGCAATCTGGCTCAAGGTGTTGTCCAGTGGCTGGGCGGCAATATGGTATTCGCTGCCCTGTGCGTGGGCACTGTGCAGGCTGGTGGCCAACAGGCCCACAAGAAGGGCTTGAGCGATGGTGTACCGTGCAGGCCTGCCGGGTGCCTGCCCGGCCTTGCGGCGTGGGCCACGCTTTGCGTGCGAGATGTGCATGAATGGATGTCCTCAACGGTTGAATCTGGTTGCCCGAAAACAGGCATGACCAGGAGCCAATGGCAGCGCATGGTGCGCCACTGCCATGTACTACGAATGAGAAGCAGAAATCCCTCATGTATTTTTCATGAAGCTGAAAATCAGGTGTTCTGAATCCTGATTTCGTCTTCGGTGATTCGTACCCTGACGGGCATGATGCGTGGCAGCAGGCTGAGCCATTCTTCGGCCTGTTCGATCTGAATGTCTGCCGTCACCCGAGTTTGTGCCGCCTGGGGGCTGATGTGAATGGTTTTGGGGCTGTATCGCTGCAAACGGCGGGTGATTTGCCCCAGTGGCACTTGCTGGAAGCTCAGGCGACCCTGCTGCCCTTGGTGCAGGGCGGCCAGCGGTTGCTGGCGCAGTGCCGCTTCAGCGGGGTTTTGTGGGTTCAGCCGCAGGGTATCGCCTGCCTTCAGTTCGAGGGGTGCGAATGTCCAGGGGCTGGGATCGATGCCGGGCTGTACGCGCACCAGCCCGGAACTGACGGCTATTTCGATGGATGCGGCATCACCGCTGGCAATGGCAGGCTCCTGAATGTCCACCGAGAAGCGGGTTCCCAACACGCTGATCTGCAAGCCCTGGGCCTGAACGCTGAACGGGCGCAGCGGGTCTTTGGCCACATCGAACCAGGCCATGCCCTGTTGCAGCGTGGCCGTGCGACGTTGGGCAAAGTAGGCGAAGTGGATGGCACTGGCTGCATCGAGGGTGAGGCGTGAGCCATCGGGCAGTGTGCGGTGCATGTGCTGTGTCTGGCTGTTGGCGATCTGGTCGCGCCATTGCGGTACATACAGGATATGGAGTTGCCGCAGCAGGCTGCCCATGCCCGCCAGCGTGAACAGTCCCAGAATGGCATTGCGCAGGAATTTGCGGCGGTGGTCGCGCGCGGTGGCGGAGGCTTCGGCACCATCGATGCCATGAATGCCATTGGCCTGCTGCCAACGCTCGAGCACGGCTTCCACACACTGGCTGGCACGCTGGATGTCGCGCTCGACCGTGGCAATGGATACGCCATGCTGCCGGGCGAGTTCGCGCTGGTGAATGCCTTCGAGGCGGCTCTGCATGAAAACGTCGCGCACACGCGTTGGCAACACCTGCAATGCCGTGTCGATCTCCTCCAGCAGCCTGCGCTGGGCGTATTGCTTGTCCGGGTCAGTGGCACAGTCCTGTTGTTGCAGGGCTTGTTGTTCGCCCACGTATTCCTGCTGGAGTTTCTGGTGCCGCAGCCGGTCGATGGCCATATTGCGCGCCATGCGGAACAGGTAAGCCTGCGCACTCATGCCCTGTGGGGGCGATATGCCGGGGTTGTGCAGGCATTTGCTCCAAAGCTCCTGCAACAGGTCTTTGGCATCTTCCATGTTGAGCGTGTAGCGTCGCAGCATGTGCAGCAGTTGGTGCTGATGCTGTTGCAGGCTTTCCTGCAATTGCTGGGGAAAAGTCTGTTCGGCGGTTTCCTGCGGGGCAAATGGACGGGTTGGCAGAGGCATCTTGTGGCAATCGGGCAGATGGAGACAGCACATGCGGTGTCTTGCGACAGGCACGGGCTTGCTGCACTGCCAGAGCCAGCGGCGGGCAAGACCCATGCCTGCATCGACAGCCGCATGGCAAGCCACTGCCCCGCACCATACAGCATGGTTGGTAAGCATTATCTTTTACTGCATGAAACTCTGGTGGCTGGCATGGCTACGGCTGTTGTCAGTTCGGCATGGCAACATCCCATGCCCCCTTCAAACCCAACGGGTTCTGCGGCACAATCATTCCCCTATGAACACCACCACCGACACCCCAGACACACCCGCCCGCATCATGCAACGCCTGGGCCAGCAGGCCAAGGCTGCGGCCAGCCGGATGGCGATTGCCAGCGTCAGCCAGAAGGCCAGCGCACTGCGCACGCTGGCGCAACTGCTGCGCGAGCACACCGATGCCTTGCAGACCGACAACCAGCAAGACCTGGAACGCGCCGTGGCCAACGGCCTGGCAGAGCCGATGGTCGATCGCCTGCGCCTCAAGCCTGCCGTGCTGGAGACTGCCGCCCAGGGCTGCGAACAACTGGCGGCCATGCCCGACATCATTGGCGAAATCAGCGGCCTGCGCCAGTTGCCCAGTGGCATCCGTGTCGGCCAGATGCGCGTGCCCATCGGCGTGTTCGGCATGATCTACGAAAGCCGCCCCAACGTGACCATCGAAGCCGCCAGCCTCGCCATCAAGAGCGGCAACGCCTGCATTCTGCGCGGTGGCTCCGAGGCCATCGAATCCAACAAGGCCCTGGCCGCGCTGGTGCAGCAGGCCCTGCGCAGTGCCGGCCTGCCCGAGCATGGCGTGCAACTCGTGCCCACCACCGACCGCGAGGCCGTCGGCCACCTCATTGCCATGCCCGAGTACGTCGATGTCATCATCCCGCGCGGGGGCCGGGGGCTGATCGAGCGCATCAGCCGCGATGCCAAAGTGCCCGTCATCAAGCACCTCGATGGCATCTGCCACACCTACGTCGATGATCCCTGCGACGTGGACATGGCCGTCACCGTCACCGACAACGCCAAGACCCAGAAATACAGCCCCTGCAATGCCACCGAAACCCTGCTGGTGGCACGCGGTGTGGCCGCCGCCTTCCTGCCGCGCATGGCCGCCGTGTTCGCGGCCAAGGGCGTGGAAATGCGCGTCAGCCCCGATGTCGAACCCCTGGTGCAGGCTCCCGAAGCCCAGATTCGCCCCGTGGAAGAAGCCGACTGGAGCACCGAGTACCTCGCCCCGATCATCAGCATCAAGATCGTCGGGGGGCTGGACGAAGCAATTGAACACATCAACCGCTACGGCAGCCACCACACCGATGCCATCGTCACCAACGACCATCGCCACGCCCAGCGTTTTCTGCGCGAAGTCGATTCCGCCAGCGTCATGGTCAATGCCAGCACCCGCTTTGCCGACGGCTTCGAGTACGGCCTGGGTGCGGAAATCGGCATCAGCACCGACAAATTCCACGCCCGTGGCCCCGTCGGCGTGGAAGGCCTGACCTCGCTGAAATTCGTCGTGCTGGGCGAGGGCCAGGTGCGGGGCTGATCGCCCGCGCCAGCACAAACGCCCGCTGGCAGCCTGCGCAGTCCGTGCAAGGGCGCGGCATACAATGGCGGCCAGCGGTCATCGGCCGGGCGGGGATTGGGCACAGCCACAGTGGTTTTGCGCTCCCGGCCCGGCCATTTCCATGCCTTTTCTCCTTCTCTTGCCGAGTCGCCCCATGTCCTTGCTCAGGCTTCGTGTGCTGGTTCCGATGCTGTGGCTGTCCCTGCTGCTGGCCTTGTCTGCCATTTCTGCCGTGCAGGCACAGGAAGCACCAGAGCCACAGGCAGATGCCGCCACAGCCACCGCCGATGCCCCTGCCACCGTGGTGCACGGCCAGGGCGTGCTGGAAAAAGCCATCCTCCAGAATGACAACGAATTGTGGCTGACCGGCTGGGTGGCATCAGCGCGCCCCCATGCCTTCATCTCCAGTGCCAAGGTCTGGCTGGGTGATGAACTCGTGTACCAGGGCCGTCTGGGCTATCTGCGGCAACGCCCCGATGTGGCAGAGGCCACCGGTCAGCCGCTGTGGCTGGCTTCCGGCTTTCATATCCAGATTGCCCTGCCACGGAGCCTTCCTGCCGGGCCTGCCCCCGTGCGCATGGAGGCCATGACGGGCGACGGCCAGACCATCGCACTGCTCTCCCAACCCGAAGCGGCACAGGTGACACTGCCTGCCCATGCGCCTGTGCCGGACTGGCGGTTCCAGATTCTGCTGGCTCTGGCCGTGCTGTTGCCTGCTGGCAGTTTCGCCCTGGGGGTGCTGCGCCCGGCCCCCGCCCACTTGCCCGCATGGCGTTGGAGCGACTCGCGCCGCTTCGGCTTCACGCTGGTGCTGTCGTTTGCCCTGCTGGTACTGGGCGGCTGGAGTGGCACCTCGCTGGGCGCATTGCTGGATCGCGCCGCACCCGTGGTACAGCACGACATGGCCCCGTGGCTGGGCGAGGCACAACCCGTACGCGGTGACGAATGGCAGGTGATTACGCCGATGGCCATCGCCCAGACCCAGCACCTCCCGGCCCTGCCCGCCCGCAACAGCCATTACGGCCTGAGTGGCCACGACATGGGCGTGGTGGGCATGACCGGTGTGCCGGTGGCCAGTGGGGCCGCACTGGCCAAACCCGCCACCTGGGGGTTCTTCGCTTTCGAGCTGCGCCACGCCCTGGCCTGGTACTGGTGGCTGCCATTCTTCGCGGGTTTTGGCGCGCTGTGGCTGCTGCTGCGCCGCTGGTTCGGGCTGGACTGGCGGCTGGCAGCCTTGCTGTCGGTCTCGGTGGTGGCTTCGCCATACTCCGTGAGTTTTTCGGGCTGGCCTGCCTACGCGCTGTTCTTTCCGGTGCTGGGCCTGCTGATGCTGGAGCAACTGGGGCGCACCACACGCTGGTCGGTCGCCCTGGCTGCCGGGACTGTGGCAGGCTGGGCCGGGGCGGGCTTCATGCTGGTGCTCTACCCTGGCTGGCAGGTCGCGCTGGCTTATCTGCTGCTGCCGCTGGGGCTGGTGCGTGGCTGGCAGTGCCGCCACAGCCTGCATGCCGGATGGCGGCAACTGGGCGGGTTGCTGCTGGCCGTCGTCACGTTGCTGGCCCTGGCCACCAGTTGGTGGCTGGATGCGGGCGAGGCCGTCGAGCGCGTCCGCCACACCGTCTATCCTGGCCAGCGCATGCTGGAAACCGGCGGCTACATCGACCCCTGGCACCTGAGCAAGGGGCTGACGAATGCCATCACCCTGTTCCGCAGTTCCGAATGGATGATTCCCAGCGACGCAGGCAGTTTCATCTTCCTGCTGCTGCCGCTGGCCGCCGCCGTGGGGCTGCGCTGGTGGCAACGCCGCGCAGTGGACGGCATGGCGGTGGTGCTGTGGCTGTATCTGGTGTTTGCACTCGGCTATATGTTTGTGGGCATTCCGGCGTGGGTATCGCAACACCTGTTCTGGGGCATGGTGCCAGCCTACCGGCTGGACATTGCGCTGGGGCTGGCGCAAACCCTGCTGCTGGCATGGCTGGCGGGCCAGACCCGCACCGGCGCAACGGCCTCACCATCGCTGGCCGCACTCTCTGGCCGCCGCTGGCTGCTGGCGGCCCTGGTGGCCGGTGCCAGCGTCTGGCTGGCCGTGCGCGATTTCAGCCTCATGCCCGCCCCGGTGCAACACTGGCTGACCCCGGCACTGGTGCTGTGGATGTGCCTGCTGCTGGCCGTGCTGGCCGCCGCCCTGCTGCTGGAGCAATACCGCCACGCCATCGCCCTCTACACCGCCGTGACGCTGGGCATGGCCCTGCCATTCAACCCACTGGGACAAGCCCCCTCCCAACTGGAACCCGTGCCAGCACTGGCCAAACACCTGCTGGTGCATGCCTCCGAAGCCGATACGCCCCCCGTGCGGGTGGCCGTGATCGCCGAACAGGCCTGGGCGAATGCCCTGACCGCAGCGGGCGTGGCCGTACTCAACGGCACGTTCTATGAACCCCCGGCAGACTTCTGGCAGCGCATCGATCCGACCGGAACGCAGGCACAGATTCACAACCGCTACCAGCACCTGATTCTGCAACTGGAGTCCCTGCCCGACACCACCCCCGGCTGGCGCGTCGGCAGTCCACATCTGGATGGCGTGGTGCTGAGCCTGGATCCGCAGCGTTTCGATTTCAGCCTGTTGGGCGTGCAGGCCTTGCTGGTGGAAAGTGGCCGGGCCACATGGCTGCATGACCATCCCCAGCTTGCCCTGCTGGAGAGTCAGGCAGACTGGCAGCTATACCAGATCGGGCCATCGATTCGATAGGGGTATCTTGGTAAGCTGAGGAAAAAAACCCCACCGCTCGACTGCCAGCCCTTGCGCAGGCTTGGCATCAGACCCGGCGGATAAGCTTGAAATAGCAGGTTTTTCCCGGCAATTCCATATGTTTTATAGATTTTAACGGAAATTCGATTTCTGCTCCCATAGGATAAAGAGAGTTATTCCCATTATGGGTTTGGCCCACCATCCTCTCTTGTTCAGGAGCACGCAATGAAAAAGAAACTCGGACTCAATATCGCGGTAATGGCAGCTTCTGCCTTGTTCTCATGGGCGGCCTGTGCGGCTGAACTGACCGTGTATTCGGGGCGCGGCGAAGCCTTCGTCGCACCGGTACTCAAAGGCTTCGAGGAAAGCACTGGCATCACGCTCAAGGTGCGCTATGGCGGCACGGCAGAACTTTCGGCCCTGTTGCAGGAAGAAAAGGGCAAAACGCCTGCCGATGTGTTCTGGGCACAGGACAGCGGTGCCCTGGGGGCGAACACCACCCTGTTCGCGCAACTGCCGCAAGCCATCTATGCCAACCAGCCCGAAGTCTTGCGCAATGCCGAAGGCAAATGGGTGGGTGTGAGTGCCAGGGCGCGAACCGTGGCGTACTCCCCCGAACGCGCCCCCAAGGAATCCCTGCCACCCACCGTGCAGGGCCTGACCGATGCCAAGTGGCAGGGCAAGGTCGGCTGGGCACCGGGGAACGCGGCATTCCAGGCATTCGTGACGGCATTCCGGGTGATTCACGGGGAAGATGCCGCCCGATCCTGGGTTCAGGACATGGCCAAGAACGGCACCAAGTCCTACCGCAACAACAGCGCGCTGGTGCAGGCCGTGGCCGATGGCGAGATTGACGTGGCACTGGTGAACAACTACTACCTGCCCCGCTTCAAGACCCAGGATGCGAAATTCCCGGTCGAGCAAGCCTTCTTCCAGCCAGGCGACATCGGCAACGTGGTCAATACCTCCGGCGTGGCGATTCTGCAAGCCAGCGATGCCAAGGACGATGCCCTGAAGCTGGTGCAGTACCTACTCTCGCCCGCCGTGCAGCAGTACCTGACCAGCGTGGGCCATGAATACCCGGTGGTCTCCGGCGTGATCGGCAACCAGAACCTGGAATCGGTGCGCAACGTGACCGAAGCCAGCCCGGTCGTGCCCACCGACAAGCTGACCGACCTCGAAGGCACACGCGCCATTCTGCGGGCCGCCGGGCTGATCTGAACGCACCCCTGCCACCCCCTTGCCTGTGCCGAACCCCGTAGCGAGCAGACGCTCTGCCCCCACTGCCCTGCGCCTGCTCTCCCTGCTGGTGGGCCTGTGCATGGCCCTGCCGCTGGGGTATCTGCTGCTGCGTGCCCTGCAGGGAGATGCGGCACAGGCAGTGGCACTGCTGTGGCGTGGCCGCACGCTGCAACTGCTGGGCAACACCGTGGCACTCACGGCCGGGGTACTGCTGCTGGCCACGCTGATCGCCTTTCCGCTGGCCTGGCTGGTGGTGCGCAGTGACCTGCCGGGACGCAGGCTGCTGCTGTGGCTCTCCATCCTGCCGCTGGCCGTGCCCGGCTATGTCATGGCCTACGCGCTGATTGGCCTGAGCGGCCACTACGGCTTCCTGAACCAGTTGCTGGGTCTGCGCATCGCCCGGCTGGAGGGGCTGGCAGGGGCCACGCTGGCCCTTGGCCTCTACACATTCCCGTATCTTTTTCTGAACCTGCGCAGTGCGTTGCTGGCGCAGGATGCTGCCCTGCTGCACAGTGCCCGCAGCCTGGGGCATGGCCCCTGGTCGTGTTTCTTCAGGGTGAGCCTGCCGGGGCTGCTGCCTGCCCTGGCGGCGGGC
The DNA here is from genome assembly GCF_900129055.1 of Lampropedia hyalina DSM 16112. Lineage (GTDB taxonomy): Bacteria > Pseudomonadota > Gammaproteobacteria > Burkholderiales > Burkholderiaceae_C > Lampropedia > Lampropedia hyalina. Next base: position 68,590 of record NZ_FQUZ01000001.1, read on the forward strand.
TGGCTGGTGATTGCCCTCTACACGCTGGGGGACTTTGGCGCGGTCGCGCTGATGCGCCTGGATGTCTTCAGCTCTGCCATGTACAGCCAGTACCACAGCGGGTTTGAAGTCCGGCAGGCCGCCTGGCTGGCCCTGATGCTGCTGGGCATGACGGGGGCCACCATTGCCCTGTTCCGCCAGATTCCCACCCACCCCAGACCGGAACGCAGCGGCCTGGGCGTTGCCGCCCGACACCAGCCGGTGCGCCTGGGCCGCTGGCAGGCACTGGCATGGGTTTTCATCGTGCTGGTGGTGCTGGCCTCCGTCGGCCTGCCGCTGGCAGTGACGCTGTTCTGGCTGTCGCGGGCCACCACCGCACTGGATGCCCCGGCCCTGTGGAACAGCATCTGGCAAACCGCCTCGCTGGCACTGCCCACCGCCGCTGTGGCCACGCTGCTGGCCCTGCTGTGCGCCACACTGGCGGCCTGGTGGCCAGGGCGCAATGCCGACATGCAGGAGCGGGCCATCTACTTCGGCTACGCGATACCGGGGCTGCCGCTGGCCCTGGCAGTCGCCTTCTTCAGCCTGCACACCATCCCCGCCCTCTACCAGTCCCATGCCGTGCTGGTGCTGGCCTACTGCATCTCCTTCATGGCACTGGCCTACGGCCCAATCAAGAACAGCCTGATGCAGACGGGCCGAAAAATGCACGACTCCAGCCTGATGCTGGGCGTTTCGCCCGGCCGCTCGTTCTGCCGCATCACACTGCCGGTCATCCGCCCGGCGGTCTTCGGTGGCGGAGCACTGATCCTGCTCATGGTCATCAAGGAACTGCCCATCACCTACCTGCTGGTTCCCATCGGCATCCGCACGCTGTCGATGGAGGTTTTCAGCCGCACCAATGAAGGCATGATGCTGCAAGCCGCGCACTACGCCCTGCTGCTGATGGCGTTTTCCAGCCTGTTCATGGGCCTGCTGCTCTGGCAGCAGAATCAAAGGAGCCAGAGTGCCTGAAACCCCCACCCCTGCCCTGCTGCACCTCATGAACGCCAGCAAATGCTACGGCAGCAACCGCGCGGCATGGAATGCCAGCCTGCGCGTGGCACGCGGTGAAATTCTGGTACTGCTGGGGCCATCGGGCAGTGGCAAGTCCACCATCCTGAAACTGATTGCCGGACTGGAAGACCTCGACGACGGGCAAGTCTGGCTCAACGGCCAGAACATCGGCCACCTTCCCCCGGAACAACGCGGAATCGGCATGGTGTTTCAGGACTACGCACTGTTTTCCCACATGACCGCCTTGCAGAACGTCATGTTTGCCCTGCACCGGCAGCCCCGGCCACGCCGCCCAAAAATGGCCCTGGAACATCTGGCCATGCTGGGCATGGCGGATTTTGCCCAGCGTTACCCCCACCAACTCTCCGGCGGCCAACAGCAACGCGTCGCCGTGGCCCGCACCTTCGCCAGTGCCCCGCAACTGATCCTGCTCGACGAACCCTTCTCCAGCATCGACGAATCCATGCGCGCCCATGCCCGGCAGGAAATCCGCGCCATCCTGCGCCAGTCGGGCCTGGGGGTCGTCATGGTCACGCACGACTGCACCGAAGCCCTGTCCTTTGCCGACACCATCTGCGTCATGAACCAGGGAACGATCATCCAGACCGCCACCCCGCAAGACATTTACCTGCACCCTGCCAATGCGTTTGTCGCCAGCTTCATCGCCCCCACCAACCTGTTGCCTGCCCACATCCACAACGGCCATGCCCATTGCATCCTGGGCACATACCCCGTGGCCGCACAGAACCGCGATACAGAACAGGCATGGCTCTCCATCCGCCCCGAATCCCTGAGCATGGAAGCCGCCAGCAGCACACAGGCTGGCCCACAGGGCATTGTCGAAAGCACCGAATTCAGAGGCGACTGCCAATTCCACACCGTGCGCATCGGCGCACAAACCTGCACCGTGCGCAGTGCCATCGGCCCCAGCTTCCAGCCAGGAGACCGGGTACAAGTGCGCCCATGCAGCCCCGAATCACTGGTGGTACTGGCCCGCCAGTGAAGGCCGGAACTGGTGAGCGGGTCACGGCGCAAGGCACGCGTAGAACGAAACCACGCCCACCATGCAGCCGCTGCATTCTGACAATCAAACCGGCATCCGGTTTGAATGGTGAATCACGCCTTACTCAATACCCAGAATGGCACCCACCGACTGTTGAAGCAGCCCGACCAGTTCAGCATCCATGTACTTGTACTCATCGGGAATATCGAGCACATGCACCGGCTTGTTTTCAAGAACCCTTCGGTACTCGGCCAGCAGGCGAGACTTGTGTTTTTCTTCCATCACGAAAACAACATCAGACCATGAAAGATCAGCGACGGTGACAGAGTGCCGTGCGTTCGGGCTTGTGCCCGCAGACCTCACGGAAAGGGCAGGATGCCTGCGCCAGACTTGCTCGGCTGTCGGGCTACGCCATTGATTCCGGCTACAGACAAACAAGACATTGGTTCGGGCTGAATGCTCTTTGCTGGATTGAATATCTTGTACCCGCTGCGCCTCTGTCACTCGCGGGTATTCGATGCGCAACTGCTTTGAGCGAGCCAGCTTGTTCGACCTGAGGTACAGGTGCTCCCCGTTCTTCTCGCGCTTGAAAGCTTCGCACATGAATAAAAACACCCAATATATGAGTCAGGCCGCATCACGAAGCGGCATCGGCTTGCATCAATTTTTAGAGCCTGCTGCCGCAAGATGCCGCTCCCGCAGAAACAGGAAAAGCGGCAATGCCAATGAAGGCCCCACCACGAGACAAGACAACGGCAACCACAGCCGACGCATGGCAAGTCTGCGACCTTCGGCCACCACGAACACCGCCACGACCACGCCAGAAACAAGAACATCTGCCCAGGCAAAGGCAGCAATGTTGCCTGATGTGGCCTGTTGCAAAAGAAGAGGCACATGGAGACCGTGCACAGCAAGCCACGGAACAAACTGCGAAAGCGGCAAGGCAGTGCCAGCGATGCAGAGAAGAATATAAATAATCTGCATATTGTCTTTATTTACAAGCACTCGCCTGATTCATTTTTCAGTAGGAAAAAGAGGGGAAGAGAATGGCAATTATCACCGTACGCATCCACGTGACATGCAAACCCAGGCTAACGAGTCAGCTCAGCCGATGGCGAATCCGTCTGCTGGAGCGAAGGATTAAAGCGTATTCTCATTTCCCTTGGACAATGTGGCTGACCACACCCTGTGGCGAGGCAAGTGCGCTACGAAGAAAGGCGGGATGGAGATTAAGGAAGGTCTGCAAAACCCATTGCGCCGCCCGCATCCCGCCACTAGGCGCATCGCCGCGTTGGCTTTTGCGGTCAATAGCCCCGCTATTGACCGCAAAAGCCGCCTTGCGCTGCATCCCATTGGCGGGCGCGTGCTTACCGCAAGGGTTTTGCAGACCTTCCTTAACTCTCTCCAGTTCATCCAGTTGAAACCAGCGAAATTCAAGAGTTTTGTCGCTCTCGATGCCCTGGTGCGAGATGGTCTTGTTGCGCAGATGCGATTCGGGCCGAAGAGCTGAACGAAAGTACAGGCCGACTTCGTGTTGCAGCTTGCCGTTGTACTCAAAGAAATTCTCGACGACGAAGAGAAGACCACCGCACTCAAGGTGTTCGCCAGTCTCTTCCAGCATTTCCCGCACAACGGTCGATGCGGCAGCCTCGCCTGGTTCGACTCGGCCACCAGGCAAAGCCCAGATTGGATCGCCCTCTAACCGGTGAAGCAGCGCATACCCGTTCTCGACGATCACTGCCGCCGCCCGAAGCTGGAATTTGTGATTGCCAATGTCGAAACTGATCATGAGCTTTAACGAACAAGGCAAGCCGCCCGCAGAATGCGATTCGGCTTGAGCACTGGATTAGACCCAGCGCACGAAAAAGAACATGGCCGTACAGGCCACAAACTAAAAAAACAAAAACTGCCAGGGCGAATGCCGCTTACTTAACGCCGTCATTCCGGCGAAGGTCGGAATCCAGTGACGACGTTGAGAAAAAACACGTTCGTTTCTCTTGGCTTGCTTTGTCACTGGATTCCGGGTCAAGCCCGGAATGACGGGAAACAGGCTTAAGTAAGTGCCATTCCTGCTAGGGAAGGTCTGCAAAACTCTTGCGGTAAGCCCGCGCCCGCCAGTGGGATGCAGCGCAAGGCGGATTTTGCGGTCAATAGCGGAGCTATTGACCGCAAAAGCCAACGCGGCGATGCGCCCAGTGGCGGGATGCGGGCGGCGCAACGGGTTTTGCAGACCTTCCCTAGGGCGTGTCATCAATTCTGAACTGCTGCATCTCTTGATAGATTTGCATCTTTCTCTCGTGCATTGCTGTCATATCAGCCGTAAGCTCCATAAGCTTCTCATGGTCACTTCCACCGCCTTGCATATACGTAAGCAAGGTTTTGATCGGGAAGCGCGTCAAAAGAGATTGGCAACCCGAATTTCAGACCACCTGAAATCTTACGGATGGAGCAACAGCGATAGCCATTCACCCCGTAGCACACTCACACCCATTCCCGCCGCACCAGAAACCTTTCTGTCAATTCCGCTTCGGGGCTGCCGGGGGGCCATTCGCGCTGGTAGGCCCAGGTGGCGTGGGGGGGCATGGAGAGCAGGATGCTTTCGGTGCGGCCACCACTTTGCAGGCCAAAGTGGGTGCCCCGGTCGAATACGAGGTTGAATTCCACATAGCGGCCCCGGCGGTATTGCTGGAATTGCTGTTCGCGTTCACCCCAGGGGGTGGTTTGTCGGCGTTCAACGATGGGCAGATAGGCGTTGAGAAAATGCTCACCCACCGATTGGGTCAGGGCGAAGCCGCCGTCAAAACCCAGTTCGGAAAGGTCGTCGTAGAAAATGCCGCCGATGCCGCGCTGTTCGTTGCGGTGTTTCAGGAAGAAGTATTCGTCGCACCACTGTTTGAAGCGCGGGTATTTGTCGTCGCCAAAGGGCTGGACGCTGGCGCGGCAGATTTCGTGAAAATGCACGGCATCTTCTTCAAAGGCGTAATAGGGGGTCAAGTCCATGCCGCCACCAAACCAGACGACGGCGGGGCCGCTGACGGGCAGGGCCACGAACATGCGCACGTTCATGTGGACGGTGGGCACATAGGGGTTGCGGGGGTGGAACACCAGCGATACACCCAGGGCCTCGAAGGCAGCTCCCGCCAGTTCCGGGCGGTTCTGCGTGGCAGAGGGCGGCAGGGCCTGTCCGCGCACATGCGAGAAGCCGCATCCGGCACGCTCGAATACTGCGCCACCTTCGATGATGCAGGTGATGCCGTCGCCTTGCAGCGGGGAATCCGGCTCCTTGTGCCATGCTTCGCGCACCGTGCTGGCCGCGAAGGTGGCTTCGGTCTGCGCGTCTTCCACGCTTTGCAGGGCCGCCATGATGCGCTGCTGCAAGCCTTGCAGGTAGGTGCGCACGGCCTGTACCTGGGGCGGGGTGACGGTCACGGCGGCGGCGGTCATGGCGTTTACCTTTCGTTCTGGATGGCGCGATAGCCGATGTCCTTGCGGTACTGCGCACCGTCAAAGTGGATGGGGGCGACAGCGGCATAGGCTTTTTGCTGTGCCTGCGCGACGCTGTCGCCCAGTGCGGTGACGCACAGCACACGCCCACCGCTGGTGCGAATCTGGCCGTCTGCGTCCTGCACGGTGCCGGCGTGGAACACCATCACGTCGCCATCGGCGGCGGCATCGGCTGGCAGGCCGTCGATGGCATCGCCCTTGCGCGGGGCTTCGGGGTAGCCGTGGGCGGCAATGACCACGCCGAGCGCGACGCGGGCATCCCATTGCAGTTGCACGCCATCGAGCCGTCCTTCGGTGGCGGCATCGAGCACGTCGAACAGGTCGCTTTGCAGCCGCATCAGGATGGGCTGGGTTTCGGGGTCGCCCATGCGGCAGTTGAATTCAAGGGTGCGGGGCTGGCCCTGGCTGTCGATCATCAGCCCCGCGTAAAGGAAGCCGGTGAATTCGATGCCGTCGCTTTCCATGCCGCGAATGGTGGGCAGGATGATGTCGCGCAGGGCTTTTTCGTGGATGTCGGGGGTGACGACGGGTGCGGGCGAGTACGCGCCCATGCCGCCAGTGTTGGGGCCTTGGTCGGCATCGAGCAGGCGTTTGTGATCCTGGCTGGTGGCCAGTGCCAACACGTTCTTGCCGTCCGAAAGGACGATGAAGCTGGCTTCCTCGCCCGCCAGAAATTCCTCAATGACGACCCGCGCTTCGCCCGCGTTGTGCACGGCTCCATAGCGGTTGTCCAGCAGCATGTCGTCCACGGCCTGGTAGGCTTGCTCCACGGTTTCGGCAACAACCACGCCCTTGCCAGCAGCCAGCCCGTCGGCCTTGACGACGATGGGCGCGCCCAGCCGGTCGATGAAGGCCTTGGCGGCCACGGGGTCGGTGAAGGTCTCGAAGGCGGCGGTGGGAATGCCGTGCCGCTGCATGAAGGCCTTGGAGAAGGCCTTGGAGCTTTCCAGTTGCGCAGCTGCCTGGGTGGGGCCGAAGATTTTCAGGCCGTGGGCACGGAATTCGTCCACCACGCCAGCGGCCAGCGGGGCTTCGGGGCCGACGACGGTGAGGGCAATGCCCTGCTGCTGCGCCCATTGGCGCAACTCGCGCACGTCGGTGATGGGCACGTTGGTCAATTGTGGGTTGCGGGCCGTGCCACCGTTGCCGGGGGCCACAAACACCTGGGAGACCTTGGGGGACTGGGACAGCTTCCAGGCCAGCGCGTGTTCGCGGCCACCGCCGCCAATGACAAGGGTTTTCATAGCAAGAACAGAATATGGGTATCGGAAAAACGAAAAGGCAGACCTGCCGCCCAGCAGCTTACCAGCGGCTCACAGCTCGGCGTTGTGGAATACATCCTGCACGTCGTCGAGGTCTTCGATCACGTCCAGCAGCTTCTGCATTTTCTCGGCATCTTCGCCTTCGAGGGCGATGGTGTTGTCGGCGCGCATGGTGACTTCGGCCACTTCGGCGACCAGTCCGGCGGCCTGCAAGGCGGCTTGCACGACCTCGAATTCCGTCGGCTCGGTCAGCACCTCGATGGCCCCTTCGTCGTCGGTGATGACATCGTTCGCACCGGCTTCGAGGGCGACTTCCATCACCTTGTCTTCATCGGTGCCGGGGGCGAAAATGAACTGCCCCACGCGCTGGAACTGGAAGGCCACAGAGCCTTCCGTGCCCATGTTGCCGCCGTACTTGCTGAAGGCGTGGCGCACTTCGGCCACGGTGCGCTGGCGGTTGTCGGTCATGGTCTCAACAATGATGGCCGCGCCGCCGATGCCATAGCCTTCGTAGCGGATTTCCTCGTAGGTCACGCCTTCGAGGTTGCCGGTGGCCTTGTCGATGTTGCGCTTGATGTTGTCGGCAGGCATGTTGGCGGCCTTGGCCTTGTCGATGGCCAGGCGCAGGCGCGGATTGGCCGCCGGATCGCCGCCACCGGCGCGGGCAGCCACGATAATCTCACGGATGAGGCGTGTCCAGATGCGCCCTCTTTTCTCGTCCTGCCGCCCCTTGCGGTGCTGAATGTTTGCCCACTTGCTATGACCTGCCATGATGCTGTCCAGTCCTTGAACCTGTGCGTTGATCGTTGAAACAAGCCTGTTATTTTATGGCAAGGCCGTACCTGCCCGAACACACGCCCTGGAACTGCTGCACCGATAAAGCCCGAACCCTCCCAACCTGGCATGAAACCCATCACCCAACAATTCTTCACTGATCTGGAAAAAAAGCTCTGGACCGCCGCCGACAAACTGCGCTCCAACCTCGATGCCGCCGTGTACAAGCACATCGTGCTCGGGCTGATTTTCCTCAAATATGTGTCCGATGCCTTCGAAGAACGGCAGCGCGAACTGCGCGAACAGTTCACCCACCCGGAACATGACTACACCATGGACCCAGACCAATACGGCGGCGCGGGTACGCAGGAATACGAAGAAAACATTGCCGCCGAGCTGGAAGTGCGCGACTACTACACCGAGAAGAACGTGTTCTGGGTGCCTGTGGAAGCCCGTTGGCAGACCCTGCGCGATTGCGCGCAACTTCCGCCCAAAGCACCACTGCCCTGGAACAAGCCGGGCAAGGACGAGCCGGAGGAAATGCGCTCGGTCGGCTGGCTGATCGACAACGCCATGGAAGCCATCGAGCGCGAGAACGCCCGCCTGAAGAACGTGCTCAACAAAGACTTCGCCCGCGTGCAGCTCGACTCCAGCAAACTGGCTGGGCTGATTGGCCACTTCTCGGATACCGACTTCGCTTCCCGTGAATACAAGGGCCAGCCGCTGGACCTGAAATCCAAGGACATCCTCGGTCACGTTTACGAATACTTCCTTGGCCAGTTCGCCCTGGCCGAAGGCAAGAAGGGCGGCCAATACTACACGCCCAAAGCCATCGTCACCCTGATCGTGGAAATGCTCCAGCCCTTCAAGGGCCGCGTATATGACCCGGCCATGGGCTCCGGCGGCTTCTTCGTGCAGAGCGAGGAATTCGTCGAACGCCATGCCGGGCAGATCAAGAACGGCAAAAACGGCAAGCGCGACATCAGCGTCTACGGGCAGGAGAGCAACCCCACCACCTGGCGGCTGGCCGCCATGAACATGGCCATTCGCGGTATCGATTTCAACTTCGGCAGCGGCCACGCCGATACTTTGCTGAACGACCTGCACCCCGACTTGCGCGCCGACTTCGTCATGGCCAACCCACCCTTCAACATGAAGGAATGGTGGAATGAAAAACTTAGCCAAGACCCGCGCTGGATTGTCGGCACGCCACCACAGGGCAATGCCAACTTTGCCTGGTTACAGCACATGTTGCACCACTTGGCCCCCACCGGCAGCATGGCACTGCTGCTGGCCAATGGTTCCATGAGTTCCAACACCAACAACGAAGGCGAAATCCGCAAACGGCTGGTGGAAGACGATTATGTGGAGTGCATGGTTGCACTACCCGGCCAGTTGTTCACCAACACCCAGATTCCCGCCTGCATCTGGTTCCTGACCCGCGACAAATGCAACGGCTTTGCGCTGAACAAGAAGAAACGCGACCGGCGCGGCGAGTTCCTGTTCATCGACGCGCGTCAGATGGGCTACATGAAAGATCGCGTGCTGCGCGATTTCACCGCCAACGACATCCAGAAAATCGCCGACACCTTCCATGCTTGGCAGCAGGGCGAGGGGTATGAGGATATACCCGGCTTCTGCCATTGCGCCAAGCTGGACGAAATCCGCAAGCATGAGCATGTACTCACACCGGGGCGTTATGTCGGCGCGGCGGAGCAGGAAGATGACGGCGAACCCTTTTCAGAGAAAATGCAGCGGCTCACAAAGCAACTGGCCGATCAGTTCGCGCAGAGTGCCAAGCTGGAAGCGGAGATCAGAAAGAACCTTGTGGGGTTGGGGCATGAGGTGACATTGCCATGACTGCACTGGAACTGCTGGAACGCCTCAATCTGCTTGATGAAAACGAGCGCATCGAAGCCAAATCCGCCAGCGAGGTCGGTAAATCCCTGCTGGAAACGGTCTGTGCTTTCGCCAATGAACCTGGTCTGGGTGGCGGCTGGCTGCTGCTGGGCGTAGCACGCGAAGAGCTTTCCTTGTTCCCCGCCTATGAGGTGCAAGGCATCGAACAGCCCGACAAAATCAGTGCCGATCTGGCCAGCCAGGCTACCAGCGTGTTCAATCGCCCCCTGCGGCTGGAAATCCAGACCGAATCCCTCAACGATCAGGCCGTCATCGCAGTGTTTGTGCCTGAAGCTGCGCCACAGGACAAACCGATTTTTCTGAAAGCGCAAGGTCTGCCACGTGGAGCCTTCCGGCGCATTGGCAGCACCGACCAACGCTGCACCGAAGACGATTTGCTGTTGCTCTATCAAGGCCGACAGACGGAAAGTTTTGATGCGGGGCTGCTGCCCGATGGCACGCTGGATGATTTTTCACCGGAAGCCATCGAGGACTACCGCCAGTCCCGTCGCGAAGCCAACCCCGATGCCGAAGAACTGCGCTGGAACGATCATGATCTGTTACAGGCACTGGGTGCTATCCGTCTGAACGAAAAAGGCCAGTGGCAGCCCACCGTCGCGGGCCTGCTGCTGTTTGGCAAACCTGTCGCGCTGCGTCGCAGCTTTCCCATGACACGGGTGGACTACATCCGCGTGCCGGGCCGTGAATGGGTGCCAGACCCTGAGCGCCGCTTCGACAGCATCGAACTGCGCGACCCCTTGTTTCGCCTCATTCGCCGGGTGCAGGCCGCCATTCTGGACGACTTGCCCAAATCCTTCGGTCTGACAGAAGGAGACTTGCAGCGACAGGACAGCCCGGTGGTGCCGCAGCGCGTCATCCGTGAAGCCGTGGTCAACGCCCTGATGCACCGCAGTTACCGCAGCCATGCGCCGGTACAAATTATTCGCTACAGCAACCGGCTGGAAATACGCAATCCCGGCTTTTCTCTCAAATCCCCCGAGCACCTGGGCGAGCCTGGTTCCCTGCCGCGCAACCCCAAGTTGGCCGCCGCTCTGTACGACACCCGCTTTGCCGAAACCAAGGGCAGCGGCGTGCGCGTCATGCGGGAAATGTGCGAACAGGCCGGGTTGGCCCCACCGCTGTTCGAGTCCGACCGCAGCAACGACAGCTTCGTCATTCGCCTCTTCTTCCACCACTTTCTGGGGGCGCAAGACTTGGCATGGCTGGGCCAGTTCAAAGCCCTGCAACTCACCGAAGCCGAAGCCCGTGCATTGGTGGTAGCGCGCGAAGCTGGCGCTCTCGACAACGCCACCTGGCGTGAAATCAACCGGGTGGACACCCTCACTGCCAGCCACGGCCTGAAAAAACTGCGCGATGCCGGCCTGCTCCAGCAAAACGGCAAAGGCTCCGCCACCTGGTATCAGCCCACCGCCCTGATGATGGGGCAGGACAGCAACCCCGACACCTTATCCAGTAACCCCGACACCTTATCCAGTAACCCCGACACCTTATCCAGTAACCCGCCGGGCTTATCCAGTAACCCGGATTCCGCCAGTGAATTGGCAAGGCGCGCGCTGCTCAATGAGTTACAAGGGGAGTTGGCGGCCCGGATTGGCAGCCTTGGAAAACGCGGCACGCCCGAAGACATACAGGAAGTGGTGGTAGCCCTGTGCCGGTATCGAAGCTATCGGGCCGAGGAGCTGGCCCAACTGTTGGCCCGCAATATTGAAACCGTGCGCCAAAGCTACCTGCGGCCCCTGCTGCGCGATGGCCGCATCCGCATGACCCGGCCGGAAAAACCCAACGACCCGGAGCAGGCCTATCGGACGGTGCAAGGAGGGGAAGCATGAAGATTGCGATGAAACAGAAGCAGCGGCTCACAAAGCAACTGGCGGAACAGTTTACGGAAAGTGCCAAGCTGGAAACGGAAATCAAGAAGAATCTGGCGGGGTTGGGGTATGGGGTCTAATCAAGGAGTACGCACCATGTCATTGAATGTTGAACATCTGCGGCGCACGGCTGACACCCTGCAAGAGGCCATTACCCGACTGGCTGCTGTGGCGTCCGAGCAAGATACGCTCTACGACCTGTTTCGCAATGCTGCCGTCAAGAGCTTTGAACTTTCGCTGGAAACTACCGGGAAACTGTTGCGCAAGGCACTGAAACTCTACGGCGGCAGCCCGCGCGAAGTGGACAGACTGGTATTCAAGGACTTGTTTCGCCATGCCAGCAAACATGGTTTGCTGGATGAAGCCGCCGTGGAACGCTGGTTTGCCTACCGCGCCAATCGCAACACGACGGCGCACGATTATGGCGTGGGCTTTGCCAATGAAACGCTGAAAATTCTGCCAGCCTATTTGCAGGATGTGCGAGCACTGGCCGACGCGCTTCAGGAGCTGTTCGATGCACAGTCGTGATATTGGCCGATTGCAGATGAAGCCACGGCATCTGGCCATGCTGCAAGCCTTGCTGGCCCAGCAAGCCTCACAAGCACAAGTTTGGGCATATGGCAGCCGTGTCAGCGGCAACGCGCATGAAGGCAGTGATTTGGACATCGTATTGCGTAACCCCTCCAACCTGAAAGCCGAAGTGCCGAACTGGATGGAGGTGCAAGAGGCCATTCAGGAAAGTGACTTGCCCATGCTGGTGGATGTGCATGACTGGGCGCATTTGCCAAGCGATTTTCGGCGCAATATCGAGCGTAACTATGTAGAAATACAGGTGGGGGCAGTTGATGAATAAGAAAATGGTGCTGGTGGAGCAGCTTGCAGCGATTAAGAAGAATTTGGTGAGGTTTGGATATGGCTTTTGAATGGAGCGAGTACGCATTTGGTGAGCTTTGCACTATTACAAGAGGAGCCTCGCCTCGTCCGATCAATGCGTTCCTGTCAAAGACTGGAATGCCGTGGATAAAAATCGCGGATGCGACTAGCTCAGATTCCAGATTTCTGGAAACAACCAATGAGTGCATAAAACTGGAAGGCGTTAAATCAAGTGTCCGGGTCTTTCCTGGGGATTTGATTCTTTCAAATAGTGCAACTCCAGGGTTACCTAAATTTGTGATGATTGAAGCTTGTATCCATGACGGGTGGATGTTGTTGAGAAAATTCAAAGGGCTTGATAAAAACTTTGCATATTGGCTACTTATTAATGAAAGAAAAACCCTTATTGCGCAGGGAAATGGATCGGTTTTTACAAATCTCAAAACTGACATTCTAAAACTTCATCGCGTGAGAATTCCAGATTTAGCAACCCAATTCAAAATCGCACAAATCCTTGATCCAATTGCTGTAAAAATCGACCTCAACCGCCGCATCAACCAAACCCTCGAAGCCATGGCGCAAGCCATCTTCAAGTCCTGGTTTGTCGATTTCGATCCGGTTAAGGCCAGGATCTCTGCCATCAAGCAAGGCGAAGACCCACTGCGCGCCGCTATGCGTGTCATCAGCGGCAAGACCGACGCAGAACTCGACCAGATGCCCCGCGAGCATCACGACCAACTCGCCGCCACCGCCGCGCTGTTTCCCGATGCAATGGAAGAGTCGGAGTTGGGGGAGATTCCGAAGGGATGGAAAGTATCAACGATTGGTGAAACGGTGGAAATCGCCGGTGGAGCAACACCAGATACCAAGAATGAGTCCTACTGGAACCCGCCAGAGCACTTCTGGACTTCCCCCAAAGACTTATCAGGGGTTCAATCTCCTGTTCTTCTGACTACGGAAAGAAAAGTCAGCACCGCAGGCTTGTCGCGTATTGGTTCTGGACTGCTTCCAAAAGGAACGCTGCTGATTTCTTCGCGCGCTCCCATCGGGTACTTGGCAATCACTCAAGTGCCTGTTGCGATCAATCAGGGATACATTGCGATGTTGCCTGGTGGAAAATTGCCGCCTTTGTATTTGCTCATGTGGTGCCAACAGAATATGGAAGAAATCAAAGGGCAGGCAAACGGCTCTACCTTTATGGAGATCAGCAAAAAAGCATTTCGGCCCATGTTGATAATCAACCCTGGATCAATTTTGCTAGATAGGTTTTTGGGGGTCGTCGCCCCCTTGTTCGGAAAGCTCGTTGAAGGAGTCAAGGAATCTTCCCAATTGGCCGAACTCCGCGACACACTCCTTCCCAAACTCCTCTCCGGCGAGTTGTCAGTGGCCGATTTGGATAAAGAGGCGGCTTTGTCATGACCATCACCGCCGACCAAATCGACCTCTGGCGCAGCAGCGCCTCGGAAACCCAGAATCTGGAATTCAAGGAAGCCAAAAACCAATACGACACCAAAAAGCTGTGCCGCTATTGCGTGGCGATTGCCAACGAAGGCGGCGGGCACTTGGTGCTGGGCATTGCGGACAAGCCACCCCGACCTGTGGTGGGTAGCGAGGCTTTTCCGGATACGCAGGACATTGCCGAAAAGCTGTTCCAGTGGCTGGGCTTTCGTGTAGATGTGGAAGCCGTCGCGCATCCCGACGGGCGGGTGGTGGTGTTCATCATTCCAGGGCGGCCCAAAGGCACGGCCTACCACTACGACGGTGCCTACCTGATGCGCTCGGGCGAGGAACTGGTGCCGATGAGCGAGGATCAGTTGCGCCGCATTTTTGCTGAGGGACAGCCCGATTGGCTGGAGTTTCCGGCACTCAGGGATGCATCGGCGCAGGACGTGGTGCAGTTGCTCGATACGCAGGCGTTCTTCGACTTGCTGCATCTGCCGTACCCCACCGATCAGGCCGGTGTGCTGGCCCGCTTGCTGGATGAGCGATTGATCGAGCGCAGTACGTCGGGCTTCCATATTCTGAACATTGGCGCAGTCTTGTTGGCCAAGAGCCTGCGCAGCTTCCCAGGCATCAGCCGCAAGGCGGCTCGGGTGATTGTGTATGCGGGCGAGTCCAAGATGCAGACCGTGTCCGATCAGACAGGCGAAAAAGGCTATGCGGTGGGCTTCACGGGGCTGGTGCAGTACGTGATGGGCAAGCTGCCGCAGAACGAGGTGATCGAAGATGCCATTCGCAAGGAGATCAAGCTGGTGCCGGAAGTGGTGATCCGCGAGCTGCTGGCCAATGCCCTGATCCATCAGGACTTCGAGATGGGCGGTGCATCGCCGACGGTCGAGGTGTTTTCCAATCGTGTGGAAATCGCCAACCCCGGCGAGCCGATCGTGCCGGTGGAGCGGTTCATCGACGGCTACCAGTCGCGCAATGAGCGGCTGGCCGATCTGATGCGCCGGTTCGGTATATGCGAGGAAAAAAGCAGCGGCATCGACCGTGTGATCGAGGCCGCCGAACTGATGCAGTTGCCTGCGCCGGAGTTTTTGACGGGCCACAAGCGCACCACCGTGGTGATCCATGGGCCGCGCTCGTTCCGTGACATGAACGGAAGCGACCGCGTGCGGGCCTGCTACCAGCACTGCGTGTTGCAGTACGTGCTGCGCAGGCAGATGACCAACCAGTCGCTGCGTGAGCGCTTCGGCCTGTCCGAAGGCAGCAGCAACACGGTGTCGCAGATCATCACTGCCACCATCGAGCAGGGCTTGGTCAAGAACGACCCCAACGCGCCGGACTCGCGGCGCTACGCCAGATACATCCCGGCATGGGCATGAGTCATTTCATTACAAACCGGGCTGGGTCAGCGCGGCACGTACAACACATTGATTTGCATGGAATTTTCATTTCATTGCAAACCGAAGATGGCCGCAGCGGGGCCCGATCAGGGGGACAATATTTGTGAGCATCACCGAACAACAACTTGAAGGCACCACCATCGGCTGGTTCCAGCAGTTGGGCTGGCAGTACGCCAACGGCTCCGAGATTGCACCCGACGGCGATCAGCCTGCCCGTACCGACTATCGGCAAGTGGTACTGCGCGAGCATCTGCTGGCCGCATTGGTACGGATCAATCCACAGATTCCAGCCGCTGCGCTGGAGCAAGCTGCGCACGAACTGCTGACGGTAAATGAGCCGCTGCTGATCGCCCGCAACCGCCATGTGCATCGGTTGTTGCTGTCCGGCATTCCGGTCGAGTTTTCCGTGGGCGACGAGAAACGCACCGACCTGGTCAACCTGATCGACTTTGCCGAACCGCGCAACAACGACTTCCTGCTGGTCAGCCAGTTCACGGTGACCGGCACCAGGCAGCCGCGCCGTCCCGATCTGGTGGCCTTCGTCAACGGCCTGCCGCTGGCGGTGATCGAGTTGAAGAACCCGGCCAACGAGCAGACCGACATCTGGGATGCCTTCAACCAGATCCAGACCTACAAGGATGAGATCAGCGACCTGTTCAACACCAACGTGGCGGTGGTGGTCAGCGACGGCTTCACGGCGCGGTTGGGGTCGCTGACGGCCAATCAGGAGCGCATGCAGCCCTGGCGGGCGATTGCCAATGAGGACGACCGGCCGCTGCTGGAATTCGAGCTGGAAACGCTGGTGCGCGGTTTCTTTGCGCCTGAGCTGTTTCTCGATTACGCGCGCCACTTCGTGCTGTTCGAACAAGATGCCGACCACATCGTCAAGAAGATCGCCGGCTACCACCAGTTCCATGCGGTGCGCGAGGCGGTGAAGGCGACGGTGATTGCTGCCCGCAATCTGGACAAGGGCGTGCTGGAAGTGCAGGAGCCGCGTGCCACCTATGGCAAAGAGGTGCAGCCCGGCAGCCGCAAGGCGGGCGTGGTGTGGCACACGCAAGGCTCGGGCAAGAGCATCACCATGGCCTGCTATGCGGGCAAGCTGTTGCAGCAGCCGCAGATGAAGAACCCCACGCTGGTGGTGGTGACCGACCGCACCGATCTGGACGGGCAGTTGTTCGGCACGTTCTGCGCTGCCGAAGATTTGCTGAAGCAGACGCCAGTGCAGGTGGGCAGCCGTGAGAAACTGCGCGAGTTGCTGGCTTCGCGCGAGGCGGGTGGCATCATCTTCACCACGGTGCAGAAGTTTGCTCTGCTGGATGACGAGGAGCGACACCCGTTGCTGTCGGATCGCAGCAATATCGTGGTGATTTCCGACGAGGCGCACCGCAGCCAGTACGGCATGAAGGGGCGGCTGGACACCAAGACGGGAAAGTATGTGTTCGGCTACGCCAAGCACCTGCGCGACGCGCTGGCCAATGCCACTTTCATCGGCTTCACCGGCACGCCCATCGCGCTGGAAGACAAGGACACGCGGGCGGTGTTCGGCGATTACGTCAGCATCTACGACATTCAGGATGCAGTGGAGGACAAGGCCACGGTGCCGATCTTCTACGAAAGCCGTCTCGCCAGACTGGACGTGAATCAGGCCGAGATCGACGCGCTGAATGCTCAGGTGGATGAGGTCATCGAGGACGAGGAAGACCTCACCGCCCGCGAGAAGACCAAGAGCGACTGGGCGCAACTCGCCAAGCTGGTGGGCGCACAGCCACGGCTGGAACAGGTGGCAGCGGATTTGGTGCAGCACTTCGAGACGCGCACGGCCACGCTGGAAGGCAAGGCGATGATCGTGTGCATGAGCCGCGACATCTGCGCCGAGCTGTACAACGCCATTGTTGCCTTGCGCCCGGACTGGCACGATGCCGACCCGGAGAAGGGCGCGATCAAGGTGGTGATGACCGGCTCAGCGGCGGACAAGGCATTGCTGCAACCGCACCTGACCAGCCAGCAGGTGAAGAAACACCTGGAAAAACGCTTCAAAGACCCGGCAGACCCTTTGCAGTTGGTGATCGTGCGCGATATGTGGCTGACGGGCTTCGACGCACCCTGCTGCCACACCATGTATGTGGACAAGCCCATGAAGGGCCACAACCTGATGCAGGCCATTGCCCGCGTCAATCGGGTGTTCCGCAACAAGCCCGGTGGTTTGGTGGTGGACTACATCGGGATTGCCAACGAACTGAAAGCGGCACTCAAGACCTACACAGAGGCCAAGGGCAAGGGCGATCCGGCGCATGATGCGCGTGAAGCCCTGGCGGTGCTGCTGGCCGAGCTGGATGCTGTGCGCGGGCTGATGCACGGCTTCGACTATCAACGCTTCGAGACCGACGCGCTGCAACTGCTGGTTCCGGTAGCCAACCACATCCTTGGCCTGAAGGACGGCAAGCAACGGTTTCTGGACATGATGCTGCGCGTCAGCAAGGCGTTTTCGTTGTGCAGCACGCTGGATGAGGCCGCCGCACTGCGCAAGGAGATTGCCTTCTTCGCTGCCGTGAAGGCCGCCATCGTCAAGTTCACTACGGTGAACAGCAAGCTTGCCGATGCCGACAAGAACAGCATGCTCAAGCAGATTCTGGACAATGCCATCGTGGCCGATGGGGTGGCAGATATCTTTGCGCTGGCGGGCCTGGACAAGCCCAACATTGGCCTGCTGTCGGAAGAGTTTCTGGAAGACGTGCGCAATATGCCCAGCCGCAACCTGGCGGTGGAGCTGCTGGAAAAGCTGTTGCGCGACGAGATCAAGGCACGAGCGCGCAACAACGTGGTGCAGGAGAAGAAATACGGCGACCGCCTGCTGGAAACCTTGCGCAAGTACCACAACCGGGCGGTGGAGACGGCGCAGGTCATCGAGGAGCTGATCCAGATGGCCAAGGACTTGCAGGCAGCACTGGAGCGCGAAGCCGCGCTGGGGCTGACCCCGGATGAGATCGCCTTCTACGACGCGCTGGCAAACAACGAAAGCGCGGTGCGCGAGCTGGGCGACGACACCCTGAAAAAGATCACTGTCGAGATTACCGAGAAACTGCGCAGCAGCACCACGGTGGATTGGCAGGTGCGCGAGAGTGTGCGGGCGAAGCTGCGGATTCTGGTGCGACGCACACTGAAGAAGTGGAAGTACCCGCCGGTGGGTGAGGATGCCGCAATCGAACTGGTGCTGAAGCAGGCGCAGTCGCTTTCAGACCACTGGTCGCGCTGAGATCGTGAACAGGTTCTTAGGGAAGGCCATCGGCCCGGCGCGGCTACACTTGAACAGTATCGTTTCTGTTTTTTCCAGCTGAAAGCCACCATGCCTGCTCCTTTGTCGATTGCCCAGAATGACCATACCCGGTGCCTGCTGTTGCCGGGGTTTGCCAACCGCCACGGTCTGATTGCCGGGGCCACCGGAACCGGCAAGACCGTGACCTTGCAGAGTCTGGCCGAGCAGTTCTCGCGTCTGGGGGTGCCGGTGTTCATGGCAGATGTGAAGGGCGATCTGGCGGGCATCAGCCAGCCCGGCAGCATGGGTTCCAAACTGGCGCAGGTGCTGGCGCAGCGCGGCATGGAACCGCCCGCACCCTTTGCCGCGCCGGTAACGCTGTGGGATATTTTCGGGCAGCAGGGGCATCCGGTGCGGGCGACGGTGTCCGATCTGGGGCCGCTGCTGCTGGCGCGGATGCTCAACCTCAACGATACGCAGGCGGGCATTCTGAACATTGTGTTCGAGGTGGCCGATGACGATGGCCTGCTGCTGCTCGATCTGAAGGATTTGCGTGCCATGTTGCAGCACGTTGCCGACAAGGCCAGCGAGTACCGCACCACCTACGGCAACATCAGTGCCGCCAGTGTGGGGGCGATTCAGCGCGCGCTGCTGCAACTGGAGCAACAGGGAGCCGACCAGTTCTTCGGCGAACCCATGCTGGACATTGCCGACTTTCTGCAAACCGATGGGCAGGGGCATGGCGTGGTGAACATTCTCGCGGCCGACCAGCTCATGAACGCGCCGCGTCTGTACGCGACCTTTCTGCTGTGGCTGCTGTCGGAGCTGTTCGAGCACCTGCCCGAGGCGGGCGATCTGGACAAGCCCCGGCTGGTGTTCTTTTTCGACGAGGCGCACCTGCTGTTCAACGACGCGCCCAAGGTGCTGCTGGAGCGCATCGAGCTGGTGGTGCGGCTGATTCGCTCCAAGGGCGTGGGCGTGTATTTCGTCACGCAAACGCCCAGCGATATTCCCGACAGCGTGCTGGCGCAACTGGGCAACCGGGTGCAGCACGCGCTGCGTGCCTTCACGCCACGCGACCAGAAGGCGGTGAAAGCGACGGCGCAAACCATGCGGCCCAATCCCGGTGCGCACCTGGACATTGAACGCGCCATCACCGAGCTGGCCGTGGGCGAGGCCCTGGTGAGTTTGCTGGACGAGAAGGGCAGTCCCAGCCCCACCGAACGCGCCTTCGTCATTCCGCCCGGCAGTCAGATCGGCCCCATCACGACCGCGCAACGCCAGCAGCTGCGGGCGCAATCGCTGGTGGCGGGCGTGTATGAAGCCAGCGTGGACCGGGAATCGGCCTACGAGATTTTGCAGGCCCGCTCTGCCAAGGCCTTGCAGGAAGCCGAAACCGCCCGCCAGCAGGACGAACAAGGCGGTGGCGTGGGGGGCATGGTGAGCGATTTCCTGTTCGGCAGCACCGGCCCGCGTGGCGGCAAGCGCGAT
Source organism: Lampropedia hyalina DSM 16112 (assembly GCF_900129055.1). Classification (GTDB taxonomy): domain Bacteria; phylum Pseudomonadota; class Gammaproteobacteria; order Burkholderiales; family Burkholderiaceae_C; genus Lampropedia; species Lampropedia hyalina. The sequence continues at coordinate 88,422 of NZ_FQUZ01000001.1, forward strand.
GGGCTGGTGCAATCGGTCATCAAGTCCACCGTGCGCACCCAGGCGAACCGGCTGGGGCGGCAGTTGCTGCGCGGCGCGCTGGGCAATCTGCTGGGCGGGGGCAAGAGCCGCCGCTGAGCCTGGCCGTTGGCCCCATTTGCTCCCATTTCTGAAACTCCCCGACCTGCCGCATGACTTCTCCCCACCGCCCCCTCTCCAGCCAGCCCCCGGCCTTGCCTGCCACCACCCGCACGGCCCATCCGCCCTTCCAGGGTCTGTTGGACTGGCAGCATGTGGTGCAGTGGCTCAAGGAGGATGGCCTGCTGTCTGCCGATGAGGCACGGCGCACGGTGGCGCGTTTTTCGCAGGCCGACAGTGCGCAGAATCCGCTGGTGCGTCTGGCCAGCATCAATCTGCTGGATGTGAATGGACAACCGCTGGGGCTGGACGACCTGACCGCCTATATGGCGCGGCGCGCGGGCATCGACCATGTGCGCATCGACCCGCTGAAGGCCGACATTGGCCGCATTCAGGATGTGATGAGTGCCGCCTACGCCGGGCGTTACGGCGTGCTGCCGCTGTATGTGCAGCCGCAGGAGATGGTGATTGCCACCAGCGAACCCTATGCCACCGACTGGGTGGCCGAAGTGGAACGGCAGGTGAAACGCCCGGTGCGGCTGGTGATGGCCAACCCGCAGGAGCTTAAACGCTACATCGGCGAGTTCTACAGCCTGGCCAGCTCGGTGATGTCGGCGCAAAAATCCAGCGGCTCTGCCAGCGGCAGCAGTTTGGCGAGTTTTGAGCAGTTGGTGGAACTGGGCAAGGCCAACCGCCAGCTCGATGCCAACGACCAGGGCGTGGTGCGCGTGGTGGAATGGCTGTGGCAGTACGCATTCGACCAGCGTGCCAGCGACATCCATCTGGAGCCGCGCCGCGAACAGGGCGTGATCCGCTTTCGCATCGACGGTGTGCTGCACACCGTGTACCGGATGCCAATGGGCGTGCTCAATGCCATGATTGCCCGCATCAAGCTGCTGGGGCGCATCGACGTGGTGGAAAAACGCCGCCCGCAGGATGGCCGCATCAAGACCCGCAACCCACGCGGCGAGGAGGTGGAAATGCGCCTCTCCACGCTGCCCACCGCCTTCGGCGAAAAAATGGTGATGCGTATTTTTGACCCCGACAGCACCATCAAGGCACTGCCCGCGCTGGGCTTTACCTCGCACGACGCACGCCGCTGGGAGAGCCTGATTCAAAAGCCGCACGGCATCATTCTGGTGACGGGGCCGACCGGCTCGGGCAAGACCACCACGCTGTATTCCACCCTCAAGCGGGTGGCGACCGAGCAGGTGAACGTCAGCACCGTGGAAGACCCGATCGAGATGATCGAGGCCAGCTTCAACCAGACCCAGGTGCAGCCGCAGATCGATTTCAGCTTTGCCGATGGACTGCGCGCGCTGATGCGGCAAGACCCGGACATCATCATGGTGGGGGAAATCCGCGATCTCGAAACCGCCGAAATGGCGGTGCAGGCCGCGCTCACCGGGCATCTGGTGTTCTCCACGCTGCACACCAACGATGCGCCATCGGCCATCACCCGGCTGATGGAACTGGGCGTGCCCGCCTATCTGCTCAACGCCACCCTGCTGGGCGTGCTGGCACAGCGGCTGGTGCGCACGCTCTGCCCGGCCTGCAAACAGCCCGACCCGGACTTTGACCCCCAGACTCTCAACGATGCCATCAAACCCTGGAACATGGGCACCCAGAACCACAGGTTCACGCCCTATCGCCCGGTGGGCTGTCTGCAATGCCGCATGAGCGGCTACCGGGGGCGCGTGGGCCTGTACGAACTGCTCACGGTGGACGAAGCCGTGCGCGAGCAAATCACCGCCGATCTGTCACTGGCGCGTCTGCGCAAGACGGCGGTGCAGGCGGGTATGCGCCCCCTGCGCCTGGGCGGCGCACACCGCATTGCCGACGGCTCCACCACACTCGATGAGGTGCTGGTATCCACGCCGATGCCGTGGATGTAGCAGCCTGTGCGCATTCAACGCATTCAACGCATTCAACGCGCCATCGGCAGCTTGCTGCCCGCAATGGCGCGTTCCTGCAACACCCCGGCGCGGAAGCGAAACAGCTTGGCCGGTCGGCCTGCCTTGCCGACGGCCATGTCGCCGGTCTCTTCCACCAGTTGCTGCTGCTCGATCAGGCGGCGGAAATTCTGCTTGTGCAGCCAGCAGCCGGACAGGGCTTCCACCGTCTGCTGGAGTTGCAACAGCGTGAAGGCGGGCGGCATCAGCTCGAACATCACCGGGCGATACTTGAGCTTGGCACGCAGACGGGCAATGCCGGTGGCAAGAATGCGGCGGTGATCGTGCAGCATGTCCAGCCCCGGAAGCGACGCGCCATGCACGCCAGCGGCCTGCGCCACCGCCGCACTGGCGCGCGCGCGCCGCGCCTCCGGCACCAGCGTGGCCTCGTACAGCAGTTCGTAGCGTTGCAGCACCAGGTCTTCGTTCCAGCGGCTGTCGTGCAGGCCATAGTTGTAGGCCACGCGCTGCTGGCGACGCTGGCGGACGCTGGCATCGGGCGTGTCGGCAATCCAGCGTTGCAATGCGGGCACGATGCGCTGCTCCACCAGCTCCACGCTGGCCGGGTTGCGCCGGTCTTCCCACGGGAAGTAGTGGTACCAGTTGCGCCAGCCCGCATGGGGCACGCTGTCGCGCAGCGGTGCGCTGGCCTCGCGCGTCAGTCCCAGGTAGGTGATGGAGATGAAGCGGCGGCTGTCCTGCTGGGAGCGATCCTTATCGGCGAACGTGTAGAGCTGCTCGATGTAGCCGATGGGGTGGTGGGTTTCGCTCTCGATCCAGGCCCGCATGCCCGCCTGCATGGAGCGGTGCGCCGACTGGAACGGGCCGCTGGGCAGGGTCTGGCCGTGGGCGGTGGTGAGAATGCGCGGCTCGCCATCGGTGACGGCCGCCAGCACCGCCACCAGTTCGGCGGTAATGGCAAGGGATGGTTCGGTGGCGAGGTTCAAACGGGCATTCAGGTAGTGCAGACGCACCCGATTCTAGGGCCTGTTCATCATCTCCAGAAAACCGGAAACGTCATTCAAGCGCATAGAATCATTGCACATCATTGATTACGAAAGGCCCATTGCCATGACCTCCCCCCTTGTCGAAGGCATTCTGAACCAACTGCGCGGTGGTTCCCTCCAGCAGATTTCCAGCCAACTGGGAGCCAGCCCCCAGCAGGCCGAAAACGCCATCGGCGCGGCCCTGCCCTTGTTGCTGGGCGCACTGGGGCACAACGCCCAGCAGCCCGGTGGTGCGCAGGCCCTGTTCGGCGCATTGTTGCGCGACCACGGCGGCGCGGCTGCACCGGCATCCGCAGGCTCCAGTGCCAGTGCAGGCGGGCTGGACATTGGCGGCTTGCTGGGTTCGCTGCTGGGTGGCGGGTCTGCGGCAGGCGCAGCTCGGCAGCTCAATGGCGAAGGCATCTTGCAGCACATTTTTGGCAACCGGCTGCCGCAGGCCGAGAACCAGTTGGGACAGGCCAGCGGCCTGGATGCGGCAGGCATCCACAAGCTGCTGGTGCTGCTCGCCCCCATCGTGCTGGGCTATCTAGGGCGGCAGGTGGCACAGGGCCAGGCCAGCAGTGCCGATGGCCTGGGTTCGCTGCTGGGTCAGGAACGCCGCCAGATTGAGCAACAGGGAGGTGCAGGCGGTCTGCTGGCCGCCGTGCTGGATCAGGATGGCGATGGCAAGCTGGGCGTGGGCGATCTGCTGAAGCTGGGCGCGGGGTTTCTGAACCGGCGTTGAGCGGCAAACCCTGAGAACGTATTTGCGATTTCAGGACAATACTGTTCAATCAAGAAAAGCACCCGTCATTCCCGCGAAAGCGGGAATCCAGCAGCAAGGTATCCCATTGAGAACCCAGGTGTTCTTTTGATACGTCCTCACTGGATTCCGGGTCAAGCCCGGAATGACGGTGCTGTTGGTACGGCATCGCCATGAAATCGTGAACACCTTCTAAACCACTCGCTCCTGCCACGCCCGCAGCCAGCCCAGTCCGGCGCGGGTGTGGGTGGCGGGCTGGTATTCACAGCCGACCCAGCCGGGCCATTGGGCATCGTCGAGTTGCTGGAACAGTGCCTGCCACGGCAGGCTGCCGCAATCGGGTTCATGCCGACCCGGTACGCCCGCGATCTGGATGTGGCCCACGCGCCCGGTGGGCAGTGCCTGTTGCAGCGCGGCCAGTGCGTCGCCTTCGGTGCGCTGGCAGTGGTAAAGGTCGAGTTGCAGGCCCAGTTGCGGGTGGCCAATGGTTTGCAGGGCGGCGTGTGCCTGCTGCTGGGTGTGCAGGTAGTAGCCGGGCATGTCGTGGTGGTTGATGGGTTCGATGAGCACACGGCAACCCACCGCCGCAGCCTGTTCTGCCGCCCAGGTCAGGCGGTGCAGCCAGCGGGTGGTGGTACTGGCCTCACGCGCCTGCACGGCATCGAGCAGGCCGGACATGAGGTGAATCTGCCCGCAGTCCAGTGCCTGGGCGTATTCCAGGGCCAGTGCCACGCCATAGCGAAACACTGCTTCCTGCCATTCCAGCGCAGCCGTGCCGCGCAGCCCTTGTTGCCATGCCTGTGCCACCTGCTGGCGATTGCCGCCACCGGCCGGGGCATTGAACAGCACCTGACGCAGACCGTGCGCACGCAGCAGCTGCTGCAACTGGTGGGCCGGCCAGTCGTAGGGGAACAGGTATTCCACCGCAGTGAATCCGTCTTCGGCCGCAGCGGCGAACCGCTCCAGGAAGGGGTGCTCGGTGTAGAGAAAGCTGAGGTTGGCGGCGAACTGGGGCATGGCAGACGGATGGCGAACGGATGGCGCAGGGGCATCAGCCCTTCTCGAAGTGGAACACCGCAGTGGTGGCGCGCAGATTGGGCAGCCAGCCGATCTGGCGGCCTTCGTGCAGGCCGAAGGACTGGAGGATGCGCAGACGGTTCTTGCGGGCGAGGATTTCAAAGTCGCGGTAGGTTCCGACGCGGATGTTGGGTGTGTCGTACCACTGGTAGGGCAGGCGGCGCGTGACGGGCATGCGCCCGCGCAGGATGGAGAAGCGGTTGGGCCAGTGGGCAAAGTTCGGGAAGGCGACGATGCCCGCACGGCCAATGCGCACGGTTTCCTGCAACATGGTTTCGGTGTTGCGCAGGTGCTGGAAGGTATCGACTTGCAGCACGACATCGAAGGCGTTGTCGTCGAAGACGCTCAGCCCTTCGTCCAGATTCAGTTGCAGCACGTTCACGCCCCGGCGGGCGCAGGCCAGCACGTTGGCATCGTTGATTTCCACGCCGTAGCCGGTGCAGCCGTGCTGTTTTTGCAGGTATTCGAGCAATGCGCCGTCGCCACAGCCCAGATCGAGCACGCGCGATCCGTCGGGTACGAGGCGCGCAATGGCCTGCATGGTGGTGAGTTCGCTCATACGCCAAGCTCCTGGGCAATGCGGTCGAAGTAGGATGCCACCAGGGCATGGTAGCGCGGGTCGGTGAGCAGGAAGGCATCGTGGCCATGCGGGGCATCGATTTCCGCATAGCTCACGTCGCGCCGGTGGTCGAGCAGGGCCTTGACGATCTCGCGGCTGCGTGCGGGAGAAAACCGCCAGTCGGTGGTGAAGCTCACCAGCAGGAATTTCGCCAGCACATGGGCGACGGCCTGGCTGAGGTTGCCGCCGTGGCGGCGTGCCGGGTCGAAGTAGTCGAGGGCGCGGGTGATGAGCAGGTAGGTGTTGGCATCGAAGTATTCGCTGAACTTGTCGCCCTGGTAGCGCAGATAGCTTTCGATCTGGAATTCGATGTCCTGGGTGCTGTAGTGCGGCTCCAGCCCCTCGCGGAACTGGCGGCCAAACTTCTGGTTCATCACATCGTCCGAGAGGTAGGTGATGTGGCCAATCATGCGGGCAATGCGCAGTCCGCGCTTGGGCACGGTGCCATGTTCGTAGAAGTGCCCGCCATGAAAATCCGGGTCGGTGACGATGGCACGGCGTGCCACTTCGTTGAAGGCAATGTTCTCGGCACTGAGGTTGGGGGCACTGGCAATGACAACAGCGTGGCGCAACCGCTGGGGGTATTGCAGTGCCCACGAGAAGGCCTGCATGCCACCCAGGCTGCCGCCCATGACGGCGGCGAGTTGCTCGATGCCCAGCACATCCAGCAGCCGCGCCTGCGCATTCACCCAGTCTTCCACGGTAACGACCGGAAAATCCGCGCCGTAGATGCGCCCGGTGTCCGGGTTGGTGTGCATGGGGCCGGTGGAGCCGAAACAGGAACCCAGGTTGTTGATGCCGATGACAAAGAAGCGGTTGGTATCGACGGCCTTGCCCGGCCCGATCATGTTGTTCCACCAGCCCTCGCTCTTGGGTTGCCCGGCATAGACACCGGCCACATGGTGCGAGGCGTTGAGGGCATGGCACACCAGCACGGCATTGTCGCGCCGGGCGTTGAGGCTGCCGTAGGTTTCATAGGCAAGCACATAGTCACGGATGCTGGCTCCGCTTTGCAATGCCAGCGGATCGGCAAAGTGCAGGGTCTGGGGCTGGACGATGAAGGACATGGGCAAAAAGAACAGTGACTGCTCAACAGTACAAAAACAAAAACCGGCCTCGCCAAAAACGGAGCCGGTTTGCAGAATGTGGGAGCAGATCGGGTTCGGTCTTTAGCGGAATTTATAACGCGCCCGCAAGCGATGCAAATCGGCGCATGGGGCAACTATAGCAGACCTTGGCTGGATTCACTCTTGCACAAACGCCTGTTCGCGCGTGCGGCGCAGGGTGGGCAACAGCACCATCAGCAGCAACAGCAGCGCGGCCATCAGCAGCCCGGCGGAAATCTTGCGCTCCAGCAGCACCATCCAGTCGCCCCGCGCCAGCAGCAGGGCACGGCGCAGATTCTCCTCCATCATCGGCCCCAGAATGAAGCCCAGCAGCAGCGGCGCAGGCTCCATGTCGAGCTTGTGGAACAGATAGCCCACCAGCCCGAACAGGCCGACCATCCAGATGTCGAACACATTGTTGTTGGTGGTATAGACCCCGACGGCACAGAACAGCACGATGGACGGGAACAGCCAGCGGTAGGGCACGGTGAGCAGGCGAATCCAGATGCCGATCAGCGGCAGGTTCAGCACGATCAGCATGGCATTGCCAATCCACATCGAGGCGATCAGCCCCCAGAACAGTTGCGGATTGGTGTTCATCACCTCCGGGCCGGGCTGGATGTTGTGGATGGTCATGGCTCCCACCATCAGGGCCATCACGGCATTGGGAGGAATGCCCAGCGTCAGCAACGGGATGAAAGAGGTTTGCGAGCTGGCATTGTTGGCCGCCTCGGGCGCGGCCACGCCCCGGATATTGCCCTGGCCGAAGGGCACTTCCCCGGCCTGCAAGCGCGTCTTCTTCTCCAGCGTGTAAGCAGCGAAGGACGACAGCAGCGCGCCGCCACCGGGCAGAATGCCCAGCACCGAGCCGATCACACTGCCGCGCAGAATGGCCGGGGTCATGCGCCGCGCATCCTCGCGGGTGGGCAGCAAATCCTTGGGCCGGGCCGTCACAATCTGGCGCGTATCGGCGGGCTTGCCCAGGTTGGCGACGATCTCGGCATAGCCGAACACGCCCATGGCGATCACCACAAAGCCCAGTCCATCCATCAGCTCCGGCACCCCGAAGGCAAAACGCACCACACCGGAATGGATGTCCGTGCCCACCATGCCCAGCAGCAGCCCCAGCACCGTCATGGCAAATGCCTTGAGCAAGGAGCCGGAAGCCAGCACCACCGCGCCCACCAGCCCCAGCACCATCAACGAAAAGTATTCTGCCGGGCCGAACAGGAACGCCACTTCCGCCAGCGGCACGGCAAAGGCCGCCAGCACCAGCGTGCCCAGGCACCCGGCCACGAACGAGCCAATGCCCGCCGCCGCCAGGGCAGGCCCTGCACGCCCCCGACGTGCCATCTGGTGGCCGTCGATCACCGTCACCACCGACGAAGACTCTCCCGGCAGGTTCACCAGAATCGCCGTGGTGGAGCCGCCATACTGTGCGCCGTAAAAAATCCCGGCCAGCATGATGAGGGCCGACACCGGCTCCAGCCCATAGGTAATCGGCAGCAGCATGGCAATCGTCGGCACCGGCCCCAGCCCCGGCAACACACCAATCAAAGTGCCCAGCAAACAGCCCACCAGGGCATACAACAGGTTCTGGTAGCTGAACGCCACGCCGAACCCCATCGCCAGATGCTCGAACATCTCCGTCATGCCCGCTCCCTCCCGTGTCTCATGAATGCAGCCCCTGCGGCCAGACCGGCAGCACCAGTCCCAGCCCGCGAATGAACACCAGATAACTGCCCACTGCCAGCACCGTGGCCAGCCCCAGCGTCTCGCCCCAGCGCACCGGACGCGTCGCCAGACTGGCCAACAGCACCAGCGCGTAAATCGCCACCACCAGCCCCATCGAGGGAATGCCCAGCCCCGGCAGCCCCACCAGCAGCACCCCAAAGGCAAAGTTGGCCGACAGCACCATCAGCAAGGGCCGCCAGGCCCACGGCCCGATGGCCCCATCGGATGCGGCATCGCCCCGGCGCAGCACCGCCTTCAGCGCAATGGCCACCCCCAGCACCGCCAGCAACACCCCCAGCAGCATCGGAAAATACCCCGGCCCCATGCGCGCAGCCGTGCCCACCGGGTAATGGCGTGCGCCCAGTGCAAACGCCACCCCCACCACCGTGAACAACAGCCCGGCGACAAAATCTTTTTGATTGCCCACTCGCACACACACCTTTCTGTCTTGTCTGGCTCGGAACAGCCCTGTTCACGGCCGGGAGGCAGGCACCTTCAGGCTCCAGCGGGAAAACAGCAGAATGCCCGCCATTACCAGCGCAGTTCCCAGCACCAGCACCCAGGAGAAATGCTCATCCAGAATCCAGATGCCCAATCCGATGGTGGAAAGCGGGCCAATCATGCCCACCTGCGCCGCCATGCCGGAGCCGATGCGCTCGATGGCCATCATCACCAGCAAAATGGGAATCACCGTGCAGAAAATCGCGTTGAACACCGACAGCCACCACACCGGAGCCGTCACCAGCCACACGCTGTCGAGCGGGCGACTCAGCACAAACTGCCCGATGCACAACACACTGGCCACCACGCTGGCCAGCCCCACCAGACGCAAGGCCCCCAGCTTCTGCACCAACTGGCCGCTGTAAACCAGATAAAACGCATACGAGATGGCACTGCCCAGCACCAGCGTACTGCCCCAGACCACATGGCTGCCCTGCAAGCTCGCCTCCATGCCAAACACCAGCAGCACCCCGGCATAGCTGATGAGCATGGCCAGCACCTGCCACGGATGCACCCGCTTGCGGTACAGCAGCCAGTTCAGGGCCACCACCAGCGTGGGGTTCAGATACAGGATCAGCCGCTCCAGCCCGGCGGAAATATAGACCAGCCCGGCAAAATCCAGAAAACTCGCCGCGTAATAGCCGGTGAACCCCAGCCAGGCAATCCCCAGCCAGTCCCGCCTGCTCAGGGCAGGCTTGCCCCACCCGGCCACCCAGGCCAGCACCAGGAAAAACGGCAAGGCCAGCAGCATGCGCAGCATCAGCAAGGTCACGGCATCCACGCCATGCTGATAGGCCAGCTTGACCACAATCGCCTTGCCGCTGAAGGCAATCGCCCCGATGGCAGCCATGGCCATGCCCGCACGACGGCCCTGCAAAAGGGCGGCAGACAATCCGTGAAATGGAGGAGAAGCAGACATGGAAAAAGCATGGCCCACCAGCCATGCCACAGAAAGAACAGATGGCGGATGATACGCGCCCGCCAAAAACCCGCAACCTGTCGGGCCGTGGCATCAGGGCGATCGCGCTATGGTGACATAGTGTTTCTCTTGCACAATTTGCGTGATGGTGAAACTCACTCACCGCGTCATGCCGGGGTAAGTGGGGTTTGTGTTTGGCAAAAGTGGGTGCGTATCGGATGCTTTTGACATAGCGCGATCGCCCTGGCCGTGGCATCCGCCAGCGGCTGTGGCGCAGGCCCTATGCTACAATGCGCGGGTTTTGCCAAACGCCGCTGACTCCTGATACCTGACACAGAAAGCAGCGGCATTGCCATTGGTGCCGTGCATCCTTGCCCATGCGCCAATCTTGATAAGGCATCTGTCACAGGCACTGCACAAACTGCGTGTAGAAACCCCTGTGGCGTGGCAAAACAATAGCAAACCGGTCTTGTCCAGGTGTTGTCCCTGCCCCTTCCCTGATGGGCACACAATCTTGAGACCGGTTTTGGAAATCAACCTCTGGAGAAATCACAATGTCCGTAAGCATGCGCGAAATGCTGGAAGCCGGTGTCCACTTTGGCCACCAGACCCGCTTCTGGAACCCCAAGATGGCCCCCTACATCTTCGGCCACCGCAACAAGATTCACATCATCAACCTGGAAGCCACGCTGCCCAAGTTCCAGGAAGCCGAGAAGTTCGCACGCCAGATCGCTGCCAACGGCGGCACCGTGCTGTTCGTCGGCACCAAGCGTCAATCGCGTGACATCGTCTCCCAGGAAGCCCGCCGCGCTGGCGTGCCCTACGTCGATCAACGCTGGCTCGGCGGCATGCTGACCAACTTCAAGACCGTCAAGACCTCCATCAAGCGTCTGAAGGACCTGAAGGCCCAGCAGGAAGCCGGTCTGGAAGGCCTGAGCAAGAAGGAACAACTGACCTTCTCGCGCGAAATCGACAAGCTCGAACGCGACATCGGCGGCATTCAGGACCTGACTGCACTGCCCGATGCCATCTTCGTGATCGATGTCGGCTTCCACAAGATCGCCATCTCCGAAGCCCACAAGCTGAACATCCCGCTGATCGGCGTGGTCGATACCAACCACAACCCCGAAGGCATTGACTACGTCATCCCCGGCAACGACGACTCCGCCAAGGCCGTGGCCCTGTACGCGCGCGGCATTGCCGATGCCGTCATCGAAGGCCGCAACAACGCCCTGACCGACCTGGCCAAGGCTGCCTCTGCCACCGGCGAGACAGGCGAAGACGAATTCGTTGAAGTGCAGGACGAGGCTGCCCAATAAGCCCTTGCCAATGTGCGCTTGACGCGGATTCTCCGCGATGAAAAAGGGCGTCCACACCATGAACGCCCTTTTTTTCGCACCGGAGCCTGCGACAGGCCAAAATCAATCGTGACACCCAAGTACGGAGTATGAAAATGGTTGCAATTACCGCCCAACTGGTCAAAGAACTGCGCGAAAAAACCGACGCCCCCATGATGGAAGCCAAGAAGGCCCTGGTGGAGGCCGACGGCGATCTGGTCAAGGCCGAAGAGCTGCTGCGCATCAAACTGGGCACCAAGGCCGGCAAGGCCGCCTCGCGCGTCACCGCCGAAGGCGTGGTCGCTGCCTACATCGACGGCAACAGCGGCGCACTGCTCGAAGTCAATTGTGAAACCGACTTCGTCAGCAAGAACGACAGCTTCCTGGCTCTGGCCAATGCTGCGGCCGAACTGGTGGCCAAGCACAACCCCGCCGATGTCGATGCCCTGGGCGCACTGCCCTACGAACAGGACGGCTTCGGCCCCACGCTGGAAGAAGTGCGCAAGGGCCTGATCGGCAAGATCGGCGAAAACATGAGCTTCCGCCGCTTCCAACGCTTCGAAGGCGATGCCAGGCTGGCCCACTACCTGCACGGCACCCGCATCGGCGTGGTCGTGGAATTCGACGGTGACGAAACCACCGCCCGCGACGTTGCCATGCACGTCGCCGCCATGAAGCCCGTGGCCCTGACCGGTGCCGACGTGCCCGCCGAGCTGATCGAAAAAGAACGCGCCGTTGCCGCCGGCAAGGCCGCCGAATCGGGCAAGCCCGCCGACATCGTCGCCAAGATGGTGGAAGGCTCCGTGCAGAAGTACCTCAAGGAAGTGTCGCTGGCCGACCAGGTCTTCGTGAAGGCAGCTGACGGCAAGCAAACCGTGGGCCAGTTGCTCAAGGCCCAGGGCACTGCCGTCAAGGGCTTCACCCTGTACGTGGTGGGCGAAGGCATCGAGAAGAAAGTGGACGACTTCGCTGCCGAAGTGGCTGCCCAGGTCGCCGCTGCCCAGAACGCCTGATCGGCCATCCACACGCAACCTTAGGGAAAGTCTGCAAAACCCGTTGCGCCGCCCGCATCCCGCCACTGGGCGCATCGCAAGAGTTTTGCAGACCCTCCCTCGCAGCCCCTTTGCCATTTCGCAAAGAGGACTGTCGTCTTGCGTGACGGGGCATGGGAGGCCAGCGCATCCCGTCCCCGTTTTTTTCTGTCCCCATTTCATTTCCCAACCATCCTTTCTATTCAGGAGTTCCGCCCATGAGTGCGTCCGCCAAGCCTGCCTACCAGCGAATCTTGCTCAAACTCTCCGGTGAGGCCCTGATGGGAGACGATGCGTTCGGCATCAACCGCACCACCATCGAGCGCATGGTGGACGAAATCATCGCTGTCACCGAACTGGGGGTGGAGCTGGCCATTGTCATCGGTGGCGGCAACATCTTCCGGGGCGTGGCCGGTGGCTCCGACGGCATGGACCGCGCCACTGCCGACTACATGGGCATGCTGGCCACGGTGATGAACGCACTGGCCCTGGCCGATGCCATCGAGCGCAAGCATGTGACGGCACGCGTGATGTCCGCCATCTCCATCGACCAGGTCGTGGAGCCTTATGTGCGCCCCAAGGCCTTGCAGTATCTGGAAGAAGGCAAGGTTGTGGTATTCGCGGCCGGCACCGGCAACCCATTCTTCACCACCGACACCGCTGCGGCCCTGCGCGGTGCCGAAATCGGCGCGGAACTGGTGCTCAAGGCCACCAAGGTCGATGGCGTGTACACCGCCGATCCCTTCAAAGACCCCACTGCCACACGCTACAGCCGCCTGACTTTCGATGAGGCCATGGTGAAAAACCTGGGCATCATGGATGCCACCGCGTTTGCCCTGTGCCGCGACCAGAAGCTGCCGATCAAGGTCTTCTCCATCGTCAAGCCCGGCGCATTGCAGCGCGTCATTCTGGGCGAGGACGAAGGCACGCTGGTGTACGCCTGATTCTCCCGGTTGCCAGGGCTGCGGCATCCCGCCGCGCCTTGTCGGCCTTTCCATGCGTCGGCACGGACTGCCCCGACGCTGAATCCCCCTGTTCTGGGGACTTTTCACCCGGCCATGCCACTGTCACATTAAACTGACGGGTGCGCATGCCACGAGGAACCCGAAATGTCCATTGCAGATATCAAGAAAAACACCCAGGCCAAGATGGATCAGTCCATTGCCGCCTTCAAGAACAACCTGTCCAAAATCCGTACCGGCCGCGCCAGTCCGGCCCTGCTCGACACCATCCATGTCGAGTATTACGGCAATATGGTGCCCCTGAGCCAGGTGGCGAACGTGGCATTGATCGATGCGCGCACCATCAGCGTACAGCCCTGGGAGCGCAGCATGGCCGCCAAGGTGGAAAAGGCCATCCGCGAAAGCGATCTGGGCCTGAACCCCGCCAGCATGGGCGACCTGATTCGCGTGCCCATGCCCCCGATGAGCGAGGAACGCCGCAAGGAAATGACCAAGATCGTGCGCAGCGAAGGCGAAAATGCCAAGATCGCCGTGCGCAACCTGCGCCGCGATGCCAACGAAGCCGTGAAAAAACTGGTCAAGGACAAGGAAGCCTCCGAAGACGACCAGAAACGCTCCGAAGCCGACATCCAGAAGCTGACCGACAAGCACATTGCCGAAATCGATGCCCTGGTCAGCAGCAAGGAACAGGAAGTCATGGCCGTCTGAACTGGCCAGCGTTCGCATCATTTCCCACCGAATACGCCCGCCCCTGCTGCCGGTTCTTCCGGCCCGGCGGGCGGTGTCTTTCGGGCCTTGCCTGCCCCGTGCCATGTCCCCTGCCCATCTGCATCCCTGTCCTGCCTCTGCCGTTCCCCACCACATTGCCATCGTCATGGACGGCAATGGCCGCTGGGCGCAGAAACGCCTGCTGCCCCGGCTGGCCGGACACAAGAAAGGGGTGGATGCGTTGCGCCTGTGCGTCAGCCAATGTGCCGAACGCGGGGTGCGCATCCTCACTGTCTTTGCCTTCTCGTCCGAAAACTGGAAACGCCCGCAGGATGAAGTGCGCGGGCTGATGGGGCTGATGGCCACCGCACTGAACCGCGAAGCCGCAGCCTTGCAGAAAAACGGTGTGCGCCTGCACTGCATCGGCCAGCGCGAACAGCTCGATGCCAAGATTCAGCACAGCCTGATGCAGGCAGAAGCCCTGACCGCGCAGAACGACCGGCTCATCCTGAACGTCTGCTTCAACTACGGGGGTCGCTGGGACATTGCCCAGGCCGCCGAACAACTGCGCCTGCAAGGCACGCCCATCACCGAAGCCAGCCTGAACCGGCACATGGCCCTGCACCATGTGCCCGACCCAGACCTGCTCATCCGCACCGGCGGCGAAATGCGCCTGAGCAACTTCCTGCTCTGGCAGGCTGCCTATGCCGAACTGTATTTCTCGCCCACCCTCTGGCCGGACTACGACGGCAGCGACCTGGATGCGGCCATTGCCGCCTACTCGCAGCGTCAGCGTCGCTATGGCAAGACCGCAGAGCAGGTGGTGCATGGCTCCCCCGCCACGCCAGTGCCTGGCGGTGATTCCGAACTGCCCTGACGGGGCGGCCTTTCCAGCACCTGCTCAACGTCCAAAGGTATCGGTACTGTGCTCAAGCAACGCGTCATCACCGCTCTGGTCCTGATGGCCATCGTCCTCCCGTGCATTCTGGCTCCCGTGCGCTGGCCGTTCGAGGTGCTGGTGTGTGTGGCACTGAGTCTGGCCGCCTGGGAATGGGCACGCCTGCAAGGCTTTGCCCGCGCATGGGTCGCCGTGGCCACCGGCGGGGCATTTGCTGTGCTGTCGCTGTGGGCCAGCCTGCGGCAATGGCATCTGCACCCCTATCCCGATGCCATCTGGACGGCCATCACGCTGGCATGGTTCGTGGCCGCCAGCCTGGCACTGCGTGCAGGCGTACAAGGCTGGCAACCCATTGCCCGCCCCCTGCGGTTCGGCATGGGCCTGTGGGTGCTGGCCACCACCTGGCTGGCAGTGCTGACCGCCTACCACTGGGGACTGAATTTTCTGCTCTCCACCCTGGCCCTGGTGTGGGCAGCCGATATTGGTGCGTATTTTGTCGGGCGCAAGCTGGGCCAGAAGATCGTGCCACGCAAGCTCGCCCCCACCATCAGCCCCGGCAAGAGCTGGGAAGGCGTGGCCGGTGGCGTGCTGGCCGTGCTGCTGCTGGCCTGGGGCTGGATGGCGGCAGACCGGCATTTCGCACAGGCATCCGACCCCAGCCTCTACACCCTGCTGCACCACCACAGCACCGGCATGCTGCTGCTGGGCTGCCTGGTGCTCACTGCCCTGAGCGTGATGGGCGATCTGCTGGAATCGCTGGTCAAGCGCAGTGCCGGCATCAAGGACAGCAGCCAGATTCTGCCCGGCCACGGCGGCATGCTGGACCGCATCGACAGCCTGCTGCCCACCGTGGCGGCGGCCATCATGCTGGTATCGTGGACGAAGGGTTGAACCATGCGGTGCCGATTGGCTCCATCTGCCCGGCATGTGCGCGCAAGCCGTGACCATGCCGATGAGCATCACGCCCCCACCTCCCGGAGAACCTCCCCATGCTGACCCTGCTGGCCTTCATCGTCACCCTCGGACTGCTGGTCACCGTCCACGAGTACGGCCACTACAAGGTGGCCAAGCTGTGTGGGGTGAAGGTGCTGCGCTTCTCCATCGGCATGGGCAAGCCGCTGCTGCGCTGGCAACGCCCCGGCAACGAAACCGAATTCGTCATCGCCGCCCTGCCCCTGGGCGGCTATGTGAGCATGGCCGATGAAACCCAGGCCCCGGTGGACGAAGCCGACCGGCCGCGCGCCTTCAACAACCAGCCACTGCGCCACCGCGCCGCCATCGTGCTGGCCGGGCCACTGGCCAACCTGTTGCTGGCCATCCTGTTCTTTGCCGCCATCAACTGGTGGGGCAGCCAGCAGCCTGTGGCCGTGGTGGGCGAACCGCCGGCCCAGTCCCTGGCGGCACAGGCGGGTTTGCAGGCGGGCGATCGCATCACCGCCATCCAGCCCACCGGCAAGTCCAGCCGGACACTGGCTTCTTTCGACGAATTGCACTGGGCACTCACCCACGCTGCCCTGAACCATCAGGACGTGGTGTTGCAGGTGCAGCGCGGGGATCGCTCCGCCAGCCTCGACCTGCCGCTGTCCCGACTGGCCGCCAATGACCTGGAGCACGACACCTTCGAGCGCATCGGCGTACGCATGGCCGACATGCCTGCCGTCATTCGCAAGGTCCACCCCGGCGGAGCCGCCGCCCAGGCCGGATTGCAGGCGGGCGACGCCGTACACCGCATCGATGACCGCCCGATGGCGAACGCCCGCCAGTTGATCGACACCATCGCCCGAACCGGCCAATCCGCCCAGCCAGAAGCACGCACCCAGCTCTGGCAGATCGAGCGCGACGGCCAACCCCTGAGCCTGTACATCACCCCCCAGCCCACCGAGCGCGACGGCCAGACGGTGGGATTCATCAACGCCCAGATCGGTCAGGCGGCCTTCGAGACCGTGCGGGTGCGCTATGGGCCGGTGGAAGGACTTTGGCGCGGCATCACACGCACCTGGGACATGTCGGTGCTGACCCTGCAAATGTTTGGCCGGATGCTCATCGGCGAAGCCTCGCTGAAAAACATCAGCGGCCCCGTCTCCATTGCCCAGTATGCGGGCCAGTCTGCCAGCATGGGCGTGGAGCCGTTCCTGAACTTCCTCGCCATTGTCAGTCTAAGCCTGGCCGTGCTGAATTTATTGCCGCTGCCGGTGCTCGACGGAGGCCACCTGATGTATTATCTTTGGGAAGCGGTGACCGGCAAACCCGTCTCTGGTGCATGGCTGGAAAAACTCCAGCGTGCCGGAATCGTCATCCTGCTGATGCTCATGTCACTGGCCGTTTTCAACGACATTACACGCCTGCTGGGCTGATGGTATGTACACTCGTTCTGCCCACGCCACTCCACCCTCCACAGGCCAACGATCTTCCATGAATCACTTTCTCAAACGTCTGATGACCCGCTCGGGCATCCTCGCTGCCAGCATGGTGCTGACGGCACAAGCCTGGGCCATCGAGCCATTCACCGTGCGCGACATCCGCGTCGAGGGCCTGCAACGCGTGGAAGCGGGCACCGTGTTTGCCTCCCTGCCGCTGCGGGTGGGCGAGCAGTACAGCAACGACAAGGCCGCCGCCTCCATCCGTTCGCTGTTCGCGCTGGGTCTGTTCAACGACGTGCGCATCGAGGCCGATGGCGACGTGCTGGTGGTCGTGGTACAGGAACGCCCGGTGATTGCCAACGTGGAATTCGTCGGCACCAAGGAATTCGACAAGGCCGCCCTCACCAACGCCATGCGCGACATCGGCCTGGCCGAAGGCCGCCCATTCGATCGCTCGCTGGCCGACCGCGCCGAGCAGGAACTGGCCCGCCAGTACCTGGGCCGCAGCTACTACGGCTCCACGGTCGTCACCACCGTCACGCCCATCGAGCGCAACCGTGTCAATCTCACCTTCACCGTGGTGGAAGGCGACCTGGCCAAGATCGGGGAAATCCGCTTCACCGGCAACCACGCCTTCAGCGAATCCACCCTGCGGGGCCTGCTGGAGCAGGACACTGGCGGCTGGCTGAGCTGGTACACCAAGTCCAACCGCTACTCCCGCGCCAAGCTCAATGCCGATCTGGAAACCATCCGTTCCTACTACCTGGAACGCGGCTACCTCGACTTCAAGATCGACTCCACGCAAGTCGCCATCTCGCCGGACAAGCAAAGCATCTCCATCACCGTCAATGTCAGTGAGGGAGCGCAACTGGCGGTCTCCGCCATCCGGCTCGAAGGCAACTATCTGGACCGCGACGACGAATTCAAGTCGCTGGTGCGCATCCGCCCCGGCCAACCCTACACCGAATCGCAGGTCACCGAGACCACCCAGGCATTCAGCGAGCATTTCGGCAACTACGGCTATGCGTTTGCACGCGTGGAAGCCGTGCCTCGCATCAACCACCAGAACAACACCGTGGAGATCGTGCTGCGCGCCGAGCCGCAACGGCGTGTCTATGTGCGCCGCATCAACGTCACCGGCAATGCCAAGACCCGCGACGAAGTCATCCGCCGCGAATTCCGCCAGTTTGAAGCCGCCTGGTACGACGGCGAGAAAATCCGCCTCTCACGCGACCGCGTGGACCGCCTGGGCTACTTCACCAATGTGGAAGTGGAAATCCTGGACATTCCCGGCGCACCCGACCAGGTCGATCTGAGCATCGCCGTAGCCGAGAAGCCCACCGGCTCGCTGCAACTGGGCGCAGGCTACTCCAGTGCCGAGAAGCTCTCGTTCTCCTTCGGCATCCAGCAGGAAAACTTCATGGGAACCGGCCACTACCTCGGGCTGGACCTCAACACCAGCGAATACCGCCGCACCCTGGTGTTCAGCACCACCGATCCGTACTTCACCCAGTCCGGTGTCTCGCGCACGCTGGACGTGTACTACCGCACCGACAAGCCCTACGACAACATGCGCAGCAACTACTCGCTGATCACGGCCGGTGGCAGCGTACGGTTCGGAGTTCCGTTCAGTGAAATCGACACCGTGTACTTTGGCATGGGCGCAGAAAGCAACCGCATCAAGCCCGGCACCAGCATTCCCGCGTCCTACCTGCACTACGCCGATACCTACGGCTACCGCAGCAACTCCTTCCCGCTGACCATCGGCTGGGGCCGCGACAGCCGCGACAGCGCGCTGGCCCCGAATTCCGGACGCTACCAGCGTTTCAACTCCGAATGGTCGTTCACCGGCGATACCCGCTACATCAAGGCCAACTACCAGATTCAGCAGTATGTGCCGCTGACCAAGAAATACACACTGGCCTTCAACACCGAACTGGGCTGGGGCAAGGGCTTTGGCGACCGCCCATTCCCGGTCTTCAAGAACTTCTACTCCG
Source organism: Lampropedia hyalina DSM 16112 (assembly GCF_900129055.1). Classification (GTDB taxonomy): domain Bacteria; phylum Pseudomonadota; class Gammaproteobacteria; order Burkholderiales; family Burkholderiaceae_C; genus Lampropedia; species Lampropedia hyalina. The sequence goes on from NZ_FQUZ01000001.1 coordinate 107,489, forward strand.
GTGGTCTGGGTTCCGTGCGCGGCTTCGACCAGGGCACGCTGGGGCCACGCGACCTGATCGGCTCTTCGCTGGGCGGTACCAAGAAAATCACCCTCAACGCCGAATTCATCACCCCATTCCCCGGTGCGGGCAACGACCGCACCCTGCGCCTGTTCGCCTTCGTCGATGCTGGTAACGTATTTGGCGAGCACGAGGAAGTGCGCGCCTCCGACCTGCGCGCCTCCACCGGCCTGGGCTTGAGCTGGATTTCCCCCATGGGACCGCTGAGATTGGCCTACGCACACCCGATTCGCAAGCAGGCAGGAGATAGAATCGAAGAATTGCAATTCCAGATCGGCACCTCATTCTGAATTTGAAAGCCATGAAAAACACATCCCTGAAAATCACCTCTGCTCTCCTTCTTGCCAGCGCACTGGCTTGGGTTCCCGCCCATGCCCAGCAGTTCAAGGCCGGATTCGTGAACACCGACCGCATCCTGCGCGACTCCAACATGGCCAAGTCGGCCCAGACTCGCCTTGAGCAGGAGTTCTCGCGCAAGGAAAAGGAAATCACCACGCTGGCCAACAGCCTGCAAACGGCTTCCGAGCGTTTCGAGCGTGAAGCGACCACCCTGTCCGAGAGCCAGCGCACCCAACGCCAGCGCACCCTGCTGGAGCAGGATCGCGAACTGCAACGCAAACGCCGTGAGTTCCAGGAAGACCTGAACGCCCGCAAGACCGAGGAACTGTCGCTGGTGCTCGAACGTGCCAACGCCGTCGTGCAGCAAGTGGCCGAGCGCGAAAAATACGACGTCATCCTCCAGGAAGCCGTCTATGTGAACCCCGTTCACGACATCACCGACAAGGTCATCAACGCCCTGAACGCCAGCCGCTGATTCCCCGGAAGGAACGCGTGTGAGCACCACGACACTGGCAGACATTGTCGCGGCACTGGGGGGCGATCTGCACGGTGATGGGACGGCCATCATCGGGCATCTGGCGGCACTGGAAGATGCCGACCCCACTGCCATTGCCTTTCTGAGCAATCCCAGGTACACCTCGCAACTGGCGCAAAGCCAGGCGGGGTGTGTCATCGTCGCGCCTGCCGTCGAGGCAGCCGCCCGCGAGCGCGGGGCCTGCATCGTCACGCCCAACCCGTATCTGTACTTTGCCCGGCTGACCCAGTGGTGGCGGCAACGCCACCCGGTGCGAGGCACACCGGGCATCCATCCCAGTGCCGTGGTCGATGCCACGGCGCAAGTGCACCCCACCGCCAGCATCGGCCCGCTGTGCGTGGTCGAGGCCGGGGCACGCATCGGTGCCGACACCGTGCTAACCTCCCGCATCACCATCGGCTACGGCTGCACGGTGGGCGAGCGTTGCATCATCCACCCCGGTGCAGTCATCGGAGCCGATGGCTTTGGCTTTGCACAGGAGCAGGGGAAGTGGGTCAAGATCGAGCAGCTGGGCAACGTGCGCATCGGCAACGATGTCGAAATCGGGGCCAATACCTGCATCGACCGGGGCGCACTCAACGACACCGTGCTGGAAGACGGCGTGAAGCTGGACAACCTCATCCAGATTGCCCACAACGTACAGGTGGGCGCGCACACCGCCATGGCCGCCTTCGTCGGGGTATCGGGCAGCAGCACCATCGGTGCCCACTGCACGCTGGCAGGCGGTGCGGGCGTGAGCGGCCACCTGAACATCGTCGATGGTGTACACGTTTCGGCGCACACCGTCATCTCGCGCTCCGTCACCAAAAAAGGGCAGTACACCGGCCTGTACCCCTTTGAAGAGCACCGCGAATGGGAACGCAATGCCGCCTCGCTGCGGCAGCTCAACACCCTGCGCACCCGCATCAAGACGCTGGAGAAGGAACTGGCCGCGCTGTCATCGCAACTGCCATAATAAAAATGATGAACATCCATAAAATCCTGAAACTGTTGCCACACCGCTATCCTTTTTTGCTGGTGGACCGAGTTACCGAACTGGTGCTGGGTGAGCGCATCCGTGCCTATAAGAACGTCACCATCAACGAGCCATTTTTTACCGGGCACTTTCCCGGCAAGCCCGTGATGCCCGGCGTTCTGGTGCTGGAAGCACTGGCACAGGCCGCCGGCCTGCTCTCGTTCGAGACCATGGGCGAGGCTCCCGGCGACGACAAGGTGTTCTACTTCGTGGGCATCGACAATGCCCGCTTCAAGAAACCCGTGGTTCCCGGTGACCAACTGGTGCTGGAAGTGTCCATCGACCGCATTCGCGGGGGCATCCACAAGTTCAAGGGCGTGGCCAAGGTGGACGATCAGGTGGTCTGCGAGGCCGAGCTGATGTGCACCATGCGCCCCTTCGACACCGAGTAACCCCCTTCGCATCGAGTACCGGCCAGTGACCTCCATTCACCCGACCGCCATTGTCCATCCCGCTGCCACCCTGCACCCTTCGGTCAGTGTCGGCCCCTATGCCGTGATCGGCGAGCATGTGCGCATCGGCGCGAACTCGCGCGTCGATGCACACAGCGTCATCGAAGGCCATACCCACATCGGCGAAAACAACCACATCTTCCACCACGCGGCCATCGGCAATGTGCCGCAGGACAAGAAGTACGCGGGCGAGCCGACCGAGCTGCACATAGGCAATGGCAACACCATCCGCGAGTTCTGCACGCTGAATATCGGCACGGCGCAGGGCGGTGGCATCACCCGCGTGGGCGATGACAACTGGATCATGGCCTACGTCCACATTGCGCATGATTGCCAGGTGGGCAACCACACCGTCATGGCCAACAGCGTGGCACTGGCCGGGCATGTGCTGGTGGGCGACTGGGCGATCATCGGCGGACTGACGGGCGTGCACCAGTTCACCCGCATCGGGGCACATGCCATGATCGGCTTCTCCAGCCACGTCTCGCAGGACATCCCGCCTTTCGTGCTGGCCGGTGGCAACCCGTTGAGTGTGCGCGGCCTGAACGTGGAAGGACTGCGCCGACGCGGCTTCAGCAGCAACCAGATGGCCGCCATCAAGGCCGCCTACCGCGTCCTCTACCGCGAGGGCCTGAGCCTGGAAGCCGCCTGTGCCCAGTTGCAGGAAATGCAGGCCCAACTGGTACAGGGCGACGGCTGGGAAGACGTGCTGGCCATGCTGATGTTCCTCCAGCAGGCCGAGCGCGGCATTGCCCGCTGAATCGGCGGCCGCCCCTTCTTTCCCCCTTTTCACAACAGGCAGAATGGATATGGCGCAGGCTGGCGCAAATGCAGTGCCCCCCTCCCCGCTTTCGCCACGTTCCTCGCTGGACATGGCCATGGTGGCGGGGGAAGCCTCCAGCGACCTGCTTGCCAGCCTGCTGCTGCAAGGAGTGCGGCAACACTGGCCGCAGACGGCCATCCACGCCCACGGCATTGGCGGCACCCACATGCAGGCACAGGGCTTCAAGGCGCAATGGCCCAGTGAACGGCTGGCCGTGCATGGCTACAACTGGGAAGTGTTCAAGCGCGTGGCCGGGCTGCTGCGCATCCGCCGCACATTGGGCAACCAACTGCTGCACCAGCGACCCGATGTGTTCATCGGCGTGGATGCCCCCGACTTCAACCTGGGGCTGGAACAGCGTCTGCGCCAACACGGCATCAAGACCGTGCATTTCGTCTGCCCATCCATCTGGGCCTGGCGACCCGAACGCGTCCACGCCATCCGCCAGGCCGCCAGCCATGTGCTGTGCCTGTTTCCCTTTGAGCCAGCCCTGCTGGCAGAACATGGCATTGCCGCCACCTTCGTCGGCCATCCACTCGCCAACGTCATCCCGCTCCAGCCCAATGCCGCAGCGGCACGGCGGCAACTGCAATTGCGCGAAGATGCCCCGGTGCTGGCCGTACTGCCCGGCAGTCGCAGCAGTGAAGTGCAATACCTGTTGCCGCGTTTTCTGCATGCCGTGCAATGGCTGCTGAAAAAAATTCCCGAACTGCAAATCGTGCTGCCTGCCGTGCCTGCGCGGGAGGCCAGCATTCGCCAGCAGTTGCAGGCCAGCGGGCTGACAGGGCGCGTTCACCTGCTGCAAGGCCAGTCGCACCTGGCCCTGCAAGCCTGTGATGTCACGCTGATTGCCAGCGGCACCGCCACACTGGAAGCCGCCCTGTTCAAGCGACCGATGGTCATCAGCTACGCCATGCACCCGGCCAGCGCGTGGTGGATGCGGCGCAAGCAGATGCAGCCCTGGATCGGTCTGCCCAACATCCTGTTCCGCGACTTCGTCGTGCCCGAACTGTTGCAGAATGCCGCCACCCCCGAGGCCCTGGGACAGGCCGTGCTGGACTGGCTGGGCGAGGATGGCACCGCCCAGCAACGGCGCAGCACATTGCAGCGGCAATTCATCGAACTGCACCAGAGCCTGCAAGCCGATACCGCCCATGCAGCGGCACAGGCCATCGAGAAAGTGTTGAGCCATGACGCGCCCCTCTGAACAGCAGTGCTTCAAATGGCACGACCCGGCCTGCGCGCTGCTGGTCGCCGGAGTGGACGAAGCCGGGCGCGGCCCGCTGGCAGGCCCGGTGGTGGCTGCCGCCGTGATCCTGGACGACCTGCACCCGATTGCCGGACTGAACGACTCCAAGAAACTCACCGCCCGACGGCGCGAGCTGCTGAATGCCGAAATCCGCTCCAAGGCATTGGCCTTCTGCGTGGCCGAAGCCAGCGTGGAAGAAATCGACCGGCTCAACATCCTGCACGCCACCATGCTGGCCATGCAGCGCGCCGTGGCAGGGCTGCGCCTGAAACCGCGCCTGGTGCTGGTCGATGGCAACCGCCTGCCCGTGCTGCCCGTGCGTGCCGAAGCCATTGTGGGCGGCGATGCGAAGGTGGCAGCCATCTCTGCGGCCTCCATCCTCGCCAAAGTCCACCGCGACCACTGGTGCGAGCGCGTCGATGCCGAGTTTCCGCAATATGGCTTTGCCATCCACAAAGGCTACGGCACCGCCGTCCACTTGCAGGCACTGCAAACGCACGGAGCCTGCCCCTACCACCGCGCCAGCTTTGCCCCGGTGCGGCAGGCACTGGCCCGGGAGCCGGGTTAAGAACGTGGTTACGATCTCGGGGCCATGCTGTTCAGTCCAGAAAAGCACCCGTCATTCCCGCGAAAGCGGGAATCCAGCAGCAAGGCATCCCATTGAGAAGCAAGCTGTTCTTTTGATACGTCGTCACTGGATTCCGGGTCAAGCCCGGAATGACGGTGCTACTGGTGCCGCATTGCCCTTAGATCGTAAACACGTTCTAAGGAAGGCCCACAAAACCCGTCGGCATACCGGGTGCAACGCGGGTATTCCCTGATCGGCCCATGCTGGGCAGGAGCGGCACACCGCCGGTTCTCGGCTATGCTGGTGCGGCTCTGTTGTGCTTTTCCCCTACTGCCATGCCCACCTCCACTCCTCCCCCATCTTCTGCTTCACTGCGTTCGACCCAAGCCATGCTGGTCGCGCTGGTCAGTGGCTTTGCGCTGAGTCAGGCCTACCGCACGGTGGCGGGGCTGCTGTCGGTCCCTTTGCAAGCCGACTTCGCGCTGTCGGCGAACGCGCTGGGGGTGATTTTTGGCGCGTTCCATTTTGCGTTCGGTGGCATGCAGCTTCTGATGGGGCTGTGCATCGACCTGTTCGGTATCCGCCGCACGATTCTGATGGCATTCCCGCTGACCGTAGTGGGGGCCATTCTGTCCGGGCTGGCACAGTCACCGACCGGGCTGACCGTGGGGCAGGCCTTGATTGGCATTGGCTGTTCGCCCGCGTTCATTGTCTGCACGGTGTTCATTGCCCGCCATTTCCCACAGGAACGGTTTGCGGCCATGTCGGGCTTTGCCATGGGTCTGGGCGGTCTGGGGCTGATCTTCACCGGAACCCCGCTGGCATGGCTGGTGGAAGTGCTGAACTGGCGATGGGGATTCTTCAGCCTGGCACTGCTGAGCGCGCTGGCATGGCTGCTGATTTTCTGGCGGGTGTTCGAGCCAACACCCGCCACCACGGCAGGCGACAGCGCGCCACCAGCCAGCAAGCCCTCGGTAGGTCAGGCCCTGCTGGGCTATGTGGACTTGCTCAGGATGCGCCAGACCGCCGGGATTCTCGCCCTGGTATTCGTGGTGTATGCGTCCTTCATCACGTTGCGGGGGCTGTGGCTGGGGCCGTTTCTGGTGGAGCGGTTCGGGCAGTCGCTGGTGTTCAGCGGCAATGTCGCGCTGGTGCTGTCGGTCATTTCGATGTTCAGCCCTTCGCTGTTTGGCCGCTTCGATCCCGGCAATGCCCGTCGCCGCCGCTGGCTGCCGGTGATTCCGGGGTGCATGGTGCTGTGTTTTCTGGGGCTGGCCTTTTCGCAGCATCTGGGGATGAGCATCGCGCTCATCATGGCCGTGGCGATTTTCATGGGCAGTACCATCTGGCAGTATGCGAATGTGCGCCATGCCTACCCGGTGGAGATGGCCGGGCGGGCAATGGCCCTGTTCACCATGTTCATGTTTCTGGGCGTGGCCTTCATGCAGTTTCTGACCGGGCAAACCGGCGCGTTACTGCCAACGGGCGACCGCTACACCACGGTGTTCTGTGTGATGGCCGTCATGGTGGGCATGGGCACGCTGGCCTATATGCTGCTGCCCCAGACCACAGCCCCGACGGCCCCAACGCCTGCGGCACAGTGATGACGGCAGAGGTCATCAGCCTTCCAACGCCGACCACCGCTCCAGTGCGTGCAGCAGGGCCTCCTCGATATCCTCGGCACGCTGTGCCAGTGCGGTGGCACGCTGCACGTCGCGGCTGTAGAGGCTGCCATCGGCCAGTTGGGCATGGATTTGCTGCTGTTCCTGCTCCAGTGCGTCGATGCGGGCCGGCAGTTCTTCCAGTTCGCGCTGTTCCTTGTAGCTGAGTTTGCGCTTGCGGTTTTCAGGGGCGGATGTGGCGGTGCTGGCAAGGGCTGCTGCCGGTGCTGACTTGACAGAGCGGGCGGCCTTGTCCTGTTGTGCCTGCTGGGCCTGTTGAGTGGCCTGGGTACGTTGCGATTGCAGCAGCCAGTCCTGCACGCTGCCATCGTACTCGCGCCACAGGCCCTGCCCTTCGGCGGCAATGATCTGGGTGACGACGTTATCGACGAAGGCACGATCGTGGCTGACCAGAAACACCGTGCCATCGTAGGTTTGCAGCAGTTCTTCCAACAGCTCCAGCGTTTCCATGTCGAGGTCGTTGGTGGGTTCGTCCAGCACCAGCACATTGGCCGGACTGGCGAACAACCGCGCCAGCAGCAGGCGGTTGCGCTCCCCGCCAGAGAGCGATTTGACGGGCGACAGGGCGCGGCGCGGCGAGAACAGAAAATCTCCCAGATAGCTCTTGACGTGCTTGCGCTGGTTGCCGATCTCGATCCACTCGCTGCCGGGGCTGATGAAGTCTTCCAGCGTGGCCTCGGGGTCGATGGCTTCGCGCATCTGGTCGAAATACGCCACTTGCAGATTGGTGCCGCGCCGCACCGTGCCGCTGTCCGGCTCCAGTTCGCCCAGAATCAGCTTGAGCAAGGTGGTCTTGCCCGCGCCATTCGGCCCCAGCAGGCCAATCTTGTCGCCACGCAGAATGGTGGTGCTGAGATCGCGGATCAGCACCTTCTCGCCAAAGGACAGGCTGACGTTCTGCAATTCGGCCACGATCTTGCCGCTGCTGGCTCCGCTGGCAATTTCCATGCGCACATTGCCCACGGCATTGCGCCGCTGGGCGCGTTGCGTGCGCAGTTGCTCCAGCCGTGCAATGCGGCTCTGGCTGCGCGTGCGCCGCGCTTCCACGCCCTTGCGAATCCACACCTCTTCCTGCGCCAGCAACTTGTCGGCCTTGGCGTTTTCCACCAGCTCCTGCGCCAGTTGCTGCTCTTTGTGCTGGCGGTACTGGCTGTAGTTGCCGGGGTAGCTGCGCAAGATGCCGCGATCGAGTTCCACCACGCGGGTGGCAATGCTGTCGAGAAAGGCGCGGTCGTGGGTAATGACGACGATGCTGCCCGCAAACTCGCGCAGAATGCCTTCCAGCCAGGCAATCGAATCCAGGTCCAGATGGTTGGTGGGTTCGTCCAGCAGCAACAGGTCTGGCTGTGTCACCAGGGCCTGAGCCAGGGCCACGCGCTTCTTGTTGCCGCCCGACAGCGTGCCCACCGTGGCAGCGCGCTCCAGGTGCAGGCGTTGCAGGGTTTCTTCCACGCGCTGCTCCCAGTTCCAGCCGTCCACGGCCTCGATGCGGGTTTGCAGCGCGTCCAGATCGGTGCCTTCGTGCGCGTTCAGATAGGCTTCGCGCAGTTGCATGACTTCCTGCAAGCCCGCCGCCACCGCATCGAAGATGCTGGCATCGGGGTCGAGGTCTGGCTCCTGCGGCACATAGGCCATGCGCACGCCATTCTGGAGGTGCACGGTGCCATCGTCGGCGTATTGCAGCCCCGCCATGATTTTCAGCAGGGAACTCTTGCCCGCGCCGTTGCGGCCAATCAGGGCAATGCGTTCGTTGGCCTCGACGGAGAAATCCGCGTGGTCGAGCAGGGCAGCATCGCCAAAGGCAAGCTGCATATTGAGCAGGGTAATCAGAGCCATGCCCGCGATTATGCGCATTTGCCACTGCCATGCGGCTTTGGCGAGCAACCATCCATGGCGGTCATCCCCTGTTTTTTTGCAAAACCTATGGAAAACCCCTAGATAAAAACCCTAATGGTTTTCAGGCACTGCTGCTACCATTTCACCCGCACAAAAAAGTGAAACAGGGTGTTGCCTTGCCACCCGCTTCGGCGGTCGGCATGGATGCGTCCTGATTTCCCAGTATCCAAGGACGACAATCAAAAGGACGACTCCATGCCCACCTTCGACCGCATCCAGTACCCTGGCTTCCAGGACAAGATCATGACGGCAGAACAGGCCGCCGCACTCATCCCCGAACACGCCAACGTCGGCATGAGTGGCTTCACCGGCTCCGGCGCGCCCAAGGAAGTGCCGCTGGCACTGGCCAAACGCATCGAAGAGCTGCACGCACAGGGCAAGGAATTCAAGATCGGCCTGTGGACGGGCGCATCCACCGCCCCGGAAATCGATGGCGCGCTGGCCAAGGTCAATGGCATAAACATGCGCATGCCCTACCAGTCCGACCCGATTGCCCGCCAGCGCATCAACGAAGGCAGCATGCAGTATTGCGACATCCACCTGTCGCACGTCGCACAGTTCGTCTGGTTTGGCTTCTACGGCAAGCTGAACGTGGCCGTGGTGGAAGTGACCGGTGTCCTGCCCGATGGCCGCCTCATCCCCTCGACCTCGGTGGGCAACAACAAGACCTGGCTGGAGCAGGCCGACATGATTATTCTGGAAGTCAATGACCGCCAGAGCATGGGTCTGGCCGGCATGCACGACATCTACTACGGCACCGACCTGCCCCCCAGACGCAAACCCATCCCGATGGTCAAGCCCAGCGACCGCATCGGCGAACCCTACCTGCGCTGCGACCCGAACAAGGTGATTGCCGTCGTGCCCACGCACAAGTCCGACCGCAACTCCCCGTTCAAGCCAGCCGATGCCGAATTCGTGCAGATCGCCGGACACCTGATCGAATTCTTCGAGCACGAGGTGAAAAAAGGCCGCCTGCCCGCCAACCTGCTGCCGCTGCAATCGGGCGTGGGCAACATTGCCAACGCCGTGCTGGCCGGTCTGAACAAGGGGCCATTCGAGAACCTCACCGCCTACACCGAAGTGTTGCAGGACGGCATGCTGGAGATGCTGCGCACCGGCAAGCTGGCCAGCGCATCGGCCACCGCCTTCTCGCTCAGCCCCGAGGCGGAAAAGGAATTCACCGAAAACATCGACTTCTACCGCGACAAGGTCGTGCTGCGCCCGCAGGAAATCAGCAACCACCCGGAACTCATCCGCCGCCTGGGGCTGATCGCCATGAACGCCATGATCGAGGCCGACATCTACGGCAACGTCAATTCCACCCACGTCATGGGTTCGTCCATCATGAACGGCATCGGCGGCTCGGGTGACTTTGCGCGCAACGCCTACCTGTCGATCTTCATGGCCAAGTCCAGTGCCAAGAAAGGCGACATCTCCTGCATCGTGCCGATGGTCTCGCACACCGACCACACCGAACACGACGTGCAGATTCTGGTGACGGAACAGGGCCTGGCCGACCTGCGTGGCCTCTCGCCCAAGCAGCGCGCCAAGGTCGTCATCGAAAACTGCGCCCACCCCGACTACCGCCCCATGCTCAAGGACTACTACGAGCGCGCCCTGAAGACCGCTCCCGGCAAGCACACCCCGATGCTGCTGGACGAAGCCCTGTCGTGGCACCAACGCTTCAACGACACCGGCAGCATGAAGCCCTGAACGGGCGGCAAGATGCCTGCATCGCTTGATTGAGAAAAAGCCACCTGCGTTACCACAGGTGGCTTTTTTGCATCATCTCAAGACGATTCTGGCGATGCTTTCTTTTTCATCCTCACGATAGCCCCGGCTTCCCTGGGCAGGCATTTTCAGCGAAACAAAAAGCAAGTTGCCATCGGGACTGATGTCCAGGCTGTTGGGGATGCCACCGAGTGGAACCTCTTTTTTCAACGTGTAATCGTTTCCATCGAAAATGGACACCGTGCCGGATGATCGATTGCTGGTATAGATTTCATTGCGCAATGGGTTATAGGCCACATCCAGGGTATTCTTGCCGGAAGGCACGACTTTCAGCAACTGACCCGTTTCAGTGCTGAAGACCAGCAAATCGCCGTATTTGTAATCGGCGGCAAAAAGCCTTTGCCCCTTGCTGTCCACCGCCAGATTGATGAGGAATCGCTCGGACTTATCCTTGATATGGAATCGGTCGATCCATTTCCCTTTAGAGGCATCAATCACATTCCATGCACCGTTGCCACCCGTGTAGACGCGCTTCTTTTCTGCGTCGTACGCCAACCCGATGCTGTTGCGCACATGAATGACATCCCGAATGGCAAGTGTCTTGCCATCAATCGCCCAAACAATTCCGCTGGGCGACACCCCGCCGACATAAACAGTATTGGTGTCCTCTGCCACCACGATCTGCCTTGGACGCACCAGACCACCGCGCTCATCCTCACGCACCAGTTGCACGCTGCCCTGTATCTGACCCGTGTGCGTATCGAATGCGCTGATCATGTTATCCACCGTGTGGCCGATGTAAACGATGCCGGTTTTGCGGTTGATGGCCAGCCCAAAGGCCTGCTTGGGGGTGGCAATGGGCTGGGTCTGCTGCAACCGGATGGGATCTATCTCCAGAAGCTTGCCAGCGTCGTCGCGCTCCTTGCCTGCTGCACTGACGTAGATAGGGCCACGGTAGGTGGAGACGATTTCATACAGCCCGGCTTCCAGCACGGTTTCAATGACTGTGGGCAAAGCCTCGGTTGATTCAGGGCTTGCTGACGGCTGGGCATGGTGAAAATCGCCTGCACATCCGACCAGCCATGCCGACAGAATGCCAAAAGCCATAAAGTGTTTGATGGTGTTCATGATTTTTCCTTGATCTTGTATATTCAATGGAATACTCCACGCAGGGAGAACCGGACATTGCGCGGCTCGCCATAGACATTGCCGTAGCTGACGGAACCGACAGATGTGAAATACTGTTTGTCAAACAGGTTGTCGATGTTCAGTGCCGCAGTCCATTGCTTGTTGATGCGGTATTCGACGAATGAACTCCAGACGGCACGCCCGGGCTCCATGAACTGGTAAGGCACGGTCGGGCCATCGAAACCACCCTTGCCATCTTCCCCACCCGTGGGATTCCAGGTATTGACGGAACCACTGCGGTAGAAGCTGCTTTGCAGCCGGACACCACCGCCCAGCGTCCATCGGGACAGGGTGGATGGCAACTGGTATTTCGTCCACCCGGTCAGAATGTGACGTGGGGTGTAGCTGGAGAAAATCTCACCGTTGTCATCACCGAATTCAACCTGGTTGCTGTTGTAGGTGTAGCCCAGGTTGATGTGCCAATTGCGGGTCAGTTGGCCAGCCACATCGAATTCGACTCCCTTGGACTGGTACTTGCCCGATTCGTTGTAGCAGCATTCCTTGCCGGGCACATAGTAGCCCCAGTCGTATCCGGTTCTGACGGCATCGTTGTCGCGTGTCGTATGGAAGAAGGTGATATTGGTGTTGAGCCTCCTGTCCAGCCATTCGCCCTTGACCCCCAGCTCAAAACTCTGTCCCGTGCTGGGATCCAGCTCCCGGAAGCTCGACGACGCAACGTAGTTGCTCTGGTCCACATAGCTGTCGGCCATCGTGTAGTAGGCCGTCCAGCGGTCCGAAATGTCGTACATCAACGCCCAGTATGGCGTGAAGATGCTGCGGTTCCTGTTGGGGGTGATCGGGTCGCTCTGGTTTCGATTGGTGTAGCGGTTATCGCGTTCGGACTCGTAGCTGGCATACCGTCCCCCCAACGCAATCTTGAATGGGCCATAGACCTGGAACCGCCCGTAGGCGTACAGGCCATATTGAGTGGTAGAGCCATCGTAGATGAACCAAGGCTCATAAATTTGCGTCAGCGGATAATCGTCGGGGTTGAAGGCCCGCCAGTCCGTGATGTTGGGAGCGTTGCTGTCGGTCGCATAAACCTGCCCGTCATGCTCCGTCTTCAGGTAATCGGCTCCAGCGACGATGCGATGCTCCCTGTCCAACAAGCGGAAATTTCCCTGGAGATTGAGATCCAGCGCACTGGCCTGGATTTCCTGGTCAAAACCAGTGCCGGAATCCAGTGTGACGCGGGCTTCCTCCCAGGGCGTGGCCGCATAGCTCACATACCAAGGGTGAATGCCATGCGACTCGGACTCTGTCCTGGAAACGGAAAGTTTGGCCTTCCAGTCCACATCGAACTGGTGTTCGAGGGTCGAGAAATAGTTTTTCGATTGGTGGTTGTTGTAGGCATACGAAGGCAGGCCCATGCTGGTGGGAATGGGCAGCGGCGCGCCATTGAATTCGCGTGGGAAACCGGGTGCCCAGCCGGCACCGGCACCATTCGTCCAGTCGCGGCTGAAGCCCGCTGTCAGAAGGGTAGCTGGCCCAAGATTGGCATCAATCACGCCATACAGCATGGACTTTTTCTGATGCGCGTTATCCCAGAACTTCTCGGTATCGTTGCGCGATGCCACCAAACGCCCACGGATAGTCTGGCTCTGGTTGAGTGGAGTGCTGATATCCACCTCCGCCAGATGGTTGCTCCATGAACCTGTGGAAAGATTCGTCTTGAGCTGGAAGTCCTGCAACGGCTTCTTGCGCACCAGATTGACCGTACCGGAAGGTTCGCCACTGCCGGCAAACAGCCCATCCGGCCCCCTGAGAAGCTGGATATTGTCGTATTTCGACATACTGGTGTTGGTCGATTGGTCATACTGGTTCCGATCCTTGGCCAGATTGCCATCGACCAGAATATTGCTCAGCCGGTGCCCGCGCAAATAGTAAGAATCGGCCAATTCACTCTGCCCCGGCACACTGGTGATACCTGGGAGCATCAGCAGGGCATCGTTGAAATGCAATATCTGCTGGTCGTCGAGCTGTTGGCGGGTCAGCACGGAAATCGACCGGGCCACATCGCGCAAAGGCTGTTCGATCTTCGATCCAACCGAAACAGCCTGCACCGTGTAGCTGCCACTGTTCTCGGTTCGCGGGTTCGCGAGAGGGCTTGCCGTCACCCATACTTCCGGCAAGGCACTGGCCACAGCGGCGGCAGGGCTTGTCGGGCTGGCGATCACGCTCACTTCCGGCAACGCCTGCCGTCTGTGCAGCAGATAGCTGCCATCCAACTGCCGCACGGCTTCCAGCCCGGTGCCTGCCAGCGCAGCATCGAGTGCGCTGGCAATACTGTGGCGACCTTGCACACCCAGGCTCTGGGTATCTTGCGCTTCGGCGGATGCACCTGCCAGACGAATGCCCGTTTCCACCGACAGACGGGTCAGCACCGCACTCAACGGCCCGGCGGGTATCTGGTATAGACGGCGGCTCTGCACACTGCCGTCGCTGTGGGACGGCTCCGATATACCTTGTGCCGTGGCATGTGGCATCCAGGCAGTCATACCTGCAACGCCGGCCACGACAAGCATGTGCGAGACCGCGGCAAGATACCGCTTTCGGGCAGTGGCAGGAACAGCCGCACAGACCCTCTGGCGGGCCAAGGTCAGGGTGGGTGGATGAAGCGGCAGGCACTTCAGACGATGGAGAAATGGCATGGTCGGGATTCCTTCTGTGGCAATCAAAAGCAAACAAACCGGGGCCAGAAAACAGCCCCCTCACCATCAGAAACAGCCTGGCCATGCCAACCCGGCAATGGTTTTCTCAGAAAGATGCGGAAAATAGCTTAAAAATCATTTAAACCAATTGATTTTCAACATTAAAAATAAATGTAAAAAATACTTCTTCCAATGTTCAGCTTGGTTCCACACTGACACGCCAAGGCAAGCGGCGACGCAGGTGCAACTTCAGCACCTGGGCAATCATGGCAAGAGCGCGGTCGGTATCGTCCAATGGGAAACTGCCATAAACCCGCAATGTCTCCAACCCTGGGGCCAGCACGATCTGGCCGTGGCGATAGCGGCGCAGTTCGGCAATGACCTCGCCCAATGGCATATCGTGTGCCACCAGTACACCTTGCGTCCATGCCTGGGCACTGGCATCGGTGGTCTGCGTCGCCTCGATGCGTTCGGCGGTAAAGCGCGTGTACTGGCCTGCTCCCAGCATGGCCGTCTGGTGGCCAACCGTATGAATGGCCACGCGGCCATCCAACACGGTCAGTTCGGTGGCTCGCTCATGCAGATGCACACCAAAGCGGGTACCAACGGCCCGCAAGCGGCCATGCGGACTGTCAATCACAAAAGGACGGTTCTGTGCATCGGCAGCGGTTTCCACCAGAATTTCCCCCCGGTACAACACGATGCGCCGCAGCCCGGCACGGTAATCCACATCGATGGCAGTATCGGTGTTCAACCACAGAGTACCTCCGTCGGCAAGGGTAATGCTGCGTCGTTCGCCAATGCCCGTACGCTGCTCCGCCTGCCATGCCATGACGACGGCTGGCACGCGCTCATCCCCCCACACGACCCAGCCCACAGAGCCGACTCCCACCACCGTGGCCATGCCCAGCAACAGGCGGCGGCGCGTGATGGCACGGATACGCTGGCTGGTGGTCTCCAGTTGCTCGGCAGTGTTTTCGGCATTGGGCAGTTGGCGAATCGGCATGAAGCTGCCGGAAATGGCTTGCACCTGTTGCCACGCATGGCGGTGCTGGGGCTGGGCCTGCAACCACTCCTGCCAACGCTGCTGCTGCTGGGCACTGGCGCGGCCATCGCGCAGTTGCGCATACCAGTTTGCGGCCTCAGCCAGTACCGCATCAGTGGAAGCCTCTGCCGATGTGGCAGGGGGCGGAATCGTGCGCCGGGAGCGAATCATGCGAACCAACGCCCTTCAGGTCGGCATACGTGAGAGTTGCTGCACAGTATCGCGTGCTTGCAGCTTCAGGCATGCCAGCATGGCTTGCGCAACATAGTTGCGCACGGTGCGTTCCGAGATTTTCAACCGGGCCGCCACTTCCGCGTCGGTCATCTGGCTGACTTCAGCCAGCAGAAAAGCCTTGGCTACTCTGGGCGGCAAGGAGCGCAACATGGCAGCGACTTCTTCCAATGCCTGAAGGATGATGGCCTGCCGCTCCGCAGACGGGTAATGGTCTGGCGGCAGAGCAGCCAGCGTCTCCTGCCAGGAGCGTTCGACCTCCTGCCGCTGCCACAGATTGATGCACAGACGGCTGGCCGTGGTGCGCAAATAGGCCCGAGCCTCGCCGGTGCTGTGAAAAACCGGCATCGTGTGCACTTTGAGCAGGCGCAGAAAAGTATCATGTGCGAGGTCGGCAGCATCGCACTCATTGTCCAGCCGCCGCAGCAACCACGCATGGAGCCAACGATGGTGGTCACGGTACAGACTGGCAATCGGAGCGTGGGCAGCAGTGGTCATGAAGAAGTGTGATTACGCACCACATCAAATACAAATAATTTTCATTTTATATAAAACCCTGCATACCGGCAGCAAAACACCGCCTCGGCCTCATCGCCAGCCCAGAGGCACACTGGCGCACACAGACTGTCCCAGATACCGCGCGAAAACCCTGACTGCATTGCGGCACAATGACTGCGTACCCGGTCGTTTCCGCATCCCTCGCCCACAATGACCGTTTTTCGCTTTCACCTGAACCAAGGACTGTCACCATGAGCAACGCCGCTATCGCCTCCCTGACCCGCCGCCGCACCCAGTATGCCCTGGGCAAGAACCTGCCGATTTCCGAAACCGAAGTGGAAAAACTGGTGCACGAAGCCGTGCGCCTGGCCCCTTCCTCTTTCAACTCGCAGACCTCCCGCGCCGTGATTCTGTTCGGTGCCGCCAGCGAGAAACTCTGGAACATCGCCCGCGAAACCCTGCGCGCCATCGTGCCCGCCGAGAGCTTCGCTTCCACCGATGCAAAAATGGATTCCTTTGCCGCCGGTGCCGGAACCGTGCTGTTCTTTGAAGACCAGCAGGCCGTGGCCGATCTGCAACAGCAATTCCCGCTGTACGCCGACAACTTCCCGATCTTCTCCGAACAATCGGGCGGCATGGCACAACTGGCTGTCTGGACGGTGCTGGCAGACGCTGGCATCGGTGCCAGTCTGCAACACTACAACCCGCTGATCGATGCAGAAGTCGCCAAGACCTGGGAACTGCCCGAAAGCTGGAAGCTGCGCGCACAACTGCCCTTCGGCTCCAACGAGCAGCCTTTCGGCGAGAAGACTTACATCGACGACGCTGTGCGCTTCAAGACCTTCCGTTGAAGCAAGCATTCGCTGTCACCTGCCTGAGCACCAATCGGGTGGCAGCTCCCACAAGGCACTGCCCCGCTCCATACATTCATGGAAGCGGGGCAGTGCTTTTTTGCACCTGCGGTTTCTCAGCCGGGCTATATTCACAGGCCCGGCTGGTCAGTCCATTTAAGAAAGTGTTTCCGATTTCAGGACAATACTGTTCAATACAGAAAATCCCCCGTCATTCCCGCGAAAGCGGGAATCCAGTAGCAAGGTATCCCATTGAGAAGCAAGGTGTTCTTTGGATACGTCGCCACTGGATTCCGGGTCAAGCCCGGAATGACGGTGCGGCTTGTACGGCATCGCCATAAAATCGTAAACACGTTCTAAGCCCATCCCCCAGTCACGCCCACTGCGTTTTGTTGCCATGAAACGTTTTCGATCGAGTCGAAAGAAAGCCAATGGAATGGCCCTTGATGGCCAGGCGATTGCCTTCCATAGCCATGTGTCGGGTTGGCTTCGATGGCTGGTTGCCGGGTGGTTCGGCCTCATCTCCGGGGTGTTTGTGACGGTGTTTATCGTGCAGTGGCAGCAAATCGATTGGACGAATCGACCCCATTTTCATGAGCTGCTGCTTGCTATCTTGTTCTTTCTCATTTTCCCGCTATCGATTGGGATGCTGGCTCTTTACTACGCGCTGTTTGCGAAGTCCATCGAGTTGCGGCTGGATCCAGGCACGGGAGAGGCCGTTCTGAAACGCAAGGGCCTCAATGGCGAGCAGACAACGCACTATCCACTGGGCGCGGTCGAGATTGCCACGATTCGATTGAAGGCGGAAAACCCTGCCTACGATGAACCGGAAGTCGCACTGCAAATGCCGGATGGCATCAAGGTGGAACTGATCTGTTTCGCAGACGATGGGCAGGCCAAGGCATGGATCGCCCGGATTCGCCGGGTCATCTCGGCACAGGCCGACAACCCGGACGGAAGTTCTCTATCCGCCCGAAGACCCCACCCCTGATTATTCCCCCTGCTGGCGCAGGCGGGCGTACTCCTGGTGTTCGAAGGCGATATAGGCTTCCATCATGCTGCGGTAGATGGCTTCGATGACATCGGGGTTGCCGCCTTCGGCCTGGGCGCGTTCGCGCACGCGGGCGACGATGAATTCGATGCGGTCTTCGTCGCGCACCTGGTGTTCGCTGTCCTTGATGCGGGCGGCCTGGGTCATGTAGCCGCCGCGCTCGACCAGCAGTGGCACGAGGATGTCGTCCAGCGCGTCGATGTGGCGGCGCACGTCTGCCATGCTGGCGCAGTGGGCGGTTTTTTCAATGGCGGGGCGTTGTTCGTTCGTTTGGCTCATTCCAGTCCCTCCTCGACCAGTTCGGCGGCACGCAGTACCGCGCGTGCCTTGTGTTCGGTTTCGCGCCATTCCATTTCCGGCACGGAATCGGCCACCACTCCGGCAGCGGCCTGCACATACAGGGTCTGGTTCTTGATGACCCCGGTGCGGATGGCAATGGCCACGTCCATGCCACCTGTATAGCTCAGGTAGCCACAGGCTCCACCGTAGATGCCGCGCTTGACCGGCTCCAGTTGGTCGATCAGTTCCATCGCATGCACCTTGGGCGCGCCCGTGAGCGTGCCCGCCGGAAAGGTGGCCTTGAGCACGTCCATGCTGCTCATGCCCGGCAGCAGCGTGCCTTCCACGTTGCTGACAATGTGCATGACGTGGCTGTAACGCTCCACCACGAAGGCTTCGGTGACTTTGACGCTGCCGATTTCGGCAATGCGGCCAATGTCGTTGCGCGCCAGGTCGATCAGCATGACGTGTTCGGCCCGTTCCTTGGGGTCATGAATCAGCTCCTGCTCGGCGGCCTGATCCTGCTCCGGTGTCTGACCACGCGGGCGTGTGCCGGCCAGTGGGCGGATGGTGATTTTCTCGCCCGCATCGGTCTGTTCCTGCCGCACCAGAATTTCCGGGCTGGAGCCGACGACGTGGAAGTCACTGCCCGCCTCGTCCGCACCGCTGAAGTTGTAGAAGTACATGTACGGGCTGGGGTTGAGCGAACGCAGGGCGCGGTACAGCGACAGCGGGCTGTGCGCAAACGGCTTCTGGATGCGCTGGCCCACCTGTACCTGCATGAAATCGCCCGCAAAAATCAGTTCCTGGGCACGCTCCACCGATTGCAGGTAGTCGGCCTTGGCAAAGGTGCGCACGGCGGGCTGCGGGGTGCTGGCCGATACGGCAGGCACTTGCACGGGCTGGCGCAGACGCTCGCGCAATGCTTGCAGGCGTTGCTGCGCGGCTGTGTAAGCCTGGGGCTGGGCCGGGTCGGCATAGACCATCAGGTGCAGTTTGCCGCTGAGGTTGTCGATGACGGCCAGTTCGTCGGTGTGCAGCAGCAGGATGTCGGGCAGGTGCAGGTCATCGGGCGGGCAGGTGTGCTCCAGCTTTTTCTCGATGTGGCGCACGGTGTCGTAGCCGAAGTATCCGGCCAGACCGCCTGCAAAGCGCGGCATGTCGGGGGCGGTGGCGACGCGGAAGCGTTGCCGGTAGGCGGCAATGAAGTCCAGCGGATTGCCGCTGGCGGTTTCCACCACTGTGCCATCGGTGACGACTTCGGTGCGTGCCTCGGATCCGAAGCCCCGTGCCCGCAGCCAGGTACGCGCGGGCAGGCCGATGAAGCTGTAGCGGCCAAAGCGTTCACCGCCCACCACCGATTCCAGCAGGAAGCTGTTGCGGCCACCGTGGTCGGCATGGGCGAGCTTGAGGTAGAGGGACAGCGGAGTTTCCAGATCGGCAAACGCCTGCGCGGTCAGGGGAATACGGTTGTAGCCTTCGGCGGCCAGGCGATCAAATTCCTGTTGGCTTGTCACGGGAATGTCTTTCTTGAGGGGCAAAACACCAGCAAGGGAGAGTGTGGGGGTTTGCAGTTTATCCGGCTGGGCCTGCCGCATCGGGCACGATGCCCACGGCAAGACCGCAAAGAGTGGGAGAACACATGTCAGCAGGCTGGCTTGCGCCAAAGCCAGGCTCCTTGACCGGCAACGCGGTCTGCGACGATGAATGCGCTTGGGATAAACATCCGCATAGTTTAGCAAAAACCTTTGTCGGCTCCTGCCACGGCGAAGCAAAAGGCCACCACGGCTTGTACGGGCAGCGTACCATGAGGGCCTGTGCAGGATGCGACAAAGGAGCGGTACATGGCAGATTTACCGATGGCACTGGACGAGCTGCTGCGACTGGCCATCGCGCTGGGCATTGGCCTGCTGGTCGGGGCGGAACGGGGCTGGCGCGAGCGCGAGGCCGAAGACCCGCGCCAGAGCGGCGGCATTCGCACCTTCGGGATTGCCGCGCTGCTGGGCGGGTTGGCCATGCTGATGGGGCAACACCTGGGCGCGCTGGCCTGGGCGGTGCTGTTGCTGGTGGTGGGTCTGTTCACGGTGGTAGCCTATGTGGTGCACTGGCGGCACACCGGCGATGCAGGCACAACCACCGAACTGGCCCTGCTGGTCACCTTCGTGCTGGGCAGTCTCTCGGTGGCGGGAATGCCACTGCTGGCGGCCGCCTGCGGCGTGGTGCTGGCACTGGTGCTGAGCCTGAAGGAACGTTTGCACAGGGCCCTGCAACGCATGAGCCGGGATGAGTTGTCGGGCACGTTCAAGCTGCTGTTCATCTCGCTGGTGGTGCTGCCGGTGCTGCCCAATCAGGGCTATGGGCCGTGGCAGGTGCTCAACCCCTACAGCATCTGGTGGATGGTGGTGCTGATTGCCGCTCTGGGCTTTGCCGCGTATGTGGCGATCCGGCTGACAGGCACGCGCTACGGGCTGCTGCTCACTGCGGTGCTGGGCAGCGTGGTCTCGTCCACCGCCGTCACCCTGACGCTGGCCAAGCTGGGCAAGGAACGCGCCCTGCACCCGCTGCTGGCCAGCGGCCTGCTGCTGGCCTCGGGCCTGATGTTCGTGCGGGTGCTGCTGGAAGTGGGCGTGCTCAACCCGACCCTGCTGACCACACTGCTTGGCCCCTTGCTGGTGTGCATGGGCGTGTACTTGGGCGGCGCGCTGTATTTCTGGTGGCGGGCACAACAGCAGGCAGAGGCCACCACCGCCACGGCCGCCACCCCGCTCTCCAACCCCTTCGAGCTGGGGCCTGCCCTGCGCTTTGCCGGGTTGCTGGCCCTGATTCTGCTGCTGGTGCAAGCCGGGCGCGTGTATCTGGGCGATGCCGGGGTGTATGTGGTGGCGGTGCTGGCGGGCCTGACCGATGTGGATGCCATCACCCTGTCGCTCTCGCGCAGTGCCCTGCACGAGCTGGATGCCCGCGTGGCCACGCACGGTATCTTCCTCGCAGTGGTCAGCAACAGCCTGGTCAAGCTGGCCCTGATCGGCATCGTCGGTGGCCGCCAATTGCTGCTGGCCACGCTGCCCGTGGGGCTGGCCGGACTGGGAGCCGGTCTGCTGTGGATGCTGCTGGGATAACTGCCTGGGCAAGCCCCACCCGTTTTGCACGAACATGGCAGAATGGCCGCTCCATCGGCAGGCCTGTAAGAACCTGTTCTAAGGAAGGTCTGCAAAACCCTTGCGGTAAGCACGCGCCCGCCAGTGGGATGCAGCGCAAGGCGGATTCTGCGGTCAATAGCGGGGCTATTGACCGCAGAATCCAACGCGGCGATGCGCCTAGTGGCGGGATGCGGGCGGCGCAACGGGTTTTGCAGACCTTCCCTAACACCCATACCCCATGAGCATCAGCCACTACATCAAGGAAATCGGGCGCGGCAGGGACGGTGCGCGTGCGCTTGATCGCCTGCACGCGGCCGACCTGTTCGGTCGGGTGCTCGACCGGCGCGTGAGCGATCTGGAAATCGGTGCCTTCTGCGTGGCCATGCGCATCAAGGGCGAAACCGCCGAAGAAATGGCCGGTTTCATCGATGCCACGCGCGAACGCATGACGCTGGTTCCCGCCGCTCCCACTGGCCGCCCCACCGTGGTACTGCCCAGCTACAACGGTGCGCGCAAGTTTCCGGTGCTGACCCCGTTGCTGGCGCAATGTCTGGTGAATGCCGGTTGCCGCGTCATCGTCCACGGCATGGGCACACAAGAGCCTGGCCGTGTCACCTCTGCCCAGGTGTTGCAGGCCATGCAAGTGCCGATGCTGGAGTCGGTGGCCGACGTGCAGGACGAGCACATCAATTACCTGCCCATCGCCATGCTCTCGCCCGCATTGCACCGCCTGCTGGAGGTGCGCTACACCGTGGGCCTGCGCAATTCGGCCCACAGTCTGGTCAAGATCATCAACCCCTGTGCCACACGCGCACTGGTGGTCGGCAGCTACACCCACGCCGAATACCTGCACGCCATGAATCTGATTTACCGCGAGATCGCCGCCGACGCACTGCTGCTGCGTGGCATCGAAGGCGAATCCGTGGCCGATGGCCGCCGCGTGCAGGCCATCGATGCCTACATCGGCGGCCTGCACCAGCGTTTGCAGGAGGCACAGACCGGGCGCATCACGCAAGTGCCCGACTGGCCCCAGGATGTCTCGGCCCCCAGCACCGCCCGCTACATTCAGGCCGTGCTGGCCGGAGATTCTCCCCTGCCCGACCCCATTCAACGGCAAGTCGTGCACATTCAGCACGCGCTGCGGTTGATGCAGGGTGTTTAGTGCCAGTCAGGGAATGGATTGGCAAAGGCCCGCTTCCAGCCCTGCGGCCCCTGGGCCATTTCTGCATCGGTCAGCAGGCAGGCATCCAGCTTCTGGCGCAGTGCCGCTTCGTCCATGTTCATGCCGATGAGCACAATTTCCTGCCGCGCATCGCCCACCGACGCATCCCACTTCTCCTCGATCAGACGCAATGCCTCAGCATCCTGCGGCCAGTGCTCGCGGGGAACTGCCACCCACCAGTAACCGGCCATGCCGTGCCGCGCCACCGCACCCGCCTGCGACCACGAGCCAACATGGTGCGGGTCGCTGGCCAGCCAGAAGAAGCCCTTGGAACGCACCACGCCCGGCCATTCCTGCTGCACCCAGTCGTAAAAACGCTGCGGATGGAAAGGCCGACGCGCCCGATAGACAAAACTGCCGATGCCATATTCCTCGGTTTCCGGCGTGTGCGTGCCGCGCAACTCCTGCAACCAGCCTGGTGCCTGGGCGGCAGCCTCGAAATCGAACAGGCCGGTGTCCAGCACCCACTCCAGCGGCACTTTCCCGAAGCGGGCATGTTCGATGCGGGCACGCGGGTTCAGCCCCCTCAAGATGCCTTCCAGCCGTTGCAGCTCCCCAGGGCCGACCAGATCGGTCTTGTTGAGCACGATCACATCACAGAATTCGACCTGCTCCACCAGCAGATCAACCACGGTGCGGGCATCCTCCTCGCCCAGCGACTCGCCGCGTGCCTGAAGGCTGTCGCGGGTGCTGTAGTCGCACAGAAAATTCAGCGCGTCCACCACCGTCACCATCGTGTCCAGACGCGCCACATCGCCCAGGCTGCGGCCGGTTTCGTCGGCGAAGGTGAAGGTCTCGGCCACCGGCAGGGGTTCGGAAATCCCCGTGGACTCGATCACCAGTTGATCGAAGCGGCCCTCCTGTGCCAGCCGGCTCACTTCCAGCAGCAGGTCTTCGCGCAGTGTGCAGCAGATGCAGCCATTGCTCATCTCCACCAGTTTTTCATCGGTGCGCGAGAGTTCCGCCCCGCCCTGGCGTACCAGATCGGCATCGATATTCACGTCCGACATGTCATTGACGATCACCGCAACGCGGCGACCCTCGCGGTTGTTCAGAATGTGATTGAGCAGCGTGGTCTTGCCCGCTCCCAGAAAGCCCGACAGTACCGTGACAGGCAGGCGGGCGGTGTGCAGATTCATCGTGTGTGGCATGGTCGTTTTGGCCTTCAAATGAGATCATGGTATCAAGAGTGTCAAGCCCCTCGATGGCCACTTTTTCATCTGCCCATGCCTGCGCCTGCACCGGCGCGCCTGAAAATCGCATTCAGCCCAGCGATTGCAGGGCCAGCCGGATGCCGTCGCTCACACCCGTGCCTTCCGGCAGCCCCTTGAGGGCAGCCGTGGCCTCCTTCTCCGAGTAGCCCAGGGCCATCAGGGCCTGCGCAATATCGTTGTGCGCCTGGCTCGCCACCGTGGCCACCGGCAGGGCATCGGCAATCTTGCCCTTGAGTTCCAGCAGCAGGCGTTCGGCGGTCTTCTTGCCGATGCCGGGCACCTTGATGAGGCGGCCACTTTCCTGCAAGGCCACCGCCGATGCCAGATCGTTCACATTCATGCCGCTGAGAATGCCCAGCGCGGTGCGCGGCCCCACGCCGGTAATCTTCACCAGCTCACGGAAAGCCGCACGCTCCTCCAGCGTGCCGAAGCCATAGAGCAGTTGCGCATCCTCGCGCACGATAAACTGCGTCCACAGGCTTGTTTTCTGGCCCTCCGGCGGCAAGTGATAGAAGGTGTTCATGGACACCTGCACCTCATAGCCCACACCGTGGCAGTCCAGCAGCACCTGGGGCGGGGCTTTCTCCAGCACAAGCCCTGTCAATTTGCCTATCATTGCCATTCTTCCCTTCTGAAAACCAGGTTTCCCGTGGGCACCCTGCCCACGCGCCACCGCAACCATCGGCGATTATCTGCGTGATTCTGCACCACACCTTCCAACCCCCGAACAACCAGCGTCTGGCCCATCTGTGCGGCCCGGCCGACCAGCACCTGCGCAGCATCGAAGTGGCCACGCAGACGCGCATCAGCCGTCGGCAGGAGCACTTCAAGGTCGAAGGCACCAGGGCCGGAGCCACCCGCGCCATGGAAGTGCTGCAAGCCCTCTACGAAATCGCCGGGCGCGACATCTCGGCCGAACACCTGCACCTGATGCTGGCCAGCAGCACCGCACTGGATGAAGAAGCCGACGGCAGCGCGCGCCTCTCCACCCGGCGCAGCGACCTGCGCGCACGCACGCCCAACCAGACCGTGTACCTGCAAAACATTGCCGAGCACGACATCACCTTCGGCATCGGCCCGGCGGGCACGGGCAAGACCTACCTGGCCGTGGCCTGCGCGGTCGATGCGCTGGAGCGCAACGCCGTGCAGCGCATCGTGCTCACCCGCCCCGCCGTCGAAGCGGGCGAACGGCTGGGCTTCCTGCCCGGCGACCTGACCCAGAAAGTCGATCCCTACCTGCGCCCGCTCTACGATGCCCTCTACGAACTGATGGGCTTCGACCGCGTGCAGAAAGCCTTCGAGCGCAACGCACTGGAGATCGCACCGCTGGCCTTCATGCGTGGGCGCACCCTCAACAACGCCTTCGTCATCCTGGACGAAGCGCAGAACACCACGCCGGAACAGATGAAAATGTTCCTCACCCGCATCGGCTTTGGCGCGAAGGCCGTGATTACCGGCGACACCAGCCAGATCGACCTGCCCAAAGGCACACGCAGCGGCCTGCTCGATGCCCGCCACATACTCAAGCGCGTCCAGGGCATTGCCTTCACCGAATTTCACAGCGGCGACGTGGTACGCCACCCGCTGGTGGCACGCATCGTCGATGCCTACGATGCCCACACCCCTCCGCATCCAGACCGCGCCGCATGAACGCGACCGCCTGCCCCACCCACCACTCACTCACACCACCCGAAAAGAACCCGTCATGGCCATGCCCGCTCTGAGCCTGTCGCTGCAATTCTCCACCCTGACCGATGCCGCCACGCACCGCGCCGCCCTGCCCCGGCACCAGGTGGCCCGCTGGATTCGCCACGCGCTGGAGCGCGATGCCGAAATCACCGTGCGCATCGTCGATACCGAAGAAGGCCACCAGCTCAACCACCAGTTCCGCCACAAGGACTACGCCACCAACGTGCTGACCTTCGACTACAGCACCGAACCCGTGGTCATGGCCGATCTGGTGCTGTGCGCCCCGGTGATTGCCCGCGAAGCGCAGGAACAGCACAAATCCCTGCAAGCCCACTACGCCCACATGCTGGTACACGGCACCCTGCACGCCCAGGGCTGGGACCACGAAACCAGCGAAGCCGACGCCCAGGAAATGGAAGCGCGGGAAATTCAGATTCTGGCGGGATTGGGGTTTGACAACCCCTATGAATGAGCGTTGGCGACCAGCAAATCCCCATTGATCTCGGCAATGTTCTTCACGCTGGTCAGCGTCATGGCCACGCGGATTTCCTTTTCCAGCAGTTCCAGCAGGTGGGTGACTCCGGCTTCTCCGGCGGCGGCGAGTGCGTAGATGTAGGCGCGGCCGATCATGGCGGCATCGGCTCCCAGTGCGATCATGCGCACCACGTCCAGGCCGCTGCGGATGCCGGAGTCGGCCAGAATCTTGATCTGCCCCTTCACGGCATCGGCAATGGCGGGCATGGCGCGTGCCGATGACAGCACGCCGTCGAGCTGGCGGCCACCGTGGTTGGAGACGATGATGCCATCGGCCCCGAAGCGCACGGCATCGCGCGCATCATCGGCATCGAGAATGCCTTTGATGAGCATCGGGCCTTGCCAGAAGTCCCGAATCCATTCCAGGTCTTTCCATGAGATGGATGGGTCGAAGTTCGCGCCCAGGTAGCCCATGTAGTCGGCCAGTCCGGTCGGTTTGCCCAGGTAGCGCGAGATGTTGCCCAGGTCGTGCGGTTTGCCACACAGGCCCACGTCCCAGGCCCATTGCGGGTGCGTCACGGCTTGCAGGTAGCGGCGCAGGGCGGCATGGGGGCCACTCATGCCGGAGTGGGCATCACGGTAGCGTGCGCCGGGCACGGGCATGTCCACGGTGAACACCAGCGTGGAGCAGCCTGCCGCCTGGGCGCGTTCCAGCGCGTTGCGCATGAAGCCACGATCCTTGAGCACATAGAGCTGGAACCACATGGGGCGTTGGATGCGCGGTGCAACTTCCTCAATGGGGCACACCGACACGCTGGACATGCAGAACGGGATGCCTTTGTGATCGGCGGCGCGGGCGGCCTGCACTTCGCCCCGGCGGGCATACATGCCGGTCAGCCCCACCGGCGACAGGGCCACCGGGATGGCAAGTTTTTCCCCGAACAGGTCGATGCTGGTGTCGAGCTGGCTCATGTCGCGCAGAACGCGCTGGCGCAGGGCAATGTCGGAGAGGTCATCCACATTGCGCCGCAGGGTGTGTTCGGCATACGCGCCGCCGTCGATGTAGTGGAACAGGAAGGGCGGCAGGCGTTTTTGGGCTGCGGCGCGGTAATCGGTTGAAGACGAAATAATCATGGGGAAGGGTCCTTGGAATGTTCCACGGATAAGAGAGAAGAAGATGCCGTGGCCGTGACCAGGCGGCGCGCGCGGTCTTGCCGTGCCGCATCCTCGTCGGCCTGGCGCAGTCGGCTGCGCACGTACAGCAAGTGGTCGCCTATGACTTCGCGCGCGCCTTCGGCATCGCCGTCCAGAATAGCCTGCATGATGGCGTGGTGCTGCTGGGTGAGCGGTTCGAGCGTCTGCGGGGATTCGTGCACGAACATGCTGCGGCGGTTCTGCGTCACGGTGTTGAGCATCAGATCGAACAGGCTTTGCATGACCTGCACCAGCACGAGGTTATGCGAGGCCTGCGCAATGGCCAGATGGAATTGCGCATCGGCGCGGGCGGATTTATCGGCATCGCGGCTTTGCTGGTGCTGCACCATGGTGTCGAAGCAGCGGCGAATCTGCTCCTTGTCGGCCAGCGTGGCGCGTTGCGCGGCGTACCAGGCGGTGCTGGATTCCAGGGCCTGGCGCGCCTCCAGCACGTCATAGCGGTACTGCGGGTCGGCCAGCATCAGGGCGGCCAGCGGATCGACTGCCTGCTGCGCCCACATGCCTGCATGGGCTTGCAGATAGGTGCCCGCGCCTGCCCGACTGACCAGCAGGCCCTGCGCCGAGAGCTTCTGGATCGCTGCCCGCAGGGATACCCGCGAAACCCCCAGTTCGCCCGAGAGCACCCGTTCGGCAGGCAGACGCTGCCCCGGTTGCAGGCCACGGGATTGAATCAGGCTCAGGAGCTTCTGGGCCACTTGGTCGGAAAGGCGCATGGCAATGTGTCGTCAAGAGTGGATGGGGCGTGTCATCACGGAATCATCCACGTAAACACATAGGCCTGCAAGGTGGTCATGATGCCAATGATGACGGCGAAGATCAGGCTGTGCTTGACGGTGAAGCGGAACAGGTCGGACTCGCGTCCCACCAGCCCGACGGCGGCACAGGCAATCGCAATCGACTGTGGCGAGATCATCTTGCCGGTCACGCCACCCGTGGTATTGGCAGCCACCATCAGCACTTCGGACAGGCCCAGTTGCTGCGCCGTGGTGGCCTGCAATGCGCCAAACAGCGCGTTGGCCGAGGTGTCGGAGCCGGTCAGGAACACGCCAATCCAGCCCAGGAATGGCGAGAAGAACGGAAATGCCACGCCGGTATGGGACAGGGCCAGAGCCAGTGTGGCCGACAGGCCGGAATAGTTGGCAATGAAGGCAAATGCCAGCACCATGCCAATCGAATAGATGGGCAGGGCCAGCTCCTTCATGGTCTCGCCGGCTGTTTCCACGGCCTTGGCCGGGCTGAGTTTGAGCAGCAGCATGGTCAGCACCGCCGCAATCACAATCGCCGTGCCGGTGGCAGAGAACCAGTTGAAGGCATACACCGCCGCATACGGCGTGGCATCGGCCACAATCGGCGGGGCTTTCTGTACCAGATTGTGCAGAAACGGCACGGGCAGGTTCAGCACCCAGCCCGCCAGCGCGCCATTGGCCGCAAACAGGGCCTTGAACGGCTTGATGCTCCAGATCGTCACCATGGCCGTGAGAATGATGAAGGGCGACCACGCCTTGAGCACCGTGCCCAGATTCAGCCGCACCGGCGCGCCCTGCGGCACAGCGGATGCCGCATTCGTGGCAGGCTCCTGGGATTCAAAGCGGAACACATGTTTGGGCTGCCAGACCTTGAGGAACAGCGTCAGAGCCACCAGCGACACAATCGCCGAGGTGATGTCCGGCAACTCCGGGCCGATGTAGTTGGCCGTCAGAAACTGCACGACTGCGAACGAGCCGCCCCCCACCAGCACGGCAGGCCAGGTCTCCTTGATGCCGCGCCAGCCATCCATGATGGCCATGATCCAGAACAGCACCAGAATGGTCATGAACGGCAACTGGCGACCGGCCATCTGCCCGATGGCAAACGGATCCAGTCCCGACACCTGCCCGGCCACGATGATCGGAATGCCCATGGCACCGAATGCCACCGGTGCGGTATTCGCAATCAGGCACAGACCGGCGGCATACAGCGGCTTGAACCCCAGGCCCACCAGCAAGGCGGCCGTGATCGCCACCGGCGCGCCAAAGCCTGCCGCACCCTCCAGAAACGCCCCGAAGCAGAAACCCACCAGAATCAGTTGCAGCCGCTGGTCGGGCGTGATCGAGAGAATCGAGGCGCGGATGATGTCGAACTGCCCGGTCTTGACCGACACCTTGTAGAGGAACACCGCTGCCACGATGATCCACGCAATCGGCCACAGCCCGTAGAAAAAACCATAGACCACCGAGGCCAGGGCCACCGTCACCGTGCCGGCCACATAGCCCTTCAGGCGCAGCTTGGTCAGGGCCAGAAAGAAAAAGACGATGGGAATCATCGCCACCGCCGCCGAAATCCAGATGTTGCCGGCCGGATCGTAATTTTGAAGCCAGACTTGTTCCATGCAATATGTCTCCTGCTGAATGAGGTGGGATGCTGAACAGGGGCTACAGCATCGTCCGCTCCTTCAAAAAGAAACTCTGATACGGACAATTGGTAATACCAAATATGAAAGCAGTTTGCTCAGCGCAAAGGATTTTATGGAAAAACCACTGGCTATTCTGATTGGTAATTACCCTTATTCATCGGTGGAATTCGTGCGAAGCAATAATAATCCATCAAAATATCTTGTAATTTCAGATAGATGCAAATCAACTCACAATTCAACATCAGGGCAAAGTCATTTTTATTATTGGTAATACCAATATAGCAACACCCAACCCTTTATCAGCCCCAAACTGTCGGTTCGCCCTTTCTGACGAACCAAACCCATCGCCCCAGAGACAACCTCAGCTCCCTGTCAGACAGACAGCCGTGCAGCCAGTCAATTCATATAATTAGATTATTAAAATATAATAATGATCTTTCATTAGAGGCAATCATCCCATGTTTCTGTTCCGCCCCCATGCCCTGGCAACGGCCTGCATCGCCCTGTGCCTCACCCCTCTGGCCTTCGGCAATGCAGATGCCAATGCCCCGGCAAGCCACAGCCTTCCTGAAGTCGAGGTCAAGGCCGACGTACCAGACGATGCCCCCGGCCAATACGCCCTGGACACCGAACGCCTGCAACGCACCCAGGCGATTGACCTGCAAGACATCTTTGCCACCGATGCCAGCGTGCAGGCAGGAGTCGGCAGCCGCAACGGCCAGAAAATGTTCCTGCGTGGCATCGAAGACCTGAACATGAACGTGCAGATCGACGGCGCGCGCCAAGGGGCCAACCTGTTTCACCACCAGGGGCGGCTGAGTGTCGATCCGCTGCTGCTCAAGGCCGTGCGGATACAGGCTGGCCCCGCCCCTGCCGATGTCGGCCCCGGTGCACTGGGCGGCAGCGTGCGCTTTGAAACCGTGGATGCACAAGACCTGCTGCGCCCCGGCCAGCACAGCGGCGCACGGCTGGGCTTGCAGTACGAGAGTGCCGACCGCACCCTGGGCGGCTCTACCTCCGCCTAC
This sequence comes from Lampropedia hyalina DSM 16112, assembly GCF_900129055.1. Taxonomy (GTDB): domain Bacteria; phylum Pseudomonadota; class Gammaproteobacteria; order Burkholderiales; family Burkholderiaceae_C; genus Lampropedia; species Lampropedia hyalina. Next base: position 138,004 of record NZ_FQUZ01000001.1, read on the forward strand.
GCGCTGGTCGGCGACCGGCTCGGACTGCTGGCCTACGCACGCCGCCTCAATAACGACCTGGTGCGCGTGGGTGGTGGCGACAAAAATCCAGCCAGTGACGGCCAGCGCGGCAGCTACCTGCTCAAGGCCAGCGTGCTGGCACAGGAAGGCCACAGCCTGTGGCTCAGTGCCGAGCGCAACACCAACGAAGGCGGCTACCTGCGCGCCAACTTCCCTTGGCAAACCAACAACGCCACCCAGGCACTGGATGCCCAGGAGTTCACCCGCGACACCCTCAGCCTGCGCCACCGCTACCAGTCACCGCACACTGCGCTGCTCGATCTGCACACCACGCTGTACGGCAACGAAAGCAGCATCGACCTGTATGGTGATTTCAACAACGCGGGCAATGACCGCGCCGAAAACTGGCTCACCCGCAGCACCGGGGGTGACCTGCACAACACCGCCCGCTTTACCACCGGCAGCGCACGCCACGAACTCAAGACCGGCGTGGATCATTTTCAGGACAAGGGCATCTTGCAAGACGACAACCTGGCCCTGCGCCTGAACGAAAAAGCCCGCAACACGGGCCTGTATGTGCAAGATCGCATCGTCTGGGGCAACTGGCTGATCTCGGGCGGCCTGCGCGTGGACCACTACCGCAGCGACTATGCCAACGGCTACCGCAGCCGTGGCACCGAAACCGCCCCCAACCTCAGCACCGAATGGCAGGCATGGAGCACCGCCCGGCACGACATCACCCTGTTTGCAGGCTATGGCGAATCCGTGCGCGGAGCCAAGCTCAACCAGGCGGGCTGGCTGAAAAAATACTTCCTCGGCCCCGACTTCACCCGGCCACGCCCTTTCACACTGGGCGACAACGGCCAGCTACAGGCCGAGCGCAGCATCCAGAAACAATGGGGCCTGCGCTGGCATGGCCGCGAACTCTGGCAAGCCGGTGACCATGCCGGTGTTGAGCTGACCGTCTTCAACACCCGCATCCGAGACTACCAGATCGTCCCCGGCGAAGGTTCTGCCGGGGTCACCGACCGCATCTACAACGCCCCGGACGACATCACCAGTCGAGGCTTTGAACTGCGCTCGCACTGGAGCCTGCCGACCTGGACACTCAGTGCCAGCTACAGCCACAGCACCCTGCGCAACTACAACGGCCAGCCCATGGACACCAGCGGCGAATCGGCACGCGTAGGCATCTCCACCGGCGACCACTTCGCATTCGACGCACTCTGGCAGGCGCATCCCGATTGGCAACTGGGCTACACCCTCACTGCCGTGCAACGCCTCAAGGACCTGCCCGCCAACCGCCCGGAAAAACCCGGCTACGCCACCCACAGTCTGCAAGCCATCTGGACCCCACCGCACTACCGGCAGCAGCTCCGCATCCGCCTGGGCATCGACAACCTGCTCGACAAACGCTACGCCCGGCACACCAGTGTGCGCACCTTGCAGACCAACACCACCGCCAACGCCCAGGCCGGTCAGGAGTACAGCAGCCTGGAGCCGGGCCGCAGTCTGCGCCTGGGAGTGGACTGGCAGTTCTGAAAACGTGTTTGCGATTTCAGAGCGATGCCGTACCAGTAGCACCGTCATTGCGGGCCTGACCCGCAATCCAGTGACGACGTATCCAAAGAACACCTTGCTTTTCCATGGGATACCTTGCTACTGGATTCCCGCTTTCGCGGGAATGACAGGTGCTTTTCTGGACTGAACACAGTATTGTTCTGAAATCGTGAACACGTTCCTACCGCCAGAGTTTTGCAGGCTTTCCAGCAACGGAGCTGCTGCCTGGGTTTGGTCACTGCGCAGCTGGGGCCGTGTCGTTGTGCTGATGGTGATCGTGCTCCGCTGCCGCGTCACCGGACTTGCGGGGGGCTTCGACCCAGACTTCCACGTCCACGGTTCCGGCTTTTTCAAACTGGAGGGTCAGCGGGAACTTGTCGCCCACACTCAGGGGTTGCTGCAAGCCAAACAGCATGATGTGCAGCTTGTTGCCGTCGCCGAGCTTGATGCTCTGGCCGGCGGGAATATCAATGCCTTCCACCTGGAACATGCGCATGATGTCGTTCTCGATCTTCATGTCGTGGATTTCCGTGCGGCTGGCAATGGCGGCTCTCGCGCTGATGAGGCGGTCGTCGGTTTTGCCCTGGTTCTGCACGCCAAACCATGCGGCGGTGTTGGGCACACCGGGCAGGGACGGCCGCGCATGGGGGTGGCTGATGGCGAGGTCGCCAACGTTGAAGCCGTGTGCCTGCACTGCGGCTGCGGCGGCCAGGAAGAAGCTGCCCAGCAGGGCGGTTTTCCAGCGTTGGAATGTGAACATGGTGTGGTTCCTTTCTTGGGTTGGTGAAATAAAAAAGAGGGCGGCCATCCATCAGATGGATCGGCTGATGAGGCGTTCGGGCTGCCAGCGCAGGCGAATGCCGTAAAAGTCGTTGTTCTGGCCGCTGTTGCGTTCCGTGCCCGCTTCCAGCGAGACGCTCCAGTCCCGCCACGGCTGCCAGGCGATGGCGGCGGTGCTGCGCCGGGCCGGGTGATTGGGCGACAGTCCGGCCTCGCGTGCCAGCAGGCTGGCCCCCGAGCCTTGCAGGTGGTGGCTGGCCTTGAGCCATTCGTGCCGCACGGCCAGGTTCCAGCGCGGTGCGGGCTGCCATTGCAGTTGCAGCCAGCCGCCCCGCGTGCGGCCCCGGTAGTCGGTGGTGCTGCTCTGGCCGTAGAGGCTGCCTTTCTCCTGCCGCCAGAGTGCTGCGGCCTGTACCTGCACCTGCGGCACGGGCGTGCGCCAGTCGAGGCTCAGGCCCAGCAGGTTCACGTCGCCATCGAAGCAGGTGACCTGTGCCAGCGAAACGCCACAATCAGGGGCGGTGTGGCTGTGGCCGACTTCGGGCCGCTGGATGTGGCTACCGCGCTCCTTGGCACGGATGCGGCTGGCAAAGCCGTCGAGCACCACGCGGGCACCGGCATGGGCGCGGATGCGCACGACCGGCGCGAGCGAGGCGTTGTCGGAGCCGGGAAAACGCCGCGCATTCCACAGCCCGAAATCAACGCGCTCGATCGGGCGCAGCCAGCCCTGGCGGTGCGGCTGCCAGTTCAGGCTGAGGCCATCTTCCACCCAGTCGCCTTCCAATACGGCCCGCTTGGCCAGCGGCATCTGGGCGAATACGTCGAAGTGCCCGCCCGCATCGATGACCTGCCCGACCGGAACGCGGTTGCGCCCCGCGCCGATGCTCCATTCGGCGGTGGCACGCGGTCGCCATTCCAGCCAGGCGTTTTCAACGTGCCAGGGGTCGTTGCCGTGTTTGCCCACGCCCAGGCTTGCACCCAGCATGGGATGCAGCCGTGCTCCGGCCGACAGCACGGCATGCTCCAGATAGCCATCGCGCTGGTCTTCCGGGGTGTTGCCCATATCGAGTACACCGGGCAGGCTGCGACCGGGCAAGGGGTCGTCGGCATGCAGGTAATGGGCGGCCACGGCGGCATTGAGCTGGAAGCCGCGCTGCACGGGAATGTGGTCGCTGGCTTCGTGGGCCTGCACCGATGCACAGGCTCCCGCCAGCAGGCAGGCTGCCAGCGAGAAGGCGCGACCATGCCGGTGCCGGGCAGTCGGGCGGGAGGTATCAGGGTTGCGCATCGGCAAGGCCCTCCGTGGTGAATGGGTTGGCGTAGGCCGGATTGGTGAGCAGTTCGTGGTCGGTCAGGCTTTTGAGAAAGGCGACGATGTCGGCCTGTTCCTGTGCGTTGAGGTCGATCTGGCCGATGAAGTCGTTTTTGAACGGATTGGCGCGGCCATCGCCCGCATACGGCCCTTCGGTGATGTTGCGCCCGCCTGCCGCGTAGGTGGCGACCACTTCTTCCAGCGTGGTGATGCTGCCATCGTGCATATAGGGCGCGGTGACTTCCACATTGCGCAGGCTGGGGGCACGGAACGCGCCCATGTGCTCGGCAATGAAGGTGATTTCATACGCGCCCAGGCTTTCCGGGTAGGTGCCCTTGCCGTCGATGTTGTACAGGCCGGTGTTATGAAATGGCGTATCCACCAGGCGGCTGTTGGCGTGGATGATCTGGTCGTTGAAGTTGAAGCTGCTGTGGCAGTGGAAGCATTCAGCCTTTTCGCCAAAGAACAGGTTCATGCCGCGCACCTGGGCGGGCGAGAGTTCGGCCTCGCCACGCAGGTAGCGGTCGTACAGGCTGTTGCCCGACAGGATGCTGCGCTGGAAGCTGGCAATCGCGGCAATCGCGTTTTCCCAGTTCAGCGGCGCGGCATGGTGCGGGTAGGCCTGGGCGAACATGCGCTGGTAGCGGGCATCGACCTGCAAGCGGCCCAGCACTTCGGCCTTGTTGTGGTCATTGACGCCCATTTCCACCGGATCGTCGCCGAACAGCGGCGTTTCCATCTGCTTCTCCAGAGTCACCAGCGCGGGGTTCGCCCAGGTGAGGGTGGGCAGATAGACGACGTTGGCCAGACTCTGGGCGTTGCGCGGATGCACCAGCCCGGTCGAGCCGATGGAGCGTGCCAGCCCGTCGGTAAATGCCTTGTCCTGATGATGGCAACTGGCGCAGGACTGCGTGCCATTGCCCGACAGGCGCGTGTCGTAGAACAGGTAGCGTCCCAGTTCCACCTTGGCTTCGGTCATGGGGTTGTCTTCGGGCACTTTGGGGGTGGGGAAGAAGGCGGGCAGTTGCCATGTCCAGCCACTGCCGCTGGAGCCTGCTTCGTCCACAACCGTGGTATCGCCTCCCCCGCCACAGGCGGTCAGCCACAGGGCCGTGGCCAGCAGCAGGGAAGGTCTGCCCCCGAAATAACGGCGGCGGCGCGGCATCATTTGCTCCGTGCGGCAAATGCGTACTGCACGCCCTGATCGCCCAGCGGAGTGCCTGCACTCAAATCCAGCCCGAACTGCGCAAAGATGGCCGCGCATTCGGGGTCGGACGCACCGGACATGCAGCCCACCGAGTTGCCCAGGTCCTGGCGAATGTCGGAATTGCGCAACAGCGCGGCAATGTCCAGCACCACTTTCTCGGTGGTCGGGTTGAAGTTGGCCAGTTGCACGGCAGCGCGGTTCGGACGGCTGCAACTGACGGTTTCGCCGGTCACGGGGTTGCCGGTGCAGCCCGTCGCGCCCAGGTGAATGTGGAAGGTGGTTCCAGCCGCTGCCGGTGCGGGTCGCTGCACGCCGCCTTCGGGTTTCAGTTCCAGTTGCAGGTACTTGCGCCCGGCCTGCCACGACCATGCCAGTGCGCCCACGTCCAGCGGCGCGGTGGCGGCGGCATAGTCGGTGTGGTTCCAGCGCGAGGGCACGCCCACGGTGAAGCGCAGTCCCCGGTAGTCTCCGGCAGGCACGGTGCCGACGATGCGGGCATTGGTGGTGGCAGTGCCCTTGCTGGCACAGGCATCTGCGGCATTTTCGAGGTCGATCAGGGCCAGGCTGTCGCCTTCCTGCTGAATCTGCCATTCGCTGGCATCCAGCGTCAGCGGCACGGCATTGCCCGCCGTGTCGATCAAGGCCGCATTGGCCACATAGAAGCGCAGATCGCTCAAGGCCGCGCGGGCCTGGGTGGTGCCCAGCCCGGTCAGGGTGGTATCGCAGGCCACGGGCGCAGTGCCCGCATAGGCCGCGAATTCGATGGCCACCGCCTGTGGCCCGACCGGGCCGGGAGTGCCGCCATCGCCGCCTCCACCACAGGCAGCCAGCAGGGTGGCGACAGCCGCGAAGCCGACAGGGTTCCGCAGGGAACGGGACAGAACGGAAGCAGAACGCAAAGAATGTTTCATGGGTGTGACTCCAGACGGCGGGCCATCCCACCGTCACCGATAAAGGGAACGCTGATTCATTCCGTCCGAGTCGCCGCGCGCCCTGTCGGGATGGGTTGCAAGGCGGTTTTTGGGGTCAATAGTGGTGCTATTGACCCCAAAAGCCAACGCAGCAGACCACCCGAGAGGGGAATGCGGCGGCCGGGAGGAATGATTCAGCGGTTCCTAAAGGGAAGGGCCATGCCCGAAGCACCCGCACGCCCTGTCGGAACAAGGTGCGCAGCGGCCATCGGGAACCATGCAGGCCCCAAAAAAGAATCCATCGGTCTGTTGGCCTGCACCCTGTCCTGTATGTGGGGAGGGAGCGCAGGCGAACAGCAAGATCACAAGGGCGGCGCACGCGCCAGTGGCAGGCGATAGTCGTCGCACGCGGTATTGGCCCAACGCTGCAACGGCACGGGGTGCGGGGCATCCGCCCGGTTCGGCTCCTGCCAGAATGCAGGCTCCTGTGGCGGCAAGGCAGGCCAGTGCCCCACATGGCGACACCACGGGCAGGGCGACCATGCCGAAGCAGGCTCGTCGTCATCGGCAGGCTGCAACTGCTCGACCAACCCCAGCACACCATCGGCCTGTTCCACCACCTCGACCCAGATCATGCCCTGGGCACTGCACAGCATGATGCGCTCGCCTGCGGGCTGCGCGGCATTGATGAGGGCCGGATGCAGCGCCGTCCACAGCAACACCGGCAACAGCAGCCACTGCACCAGCGCGCGGAGCTGGCGGCAGCGTTGCAGAAGGGTGGACGAGGCAGACATGGGCGGGCGGCGGGTCAAAAAATCAATGCAATACGATCAGAAAACATTCAGGGCTTCTTCAGGCCCAGAATCCACTGCGCCAGTTGCTCGGCTTCTTCGGGCTTGACGGTGCGGTTGGCGGGCATCGGAATCACGCCCCATTCGCCGCTGCTGCCTTTGAGAATCTTCTGCACCAGCACGGCCTGCGCATCGTCGCGCCCGGCGTACTTGCTGGAAATATCCTGGTAGGCCGGCCCCACCACCTTGCGCCCCACCTGGTGGCAGGCCAGGCAGGCTTTGGCCTTGGCCAGTTGTTCAGAGGCATACGAGGGAGGAGCCACCACCGTGGTGGCCAACAGCATCAGGACGAGGACAAATCGGGTCATGGCAAGGCAAAAGGCATTGCGCCACGGCGGACGCGGATGCAGGCAGGAATCGGGCAAACCGCCAGAAACGAGGAACGTGAAGGAGGCGAAACCCCAGGGCAAGCGGCACAAGCCTCTGGCGGCATGCGCCAGACCAGAGCGGGTTCTGTGGGGGCGTGAAACCCGCGCTTCAGGCCAGCGGCTGTGGCGGTGCGCGCGGTTGCAGTGGGCGATGGTTCCCAGCCAGCGGGAGCGGCAGTGTCGGGGCGAACGCCGCCATGCGTGTGGCTTCGCCCTGCCACGGCAGGAATGCCATCAAGACCAGCCAGATGGCCTGTACATCGAGGGCCAGTTCCTCATCGTGCAGCAGACAGTAGAGGCAATGCCCGCCTGCCATGTCAGAGGCGGGTGCAGCGGGTGTGGCGGCCGGAGCCTGCGCACTGCCATCGGCCAAGTCCATCCAGACCATGCCGGTGCTGGTGCAGATCGACACCCATTCCGGCATCGATGAAGCAGACGCAGTGCCCGGCTGGGCGTTTTCGACCCTGTCGGCAGAAGGCTGGCCGATGCCCAGAAAACGCGACATCCCCGCATGGCCCAGCAGAGGCAGGGTCAGCCCCAGCAGCAACACCCACAGGGCGAACCATGTGGTCAGGTGCTGGTGCAGGCGCAAATGCTTCATGACTGGGAGAAATGGGAATGCTGTTCAAAATAACGCAATGGTCGCCAGTGTAGCAAGTTTCCGCCCGCTACTGCCCGCATGTCCCACTGCCGCACGGTCTATGGGCAACAGGCCGTGCCACTCTGCCAGACTTCATCATAAAAATTTCACATATAAAAATGATTAATTAATATTCCCAATTTTTATAATCAAGCGGTACGCTACGCACTCTTTCGACTGTTGCGAGGCTTCCGATGCACGTTTTCCGATTCCGGCTTCATTGCCTGCCGTGGCCTGTCCGTCAGGATGTCCATGTCGGCTGACGCAGGCCAGGCACGCGCCGCAAGCCGCCAGCCACGACGCGCCCTGCGGCAGGCCGAATGGCTGGCCATTTCCTGGGCCGTGCCGGTGTTGGTGGTGCTGGTCTGGGAGTTGCTGTCGCGCATCGGCACCATCCGCCCACAGATTCTGCCCGCGCCCAGCAGCGTGGCCTGGACGGGCTGGGAGTTGCTGCGCGATGGCACGCTGCTGGTGCATCTGGGGCACAGTCTGGCGCGGGCGGCCGTGGGTTTTGCCATCGGCGGCGGCATCGGCTTTGCACTGGGGGTGCTGGTGGGATTCTCGCGGCTGGCCGAGGCCATTCTCGACCGCTCGGTGCAGATGATCCGGGCCATTCCGTTTCTCGCGCTGCTGCCGCTGGTCATCATCTGGTTCGGGGTGGACGAGAGCGGCAAGATTTTCCTGGTCGCGCTGGCAGTGCTGTTTCCGGTGTACATCAACACGGTGCTGGGCATACGGCAGGTCGATCCCAAGCTGCTGGAAGTGGGCAAGGTGACGGGGCTGGGCGTGCGCGAGCAGGTCATGCGCATCATCCTGCCCGGAGCCATGCCCTCGATTCTCACCGGCGTGCGCTACGCGCTGGCGGTGGCATGGCTGGCCCTGGTGATTGCCGAGACGATTGCCACCACCAAGGGCATCGGCTTTCTGGCAATGGATGCGCGGGAGTTTCTGCAAACCAACGTCATCGTGCTGACCATTCTGATCTATGCCGGCATCGGCGTGCTGGCCGACAGCCTGGCACGGCTGCTGGAGCGTCGCCTGCTGGCATGGCATCCCAATTACGACCAGGAGCAGGGACGATGAGCCAGTCACCCGCCACCCCGTCCGCTCCACCCCGACTGGCCGTGCGCGTGCGCGGCCTGCGCCGCCAGTATGGCGAGCGCGTGGTGGTGGACGATCTCGATCTGGACATCGCCCCCGGCGAATTCGTTGCATTGCAGGGCGAGAGCGGCTGCGGCAAGACCACGCTGCTGCGCGCACTGGCCGGGCTGGATGCCATCGATGCGGGCCAGGTCGATGGCCCGGCACAGCCCGCCGTGGTGTTTCAGGAACACCGGCTGCTGCCCTGGGCACCGCTGTGGCGCAATGTGGCCCTGGGCATCGACGATACGCGGGGCCGGCCACTGGCAGAAGCCGCCTTGCAGGAAGTGGGGCTGGCGGGCCGCGAGAACGACTGGCCGCGCCGCCTCTCGGGCGGACAGGCGCAGCGCGTGGCCCTGGCGCGTGCGCTGGTGCGCGAACCCCGCCTGCTGTTGCTGGACGAGCCGTTTGCCGCCCTCGACGCACTCACGCGCATCAAGATGCACCTGCTCATCAAGGAGCTGGTGGCACGCCACCAGCCCGGCGTGCTGCTGGTCACGCACGACGTGGACGAAGCCATCGCCATCTCCGACCGCATTCTCATCATGCGTCATGGCCGCATTGCCGCCGCCTACCCGGTGACTGCGCAGGCCCAAGCGCAACGCCTGCGGCTGCGCCAGCAACTGCTGCAAGAGCTGGGCGTGGATTCGCGCCCGCTGGCCAGCACCACCCAGGCCGTGGCCTGAATACCGCCACCCCTCGTTCCTTTTCTGTTCCCCCGCAACCCTTCCCGGAGAGCCACCCATGAGCCAGAAACCCGATTTTTTCGCCAGCCGCCGCCGCATGCTTCAAGGGGCCGGACTGGCCGCTGCCTCGTTTGGCGCAGCCGCCAGCGGCCTGCTCCTGCCACGCCATGTGCTGGCGCAGGGCACGCGCAACACCGATACCGTGCGCGTGGGCTTCGGGCGCGGCGGCCTGCCGCTGATTGCGCGCGAGCGCGGCGAGTTCGAGAAAACCCTGGCCGCCCAGGACATCAAGGTGGAATGGGTCGGGCCGTTCCCCAATCATGCGCCTTCATTGCAGGCCGTCGTCGGCGGCAGTGCCGACTTCGGCTTCTGGGGCAGCACCACGCCCGCACTGGCCGCCATCATTGCCGGCTCGCCGCTGGTGTTCACCCACTTCAACATCTACAGCCCGCGCAGCACCGCCATCATCGTCAGGAAGGATTCCGACATCGACTCGGTGAAAGACCTGGCAGGCAAGAAAGTGGCGGTGAACCGCTCCGGCCTGGGCGAATTCCTGCTGGTGGCCGCACTGGAAAAGCACGGCGTGGATCGCCAGTCGGTGGAGTTCGTCTACCTCAACCCGCCCGATGCCGCCCCCGCCTTCGGGCAGGGCCGGGTTCATGCCTGGTCGATGTGGTCGCCCGGCGTGGACATTGCCCGCGACCAGTACGACGCCAAGGACATCTTCTTTGAAGGCACCGACCTGGACTTCCTGATCGACTATTCCTCGCTGGTGTCGCTGCGCCGCTTTGCCGTGGACAACAGCGCGCTGGTGCGTGCCGTCATCAATGCCTGGCAGGCCGAAGGCCGCTGGGTCAGCGAACACCCGCGCGAATCCGAGCTGCTGGCGCAGAAGGAAGGCAAGTACAGCGATGCCGTGCGCGACCACCTCATCGGCTACCAACGCCAGCACCAGTTCTACGAGGCCGACGATCCGCAGTTCCTACGCGAATTCCAGCGCGCTGCCGACTGGCTGGCCGAGCGCGCCATCCTGCCGAAAAAAGTCACCGTGTCCGAGCATGTGGTGCGCGTCTGATCATTTGATTCCTTGTTCTTCCGAAGTCTGAAACCATGTCCACTACCCAACCCGTTCGCCTGGGTGTCAATGTCCTCGCCTCCGGCCGCCACGATGCCGCCTGGAAAACCTTGCCCCAACCGGCCACCCTGCCCACCGACATCGATGCCTTCGTGCACATTGCCCAACTGGCCGAGCGCGGCAAGATCGACGCGCTGTTCCTCGCCGACGGGCCGGGCGGGCTGGTGCCCGAAGCCTACCACCGCCCCTGGCGCGCGCTGGATCCGCTGGCCCTGCATGCCGCGCTGAGCCAGGCCACCGGGCACATTGGGCTGGTCGTCACCACCACCAGCCTGTTCGGCCACCCCTACACCGTGGCACGGCAGCTTGCCTCACTCGACCATATCAGCAAGGGGCGCGCCGCCTGGAACATCATCACCAGCCAGGTTCCGGCTGCACTGGCCGCCTACGGCCTGGAACAGGGCTTCGACCAGCAGGAGCGTTACCAGCGGGCAGGCGAATTCGCGCAAATCGTCACCGGACTGTGGGACTCCCTGCCCCACGAAGCCATCGTGGCCGATGCCCAGAACCATGTGTTCGTCGATCCGGCCCGGCTGCGGCCCATCAATGTGCAGGGCCAGCACTTCCGCTCCGCCGGTGCGCTGTCGGCCCCCGTCAGCCCCCAGGGACGGCCCGTGATCTTTCAGGCCGGGCAGTCCGAGGACAGCAAGGCCTTCGGTGCGCGCTGGGCCGACGCGCTGTTCACCGGCCAGCGCGTCCATGCCAACGCCCAGAAGTTCTATGCCGACGTGAAAGCCCTCGCACAAGGCCACGGGCGCAACCCCGACCACCTGCTGGTCATGCCCGGACTGTTCCCGATTCTGGGCAGCACCGAAGCCGAGGCGCAGAGGCGCAAGGACGAACTGGACGAATTGCTGGACCACGAATTCCTGCGCCGCGAACTGGCCCACCATCTGGCCCTGGAGCCGGACGACCTGCCCTACGACCAGCCCCTGCCCTACGAAGCCATCGAACAAGTGGAAAGCCGGGTGCCGCTGGCCTCGCGCTGGCACCGCCGGGAAATTCTCAACGATGCTCGCCAGCACGGCTGGACGGTGCGCCAGACACTGCGCGCCAACCTGATCGGCGGGCACCGGCTGATCGTCGGCACACCCGAACAGGTGGCCGCCGACATCCTGCACTGGCTGGACAGCAAGGCTGCCGATGGCTTCAACCTCAACATCGACGTGCAGACCAGCGGGCTGGAAGACGTGGTGAACCAGCTCATCCCCGTCTTGCAGAAAGCCGGGCGGTTCCGCACCGAATACACCGGCTCCACGCTGCGCGACCACCTGGGCCTGCCCGCCTTCCACGCCACCCTCTGACTCCCAAGCACCCTATCCATGCCCGCATCCACCCCATCGTCTGGCACGAAACCACCCAACGCCTGGGCTATGCCGAACTGTTCCAGCAGTTTGCCGACACCGCCGCCGAGCGCGACACCAGCCACCGCCTGATTCACGCCGAAGTCGCCGCGCTGAAGCAACGCGGCTTTGGCGCGCTGCGCCTCCCCAGAGAACAGGGCGGACAGGCCGTGTCCCTGCCGGAACTGTTCTGGCTGGCCCGCGACCTGGCCACGGCCGATCCGAACATCGCCCACATCTTCCGCAACCACTTCTTTGCCGTCGAGCAGCACCTGCGCACGCCCGAACAACCCTTTTCGCGCCACCTGCTGGAGCAGATCGGGGCAGGCAAAACCCTGGGCGTGGCCTTCAACGAACAAACCGGGGAACCCGCTGGCTCGGTGGGCCGGGTGCCTGCCACGCAACTGCAATGGTCTCAAGCGCGGCAGGGCTGGCAGATTTCCGGCAGAAAAATCTACTCCACCGGCAACATCTACGCCGACTACCTGCTGGCCACCGCCAGCGACCCGTCCAGCGGCCAGGTTCGGCAATTCTTCGTCGCCACCGATGCGCCGGGCGTGCACCTGGACGACGACTGGGACAGCTTTGGCCAGAAGCTCACCGGCTCCGGCAGCACCGTCTTCGATGGGGTGCTGGTGCAGGGCCATGACCTGTTCGACCTGCCACCCCGCGCCACGGCAGACGGCCACACGCTCTACGGCTTCACGTTCCATCAGGTATACCTGACCACCGCCGTCAGCGGCATTGCCAACCGCGTGCTGGCCGATGCCATCGCGCTGGTGCGCCGCCGCCAGCGCAACTTCTACCACGGACTGGCCGACACCCCCGCGCAGGAGCCGGAAATCCAGGCCACCGTGGGGCGCATCGCCGCCCACCGCAGTGCCGTGCTGGCTGTGGTGGACCGCGCCATCCAGGCACTGGAACAATCCTGGCACCCCAGCGACGACCCCGCCGAAACCCACGCACGTTCGCTGGCCGCCACCCTCGCCGCCTCCGAAGCCAAGATCGTCACCGACGAAGCCACTGCCCAGCTAGCCAGCCTGCTGATCGACGTGGGCAGCGGCAGTGGCGTATCGGCCACCGCCGCGCTGGATCGGCACTGGCGCAACGCCAGGGTCATCGCCTCGCACAACCCGCGCACCTACAAGGAACGCATCATCGGCGACCACTACCTCAACGGCACCCTGCCGCCCACCGGGGCATTTTTCTGAAAACCAGCGCATCGATGTACCTCAAGACCAGACATTCATGACCCTGCTGATCCAGATCGCCCATGCCGAAACGGCAACTCTGTTGGCCCGCACTTTTGCAGACCTGCTGCCCGATTTGCCGGTGGCCACCGATGCGGCCTGTGTGGCCGCGTCCAATGTGCGTTACCTGCTCACCTGGAATGTGCCGGAAGATCTGGCGCGCTATTCCGGGCTGGAGATTCTGTTCTCCAGCGGTGCGGGGGTGGATCAGTTCACTGCCATCGGCCTGCCCGCTTCGGTGCAACTGGTGCGTATGGTGAATGAAGACATTGCCCGCATGATGCAGGAATACGTCAGCCTTGCGGTGCTGGCCCTGCATCGCAAGCTGCCGCAGTATCTGCACCAGCAACGGCAGGGAATATGGAGCGTATTGCCCGCCGTGCAGGCCACACAGCAGCGCGTGGGCGTACTCGGGCTGGGGGTGCTGGGCACGGCCGTGCTGGAACGCCTGCGTGACTTTGGCTTTGCCCTCTCCGGCTGGAGCCGCAGTCCCCGGCAGATGGAGGGGATGCACTGCTACCACGGGGCAGAGCAACTGGGGGCGTTTCTGGCACAGACCGACATTCTGGTGTGCCTGCTGCCCCTGACACCACAAACCGAAGGATTCCTGAACGCTGCCCTGTTCGCACAACTGCCGCCGGGGGCGGCACTGGTGCAAGCGGGGCGGAGCCGCCAGCTCGACCAGACGGCCCTGCTCCAGGCACTGGACAGCGGCCAGCTCTCGGCTGCCGTGCTGGATGTCGTGGAGCCGGAACCGCTGCCACCGGAACACCCGCTCTGGCACCACCCCAAAGTCATCCTCACTCCGCATATTGCCACCCGCATGCAGCCGGTGGCCGCTGCCCAGGCCGTGGCCGCCAACATCCAACGCCACGAAAGCGGCCTGCCGCCCGTGGGGCTGGTGGATCGGCAACGGGGATATTGATGCCCGGCATGGCTGCTGGAGGCTCTCTTATATAAAAGCAACAATATAAAAATAACAAATGTAAAAATATTTGTTTATAAAATAATTGGCAATTTTCTGACCACGAACACATTCTTATTGATGGAGCCCAACAGATGCAGCGTCGTTCTTTGTTGAAATGGAGCCAAGCCTGGGTGTTGGCCGGTGCTGGCTGGAGTCTGGCACTGGGTGCGGCACAGGCCCAGACGGTCGGCAGCCAGCCGGTGCAGGGTGGCGTGCTGAATGTGGCCATCGCGCCCGAGCCTACCCAGCTCAGTTCCGCCAACCTGACCACCATGAATGTGGGCATGGTGTCGTCGAAGATTCTGGAAGGGCTGGTCAGTTACGACCTGAACCTGCAACCCCAGCCTGCGCTGGCCACCTCGTGGGAAACGGCGGCCGATGGCAAGACGCTGACCTTCCACCTGCGCGAGGGCGTGAAATGGCACGATGGCAAGGACTTCAGCTCTGCCGACGTGGCCTGGACGCTGGAAGAAGTCTGGAAAAAGCTACACCCGTTCGGACGTGCGGCCTTTGCCAACGTGGAGAAGGTGGAAACCCCCAATGCGCACCAGGTGGTGATTCACCTCTCCTCCCCCGCGCCCTACATCCTGAATTACATCAATACCTACGGCGCGCAGATTCTGCCCCGGCACATTTACGAGGGCAAGGACGTGCTGACCCACCCGGCCAACAATGCCCCGATTGGCACAGGCCCGTTCGTGTTCAAGGAATGGGTCAAGGGCAGCCATATCCGGCTCGAACGCAACCCCCATTACTGGGGCAAGGGTGCGGATGGCAGCCCACAGCCGTATCTGGATGGCCTGCTGTTTCGCTTCATCCCCGATGCCGCCGCGCGCACCGTGGCGATTGAGGCAGGGGAAATCGACGTGGCACTGGGTTCCATCGTGCCGCTGACCAACCTCAACCGCTTCAAGGACGAAAAGAAGTTCACCATCAACCTGACCGATGGCAACTACCTGTCTACCATCTTCCTGTTGCAGTTCAACGTGCGCAAGCCGCACTTCCAGGATGTGCGCGTGCGCCAGGCTTTTGCCCATGCCATCGACAAGCAGGCCCTGCTGCGCATTGTGTTCCAGAACTACGGCAAGGTGGCGACCGGGCCGGTGCCCTCGTCGGTGGTGAATTACTACAGCAACGAGGTGCGCTCATATCCGCTGGACCTTCAGCGGGCCGCCGCCCTGCTGGACGAGGCTGGCTTCAGGAAAGGCGCGGATGGCAAGCGTCTGAAGGTGACGCTGGATGTAGATGGCTTCGGGGGCGTGATCGGGCCGCGTTCGGGCGAATTCATCAAGCAGTCGCTGGCCAAGGTGGATGTGGACGTGGAATTGCGCACCAACGACACCGCTGCCTATCTCAAGCGCATCTTCACCGATGCCGACTATGACCTGATGACCTCCAGCCTGCACCGCCTGCCAGACCCGACCCTGGGGGTGCAACGCCTGTACTGGACGCAGAACATCCGCCCCGGTGTGCCCTGGACGAATGGCTCCGGCTACTCGAACCCCGCGCTGGACAAGGTGATGGAAGCCGCGGGCGTGGAGCCGGACGATGCCAAGCGCAAGGCCCTCATCAAGGAATGGCAGCAGATCGTGCAGGAAGAGGTGCCGCTGATCGAGCTGATCGAACAGACCTGGGTGACGGTATCCACCGCCCGCCTGAAGAAGCTGGCCCTGCAAGGCGATGGCCTGTTCGACAGCTACGCCGATGCGTGGCTGGAACCGGCGAAATGACACGGCATTGCATCGCCTGAAGCAAGCCCCCTGCCCCGATGACGACCGCGCCACTGCTGCGTTTCCTGCGCCACCGCCTGCTGTATGTGCTGCCGGTGGTGCTGGGCATTGCCATGCTGAACTTCCTCATCCTTCAGCTCGCCCCCGGCGACGTGGTGGACGTGCTGGCGGGTGAAGCGGGTGCGGCCACCCCGGAAACCATGGCCCAGTTGCGGGCGCAGTTCGGGCTGGATCAGCCGGTGCATGTGCAGTTTCTGCACTACATGGGCAATGTACTGACGCTGGATCTGGGCTACTCGCACCGGCAGAACATGCCGGTTCTGGAACTGATTCTGCAACGGATGCCCGCCACCCTGCTGCTGATGCTGGCCGCCATCCTGATCGCGCTGGCCCTGGGCGTGGTGCTGGGTGTGCTGTCGGCCCTGAAGGTGCACGGCTGGGTGGACACGCTGATTTCCATCGTGCTGCTGGTCAGCTACGCGATTCCCACCTTCTGGCTGGGGCTGATGGCGATTGTGCTGTTTTCCGCCAAGCTGGGCTGGCTGCCCTCGGGCGGCATGGTGGACTTGCGGGCCGCGCATACCGGGCTGGCCTGGGGCTGGGACGTGGCGCGGCATCTGGTGCTGCCCGCCCTCACGCTGTCCACCTTCTATCTGGCGGTGTACGCCAAGCTGGTGCGCAGTGCCATGCTGGAGCTGCACGGCGCAGACTTCATCCGCACCGCACGCGCCAAGGGCCTGGGCGAGCTGCGCGTGACCCTGCACCACGCGCTGCGCAACGCCCTGTTGCCGCTGGTGACCATGCTGGGCTATCAGGTGGCCTCGTTGCTCAGCGGCGCGGTGCTGGTCGAGTCGGTTTTCAACTGGCCGGGACTGGGCCGACTGGCCTTCGAGGCCGTCAATGCCCGCGACCTCAACCTGCTGATGGGCATTCTGCTGATGAGTTCGATTCTGGTCACCGTCATCAACATCGTGGTGGATCTGGTGTACTCATGGCTGGACCCACGGGTGCAGGCCAGCGCATGAACGTGAGCATGAACAAGGCAGCACACTGGTGAACACCTCCCTCCCCTCCCACAGCCAAGCCGCCACCCGCGTGCCTGCGGCCTCCCGGCATGGAGCCTTCTGGCAACGGAGCCGGGCCTTTCTGGGGCTGCTGCTGCGCAATCCGGCGGCCTGGGTGGGGCTGGTGATACTGGCGTTCATCCTGCTGCTGGCCACCGTGGGGCACTGGGTGTTTCCGGGCGACCCGTGGGACATGGTGGCCGCACCCATGCTCTGGCCCGGCGAGGATGCCAGCCACCCGCTGGGGTCGGACTCGATGGGCCGCGACCTGGCCACCGGGCTGGTCTCGGGGGCCAGCGTCTCGCTGCTGGTGGGGCTGGTCAGCACCTTGATCTCCACCATCGTCGGCATTGGCGTGGGCATGTTGGCAGGTTACTTCCGGGGCCGCACCGATGCCATTTTGCTGCGCGTCATCGAGGTGTTCCAGACCGTGCCGAACTTCGTGCTGGCGGTGGTGCTGGTGGCGGTGTTCCGGCCTTCCGTGGCCACCGTGGTCTGGTCAATCGGCATCGTCTCGTGGCCACCGACCGCGCGGCTGGTGCGTTCCGAATTCCTGCAACTGCGCGAACGCGAATTCGTGCAGGCCGCCCGCGCCACCGGCATGGGGCACTGGCGCATCATCTTCCGCGAAATCCTGCCCAACGCCCTGCCGCCCGTGGTGGTGGTGGCCACGCTGTCCATTGCCTATGCCATCCAGACCGAAGCCGCGCTGGCATTCCTGGGGCTGGGCGACCCAAACGTCATGAGCTGGGGCACCATCATCGGCAGTGGCCGTGAACAGGTGGTGGATGCCTGGTACATCTGCGGCCTGCCGGGCATTCTGATCGTGCTGACGGTGCTGGCCTTCAACCTGCTGGGCGAAGGCATCAATGATGCGTTCAACCCGTATCTGCGGCAAAAATAGCCGGTTCAGGATCGGGATTCACCGCCCGCCATCACCTGTCGGGCCACCGCTTCGCCAAAGGCCTGCACCGGTGCGTCCAGCCGCCCCAGCGGTTTGCCGGTCACCAGCCACAGATCGATCATCGGCTTGAAATCCGGCAGGGCAATGGTTTGCAGCCGCTCTCGCCACGGGCTGGATTCCAGCATGGGCAACGGCGACAGGCCCAGCCCCAGGCCTTCGGCCACGCTCTGGAACTGCAAGTCCCGTCCGTAGCAGTCCAGATTGACCCGCAGGGGCAGGTGCTTGGCCGCCAGTGCCCGCTGAAGCCCGGCGCGGAAGCCACAGCCATCCGGGTTGAGCACCCAGCCGCGTTCGTTGCATTCCACCAGCGCATGGCGTTTGCCGGGCCAGTCGCCCTTGCGGCCCACCACCACCAGTTCCGACTCCAACAGGCGCGTGCCATGCAGGTTTCTGGGCAACAACGCGCCACGCGGCAGAAACAGCACCGCCGCATCCAGTTCGTCGCGCTCCACACGCTCCAGCAGCACACCGGCCCCGGAACCCGTGGCCATCAGCGGGGCCAGTTCCGGCCATGCCTGCCGCAGGAGTCGATGCGCGTGCAGGGCCACCACTTCGCCAATGCCCTGGGTCAGCCCCAGGCGGATGCTGCCGGTGGGCGGCAAGTCGGCCGCCGCCAGTTCGCGCAGTGCATTGAGCTCGCGCAGCACCGCCTGGCATTGGTTGTGTACGCGCCAGCCCTGTTCGGTGGGTTTGGGCGGTTTGGTATGCCGATCGAGCAATGCAATGCCCAGGCTTTCTTCCAGGTTCTGCAAACGCCGCGTGATGGCGGGCTGGGTCAGGCCCAGTTGCTGGGCGGCCAGACTGATGGACTGGCAGCGCACCGTGGTCACGAAAGCCTCAATGTCGTCAATTTTCATGCAGCAGGGGGAATGTATGCGGGGTGTGCGGGTTGCAAATCAGGAATGCCATGCGTGAGGCACCATGCGGTCACGGCAACTGTTCGAGTGCCTGCAAATAGGCCGGGTGCAGCATCAGCTCGTCCCAGCCCAGCGCGGCGGTGGTGGGCAACAGGGCGAGGCGGCGGCGTTCGGCTTCAACCGATGGCTGCCACTGCTGCTGCTCCAGTGCCTGCGCCATGCCGTCGATCCATTCGTCCAGCACCTTGCCGCCGTTCAGGCTCTGGTTGCACAGCAGCAGAATGTCGCAACCCGCCTGCAAGGCGGCCACGCCCGCTTCGGTAACGCTGACGGCACGGCCATCGAGGCTGCGCCCGCCTTCCATGCTCAGGTCATCGCTGAACACCGCGCCATCGAAGCCCAGTTCCTCGCGCAACACCGCTTGCAGCCAGGTGGGCGAGTACCCGGCGGGCCGGGCATCCACCTTGCGATAGACCACATGCGCCACCATCACGGCCTGCAAGCTGGCACGCAGCCACGCATAGGGCGCGGCATCCTGCTTCAGGATGGCCTTCAGGCTGCGTGTATCCAGCGGAATGTCCACATGCGAATCGGCCTTGACGTAGCCATGCCCCGGAAAATGCTTGCCGCAGTGTGCCATGCCCGCCAGCAGCAGCCCGTGCATCAGGCTTTGCGCCAGAGCCGATACCACGGCGGGGTCGCTGTGGAAGGCGCGGTCGCCAATCACGGCACTGCCGCCCCAGTCCAGGTCCAGCACCGGCGCGAAACTCAAATCCACGCCACAACTGCGCAGTTCGCTGGCCAGCACATAGCCGGTGGCCGTGGCGGCATTCATGGCCTGCATGGGTTTCTTGCCGAATGCCGCACCCTTGCGGCTCTGGCCCTTCTTTGCACCACGGCCCCACATCTGCCCAAACGCGCGCATGGGCGGCAGCACCGTGAAGCCATCGGTGCGAAAGCGTTGCACCCGCCCGCCCTCCTGATCCACGCAGATCAGCAGATCGGGGCGAATGGCCTTGATGCTGGCGCACAGCTCCAGCAACTGCTGGCGGTTCTGCCAGTTGCGGGCGAACAGCGTCAGCCCGCCCACCAGCGGATGCGCCAGACGGCGTTGATCGTCGGCATCGAGGGTGGTGGAGGCAATGTCAATGAACAGGGGGGCGTGGGCGAACATGGGGCGGATTTCAGGTCAATGGAGAGAGAAGGCAGAACCCCGCATTATTCCCGCACCGGCGGCACGATCTGCGCAATGCAGAACGCCACCGCATAATCTTTTTCATCTGACAGGCTCACCTGGAATTGCAGATGGCGTTGCCCGCACCACTCGCGCAATGCCCCGTGGGTGATGATGCAGGGTTGCCCCGAAGGTGCGTGCCCGACCTCGCACAGCCGCCAGCCCATCGGACTGCGCATACCCAGCCCGATGGCCTTGCTGAACGCCTCTTTCATCGCAAAGCGCGTCGCCAGAAAACTGTGCCCCCGCGCAGGCCAGCGCGCACTGCGCTGCCGCCAGGTAAGCAACTCACCATCGGCCAGCACCCGCTGGGCAAACCGCTCGCCATGCTGCGCCACCGATGCAGCAATGCGGCGAATATCGCAAATATCGGTTCCGATTCCGTAGATCATGGCGTGCTCCCGCAGTGATTCGGCAAAACGACGATTGTGCGCCAAAGCTACAGTGGCAGTTGCCATGTCTGCTTGACCTTCTGCATGGGAATTTCGGTCTTGACGCTTTGCAGTCCCTTGATGCAGTTCAAGTGCCGAATCTGGAACTGGCGGTAGGCATCGAGATCGGCCACGACCACGCGCAGCAGAAAATCGCAATCCCCCGCCATGAGATGGCACTCCGTGACCTGGGGCAGTGCCTGGATGGCACGAATGAAATGATTGACGGTTTCCTCGTCCTGCCCCGTGAGCCAGACACGGGCAAAAACGGTGAAGCCCACGCCCACCTTGGCGGGGTTGAGCATGGCCACATAGCGTTCGATCACGCCCGCTTCTTCCAGTTGCCGCACCCGCCGCAGGCAGGGCGAGGGAGACAGGCCAATCTGGCTGGCCAGCTCCACGTTCTGGATGCGGCCATTCTGTTGCAGGGTCATGAGGATGCGGCGATCCATCTTGTCAAGCATGGCTGGCATGAAATGCCTTTCAATGGGATAAATGCAGCATCCTATGCCAATATCCTGGCCATATTGGGCAATAACGCAAGCCCATGCCCAAGCCACATGACCATAATCGACCGCCTGCCCTCCCACTCTTGCCTGGCCTGTGTCGTGAACCCGCTTGACTCCCTCCCTTCCCATGCCCCGCCTTCCAACAAAGGGGGCAGAGAATTTGCCCGGGGCCTCCAGAAGGCCATACCGGTGATGCTGGGTTTCATCCCATTCGCGCTGGTGCTGGGCGCACAGGCCGCGCAAAAAGGGCTGGGCGTGGTTGCAGTGCCGCTGCTCACCGGTCTCAACTTTGGCGGCGGCTCCGAATTTGCGGTGATTGCGCTGTGGTCATCCCCGCCCCATGTGCTGTTGATCGTCGCCATCACGCTGCTGGTCAATAGCCGCCACTTGCTGATGGGCGCAGTGCTGGCCCCCTTGCTGAGCCATCTGCCCCGTCGGCGTGCGCTGTTCGCGCTGTTTTTCATGTGCGACGAGAGCTGGGCCATGGCCTTGGCCGATGCACGCAAACAGCAGCCAGACGGCAGAAAGCCCGCTTTGAACCTGCACTACTATCTGGGCGTTTCGCTGGGGCTGTACCTGACCTGGGTCGTCTTTACCACCGTTGGAGCGGCGGCAGGCCCCAGCCTGGGGGACTTGCGCCCCTGGGGATTTCACATGGCGTTTCCGGCGGTGTTTCTGGTGCTGCTGCGCGGCATGTGGCCGGGCTGGCGTGGCGCACTGCCCTGGCTGTGCAGTCTGGTGACGGCCGGTGCAGCCCACGGGTTGCTGCCGGGAGCCTGGTATGTGGCGGTGGGAGCCATCGCAGGGCTGGCCACCGCGTATGTGCTGTCGGAGCGTTCCTGATGGATGGCCTGACCGTACTCACCATCGTGCTGATGGCGGCCGTGACCTACCTCACCCGTGTGCTGGGCTTTTTGCTGCTGCACGGGCGCACGCTGGGCCAACGCGCCAATGCCGTCATGGCTGCGGCACCGGGCTGCGTGCTGATTTCCGTTATCGCGCCCTACTTCGTATCCGGCAACCGCGCCGATCTGATCGCACTGGCCGCCACCGTGCTGGCGGCCACGCGCTTCCCGATGTTGCCCACGGTGCTGATCGGCATCGGTGTGGCAGCACTTTCCCACCACTTGATTGCCTGACGCCATGCAGCCTACCACCCCCTCCATCCCCCAAGAAACCCTCTGGATTCCGACACCACATGGCAGGCTGTATGCCGAACGCTGGCATCCCTCTGGCGCACCGGCGGCACAGGCAGGCGGCAGTCCTTTTGTGCTGTTCCACGATTCGCTGGGCAGTGTGGCCCTGTGGCGCGACTTCCCCCAGCAACTGGCCACCGCCACCGGGCGGGATGTGATTGCCTACGACCGCCTGGGCTTCGGACAGTCCGACGCGTACCCCGACAGGCTGTCGGGCAATTTCGTGCGGGCAGAAACCCGCGCAGGTTTGCAGCCCTTGCGCGAGGCTCTGGGGCTGACACGCTTCATCGCACTTGGCCACAGCGTGGGTGGCGGCATGGCCGTGTGTGCGGCCGCCCAGCACCCGGAGGATTGCCGGGGGCTGGTGACGATTGCCGCGCAGGCCTTCGTGGACGATGGCATTCTGGCGGGCATTCGCGAGGTGGAACAGGCATTCGCGCAACCCGGCCAGTTGGAGCGGCTACAGAAATACCACGGCGACAAGGCCGCATGGGTACTGCGGGCCTGGGTGGATTCCTGGTGCGCACCGTGGTTCGCCGACTGGACGCTGGACGAGGAACTGCCGCGCGTGCAGTGCCCGCTGCTGGTCATCCACGGCGAGAAGGATGAATACGGTTGCAGCACGCATCCCCGGCGCATTGCCGAGCACAGCCGGGGGCCTGCCACGCTGTGCCTGCTGGAAGGGGTCGGGCATGTGCCGCACCGCGAACGCCCGAAGGACGTGCTGCAACAGATTCAACAATGGCTGCAAACACACGCGGTGGAATGACCCACCGCTCTGAACGGGGGGTCACAACATGCGCACGCCGCGCATGAGCCGCTGGGTCTGGAGATCGCCGCCGAGGTAGTGCGCGAGGGCGGCGCGAATCTGGTGTTTCAGGTCGGTGGCGTGGCTTCCCAGCACCTCCATGCAGCCTGCCAGTGCCGCATCGCTTTGCAGGGCCTGTTGCAGTTGCAGCCATTGTGTGCCGCGCAGGGCATGGCCGTGGGCAGGGGCCAGATGCAGGCCAACTTCGGGTAGCAGCGCGTAACGGGCACGCGGGTCGAGGGCCTGGGCCGACAGGGTTTGCACCGAGAGGTCGGGCAGCAGCCCCAGTTCGCGCAGCAGCACCAGTTCAAAGGCGCGCAGAAGCGGCTCCAGCATGGCATCGGGCTGGCTGGCGAGCACGCGCACAGTGGCAGCGAAGGCCCCAAACAGGCGCGTGTGCTTCTCGCCCCGCACCAGCAGGCGCATCAGCAGTTCATTAAGGTACATGCCGGCCAGCAGCGCGTCCTGCCGGGGCATGGCGTACCCTCCCGCCCACTCCACCCCGCGAATCGTGCAGATGGGGGATTCAGCCTCGTCGGGCTGGCTGTAATCGATGCGCAGGTATTGCAGCGGCAGCAGCACGGCGCGGAAGCTGGAGGTAGGACGCTTCGCGCCCTTGGCCACGGCAGAGATGCGGCCAAAGTCCTGGGTGAACAACTCCAGCATGGCACTGGACTCACTCCAGGCGTACTGGTGCAACAGGAAGGCCGGCTGCTGGCTGATGCGGCGCACCCGGCTGGGGCGGCCCGCACGGCTGGGGCGGCGCGGGGTGTCAGGGCGTGTCATTCATAGCCGAAGCTGCGCAGACGGTTGGCATCGTCGGCCCAGCCGGAGCGCACCTTGACCCAGATTTCCAGGAACACCTTGGCATCCATGAGTTTTTCGAGTTCCTGGCGCGCTTCGGTACCGATGCGCTTGAGGCGTTCACCACTCTTGCCAATCACCATGGCCTTGTGGCCGTCGCGCTCGACGACGATGGTGGCGGCAATGCGCACCATGCGCTTGACGGTCTTGCCCTTTTCTTCCTTGAAGGAGTCGATGACGACCGTGGAGCTGTAGGGCAGTTCGTCACCGGTGAGGCGAAAGAGTTTTTCGCGGATCGTTTCGGAGGCAAGGAATTTCTCGCTGCGGTCGGTGAGTTCGTCGGGGGCGTACCACCAGTCCTGCTGCGGCAGGTAGCCCCGGCAGACTTGCAGCAAACGGGCCACGTCCTTGGGGTTCTTGGCGGACATGGGCACGAATTCGGCAAAGTCGTGGCGTTCCTGCATACCCTTGAGCCACGGGGCCAGTTCGGAACGCCGGTGGACGGTATCGAGCTTGTTGGCCACCAGCAGCGCAGGGATGCCGGGCTTGAACAGGGCCAGCACCTTGGCATCGGAGAGGGTGAAATTGCCTGCCTCGACGACGAACAGAATCAGGTCCACGTCGCCAATGGTACCGGTGACGGCCTTGTTGAGGGACTTGTTCAGCGCGGAGTTGTGGCGGGTCTGGAAGCCGGGCGTATCGACGAACACGAACTGGGTGTCGCCTTCGGTGCGGATGCCGGTGATGCGGTGGCGCGTGGTCTGTGCCTTGCGCGAGGTGATGCTGATCTTCTGGCCCACGAGGGCATTCATCAGCGTGGATTTGCCCACGTTGGGCTTGCCGACGATGGCAATGAGGCCACAGCGGGTCTCACCCCCTTCGGCGGTTTGCGGCTCGGGTTCCGCCTCGGGGGAGGCGGATTCGGAATGGGGTTCACTCATGTGCGTCTTTCTGCAATGGGGTGTTTCTGCAATTGCTGCACCATCTGGCGGGCAGCGGCCTGTTCGGCGGTGCGGCGGGACTGGCCCTGGCCTTCGGTGCGCAGTTGCAGGGAATCCACCCGGCACTCGACGACGAAGACCTGGGCATGCTCCGCCCCCTGAATGTCTGTGACGGTGTACACGGGCAGGGGCATTTTGCGGCCCTGGAGGAATTCCTGCAATGCGGTCTTGCCATCCTTGGAGGCCACCCGGTCCGCCGAAGCGGATAGGTTCATGCTGGCAAAGAAACGCTCCACCAGTGCCTGGGCGGCAGGAAACCCCGCATCCAGATAAACCGCACCAATAAGGGCCTCAATGGCATCGGCCAGGATGGAAGGCCGCTGGCGGCCACCGGAGCGGGCCTCGCCCTCGCCCAGTTGCAGGAAGGCGGGCAGCTCCAGCGCGAGGGCAATGCGGTGCAGCGAGTCCTCGCAGACGAGGTTGGCACGCATGCGCGAGAGTTCGCCTTCGGTGGCCTGTGGAAACTGGCGAAACAGCCGCTCGGAGATGGAAATGTTCAGCACGGAATCGCCCAGGAACTCCAGGCGTTCATTGTGCGTGGCGGAGAAGCTGCGGTGCGTCAGGGCCTGCTGGAGCAGGCGTGTGTTCTGGAAGCGGTGGTGCAGCCGCTCCTGCAATGCGGAAAGGGAGGAGGTCAAAACAGCGAAAGGATTATTCAGAAGATACGTTCAGGCGATACACGAGGTAAGCAGGGCCGAACAGGGGGATTTCCCGGTCGTATTCCACGCTGACGACAACACGATCATTGACCTTGGTGATGGCCAGATCGGTACTGCGGATGGGATCGGTGTAATTGCCCAGCGATTCGATGGAAGCAACGCGGTCGTAAGTGGCACGCACCTCGGAGACGGTGTTTTGCTGGGCTGCCTGCTTGAGGGTCTTCTTGAGGCTCATGTACTCGGAGGCGACAGGAATGCTCTTGACCGCCACATAGCCCACGAACACGATCAACACCACCAGGATACAGAGGCTGACGAACGAAAGGCCACGCTGACGGGCGCGCCCGGATGTCATGGCAATCATGCGGCGGGAAGCTGGGAACATGGAAGGCTCCTGTCTGGTGATCAATGTGAAGCGGGTAAACACTGGCTACAGTCAAATAATGTTACTGGATTTTGCCAATGCGCTGAAGGTTGGAGAAATTCATCCAGACGAAAACAGCCTTGCCGACGATGTTTTCATCGGGCACGAATCCCCAGCTGCGCGAATCCAGCGAGTTGTCGCGGTTGTCGCCCATGACAAAGTAATGTCCCGGTGGCACGGTGCAGCTCACCCCTTCGACCGTGTAATTGCACAGATTCTTCTGGGAATGCGAAGTCACACCCAGCACATAGGCGGGCATTTCGGGGTTGTTGAGCACTTCGTAGCTGCGGCCATCCAGAGCCTCCTGATACCGCTTGGCGTGGCGCATGGAGTCTTCGTCAAAATAGTCGGGCAAGTCCTGGGAGGGCACCGGCTGGCCATTGATGCTGAGCTTCTTGTTCACATAGGTGATCTGGTCGCCGGGCAGGCCGATGATGCGCTTGATGTAGTCCATCTGCGGCTGGGGTGGATAGCGGAACACCATCACATCGCCCCGCGCCGGGGCCGCGCCTTCGGTGATCTTGAAGTTCCACACCGGCATGCGCAGGCCGTAGCTGAATTTGTTCACCAGAATCAGGTCGCCCACCAGCAGGGTGGGAATCATGGAACCCGACGGAATGCGAAACGGCTCGAATGCGAACGAGCGCAGCACGAACACCACGGCAATGACGGGAAACAGCCCGGCCGTCCAGTCCAGCCACCAGGGCTGGCGCAGCAGGTAGTTTTTCTGGCGTTGCACGTCCACTTCGTCGGGCACGATGCCTTGGGCGCGCATGGCGTTCTGGCGTTCCCGCACGGATTCTTCCAGTGCGAGGGCGACGCGCTGGCGGCGCGGGCGGAAATACAGTTGCTCGGCCAGCCAGTACAGGCCGGTCACGCCGGTGGCCACCAGCAGCAGCAGCGGGAAGTTGCCCTGCACCTGGCCCGTGAGCCACAGCAGCAGGTAAGCGGCCACAGCGGCCAGCAGCACTCCGGTAAAGGTGGCAATGGCTTTCACGGTGTTCAGTCCTCTACTTGCAAGATGGCGAGGAAGGCCTCTTGCGGCACTTCCACGGATCCGATTTGTTTCATGCGCTTCTTGCCGGCCTTCTGTTTCTCCAGCAGTTTGCGCTTGCGGGTGATGTCACCGCCGTAGCACTTGGCCAGCACGTTCTTGCGCAACGCCTTGACGGTTTCGCGCGCAATGATGTTGCCACCAATGGCGGCCTGGATGGCCACATCGAACATTTGGCGGCTGATGACTTCGCGCATCTTCGCCACCACCGCCCGCCCCCGGAACTGGGACTGGCTGCGGTGCACGATGATGGACAGGGCATCGACGCGCTCGCCGTTGAGCAAAATATCGACCTTGACCACGTCCGAGGGGCGATTTTCCTTGAACGCATAGTCCATCGAGGCGTAGCCCCGGCTGACGGACTTGAGCTTGTCGAAGAAATCCAGCACGATCTCGCCCAGCGGCAGATCGTAGGTCAGCACCACCTGCCGCCCGTGGTAGGCCATGTTGAGCTGGATGCCGCGCTTCTGGTTGCACAGCGTCATGACCGGCCCCACATAGTCCTGCGGCATGAACAGATTCACGGTGACGATGGGTTCGCGCACTTCCTGAATCTTGGCAGTCTCGGGCATCTTGGAAGGGTTTTCCACCTTGATGATCTCGCCATCGGCCTTGACCACTTCATAGACCACGCTGGGAGCGGTGGTAATCAGGTCCTGATCGAACTCGCGCTCCAGCCGCTCCTGCACGATCTCCATGTGCAGCAGCCCCAGAAAGCCGCAGCGGAACCCGAAGCCCAGTGCCTGCGAGACTTCCGGCTCGAAATGCAGCGCGGCATCGTTGAGCTGGAGTTTTTCCATCGCATCGCGCAGGGCATCGTATTCGCTGGCTTCGGTGGGATAGAGGCCCGCAAAAACCTGGGGCTGGATTTCCTTGAAGCCCGGCAATGCCTGGGTGGCTGGCCCCGCGTTGTTGGGCAGCTTTTTTTCCAGCGTGACGGTATCGCCCACCTTGGCAGCCTTCAGCTCCTTGATGCCGGCAATGATGAAGCCCACTTCACCTGCATGGAGCGCGTCACGCGGCTGGGAGTGCGGGGTGAACACACCAATCTGGCCGGCCTCGTACACCGCGCTGGTGGCCATGAGCTTGATGCGCTCGTTCTTGCGCAACCGCCCATCGACCACCCGCACCAGCATGACCACGCCAACGTAGGCATCGAACCAGCTGTCGATAATCATGGCCCGCAACGGGCCATCGGGGTCGCCCTCGGGCGGTGGAACCTTGTTCACCACCAGCTCCAGCACCTCCTCGATGCCCATGCCGGTCTTGGCGGAAATGGGGATGGCCTCGGATGCGTCGATGCCGATCACGTCCTCGATTTCCTCCTTGGCCGCATCGGGGTCGGCCTGGGGCAAATCCATCTTGTTGAGCACGGGCAGCACTTCCACGCCCAAATCCAGCGCGGTGTAGCAGTTGGCCACGGTCTGCGCTTCCACGCCCTGGGAGGCATCCACCACCAGCAGCGCGCCTTCGCAGGCCGAAAGAGAGCGCGAAACCTCGTAGGAAAAATCGACGTGGCCGGGCGTGTCGATCAGGTTCAGGTTGTACACCTTGCCATCGCGGGCCTTGTATTGCAGGGCCGCCGTCTGGGCCTTGATGGTGATGCCACGCTCTTTTTCGATGTCCATCGAATCCAGCACCTGGGCGGACATCTCGCGTTTGCTCAAGCCACCGCTGTATTCGATCAGGCGGTCGGCCAGGGTGGATTTGCCGTGGTCGATGTGGGCAATAATGGAGAAGTTACGGATATGGTTCATCGCAAAAAGAACGAAATAAGGGAGCCATCGGGGGGTGTCGCCAGCATGCCATCCCAGCGTGGCAACCGCATCCTGCCCAAGGAGATTGTCATCAGGAATCCTGACCGGGCAAGACCTTGCATGGCAGATGGCAGCCACGCATTGTAACTGGCGCAAGACACTGCACGGCGGCGGGCCGTTTGGCGCACCGCAGCCGGGCCACTGTACCCGGCAGATGAGTGGAAAGGAAGCGAAATGCGATCTCAGAAATCCTGCTGGCCCCATTCGCGCTCGGCCCGCAGCACCACGCGGCTCTTGCGCAGATTGCGCAACAGGGCATCAATGTGCGCGGCATCGTTCACCGACACCAGGCAGCGCACTTCCACAGTTTCGCGCCCCTCCTCTTCAAACATGTTGATGCGCAGGATATTCACCTCGGACTGGGCGATCACGGCAGAGGCATCGGCCAGCGCGCCCTTGCTGTTGCGCAGATAAACGCGCAAGTCGGCCTGGAAGTCGCCCGCCGTGTCGTCGGCCCATTCCACTTCAACGTGGCTGGCCGGGTCTTTGTGAAACAACCGGTCTGCCAGGGGGCAATGCTCACGGTGAATCTCCAGACCCTTGCCACGCAGCAGCACGCCGGTGACGACATCGCCCGGTACGGGGCGACAGCAACTGGCATAGCGCACCGGCGCGCTGTCGCGCCCGCCCACTGCCAGCACCGACGTGCCGTGGGTGGGTTGCAGGCTGGTGAGGCGTTCGCGCGTGAGCAGCAGCGCATCGGGCTTGAAGACCATCTGGGCCAGAATGTTGGCGATCTGCTCGACCACTTCGCGGGCAATCAGTTTGCCCATGCCGATGTCGGAGAGCAGTTGATCGGCAGTCTTGCTCTGGTAAAGGCCGGACAAATCCTGCCAGATGCCCTCCAGCACCGCCGGATCGGTGGGCAAGCCCCCGTAGCCAGCGGCACGCAGTGCCTGGGCCAGCAGGCGTTCGCCCAAATCACGCGACTCGGAACTGTCGGCCTGCTTGAAATAACTGCGAATCTTGGAGCGCGCCCGCCCGGTCTTGACGAACTCCAGCCATGCCAGACTGGGCTTGGCCTCGGGGGAGGTGAGAATCTCCACCATGTCGTTGTTCTTGAGCACTGCACGCAGCGACGATGCCTCGCCATTGACCAGCGCGGAAGCAATGTGGTCGCCCACGTTGCTGTGAATGGCATAGGCGAAATCGACCACCGTGGCCCCCACCGGCAGGGTCAGGATGTGGTTCTTCGGGGTGAACACATAGATCGAGTCGGGGAACAGATCGACCTTCACGTTGTCGAGGAATTCGGCGGAATCCTGGGTTTCGTTCTCGATCTCCAACAGCGACTTGAGCCAGCGGCCATTGAGGCCGTTGGACACGAGGGTGTCCAGGTTCTTGGCCTGGTAAAGCCAGTGGGCGGCAATGCCGCTCTCGGCAACCATGTTCATGACCTCGGTGCGCAATTCCGCTTCCACGTCCACGCCGGATGGCCCCAGCAGCGTGGTGTGCAGCGACTGATAGCCGTTCGACTTGGCACTGGCAATGTAGTCCTTGAAGCTGCCCGGCACGGGTTTGTAGAGCTGGTGCAGCACGCCGATGCCGGTGTAGCAGTCGGCCACCTTGTCAAAAATGATGCGCAACCCGAAGATGTCGTTCACCCGTGCAAAGCTCAGGCGTTTGGTCTGCATCTGCTGGTAAATCTTGTACAGGCTCAGTTCACGCTCCAGCAGGCGCACCGGCATGTGGGCAGAATTGAATGCCTGCTCCACTTCATGAGCGATCTTGTCGGCCAGTCCCCGGCGGCGGGTCTTGGCCTTGGCCACTGCCTTTTCCAGCGTGGTGTAACGCCAGGGGAACAGATGCCGGAACGACAGCTCCTGCAACTCACGGTAAGTGGCATTCAGGCCCAGCCGGTCGGCAATCGGTACATAGATGTCCAGCGTCTCGCGCGAGATGCGCCCCCACTTGCTGCGGGGCGAGGCATCGAGGGTGCGCATATTGTGGGTGCGGTCGGCCAGCTTGATGAGAATGACGCGCACATCCTTGGCCATCGCCAGCAGCATCTTGCGGAAGGACTCGGCCTGGTTTTCCTCGCGCGTGAGGAATTGCAGCTTCTCCAGCTTGGTCAGGCCATCGACCAACTCCGCGACATCGGCACCGAACCGCTGCACGATGTCCTGCTTGGTGATGCCGCAATCTTCCATGGCATCGTGCATCAGGGCCGCCATCAGGGCGGGGGCATCCAGTCGCCACTGGGCGCATTGCGCCGCCACGGCAATCGGGTGGGTGATGTACGGCTCCCCGCTGTTGCGACGCTGTCCTTCATGGGCGTTGCAGGCAAAAACAAAGGCTTCTTCGACCCGCTGCATATCGGCAGCAG
Organism: Lampropedia hyalina DSM 16112; assembly: GCF_900129055.1. Taxonomy (GTDB): domain Bacteria; phylum Pseudomonadota; class Gammaproteobacteria; order Burkholderiales; family Burkholderiaceae_C; genus Lampropedia; species Lampropedia hyalina. Next base: position 169,032 of record NZ_FQUZ01000001.1, read on the forward strand.
GCAGGTAATCGACTTGCCGCAGAAACTCCTGATAGACCTGATGAACCAAGACCTCTGCGGCCTCTTCAGGAGAAAGAGGCACAGCAGCCGGGGCATCATCAACAGTGGAGAGCATGTCAGTGGGCAGATTTTCCGGGGAATTCGTGGGCATATCTTAAATGTAGCAAGATGACTTCGTTCTCGCAAAGCTGTTGCCTAAAAACAAAAAACACCCACAAGGGGTGCTTTGTTTCTGTGGTTTTTGCTTTACTTCACCAGAAAAGCACTTTATTGACCGTGCAGGAAATCACCGGCCCAAGCCTGTTTCAGCATGCGGGCCGTACGGAAACAGCGATCAGACCGGAACCTTGCGCAGCATCTCCAAGCCGACATGGCCGTCGGCCACTTCGCGCAGGGCCGTCACGGCAGGCTTGTTGGTGGAGTCGATTTTCGGGCTATGGCCCTGGTTCAACATGCGCGCACGGTATGTGGCGGCCAGCACCAGCTGGAAGCGATTGGGGATTTGTTTCAGGCTGTCTTCAACCGTAATGCGGGCCATCTGGAGTACCTATCGAGAAAGAATCGAGGGAAAGAGGAAAGGAAACTGCTGTGCCGCTGCCCTTCAGGCGCAGTGGCCATCGGTGGTCTGTGGCCCTGGCGCGGCAGGGATGCGCAATGCCGAGAATGTCTCGTGGCGGGTGCGCCGCTGCGCCTTGCAACGCAGCCGTTGCGCGTGGACGATGCTTTTGAGGTCAAAAACAGCGGTTTCAAACAATTCGTTGATTATAACGTAATCAAATTGATCGACCTGTGCCATCTCCACCAGGGCATTGCGCATGCGCAGTTCGATGACGTCGGGACGGTCTTCGCCGCGCCGCTCCAGCCGCGAGCGCAGTTCTTCCAGACTGGGCGGGAGAATGAAGATCAGCACGGCATTGGCAAAGACCTTCTTGATCTGCATGGCCCCCTGGAAGTCGATTTCCAGCACCACGTCCGAACCCTGGGAGATGCGGTCGGCCACGGCTTTCTTGGAGGTGCCATAGAAGTTGCCATGCACGCTGGCCCATTCGATGAAGGCATGGCTGTCGATCATGCCATCGAAGGTTTCCTGCGCCACGAAGAAGTATTCACGCCCGTGCTTTTCCTGGCCACGCGGCTGGCGGGTGGTGTGGGAGACGGAGGGGAACACGCGCGTGTCCAGCTCCAGCAATGCCTTGACCAGGCTGGATTTGCCCGCACCGCTGGGCGCGGCCACCACAAAGAGATTGCCGGGATACTCGCCATCGGGTTGCAGGCCAGTCTGGGATTCGGATGCCGGGGGGGTGCTTGGGTGGTTCATGGGTCAATTTGCGTGTCGGCGGGGTGCGAACAAGACAACACCATGTCTGGAATACGAAACTTGCTCCCACTCGCAAGAGCCGCTTGCGTGCATCAGTGGCGGGCACATTCCCACATTCCTGATGCCGTAGCGGAACGAAACACCATTTCGCAAGGGTTTTGCCGCTTGCCAATGGCAGGGGCGGCAATTTTAGCAGCCATACATTCCCCTGCCCCTGCAAAAAGCATCCGGGCAGGGCGATGGCCGCCGTCAGTCCGATCAGTCCTGCTTGACGGCTTCGATCTGGATGAGGATCTTCACATCCTTGGCCGCGCCCCATTGCACGCCGTAGTCGGAACCCCATTGGGTGCGGTCGATCTTGAGCTCGAAGTCACCGCCGCAGACTTCACGGCCTTGCAGCATGCGGTTTTCGTAGCAGTTGAACTTCTCGGCTTCCAGCTTGACCGGCAGGGTCTTGCCCAGCAGGGTCAGTTGGCCGTGCACGGCTTCGACCTTGCCGTCGTCGAATTCAAACTTGTCGCTGACGAAGCGGGCGGTGGGGAATTTCTCGACATTGAAGATTTCTCCGGTTTGCAGGTGCTTGTCAAAGCCTGCGGTGCCGGTATTCACGGAAGCGATCTGCACACTGATGTCGGCCTTGCCGGTCTTGGCGGCACGGTCGAATTCGATGGTGCCTTCCACCTTGTCGAAGCGGCCCCGGTTGGTCGAAGTGCCGTTGTGGTCGATCTCGAAGGTCACAAAAGTGTGGGTGGGATCGATGGTGTACTGTGCAGCCAGCGCAGGCATGGCAGCCAGACCGGAAGCCAGGGCGATACCGGCAGCAACGAGCGATTTTTTCATGGAGAACTCCTCAAAGGATGGTGTAGAAAAACAGAAAGGGAACGGAAACGGAAACTCATACAGCTCCCACGCCGCTGAGCGTGAGCTTGAACTGCACCTGCACTTCGTTGGCGACCATGCTGGTGTCGGACCACTCGCCATCGCCAATCTTGTAGGTCAGGCGTTCGATGGGCAAGGTGCCGGTGGCAATGGTCAGGCCATTGCTCTGGCTGAGGCTGACGGGCACCACCACATCGGTGCTGACCCCCTTGACGGTGAGCTTACCGCTGGCCTGGTACTTGCCTGCCTCAAGCTGTTCGATGCGGCTCGACTGGAAGGTGGCCTGCGGAAACTGCGCCACATTGAACCAGACAGGCTGGGGCAGATTGGCATCGGCTTCGGCATTGTTCATGGTGGCACTGCCGGTATCGACGGTGATCTTGACGCTGCTGCCCGCCAGGTTCTGCGGATCAAGCTGCACGTCGCCAGCGAACTTCTTGAATTGGCCATTGACACTCACGCCCAGTTGCTTGGCCGTGAAACGGATTTCGCTCTGGTCGGCCACCAGGGCCTGTTGCGCCCAGGCGGTGGAAGACAGGCCCAGCACGGAAGCGGCCACCAGGGCAGCCCATACCGGGGTGGATGCAGGGCGGAAGGAAACGGCTTTCATCGAATGACTCCTTGAAGCAGGGGAAGGAAAAAGAAAACGGCGGGCATCACCCCGATCACCACGGGCGCATTCTGCCCAGCAGGCCATCGCGGTCGATGAGCTGGTGCTTGACCACGGCCGCGACGTGCAGCACGACCAGTCCGATCAGCGCGAACGAACTCAGCTTGTGCCAGGGCTTGATGGCCGCCGCCAGTTCCGGGCTGGCGGGCACGAAATCCGGCAATGGAATCTGCCCGAACAGCACAATCGGAAAACCTGCGGCCGAGCTGTAGGCCCAGCCCAACAGCGGCACAGCGAAGAACAGCAGGTAAAACGCATGGTGAACGCCGTGGTGCGCCCACTGCTGCCAGCGCGGCATGGTCTGGAGCATGGAGGCCGGCAGGGGCGGCGGACGGTGGGTGATGCGCCAGAGCAGGCGCAGCAGCGACAGACTCAGTATGAGGATACCCGCCCATTTGTGCCAGTTCATATAACGCAGCTTGGTGGGCGAGAACGGCAGGCTGACCATGTACAGGCCAAAGGCAAAGATGCCAAGAATGGCGGCGGCCAGCAGCCAGTGCAGCCAGACGGCAGGCAATGTGTAGCGTCCGGCCCGGCGCGCAGAGGCCGCAGCGGCTGGATGTTCGACGTGGGTGGTATTCATGGGGCAGTTTCTGATTGGAATGGAACGATCCGGACACAGCAAATCCAGGGACTGCACGGCAAGCCTGTGACGGAACACTGGCATTCTGAAAAGTTCCAGATTTCTGAACGGCTTCCAGCCCCATCGGGTGCGGTGGGCAGACGCACCAGACTATACCGGCGGTGGTTTCGCGCATCAATGCGCCTGCCTGCGACACACTGTCGCACAGGAGAGGCGAATCATGGCGCGGTGGCCGATTCACCCTCCAGACCTTCCCTGGCGCAAGCCCCGCACCTGGATGCGGATGCGGTCGAGCACCTGCTGATCGCTGGCATCCCGCAACTCGATCTGGAACGGACCGGGCTGGAGCGGCCAGAACCACTGGGCATCCTCGCGGGCATGGTGGACTTTCTCGCCATTGATGCGCCAGACCACACCGGGCTGGCTGCTGGCAAAGCGCAGCAACTGGTTGGCTGGAGGAATATCGGGGTCGATGGCCAGAATCGTGCCATCCTGGGGCTGGAGAATGCGCACAGCGGCGGGCGCATCCACCGGCGCAGTGGGCAGACGCAGGCTGAAATGGCTTTGCTCCGTGCCAGGCAGGAACCACTCCATGCGCCCGGCCTCCAGCCGCTGGCCGTCGGGGGCCACATACTCGATACGTTGATGCACCAGCCCTGCCGGTGGCCGGGGAGCCACACCGGGGCGCAGCGCGTGCAGATAACCCGCCACCGCCGCCCACACCGGCGCGGCCCCGGAAATGCCGCTGACATCCTGCATCGGCGAGCCATCGGCATTGCCCACCCACACGCCGATGGTGAAGTGCCCGGTATAGCCAATCGCCCAGTTGTCGCGCATGTCCTTGCTGGTGCCGGTCTTGACGGCACTCCAGAAACGCGTGGCCAACTGGCTGTCCGTGCCGAAGGTGGTGGCACGGGCATGGCGGTCGGCCAGAATATCGCCAATGATGAAACTCGTGCCCTCGTCCAGCACGCGCACCGACTCCGACACAGCCGATGGCGCATCCTGCGGCTGCACCTGCCAGCGCACCGCGCCATGCAGTCCGCCATTGGCCAGCGTGCGGTAGGCATTCGTCAAATGCAGCAGGCTGACATCAACGCCACCCAGTGCCAGGCTGTAACCGTAGTAGCCTGCCGGTTCCGGCAAAGGCAGTCCCCATTGCCGCAACTGCTGGGCGAAATCATCGGGCGACACCATCACCAATGCCCGCACCGCCGGAATATTCAGCGAACTGGCCAGGGCCAGCCGCACCGACACCCAGCCCTTGAAACCCAGATCGTAGTTCTGCGGCACATACAGGCCATGCGCGGTGGGAATGCGCGCAGGCGAATCGTCCAGCAGGGAAGCTGCCGTCAGGCGACCCTGGGCAATGGCCTGCGCATACAGAAACGGCTTGAGCGTGGAGCCGGGCTGGCGCAGGGCCAGCACCGCATCGACTTCGGACGCACGACTGAGCCGCTGCCCCGAAGACCCCACCCAGGCCAGCACCTCGCCCGTGGCGTTGTCCAGCACCAGCACCGCACCATCCTGCACATTCTGCGCGGCAATCTCCTGCAAGTGACGGCGCAGCGTCTCGCTGGCAAAGCGTTGCAGCCCAGCGTGCAGGCTGCTGGGCAGATTCTGCGGCAGACCTTCCCTGGCCCGTTCATGCCGATACTGCGCCAGCGCGTAGCGAGCGAAATGCGGAGCCACTCCATCCAGCGCGGCGAAATGGCGACGGCGCAAGGCAGCCGTAGTGTAGAAATGCAGGGCATGGCAATCCTGTCCCCAGGGCGATTCGGCCAGCTTCAGGGCCGCGCAGGCACGCTCGGCCACCTTGGCCACGCTGGCATTGGGCGCGCGCAGCAGGGCCACAGCAATCGCCGATTCGCGCATGTCCAGCGCGTGGGCCTTCTTGGCAAACAGGCTCTGCGCCAGTGCGTCCAACCCCACCAGTTCGCCCCGAAAGGGCGCAAGGTTCAGGTAGGCCTCCAGAATCTGCGCCTTGCTCCAGCCTCGCTCCAGCGCGTAAGCCATGCGCACCTGCCCGATCTTCTGCCCCCAGGTGCGCCGCCCGGCCCCCGGCTGCAACGGCGCATGCAGCAAACCCGCCAACTGCATGGTGATGGTGGATGCGCCCCGCGTGCGCTCATTCCACAGATTCGCCCAGGCTGCCGCCGACACCGCCGACCAGTCCACCCCGCTGTGCGCATAGAAGTTGCGATCTTCCCCCAGCACCACCGCATGCAGCAATGCAGGCGAGACCTCCTCCAGTGCCAGCCACTGTCCACGCCGCACCTGAAAATCCGTGCGAATGCGCTGCAACGGCGCACCACGCCGGTCCAGCAGCCAGGTTTCCGACGAGCGATAAGCCGCCCGCACCGCCTCGAAGCGGGGTGTGCCACTGCCCTGCCCGTTCTGCACGTCTTGCGCCTCTTGCATTTCTTGCGCTCGCACCGGAACCAAAGCCAGCAGCACAACCCCCAGCAGCACCCCGGCCACCCGCCTCCCGCCACGCTCCCGTGAGCAGGATGGACTTTTCACAAGATGCGACAAAAGAGGAAATGGCATGGCAAGACAGTCCGGCAAGAGAAAGTTTTGCGATTATTAACGGGATACAGGCAATCCACAGCAGTTTCAACAACGACCATGAGTAGAGCATGTCCGTCGGATTCGGCGAAAGCCAACATGGCGATATGCCCAATGGCGAGATACAGGCCGCACGACAGGTTTGCAGACACTCCTTCATGCCGCGCTGGAGTGCAGCAATAGTCTCCAGCCTTCAGGCGGCCAGAAAGGGAATGTCAAACACAATCAGCCTACACGCTGCACGTAACTGCGCGGGTAATGCCCGCTTTCCTGCAACAGCGGGATGACGGTATCGACGAAAACCTCCAGATCGTCTGGCAGGTAGCGCGGGATGATGGTGAAGCCATCGACCGCTTCGGCTCGGAACCATTGCACGATGTGGTGGGCAATCTGCTCGGGTGTGCCGATCAGGCCCGGCAAGGCTTCGTGCTGTACCAGATCGCGCAGCGAGAGCTGCTCATCCAGCGCACGCTGGCACCTCGCTTGCAGCGATCCAATCGGAATAATGCTGCCCGTGGGGTCGCCAAAATCCTCTGCCTGCAAGGGCCGGTCGAAATCGCGGTGGCGCACGCCCAGTTGCTCGGCCGCCAACTCGGCCTGCTGCTGCAAGGCTTGCGGGTCGTCTGCCAGGGCTTGCAGCCACTCTTTCTTCAACACATCGGCCTTGGCTTCGCTATCGGTCAGGATAGGGATGAGCACCGGCACCAGTTGGGGCAGGTGGTTTTCGGCACGCCCGATTGCCCGCGCCGCACCACGCAGTCGCTGGCGAAGTGCCTGCGTAGCTTGCAGCGAACTGGAGGGTGCATACACCGCATCCGCATGGCGGGCGGCCAGCGCGATGCCCGCATCGGAGCCGCCAGCCTGCACCAGTCGCGGACGTCCCCAGGGGGTAGCAGGCACGTTCAGTGGCCCCGCGACATGGAAATGCGCGCCACGGTGGTTGATGGGCTGGGGCTGTCCGTGGCCCGCGCTGCCGTCCCACTCGAATCGCCAACTCTCCCACAGCCTGAGCACGACTTCGACAAACTCCTCAGCCCGCGCATAGCGGCTTTCTCGATCAGGCAGTGGCTGATTCGAGTAGTTCGCAGCAATCGCGGGGTTCCAGCTCGTCACGATATTCCAGGCAATGCGCCCGCCACTGAGCAGGTGCAGGCTCTGGATCTGCCGCGCCAATGTGTATGGCTCGTTATAGGTGGTCGAGGCGGTGATGATGCCGCCAATGTCCGGCACCTGCGCCAGCACCGAGGCAAACAGCACGAAGGGATCGAGCGTATGTTCAGGCCGCTGGTTTTCACCGATGACCAGTTGTGGCCGGTCGGACGTGAACACATTGCCGAACACCCCACGATGCGCTACGCGAGCCGCGTGCACATAGTGCTCCAGCGTGAAAATTCGCGCCGGATCGCGCCCGGGCCGCAGCCAGGAATCCGGCGCGTCGCCTGAACTGTTGAGCCAGGCATTGAGTTCGATCCATCTTTGAGTCATGGGACTTGCCAATCTGAAGTTGCGCTGCCTGGATGCTTTCAGCCCGACTCAACGCCCAGGCTGGGAGAGATAGGTATCGGCAAAACTCCAGACCACGGCATGCGCACCCAGCAGTTCGCCCTGCACGGTCTTCTTCTTGACAACGAACGCTGGTGGATAGGCGATGTCGATGCTGGGCAACTCTTCATGGACGATGCGCTGGAAATCACGGTAGAGCTGCTGACGCTTGGCCAGATCGGTTTCCGTGCCAGCAGCGGTCAGGATACGATCCACCTCCGGGTTGCTGTAGCGCGCCGGGTTGGAAAACGGCAAGCCTACCTTGAAGGCACTGGTGAGAAAGCCACGGTGTACGCCGACTGCCGGATCAAACATGTTCGACAGTGCCTCCACCGCCAGATCAAAGGCCCGGTCGGTGTAAACCTGGCGCACATAGGTTGCCTGATCCGTCAGGCTGACATCGACCTCGATGCCAATGGGCTTGAGTGACTGGCGGATAAATGCGGCGTGACGCGGATCGGCTGCGGGGTTGTTCAAGAGCCGCAGCCGAAAACGCTCACCGTTCGAACCACGTGCGAAACCCGCCTCATCGAGCAGGCGGTTGGCTTCCTTCAAGTCATGCGCATAAGGCCGGATGCTGGCATCATGGAACTGTGCCAGTGCCGGTGAGATCGGGGAAAACGCATATTGCCCATAACCCAGGTAGATCAGCTTGTGCAGTGCCTTGAGGTCGATCGCATGGGCAATGGCGCGGCGCACGCGCACGTCCTGCAACTGTGGGGTCTCGAAGTTGAAGAAGATTTCACGGTGCGAGGCCAGATAGGCGGGCGGCACATCCTCCAGTGCCAGGTGCGGCACTTGCTTGAGCCGCTCGACTTCGGTCAATGGCACGGCACCATCAAAGCCCAGGTCAAACTTGCCGGCCTCAAAGCCTGCGGTGCGTGCGGTCGCATCCGGCACAATGTGCACGATGATCTGATCCAGATACGGTTTTCCCTGCTGCCAGTATTCGTCATTGCGACCAAGGATGATGTGGCCACCGCGTACCCATTCCCTGAAGCGGAACGGGCCGCTGCCGATCAAGGCCTCGTGCGGAGGGTTCTCATTGCCGGCGATGGACTCGAACACATGGCGCGGAATGATGGGTGACTCGGATGCGGCCAGCGCGGTCAGCAGATAGGGTGCGGGCCTGGAGAGGCGCAGCACGACGGTCTGCGCGTCAGGCGTCTCGATGCTGGTCACATTGCCAAAGGTACTGCGCCCGCGCGGGTGGAACTCCTTGAGGCGTTGCAGACTGAAGGCCACGTCATCGGCGGTCAGCGGCTTGCCGTCATGCCAGCGCACACCCTCGCGGATGGTGAAGCGGTATTGCAGGAAATCGGGTGCAACCTCCCACGCCGTGGCCAGTTGCGGGATGGGGGTGAAGTCCTTCTCGTAGGCCAGCAGGCCATCGAATATCTTGGGGCCGACCACCATCGCCGCATACTGCGTGGTGTTGATCGGCAGGATGGTGGCACTTTCGCGATCCAGCACATAGTTGAGCGTGCCGCCACGCACCGGTTCGGCCCGCGCAGCCTGCGTGGCCAGCAATGCCGATGTTCCAAGCAAGACAGTCAGTGCGAACAGGCGAAAGCCCTTGAGAAATGCGGCGCGGTGGGAACGACCGGAATTCAATGATGCAGTCATGATGGGCCTTGTCTCCGACGAGTACGTGATTGCTGAAAAGGCTCAGGCATGCGCAAAGCGCGCCAGCGGATCGGACAATACCTGCGGCAACAAACCTCGTTCCCAATCGAGATAAGCCCGAAAGGCGGCAAAGCGTTCGGCTTCGGTAGGCCAGGCATAGGAATCACGCGGCACGTCGTCAGTGCTGTGCAGCAGTTGGGTTTCGCCATGCTCCAATGGCAGCCCCACAGCCTGCCACGCAGTTGTGCCGCCACGCAGTGCCCGCACTTCACGCTTGCCCGCAGCAGCCAGTTCCTGCGCAGCCCATGCTGCCAGACGGCCATCCTGCGAGGTCAGTACCAGCGGGCGTTGATCGAGTGCATGGATGCCCTGCCCTTCATCGCCCAAAAGCAGGCGTTCACGCACCGCAAAACGCGCGCCAGGGATATGGGCTGAGGCGTAAACGGTGCTGGGAGCAAGATCGAGCAACTGCACTTCGTCGCGTGCCAGGCGACCTTGTAGCTCCGCAACATCCAACCACTTCCCGGCAGGCAGATCCGGCACGGCCGTTGCAGTGCCGGATACGCTGGTTTCCTTCAAGGCCTCGGGCGCGGCCGCGTAGGCCAGCACCTTGCCCCAGCGCAACTGCTGCAACCATGAAGCCGTAATGGCTGCACGCGTGCCATCGGCATCGTCAATCAGCACGATGGTGGCGTTGCGCACACCGATGTGACGGTCAATGCCCTGCACCAGTTGGCCACCTTCGGCCCATTGCGATCCAGGCAAATGGCCTTGTTCATATTCCGCTCGGGTGCGCACATCAATCCAGTAGACAGTGCGGTCAGCCTGCTGGCTGGACGCTTCGGCCCGCAGACTCGCCAACGCATCAGCATCCAGCCATTCAATGCCATATTCTGCCGTCAGGTGGCGTTTGGCCTCACGGGCTTTCTCGCGCGTGGCTTCGCCCGGTACTGGCAATGGCCGCGCCTTGCCCTGCTCCAGTGGCAGACGCTGGAACAGCCAGTCCATCGTGCCGTCTTCCAGTGCAGCAACGGGATTGGAGAGACCTGCATTGATCAATCCCTGCGCACCGATGATGGAGCGAGTGCGGCCCGCGCAGTTGATAACGACCAACGTCTGCTCAGATGGCAACAGCTCATGGATGCGGTATGGCAACTCCGCATTGGGCAGCGGCGCAGCACCTGGAATGCTGAAGCGGTTGAACTCCTCCACTGTGCGGCCATCGAGGACGATGACATCCTCCTTGCGTTGCAGCTTGTCCCACAGTTCAGTGGCAGAGATGTGCGGCGTCTGCTTCTGGTGTTCGACATACTCGCCAAAGGCCTTGCTATAGACACCGGTGCCGGTATAGACCGGCAGGCCCTCCGCACGCCAAGCCGCAATGCCACCTTGCAGCAATGCGACGTTGGTATAACCCAGCACCGCCAGCCTGGCAGCAGCGCGCCGTGCGCGTTCGCCACCATCGTCATCGACCACGACGATGCGCACATCGCGGCGTGGCAGCAGTTCCACAGCACGCAACTCAATCTGACCCAGCGGCAGCGGCACGGAAACGAGGATGTGCCCATCATGCGCCTGCACATAAGGCTCGCGCACATCGATCACGGCATGCTCGGCATCGCCTTGTGCCAGTTGCAACAGTTCGGTTGCCGTCACCGTCTCAGCGGTGACTGATGAAATGGATGTCATGGTTTTCGGTTTCGGTGAACTTCAGATGGACGCAAGACCCAGGTGTTGGTGCAGCGTACGCCCCTCATAGGCACTGCGGAACAGACCGCGCTGGCGCAACAGCGGCACAACCTGCTCGCCAAAGGTAACGAGGTGGTCCGGATAAAGGTCGAAGTTGAGGTTGAAGCCATCGGCCGCACCCTCACGGAACCACTGTTCGATGTCATCGGCAATCTGCTCGGGTGCACCAATGACAACACGGTGCCCGCCCGGATTGCGCGCAATGGCCTGGCGTACCGTCCAGCCGTTGGCCTGAGCCTCATGCAGCAATCCGGCTGCAAAGCCTTTGGTCTGCGGCGACTTCCAATCTTCCAGCAGGTTCAGCTTGCTGGGAAAAGGTTCATCCAGTGGCAACTGCCCCGGCTCCACGCCGAACAGGCGTGCGAGCTTCTGGTGTTCGCTCACAATATCAAGCTGTGCATCCAGTGCCTCCTTGTTGTGATGCGCAGCCTGCTCCGTATCGCCCAGCACGACAAGCAAGCCCGGCAGCACCAATAGATCGGATGGATCGCGGCCAAAGCGTCTCGCTCGCTCGTTCACATCGCGCCGGAAGTCCAGTCCATCGGCCAGCGTGCGCTGCACTGTGAACAGCGCATCGGCATGGCGCGCCCCCAGATCACGGCTGGCGGAGGAATCCCCTGCCTGGAACAGCATCGGTCGCCCACCCGGCGCGGGCGGCACGGGAAATCGCCCTTCATGCGCAAAAAATTCTCCCTGATGGCTCACAGGATGAACCTTCGCCAGATCGAGGTACTTTTCAGAGGCCACATCCGCGCTGATGGCACCGCTCTCCCAACTGGCCCACAACTGCTTGACCAGCGCAACGAATTCCTCGGCCCTGGCATAGCGTGTGGCATGTTCAGGCAATTCCGAAAGACCGTAATTGCCGGCCACGCCCGCATGGTGGGTCGTGACGATGTTCCATGCCGCACGTCCGCCGCTGGCATGGGCAAGCGACGCAAAGCGGCGTGCCAGACTGTAGGGCTGCTCGAAAGTGGTCGATGCAGTGGCGACGAGGCCGATGTGCGTCGTCTCACGCGCCAGCGCAGTCTGAAGGATGACCGGATCCAGTGCCGTCCAGGGTCGCTCGGATGCGTTCGGTGCCAATCCTGGCTGATCCGAAAAGAAGATGGCATCGAACGTAGCGGCCTCGGCCGCCCGCGCGATGGCGATGAAATGGTCAATGTCGCTGGGCCACACCGGTGGTGTGTGCTGCCGCCAGCCAGTCGAATGGCGGCCGGTAGCGAAAACATTGGCGTTGAGGTGCAGTTGCCGCGGGGGAATGGCTGGCATGGAATATCCTTGTTCCTGCTTGCTCAGGCAGCCACGACAGCAGCAGCCTTTGACGGTCCAGACGCTTCAGATGCAGATGCTGCCTGCCCATCACCCACCGGGGCCGTGCCAATCCCAACCTTCGCCGGTGGCGGTGTGCCATTGACATGCCAGTTTCCCACCTGCCTGTCGTGGTAAACGCGCGGGTTGTGCGAAGACAGCGTGCGCGCATTGCGCCAGTGCCGATCCAGCCCGTAGCCGCGCTTGGCTGCCGATGCGCCCAGTGCATCGAAAAGGCGGGTCGTGGCTTCCAGTGCCAGGTCGGTAACGACGGTCACGGTCTGGCTGACTTCGATGTCGGACAGGGCGTAGGCCTCGTCACGCGCCTGCTCATCCCCGCTACCGCGCGCATCGGCGGCGCGTTGCAACGCGCGGGCCGCCTGCACGGCAGCGGCTCCCGCCACATAGGCCAGGCTGTGCACACGACCAACAACCTGCAATATCTGCGGATCCTCACTGAAACGTCGTACCTGCGTGCGCCCCCCATAGATGCGTGTACGAGCTGCGACCAGCGGTGCCACCTCGCTTGCCGCAGCGCGAGCGATCCCCGCCAATGTGGCGACATGGACAAGCTGGAAGAAACCACTTGAATAGCGAAAACGCTCTGCCGAAGGCTTGATCAGCGCATCATCGATCAACACGTTCTCGAAACGGGCGGTACCGCTGGCACTGAGCTGCTGACCAAAGCCATCCCAATCATCCAGAATCTCCACGCCCTCGGACTTGGTTGGCACCAGCACGCCAACAATGCGCCCGTCCGGTGCTTGCGCGGTGAGGTTGATCCAGTCGGCATAGAGCGACCCGGTGGTGTAGAACTTGGCACCATTGAGCCGCCACTGACCTGCCTGCACATCAGGCGTCAGCCGGGTGCCAAGCGTGCCCAGCACATGCTCGCCGGTTTCGGAAAAACCACTGCCGGAGAAATCCCCGGCCGCGAGACGTTGCAACCAATGCGTGCGCCAGGGACTGTCCACACTGTCGATCACTTCCTCGACAAACCCCAGGTGGGAGCGCAAGGCATTGACCACGTTGGGATCAGCCTCGCCCAGCTCGATCAGCGCGGCAAACAACTCGGGCAAGGTCGCACCCTGCCCGCCCAGCTCGGGCGGCAGACGCCAGCGGGTCAGGCCCGCATCGCGCAAGGCCTGCACTTCAGAGAAAAGCAGCTCATGTTCCAGCTCGCGCTGAACAGCCCGCTCCCGTATCCGATGAAAGACCCGGCGCAATGGTGCGACCAGTGTCTCATAGCGATCCGACGGCCCCTGGCCCCAACTGGATGGAAGTGATGCAGTCATCAAGAAGCTCCTCAACCCACATAGGGGCGACGGCCAAAGAACTGGTGGCCGGGATCATTGAAACCAGGTGTCGAGGCATGACCAGTCGTCACCAGACTATTGACCAGTGCCTCATCCTCTGCCGTGAACTGGTATTGCAAGGCGGGCAGATAATCCTCCCACTGCGCCTCGGTACGCGGACCCACAATGGGTGCGGTGATCAGCCGGTTGTTGAGCACCCATGCCAGCGCGAACTGGCCTGAACTGATGCCACGCGAAGCCGCATGCTCATTGATGACCTTGGCCAGTCGCAACGATTCCTCACGCCATTCAGTCTGGCGGATGCGCTTGTCGTTGCGGCCTGCGCGTGTATCTGCCCCAGGCTCCGCACCCGGCTGGTACTTGGCCGTCAGCACGCCACGCGCCAGCGGACTGTAGGGCACGACTCCCAGACCGTAGTGATCGGCAGCATCCAGGTGCTCGAACTCAATCTGGCGGTTCGCCAGGTTGTACAGTGGCTGGCTGGCAATCGGCCGATCCACGCCCAGTTGATCGGCCACACGGCTGTATTCGGCAATCTTCCAGGCTCGGTGGTTGGAGAGGCCCCAATAGCGAATCTTGCCTTCAGCCACCAGTTCGCTGAGTGCACGCACCGTCTCTTCGGGTCGAGTCAGATGGTCTTCGCGGTGCTGATAGTAAATGTCGATGTAATCGGTGCCCAAACGCTTGAGACTGCCTTCGACAGCGCGGCGGATGTACTTGCGCGTGGCACCTTGGCTGTTGGGATCGTCACCGCGCGGGCTGGCAAATTTGGTGGCAAGCACCCAGTCGTCACGCTGCGCGCGGATGGCGTTGCCGACCACGACTTCGGACTGGAACTTGGCGTAGCCGTCGGCCGCATCGATGAAGTTGATGCCCTGCTCCCTGGCGCGGGCGATGATGCGGTGCGACGTCGGCTCGTCGGTCTCACCGCCGAACATCATCGTTCCCAGGCACAGGGGAGATACACGCAGGCCATTGCGGCCAAGGGGTCGGTAGGTCAGGCTCATGGAATGGAAGTGAAGCGTTGAAAAGACTGCGGCTTGTCACCGCATTGAAGAAATACGAAAAATGTTTGCCTGAAACAGAAAATCCCAGTCAAACACAATTCGGACAAAAAAACCAACCAATCGGATTCTTGACCCATCGTGAAATCAAACCGATCAAATAACTCAATCGAATCCACAGAAAAGCCAATAAACAGAATAGACCATTATTCACAATGCAATAAATTTCTCAAAATAATCATTCATTATTTATTAATGAAAATTAAACTTCAAATCTAAAAACAATTAACTTATCTGCATATTCTTATTATCAAAAACACAAAGTCGAACTGACAGGCTTCTTGCTTGTGGATATTCCGTCAGAATGGCTGAGGAAGACCGAAACGCTGCCGCACGGTCGCTTCGGCGTAGTGGCGACGGTACACACCCTGCGCCTGAAGGATTGGCACGACCTGCGCCACAAACGTTTGCAGATCATCTGGAAGATTGGGCAACTGGATGATGTAGCCATCGACCAATCCTGCTTCCCACCATTCGATAATGGCGTGCGCCACCTGCTCCGGCGTGCCCAGTACCAGCCGGTGTCCGCCTTCGTAACGACGTACGATCTCCCGCGCAGTGAGTGGCTCATGCGCAAGCAACTCAACCAATGCCTGACTGAATCCAATGGGGCGCGATTGGTCGGGATCGGATTTGAAGAGGTCTGGATCAAGCACAGCATCCGGGTCGAAGCTGGACAAGTCTGCACCGATTTCCTGCGCGAAGCGGGCCAACAAGCCATCCGCAGACCCCGCGCCACTGACTTGCTCGTGGCGGCGCAAGGCCTGTTCATAACTTGCCGCAGTGATCACCACCAGGCCAGGCAACAAACGTACGCTGCCCGGTTCACGGCCCAACTCGCTGGCGCGTGCCCGCACACGCGCACCGAATTCCGCTGCTGCCTGCCAGTTGAGCAGCGAGCAGTAGATCAACTCGCCATGTTGTGCTGCCAGATCTATGCCCTGATCGGATGCGCCTGCCTGGGCAATCACCGGATACCCCTGGGCGGAAGACGGAATGTTGAGTGGACCGCGCACATCGAAGAATTCACCATGGTGGTCGATATCCCTCGCACTGGCTCTGTCCCATAGATGTTCGGGGTCGTCGCTGTCCTGCTGCGACAACCGCCAACTGCCCCACAGTGCCTTGCTGACTTCGAGAAACTCATGAGCGCGCCGATAGCGTTCATCTCGTCCGGGCAGTGGATCAGCACCAAAATTCTGCGCCACCCGTGGACTGAATGATGACACGATGTTCAGGATCGCCCGCCCGCCGGAAAGATGATCCAGTGTGGCCACACGGCGCGCTAGGTTGTAGGGCGAGTTGTAGGTGCTCGATGCAGTGAGCGCAAGACCGATGTCCGGCACGCGCGCACCCAATACCGCCAACAGCACCAGTGGATCCAGGCTGTGTAACGGACGCTGCGTAGCGTCGAGCATCAAGGCAGGATGATCGGAGAAGAACACCGCATCGAAACGACCTTGGTGTGCCAGCCGCGTCAGACGCTCATAGTGCTCAAGGTTGATGAAATCGTTGCGTTGCCCCGTCCGGTAGGGCCAGGCACGCGCCAGATAGCCAATGCTGTTGATCCCAATACCGAGATGCAACTGGTGGCTCATGCCAGAGCACCCGCTTCAGCAACCTGGTCGGACTTCGTCTCCTCGAAGTCATGGGGCAGGATGGCAATCTCGTAACCCCTGCGCGAGAGCCAATGCGCCGTGGTAATGGCGCGCGTAGCGGCCAGATCATCAATCAGCACAACGCGCGCACCTCGTACGGCAATCGTCCTGTGCGCCACACCCAGCAATTGGCCGCCTTCGGAAGACAGCGTATTGTCCAGATGCCCTGCCGCAAACTCCTCGGGCGTGCGCACATCAAGCAAATAGGTCGTGCGATCGGGATCGGCCTGCCATTGGCGGGCAGTGGCCTCGTCGATCAGCGCGATGCCATCGGATTTCGCCAGGTGCTGGGCATACGCCTTGGCAGTCTGCCGCGCCAGATCGCTGGCCGGGCCGAAAGTCCTTGTTGCCCCTTCTTCCAGCGTCAGACCGGCATCGCGCCAACCCGCCGTACCGCGATCAAGATAGGCCACATCGTTGGGCACGCCAGCATCGATCAACGTCTGCGCACCGATGATGGCACGCGGCAGGCCCGCGCAGGATACCAGCACCCTGGTCTTCGGCGAAGGTACCAGATCGGCAAACCGCAGCAGCAGCTCGGCACCCGGCACGCCAATGGCACCGGGTACATGGTCGCGTGCGAATTCGGGCAACGTGCGTGTATCCAACACTATCACGTCTTCGCCCACGTCACGCAGGCGTTTCAGCTCCTCGGCCGAAACCACAGGGGTCGCCTTCTCATCGCGAATGGCCAGCGAGAATGCCACGCCTGGAGTATCAAAGGTGGGCAGATCGCCAGTGCCTGCGGCAATCCAGGCAGGAATGCCACCTTGCAGGGCCACAACGTTGGGCTTTCCGGCAGCCACCAGCCGCGCTGCTTTCTCGGCTGCTTGCCCGTTGCCATCATCGACCAGCACGGTGCGCACCACTGCGCGCGGCACAAAATCATCGAACTGCGCCTCAACCTGCTCGGCTGGCACATTGGTGGCATACAGCGGTGCCCCCTTGGCAAAGGTGGCAACGTCGCGCAGGTCAAGAACAGCCAGCTCGGCCCCATCATTGAGCCATTGGCGGAACTGCTCGACACTGATGGTTTGTACAGTGGAACTTGTCATGTGATTACTCCTGAATCGGTGGATGAAAAACGGATGCATTCCGACTGGAATGCCCTTCTAGGCTCTCAATTTCGGATGTGCTGCATGGCTTTCTTCAATTGGTGAAGTACCGACATTCGCTGCCTCCTCGGCCACACCCAGCCATGCCAGCAACTGGCTGCGCAATCCTGTGAATATCGGATCGGCATGGCTGCGAGGCCTATCAAGCGATACCTGCACTTCATGGGCCAGCACGCCCTCTCGCATCACGAAAATGCGATCGGCCAGAGTCAATGCCTCATCAACGTCATGTGTGACAAACAACACCGCCTGGCGATGGCGTTGCCACAACTGCGAAACCAACGCTTGCGCCTTCAGGCGCGTGAGCGCATCCAGCGCACCGAATGGCTCATCAAGCAGCAGCAATTCCGGCTTGCGCACGAGTGCACGCGCCAGTGCCGCACGCTGGGCCTCACCGCCAGACAAATCCTTGGGCCACGCATCACCACGGTGCAGCAGGCCCACTTCCTCCAGTGCAACATTGGCACTGGCACGGTCGCGCCCACTGGCCAGACCCGTGACCACATTGCGCCAGACCCGCTTCCACGGAAAGAGTCGTGGTGCCTGGAAAGCCACGGCACGACGCCGCGCTACGAACACCTCGCCTTCGATGTCGTGATCCAGATCGGCCAGAATGCGCAGCAAAGTACTCTTGCCACAGCCGCTGGCACCAAGCAAGGCAACAAACTCACCCTTGGCGATATCCAGATCAAGCCCCTTGATGACCTCCCGCTCGCCAAAGCGTCTTACCAGGCCCCGCACCCGAACCGACAAAGCCGCGTCAGTTGGCTGCACCGCACCCACGATGGACTTCAATTCCCGACGAAGTTCTGTCGCCATTGCAGCAAACCCTTTTCAAGCAGTCGCACGATGAGATCGGCCCCCAGGCCAAGCAAGGCATAGATCACCAGGCACAGCACGACGATGTCCACCCGATAAACCTCACGCGCATAGGTGATGAGATAGCCCAGGCCGCTCTGGCTGTTCACCGTTTCGGCAAACACCAACGCCAGCCAAGCTGAACCCAGCGAGTAGCGCAAGCCCACCAGCAGGCTGGGCAGCGAACCCGGGAGAATGACCTGGAAGACCATGTTCCAGCGGTTAAGCCCCAGGGTTCTGGCTGCCTCCACCAGGGTCTTATCAACATTGCGGATGCCCGCAAACGTATTGAGATAGAGAGGGAATGCCACCGCAAACGCAACCAATGCAATCTTGGGTGCCTCATCGATACCCAGCCAGATGATGAGCAGTGGCACCAGCCCTGCCCACGGCATGGTGCGCAGCATCTGCATGGGGGCATCTACCAGGTTCTCGCCCACACGCCACAGGCCGGCAAACAGTGCCAGGCCCACACCGACCAGAAGGCCGATGGCAAAGCCAACCGAAACCCGCCACAGGGAAACCTGCAACGACTCCAGCAACTGCCCGTTCGCCAGCAATTCAAGAAAGGTTCTCGCCATGGTTCCTGGTGACGGAAACAAAGCCTCTGGAATAAAACCGACCGTTGTGCCTACCCACCACAACACAAACAGTCCGGAGATACCTGCCAATCGGCTGATGCCATGTGGCAGCAAAGGCTTGGCGCGCTGGACTGCTGGCGTCAGCCGCTCCAATCCCGCAGGCTCCACCACCTGGGCGGCACCCCGCTCCTGCCCGAGTGAAGCAACGGCTCCCCTCGATGAAGATACCGACACCATCAGTCGGCCCTTGCCGTCTTGCGCGTGGCAAGGTGCTGGTTCTCACTCTGAATCACTTCAGAGAAATCTTTGGCGATGAAATCCTCGATGGCAAAGCTTTTCCGGAACTGGCCAATGCCAACAAAATAGTCTATTTCCTCTTGCCATCCCGCAAGGACTGCCGGATCGGTGGCAGGCACATGCGAAGGCGAGGAACGTTCAGTCTGCAACTTCGCCACCGCAGGGGATACCTGGGACAGCCTGGCCACCTGCTCGGCCCACTCTTGAGGATGCGCATTGACCCAGGCCTGGGCCCGCACGATCCGGCGGGTGAGATCCTTCAAGGCCGCCGTCCGCTTCGGATCCTCCAGATTGGCTGGGTGGGTATACAGCACGCTGGCGGTCTCGATCGCTTCCTTCAACGGCTTGATGACACGCGCGCCATGCTCGATCTGCGCGATGGCTGAATTGGGATCCCAGACTACAAAGGCATCCACCTGCGCATTGACCAGTGCAGAGAGTCCATCCGTGGTGTTGAGGCGCAGAATCAGCTTCGAATCCCAGGGGACACCAGCCTGCTCCAGTGCCTTGGCCAACTGATAATGCTGCTTGGTGAAGTATGGCAGGGCAATCTTCCTGCCCTTGAGGTCAGCAACATTCTGAATATCAGAATCACCGCGCACCAAAATGGCACTGCCACTGATATTTTTCTCCAGTCCTGCGCCAAGAATGGCAATTTTCTGACCATTGGCAATGGCAAAAAGAACGCCCGTCTCGCCACCCTGAGCAATATCCACATGCTGTGCCCGCAATGCCTCGATCAATGGCGGAGTTGAATCAAAATCGGCCCATTTGATCTGGTATGGCGTGTTTTCTGCTTCACCCGATGCCAGCAACTGTCGGCGCAGCCCCGTCTTGTTCGGCGTGCCCACGGTGAGTGTCACATTCGACAAATCCAGGCCATCGGCCTCGGACTGAGCAAATGATGTGCCCAATACACCAGCCAGCAATATGGGCAAGGCGAAGCGAAAACCAGAAACCATGCGATTCAATAAGCTCATAACAACCTTTTCCTGATTAAATAGGCAATACGCCCATCGAAAAATCACAGAAAAGTTTATGGCAAAATCAATCGATATCTAAATAATAATTTCGCCTTAGCTATCTATGCCTTGTTATTAATAAAAAAAACACCCAAAATACCAAAAGCACGCAACTGGTCACCAATAAGCCAAATCCCTGACTATTTATTCAACATCAAAACAAAGGATCAATTCATGGCAATGAAAAATAACAGGCTCAAAATGGATTCGTCTCTCAAGCCACCTTGCGTACCACATCCACCGAGGCGACAAGCTGGCGTGAATAATCGTGTTGCGGCTGCCGCCACAGATCCATCGGATCGCCCATCTCGACAATGCAGCCTCCTTGCATGACAGCGACCCTGTCCGAGATGTATTGCACCACGGCCAGATCATGCGAAATGAACAGCAAGGACAGTTGCAGGGAATGTTTGAGTTCCACCAACAAATTGAGAATCTGCGCCTGCACCGAGACATCGAGTGCGGAAACCGGCTCATCGCACACCACCAGCGATGGCTGAACGATCAATGCGCGCGCAATGCCGATGCGCTGACGCTGACCACCGGAAAACTCATGTGCGTAGCGGGACAGCGCACTGCGCGGCAGGCCCACCCGATCCATGATCTCCAGGATACGCTGGTGCCGCTGTGGCGATGCCACGCCCTGCACCAGCAAGGCTGTATCCAGAATGGCTTCAACGCTGCGGCGGGGATTGAGCGAAGAGTAAGGATCCTGAAATATCATCTGCATACGACTGCGCTGACGACGCAATGCCTGGCCTTCCAGATGTGTCACATCCTGCCCAGCCAGCACGATCCGACCCGCTGCAGCAGGCTGCAAGCGCAGAATGGCCTTGGCCAGCGTCGATTTCCCGCAGCCTGACTCACCCACCAGCCCCAGGGTTTCGCCCTGCGCCAGATCAAGGGAAACACCATCAACGGCACGTTTGCTGCCCTGGTGCAGGCGGTAATCCACCGACAGGTCCTGAACCTGCAACAATGGCACTGCCTCGCTGGTATCAGGCCCCATATCGGGCAATGTCGCAGGTGTCTGCACTGCGTACTGGTAGTCGCCCTTCGCATCGGTGCTGACACGGATTTCCGGCAGGCTGCCATGCCGGTAATGGCGGCGGCTGTCCAACCTGAGCGACGCGCCAATCAATCCCCGCGTGTAGGGGTGCAGCGCGTGGGTGAACAGTTGGCTCGCAGGCAATTGCTCCAGCTTTTCACCATGGTGCATCACCACGACCTGGTCCGCCCATTGCGCCACCAGTGACAGATCGTGGGTAATCAGCAGCAGACCCATGTTCAGCTCCCGCCGCAGGCTGTCGAGCAGTTCCAGAATCTGCGCCTGGATCGTCGCATCCAGTGCGGTCGTGGCCTCGTCGGCCACAAGCAGGCCAGGTCCGCAACTGATGGCTATGGCAATCATGGCGCGTTGCCGCTGTCCGCCGGAGATCTCATGGGGATAGGCATCGATGATGCGTTGCGGCTCTGGCAGCCTCACCATATCCAGCAACTCCAGGGCACGCGCTCGCGCAGCAGCGCGCGACAGCGGCAAATGGCATCGCAAGGTCTCCACAATTTGCTCACCGATACGGTAAACCGGATTGAGCGAGGTCATGGGCTCCTGGAAAACCATCCCGATACGTCTGCCCCGCAGGCCTTGCCATTGGTGCTCCTTGAGGCCTGTCAATTCCTGGCCCTCGAACAAGATGCTGCCTTCCTGCCTGGCACTTGTGGGCAACAGGCCCAGCAGGGCAAATGCCGTGCTCGATTTGCCGCAGCCTGATTCACCAACCAAAGCCAGCGTCTGCCCTGCATGCAAATCGAAGTCCAGCCGCTCCACGGCCACGGCACCCGATGCAAAACGCACATTCAGCTCGCGAACCGCAAGCAAGAACTCTTGAGACTTGGTCGGGCCAAACGTATTCATGGGGACTTTCTCAGGCGCGGATTGAAGGCCTCGTTCAACCCATCGCCCAGCATGTTGAAGGCGAGGATGGCGAGGATGATCATGCCGCCCGGAATGGCCGTGAGATACCAGGCTGATTGCAGCATTTCCCGGCCATTGCCGATCATGCTGCCCCAGGAAACAGCATTGGGATCGCCCAGCCCCAGAAAAGACAGGCCAGACTCGGTGAGGATGGCAGAGGCGGTCTGCACCGTGGCCGTGACGATGACCGGCGGCAAGGTATTGGGCAGAATTTCCTGGAATACGATGCGTGCATTGCCATAGCCTTGGCTGTGCGCAGCCACAACGAAGTCGGCATGCCGCAACTGCCTGAACTCGGCCCTGGCCAGCCGGGCAAACGTAGGGAAGTTCCCCAATCCGATGGCCAGCACGATCATGCCAACCGATGGCCCGGCCAGCGAGACGATGACTATCGCCAGCAGGAATGACGGCGTGGTCTGGAACAACTCCGTGATGCGCGAGAGCACTTCATCCATCACGCCACCGGCATAGCCGGCAATGACACCAACGGACACACCCAGCACCACACTGAACAAGGTCGCCAATATGCCGATGCTCAACGAAACGCGGGCCCCATGCGCCACGCCCGCCAGAACATCGCGCCCCAGCGTGTCTGTCCCCAATGGAAATTGCCCGTTTGCACCCGGTTTCAGCAATGCCGGCCCCACGGATGACAACGGATCGCCAGGAAACAGCCCAGGTGCGAACAAGGCCATCAACGCCAGCAACAGCAATGCGAACAAGCCCAGTACGGCCCAACGGTCCTTCAACAGTGCTGCGGCAGCAGCACCGAACCATGGCTTGGCAGTGCCAGCATCGCAAGCCAGCGGCACATTGGCAGTGGACATGGTGATTCAATCCTTGATACGGGGGTCCAGCCAAGCCTGCAACAAGTCTGTCAGCACGTTGGCAGCAATGACCAGCAATGAGGAAATCAGCAAAATGCCCAGCAACACCACATACTCCCGACCCAAGATGGCGTCATACGCCAGCCGTCCCAGACCCGGCCAGGCAAAGATCGTCTCGATCACGACCGCACCACCCAACAGTGCGCCAACCTGCATCCCCACCATGGTGGTGAGCGGGATCAACGCATTGCGCAGCACATGGCGCAAGGTCACCCTCCAGGCGGGCAGCCCTTTGGCAACAGCCGTGCGCACGAAATCCTGCTGGCGGATCTCGATCATTGCCGTGCGCGTCAGGCGCGCCACGATGGCGATGAAGAAAGTGGCCGAGGCAAAGGCCGGCAGGATCAGGTGTCGTCCCAGATCCCACGCATAGTCCCAGCCATGCAGGGACGCTCCGATAGTGCGATAGCCATCGGAAGGCAGCCAGCCCAGTTGGACAGAGAACAGCACGATGAGCATCAGGCCAATCCAGAAGCCCGGCGTCGAGTACAACGTCAATGCGAGAGCAGACAAGGCACGGTCAGGCCAGCGGCCACGAAGATTGGCCATGACAATTCCAAACAGCAACCCGATCAACACGGCCAGCACCAGCGCAGCAAAATTCAGCAACAGGGTCATCTGCAAGCG
The DNA here is from genome assembly GCF_900129055.1 of Lampropedia hyalina DSM 16112. Classification (GTDB taxonomy): domain Bacteria; phylum Pseudomonadota; class Gammaproteobacteria; order Burkholderiales; family Burkholderiaceae_C; genus Lampropedia; species Lampropedia hyalina. Next base: position 192,678 of record NZ_FQUZ01000001.1, read on the forward strand.
CGAGAAAATCACCTCGGCCACCGGCGCGTTGTAGCGCACTGAAAAACCCAAGTCCAGACGCACCAGTCCCCCCAGGTAAATCAACAACTGCACCAGCACCGGTTGATCGACACCAAAACGCTCGCGCAGCATCGCCATGGTCTCCTGGGTGGCTATGCCTGCCTCCCCCGCAAAGACCTCCGCAGCATCGCCTGGCAACAGTTGCACCAACACGAAGTTCAGGATGATGACCCCCAATACCAACAGGAACGCCTGCAAGGCCAGCCGACGCAGGCGGCGCAGCACACGATGGCTCATGTCAGGCGGTTCCGCCTTGCAAGCCAGAACGAATGTCGAAGTGCAGATGCGGATCCGCCCCAAGCGTTTTGACCAGGCTGAGTTCCCATTTCAGATACTGGCGGAACTGCGCATCGCGCTTTTCTGGCGGCAGTGCATACTTGTCCGGCAGTTCACTGCCCGCCTCTGGCTCCAATCTGCCCGTCTCGGTCGCAAGACCCTGGGTGCGCCAGGCGCGATTGCCTCCCAACAACGCATGGATGGCCTTGCCGGTTTCACGCGCCAGGCTGGATGCCACTACCTGTGCCAATACGCCATCGGCAGAGGTAATGACCACGGTCTCGCCCGCCTCGCCCAGCCGGGTAGGCAAGGCAAAGCGTTCTGCGTACTCGGCACCGGGAATATGGCCCTTGCGGTAGGCATTGGCACCTTCGACATCCAGCAAACGAACCCGCCCTTCGCCCAGCCAGTGATACAGCGCATCGGCCTGCACCCATGGTGCATCCAGGAGGCCAATCACCCGATGCGGCTCGCCCCCCACCTCCAGGGTCGTTGGCCTTTCGGCCCTCAATACATAGACTTCGCTGCCGAACTGCTGCAACCATGATGCGGTCAGCACATCGCGCACACCATCCGGATCGTGCAGCACGATACGCGCACCACGCACCCCGGCGAAACGCTCCAGTCCATTGGCCAGTTGTCCGCCCGCAGCAGAGCGGAAGCCGGGCCAATGCCCTTGCACATATTCCTCCGGTGTGCGTACATCGAAACGAAACAGGGTGCGGCTGGTATCCGTCTCGAAACGCTCCAGGGTCTGCGTATCAATGCTGCGAATACCTTGCTGCTGCGCGAGTGCCGCGCTGCGCTCACGCAGCCTTTGCAGTTGCCCGGCATCCGGCAAAGGCGCACTGCCCGCCGGGCCGCTATCCAGTTCGTACCCGGCAATGAGCCACTCCATGGTGCCGCCCGTCAGCGATGCCACTGGATTGGTCACCCCCGCATTGACCAGCGTCTGCGTGCTGAAAATGCTGCGCGTACGCCCCGCGCAATGCGTCACCACCAGGGTCTGCGGGCCAATGCCCAAGGCATCCAGCCGGTGAACCGGCTCCACGCCAGGCGCATTGATGGCACCAGGAATACGGAAATTTTCATACTCCTCGCGTGGTCGGATATCGAGCACGACGACATCGTCGCCTCGATCCAATCGCTGCTTCAACTCCTGTACCGAGATGTTCGGCGTATGCAACTGGTGTTCGACCACTTCGGCAAAGCCGATGCTAAGCACATTGCGCCCGGTTACCAAGGATTGACCACTATCAATCCAGGCACGGTTGCCACCTGCCAACAGAAAGACTTGGGTATAGCCTGCCGTGAACAAGGTTCTCGCCGCACGCTCGGCCAGCCCCTCCCCCGCATCGGTCAACACAATACGAGTCTCCAATCTCGGAACCAGCGTACGCGCCAGCAACTCCAGGCGTGCCCATGGCAAATGGGTTGCATGCAGGATATGCCCTTGCGCATACGGCACTTCATCCCGCACGTCAAAGAAGGCCAGTTCCTCCTTGCCCGCCAGCCAGACTTGCAATTGGGCTACGGCAATATGCCCTTCAGCAGATATTACAGTTGCGGGCGATTCATCCAGCTTCGCCTCTACAGGGGAAATCGTCTCAGTGCTCATGTTCGGTCACCTCTGTCTTCACTTTTCGGAAAAATAGGTATCGGCAAAGCTGCCCGTGGCACCAGCCGGGCTGGTCACCAGATTCCGCAGTTTCGCACTGGCAACAATGGGATAGCGCGGAGAGACGATGGGGATGCGCACCAGATCGGTCTGCACCACCTTCTGGAACTCGAAATACAATTGTTTTCTCTTCTCGAAATCCAGTTCACGCCCGGCGGCTTCAAGCAATTGATCCACCTCCGGATTGTTGTAGTTGGCCGCATTCGAGAACGCCACGCCGGGCTGAAAGTTCTTGCTCCAGTAGAAGCGGTGCACACCCAGTGCAGGGTCAGGCCCCACTGTTGCGTGATAAATGGCTGTGTCAAAGTCACGCGCGGTATAGACCCGATTGACGAACTGCCCGAAGTCCTGCGCACGCACCTGCAAGTCCACGCCAATCTTGGCCAACTGCCCCTTGAGATACTGGGCCACCTGCGTATGCGTGGCATTGTTGGCAGCAGGATCGTTGGTCAAGCGTAGTCGTATGCCGCTACCGTCACGCTTGTAGCCCGCCTCCTCCAGCAACGCCTCGGCTCTTCCTAGGTCATAGGGATAGCGCGGCACATCTGGATTGTGGTACTGGGCAAAGCCCGGCGGAATCGGCGTTTCCGTCGGCGTGGCGTAGCCAAAGTACAGGTTCTTCTGGATGAAATCCCGGTCGATCACATGTGCAAAGGCCTCGCGAATGCGCCGGTCCCGCCAGCGATCCCGATCCAGATTGAACTCCAGCACCAGCGCGCCGACGTTGTAGAGCGAACCGCGCGGATCGTCGATCACCTGCAACTCCGACTTGGTCTTGAGCCGCTCGATATTGCTCAGCGGGATGAAGGAAGAGACATGCACATTGCCCGACTCCAAGGCCACACTGGTAGTCGCGGTATCCGGCAGGATGCGGATGATGATGCGATCCAGACGAGGCTTGTTCTTGTCCCAATACTCCGGATTCCGATCCAGAATGATGTGACTGCCCCGCTCCCATTCGACAAACCTGAAAGGCCCCGTTCCAACAGGAGCATTATTGCTTTTTGCAGCCGCAAGATCGGCATCTCCATCTGGGTAGCTGTGTTTGGCAATGACAGGCAATGACCGCGCAGCCAGTGCAGCCAGCAACGCCGGTGCGGGCTCCTTGAGATGAAACACGGCAGTCAGCACATCAGGCGTTTCGACACGATCCAGCGCGGAGAAGACAATGCGTCCACGGGCGTTGTACTTGCCCCAGGCTGCTGCTGAAAACTTCACATCATCCGAAGTGAAAGGCTTGCCATCGTGCCACTTGACCCCTTCACGCAAACGGAATGTCACCCGCAACCCGTCCGCACTGACCTCCCATGATTGGGCCAGGCCTGGCTGAACAGTGTTATCGACATCGAAATCGACCAGCCCGTCAAACACCTTGGCCGCAACTTCGGAAGGCCCTGCCTGCGTGCTGAAAACCGCATTCAGATGAACCGGCTCCACGCTGCTGGAGAGCACCAGCGTACCTCCATCCCTGGATACCTCCTGGGCGAACACACCCAAAGGAAGACTGCTCAACCCGGCACCAGCCAATGCTGCCACCAACACATCACGTCGCTTGATTGTCATTGATTGATCTCATTCAAATAATCAAAAAATTATCCAGACAACCAGAAAAAACCAAAATATTTAATAAATATTAGCTAATCTTTTTAGATCCTTAATTTATTCAATCATTAATTAATAACAACTCCTTCCTTCAACATAACCACCTCTCAAACTATGATTCTTGCTTCAAAAGCAAAATGGCCTCAACGATCAAAATTGAATAAATATATTCAAATAATCACAATTTCACAAACACTTCCCCCAGTGAAGAAAGAAAGTCCCCATGCCTCGTTTCAGTCAGATAAAAAGGTATTTCCTGTACGCCAGCCTCATCACGCTGAGCATGGCGTCCCCAGTTCACGCACAGCCCGCTCAAGGCGGCATCCTCAACTGGGCATTACCCGTGGAGCCACCATCACTGGTGCCCATCAATACTCCGGCGGGAGGCGTCATTGATGTAGGCCCCAAGATCGTCGAGGGCCTTCTGACATTCAACGATCAACTCGATCCCAAGCCGCTGCTGGCCACCGCGTGGGAGGTGGCACCAGACGGCCTTCGCTATACGTTCAAGTTGCGCAAAGGGGTCAAATGGCACGATGGGGCGGACTTTACATCTGCCGACGTGGCCTGGTCCATCCAGGCCAACAAGCAGCACCACTCACGCGGACGCGCCACCTTTGCGCAGGTACGCGAAATCCAGACTCCTGACCCGCACACCATCGTACTTTTGCTCGACAAGCCTGCGCCTTATCTTCTGACCGCACTGGCTGCGTCGGAAACACCCATCGTTGCCCGCCACCTGTATGAAGGCAAGGACATTGCCAGCAATCCGCACAACCGCGCCCCTGTCGGTACGGGCCCCTTCATATTCAAGGAATGGGTCAAAGGCAGTCACCTCATCCTTGAACGCAATCCCAACTACTGGGATCAACCCAGGCCATATCTGGACAAAATTGTCGTGCGGTTCATTACCGACCCCAGTGCGGTTGCGGCAGCCCTGGAAGCCGGCAGCATCGACATTGCCGGCAATGCCATCGCCAATGGCGACATCGACCGGCTGGGAAAACTCCCGCATCTGAACGTCGATGTCCGTGGCTGGCCCTGGCAGGGTCATCACAACCAGATCCTGTTCAACTTCGATACGCCCGCACTGAAGAACAGGGACGTGCGCCGTGCCATAGCCCATGTGATCTCGGTCGATCAGATCAACAAGCTTGCCTGGTATGGCAAAGGCGTGCCTTCCGCGTCGGCCATCGGCGTGGCAAGCCGCTATCACGACAGTTCGATTGCCTTCCATGAAATCGATCCGAAAAAGGCCGAAGCATTGCTCGATCAGGCAGGCTACCCACGTGGTGCTGACGGCAAACGTTTGACGCTGCGACTGCTCTACAACCCCTATCGCCCGCCGCAGATTGCAGAAATCATCCGCCAGTCCCTGCAACGGATCGGCATCGATGCCAGCATCAAGTCATACGATTTCGCCACATACACGAAAACGGTCTATACCGACCGTGACTTCGATATCACTGTAGAGGGCCTCTCGAACGTATTCGATCCCACGGTGGGTGTGCAAAGAGGCTACTGGTCCAAGAACTTCAAGATCGGCCTGCCATTCTCGAACACCGGCAACTACGTCAATCCAGAGATTGACCGTCTGCTCGAAGCAGCCGCAGTCGAACCAGATGAAGCCACACGCAAGGATTTGTTCTTGCAGTTCCAGAAAACACTGTGGGAAGACGTTGCTGGCATTGATCTGGGCAAACCACCAGAAACCGTAGTCAGCAACGTCAAGGTCAAGAACGCCGTGCCCACCGCAGAGCGTCTCTACGGCAGCTTCTCCGAACTGTACCTCGCCCCCTGATCCAACCCACTCATGCGCGACAGTACACAGACTTCAGACGCACGCGAGCACATCCATTCAATTTCCCGCGCACTTTCTCATGACCAACTTCACTTCATCCTTTCTGAAAAAACCTGAAATCCAGCGTCTGCTGGATTCCATCGGCGAAGGCGCAGCCACACGCGAACACCAGCGCATCCTGCCCTACGAGGAAATCGACAGAATCCGTGCCGCGCAACTGGGAACCCTTCGGATCAGAGTCGAGGACGGCGGACAGGGCGAGAGCCTCCGATCCGTATTTGAATTGGCAATTGCACTGGGGAGCGTGGATGCCAACATCGCCCACATCCTGCGCAACCATTTCGTTTTCGTCGATCGCTATGCCCGCAATTCACCGGATGGCCGTCACCTTGGCATTGCAAGGCAAATCGCCGATGGTGCCATCGTGAGCCTGGGCTCCGGAGAGGCCCAGCGCAATGTGGTGGGTGGAGAAACACTGCGGACCGCCCTGCGCCCACACCAAAGCGGCTGGCTGCTCACTGGCCACAAGTACTACACCACCGGCTCTCTCTACAGTGACTTGATCAATGTTCGCGCCGCCCTGCCTGACGGCAGCCCGGCAACCATCGTCATCCCCACCCGGCGCAATGGCGTTGAGGTCATAGACGATTGGGATGGTGTGGGCCAACGCCTGACCTCTTCAGGATCAGTGATCTTTTCCGATGTCGAAGTGAACCCAGAAGAAGTATTTGCCGATGTCCGCAAACACGCGAGCGAAGGCAACATTCCCTACGCCAGTACCTATCCCCAGTTGTATCTGACAGCGGTCAATGCAGGCATCCTGCGAAACATCCAGCGCGATGCCACAGAGCTGCTGAAAAATCGCCCGCACAGCTTCTATTACGCCCCGGTTCCAACGCCTGCCGATGACCCGTTGCTGCAACAGACATTGGGGCAGATTGCCAGTGCCGCATTTGCAGCAGAAACTATCGTACTTGCTGCCGCCGACGCGCTTGATGCAGCATACCAGGCCCGTGAAGAAGGCGCGAGCCAGGATGAAGTTGCGACGCTGGCGCACACTGCCGCGCTGCGTGCCAGCCATGCAAAGATCATTGTGGACGAACTGGTCATACGCGCCGGAGCCCAGTTGTTCGACCTGGGCGGTGCCTCTGCCGCCCAGCGCGAACGCAACCTCGATCGCCATTGGCGCAACGCACGCACGCTCGCGGCACACAACCCCAACAGCTACAAGGCCCAGCAAATCGGTGCCCATCTTCTTCACGACACCGCCTTGCCAGCAACAGGATTTTTCTGACTTCTGATTCCTTCGCCCATTGAGAACTCCATGTCCCAGCGACAACTCCACCTGAACCTGAATTTCATCGGTGCGGGAACCCATAGCGGTGCCTGGCGTTGGCCTGGCAACCGAGCCGATGCCTTCCTCGACCCGGACTACCTCGTCGAAGTAGCAAAGATTGCCGAACGCGGCACCTTCGATGCCATCTTCCTACCTGACCGTCCAGCCCACCCCGATCGATCCGGAACCGGCCCCTTCCCTGCACTGGAGCCCACACTGGTGCTGGCCACGATCGCCGCAGCCACGCGGCATATCGGCCTGATTGCCACCGTCTCCACCAGCTACAACGAACCCTACAACATCGCGCGCCGCATCGCCACACTGGATCATCTCAGCCGTGGACGTGCAGGTGTCAATCTGATTACCAGTGCCGACCTTCCGTCTGCCGCCAATTTCGGGCTGGATGCCGTACCCGAGCATGCCCAACGGTATCGCCGCGCCATCGAGTTTGCACAGGTACTGCAAGCACTCTGGGAAAGCTGGGGTGAAGGCGCACTGATCGCTGATGCACAAAGCGGCAAGTTCATTGAACATGACAAGGTGCGGCCCATTCATCACGAAGGGGAATTCTTCCGTGTTCGCGGCCCATTGAATTTGCCTCGCTCCCCACAGGACAAACCCGTGCTGGTACAGGCCGGTGGCTCGGATGACGGTTTGGAGCTGGCCGCAGCGCACGCAGAACTGGTTTTCACAGCCGCACACACACTGGACGACGCACAAGCTTACGCAACCAAACTGCGCCAGCGGGCACAAGCCCTGGGGCGAAGCCCGAATGCAATCGCCATCCTGCCCGGACTGGTCACCATCATCGGCAGTACCGAAGCCGAAGCACGCGAACGTGAAGCTGCTCTATGGGAGCTCAGCAGTCTGGAGCAGGGCCTCAAATGGTTGGGCGGCATTCTCCAGGTAGATGCCAGCGGCTTCGATCTCGACCAGCCATTGCCCGCAGGTATTCCCGTGCCAGTCAATGGCTCCACCACGTTTGCCCGCAACTTGCTGGCTAAGGCTTATCAGCCAGGCGTCACCTTGCGGCAACTGCTGCGCACACGCGGCGGCGGCGCAAACAACCACCGCGCCATCGTCGGCACGCCAGAGCAGATCGCCGACGACATCATCGAATGGTTCTCCAGCGGTGCGATCGATGGCTTCAACCTGATGCCTATCATCCTGCCCAGCGGACTGGAAGACTTCGTCGATCATGTAGTGCCTATCCTCCGCCATCGCGGCGTGTTCCGCCATGAGTATGAAGGCACGACACTTCGTGCCCACCTTGGCGCACCATCCATCTGACCATACCATGGTCAGCCCGCCACAGTCCGTGGTATTGCTGGCGTTGCGCAACACCAGACCACAGTGAACCGGCGAACATCCCCACCGACGAACAAACCTTGCACTGCTGCTGTTTTCAAGGACAAGCCCACGAACACCCGTTGAATTGCGCCACAATAACCAGCCAAGTTCTGTCTGGCGGACAGATCGGTTCTTTCTCATGAATGCCGCACTGATGCAAGCTCTGCGGTTTTCAATGAACAATTTTCTCTGGAGGATTTCATGGCTGATTTCAAACAAGTGCGTTCCTGGGCGGCTCTGGCGGTGCTGGGTCTGGTGGCGGCATCGGCGCAGGCTGCGGATGTGAAGATTGGTGTGGCGGCAGCCCTGACGGGGGGCGCGGCGCAGTACGGGCAGGCGATTCGCCAGGGCTTCGAGCTGGCGGCCGAGCAGATCAATGCTGCCGGCGGCATTCACGGCGATTCCATCGTGCTGCTGGTGGAAGACGACCAGGGCAAGAAGGACGAGGCCATCAATACCTTCAAGAAACTGATCCACAAGGACAAGGTGCTGGCGGTGTTCGGCCCCACGCTGTCGAGTTCCGCTTCGGCCGCACACCCGATTGCCCAGCAGGCCAAGACCGTGGCCTTTGGCACCTCGCTGACCGTGGATGGCATCACCCAAGTGGGCGATTATGTGTTCCGCAATTCCGTGACGGAAGCCGTGGTGCTGCCCGAGACGCTGCGCAAGGCCGTGGCCGCCACCGGCACGAAGAAGGTGGCGGTGATCTACGGCAATGACGATGTGCTGACCAAGAACGGCTACGAGAACTTCAAGAAGGCTCTGGACGACCAGAAGATCGCCATCACCACCACCGAGACCTATGCCAAGGGCGACGTGGACTTCAAGGCGCAACTGACCAAGATCAAGGCCAGTGAACCGGATGCCATCGTCATCTCCACGCTGATTGCCGAAGGCGGCCCGATCGTGGCACAGGCACGCCAGTTGGGCATCACCCAGCCGTTCATCGGCGGCAATGGCCTGAACACGCCACGCCTGTTCGAGCTGGCGGGCGAGCGGTCGGACAATGTGTGGGTGGGCGGCCCGTGGTCGTCTTCCAACGATACGCCGGAGAACCAGCAGTTCATCCAGAGCTACCAGGCCAAGTATGGCAAGCAACCCGACCAGTTCGCGGCACAGGCGTTCGATGCCATGCACATTCTGGCCAAGGGACTGCAACAGGCCAAGCCCAGCGGTGACGTGAACAAGGATCGCGCCGCCCTGCGCGAAGCCCTGCCCCATGTGACGCATACCGGCGCGACCGGAGCCTTCCGCTTCCAGCAGGCCATCGACAAGCGCGGCAAGCCCGCAGGCTTTGATGCGGTGCAAACGCCAGTGGTGACGCTGACGCAGAACCAGCAGTATGTGGTGCAGAAGTAAGCTCCCCAAGAACGTGTTCACGATCTCAGAACCATACGATGCTGGTCAGTCCAGAAAAGTACCCGTCATTCCCGCGAAAGCGGGAATCCAGTTACTGGATGCCGGGTCAAGCCCGGCATGACGGTGCTGCTTGTACGGCATCGCCATAAGATCGCGAAGTGACTTCACGCCCTTGTCGGTTCTGTGCGGTGCACGGCAACCCCACCCAACACCTTTTCGACCATGCTTGGACAACAGCTTATCAACGCGCTTTCGCTGGGCAGTGTGTATGCCCTTTTCGCCCTGGGCTTCACGCTCATCTTCGGGATTCTGGGGGTCATCAACCTGGCGCACGGCGCGGTGTTCATGGCCGGGGCCTATGTGGCCCTGACGTTGGTGCAGCAGTTGCAGATGTCGCTGTGGCTGGCCGTGCCGCTGGCCTGTCTGGGCAGCGGGCTGCTGGGGCTGCTGATCGAGTACCTGGTGCTCAAACCGCTGCGCCAGCGCGACGCGCCACACCTGATTCCGATGATTGCCACCATCGGTGTGGCCATGATTCTGGGCAGTGCCGCACAGGGGCTGTTCGGCGCGGAAACCCAACGCTTCCCCGAAGCCGCCGTGCCCGATGTGGTACTGGAGGTGGCGGGCATCCATGCCACGGTCGTGGAACTGCTCATCATCCTGGTGTCGTTCGCGCTGATGGTCGCGCTGATGCTGGCCATGCAGAAAACGCAACTGGGCCGCGCCCTGCGTGCCATTGCCGAGTCGCCCAAGGCCGCCAGCCTGCTGGGCATCAACGTGGAGCGGCTGTTTCACGTCACCGCGTTTGCGGCGGCAGTGCTGGGCGGCTTTGCAGGGGTGCTGATCGCGCTGTATTCCAACGCCGTCTATCCGCTGATGGGCCAGCCCATGCTGCACAAGGGCATTGCCGTCATCATTCTGGGCGGGCTGGGCGATATGCGCGGGGCCATGATCGGCGGGCTGTTCCTGGGCTTTGCGGAAGTGCTGTCGGTGGCCTACATCGGCTCGAACACGCGCGACGCGGTGGCTTTCGGGCTGCTGTTCCTGATTCTGCTGGTGCGTCCGCAGGGGCTGTTTGGCAAGGTGCTGGAACGCAAGGCCTGAACGGGCAGGAGCAACACGATCATGACGGAATGGTTTGAGGGATTCTGGGCCATCTACAGCCATGTGGTGCTGTCGCTGGGCATTCACGCGCTGCTGGCCATCTCGGTGTTCATCACCCTCTCGTGCGGGATGCTGACGTTGGCGAATGCGGCCTTCATGGGCATTGGCGCGTACACGTCGGCGATTCTGACACTGCACTATGGCCTGCCGTATCCGGTGGCACTGGTCGCTGGCGTGCTCGTGCCCTGCGCGGTGGCCTGGCTGGTGGGCAAGCCCACGCTGCGGCTCTCGGGCGTGTACCTGTGCATGGCAACGCTGGGCTTTGGCGAAGTGGTGCGGGTGTTCTTCCTGAACGCCGATGTGCTCACGCGCGGCGTGGTGGACTCGGGCGGAGCCATGGGGCTGGACGGCATCGAGCAGCACACGCAATGGTGGCATATTCTGCTGGCCCTGCTGCTGGTGCTGGCCGTGCTGGGGCGACTGCGCCGCTCCCGCGTGGGGCGCGCCTTCGAAGCCATCAAGGAAGACGAAACCGCAGCCGGACTGATGGGCATCAACGTCACGGCCACCAAGATGGTCGCCTTCGTCACCGGCGCGGCCATTGCCGGGCTGGCAGGCGTGCTCAGTGCGCACCTGAACTACTTCATCGAACCCAACGAGTTCGGATTCGACCGCGCCGTGCACCTGCTGACCATGACGGTGCTGGGCGGCATTCAGAGCCTGGTGGGGCCGCTGGCAGGCAGTGCGATTCTCACGCTGCTGCCCGAAGTGCTGCGCTTTCTGGCCGAATACCGGCTGATGGTCAATGGACTGATTCTGGTGCTGATCGTGCTGTTCCTGCCGCGCGGCATCTGGGACCCACCGCACTGGCGGCGCATCTTGCGCCGTCGCCCCGGCAGCCCCCCGCCATCCGCCCCCGCCAAGGATCAGACCCATGCTTGAATTCGACTCCGTCTCCAAGAGCTTCGGCGGCCTGCATGTATTGCAGGACGTGAACCTGCGCGTGCCCAAGGGCAGCATCTTCGGCTTGATCGGCCCCAATGGCGCGGGCAAGACCACCGTGTTCAACCTGGCCACCGGCCTGCTGCAAGCCAGCGGCGGCGACATCCGCATCCACGGCCAGAGCCTGCGTGGACTGCCACCGCACCAGATCACCCGGCTGGGCATGGCCCGCACCTTCCAGAACATCCGCATCTTCAAGGAAATGAGCCTGCTGGACAACGTGGTGGTCGGCAGCCACCGCCACCTGCACTACGGGCTGGGCGGCATTCTGCTGAACCTGACGGGTTTCCGTGCCCAGGAGCAACAGGCGCGTGAGCAGGCACTGGAGCTGCTGCGCTGGATGCGGCTGGAGCACAAGGCCGACGAAATGGCCGACAACCTCAGCTACGGCGAGCAACGCCGCCTGGAAATCGCCCGCGCCCTGGCCACCCAGCCCGAATTGCTGCTGCTGGACGAACCCGTGGCCGGCATGAACGCCAGCGAGAAGCAGGAGCTGATGCAGGAAATCCGCCAGATCCGCGAACGCGGCTACAGCATCTTCCTCATCGAGCACGACATGCGCTTCGTCATGGGGCTGTGCGACGAAATCGCCGTGCTCAACTTCGGGCGCATCATCGCCCACGGCCAGCCCGAGGCCATCCGCACCAACCCCGATGTCATCGAAGCCTACCTGGGGCGCGAAGACGACGACACCGCCCCGGAGGTTCTGCCATGAGCACCACCGCACCACCCTCCCTGCTGAGCGTGCGCGACCTGACGGTGCGCTACGGCCAGATCGAGGCCGTCAAGGGCATCACACTGGAGCTGCGCGAAGGCGAAATCACCACCCTGGTCGGGGCCAACGGCGCAGGCAAGTCCACCACCCTGCTGGCCCTGTCCGGCCTGCTGCGCCAGAAAACCGGCCAAATCCGCTTTGCGGGCGAGGACATCAGCCGCCTGCCACCGCACCAGATCGTCGCACGCGGACTCGTGCAGGTGGCCGAAGGCCGCGCCATCCTCACCACCATGAGCGTGCGCGAAAACCTGGAGCTGGGAGCCTACACCCGCCGCGACGACGAAGCCCGCATCCGGCAGGACTTCGAGCAGGTGCTGGGCCTGTTCCCACGCCTGAAGGAACGGCTGGACGGCTTTGCAGGCAACCTCTCCGGCGGCGAACAGCAAATGCTGGCCATTGGCCGCGCCCTCATGGCCCGCCCGCGCCTGCTGCTGCTGGACGAGCCATCCATGGGGCTGGCCCCCATCATCGTGCAGGACATCTTCCGCACCCTGCACCAGATCAACCAGCAGGGCATCACCATCTTCCTCGTCGAGCAGAACGTGCGCCAGGCCCTGAAGCTGGCGCACCGGGGCTATGTGCTGGAAAACGGCCTCATCACCCTGCACGGCAAAGCCGACACACTGGCACGCGACCCGCGCGTGCTGCAAGCGTACCTGGGGGGATAGGGGCGCGGCGGCACAGGGCCTACAATGCACCCCATGGCCACGGCCATCGTTGCATTGTGAAATTGGTACTTGCCTGTGAATTCCCTCCATCTTTTTCTTCCCTGCGCTGGTCAGGTCGAGCCGCTGCTGGCGGCGGAAGTCCAGCACATCACCCAGTTGCCTGCCGCCGACATCCAGCCCCTGCGCGGGGGGGTGGCGGTGCGGGCTTCGTGGCGGCAGATGCTGCAACTGAACCTGCACAGCCGCATGGCGCAGCGGGTGCTGGTGCAACTGGCGCACGCGCCTTACCGCCAGGAGGACGATCTGTACGCGCTGGCACACGAGGTGGCCTGGGAAGCCTGGTTCACGCCGCGCCAGACCCTCAAGGTGGAAGTGACGGCCCAGCGCAGTCCGCTCAAGAGCCTGAACTTTGCCGCACTGCGCATCAAGGATGCGGTGGCCGACCGCTTCCGCGACAAGACAGGCAATCGCCCCAGCGTGGACACGCACCGCCCGGACGTGCGCATTCACCTGCACCTGCAAGCCGAACTGGCCACCCTCTACCTGGACACCAGCGGCGAGCCGCTGTTCAAGCGCGGCTGGCGCGAGGACAAGGGTGACGCACCGCTGAAGGAGACGCTGGCCGCTGCCATGCTGGCCGCCAGCGGCTGGGATGCAGCATCCGGCCTGCCGCTGTACGACCCCTGCTGCGGCAGTGGCACGGTGGTGATCGAGGCCGCGCAGATCGCCTGCGGCATCGCCCCCGGCCTGTTGCGGCGTTTCGGCTTCGAGCGGCTGCTGCCGCACCAGAGCCATGTGTGGCAGGGCATCCGGGAAGCGGCACAGGCCCAGGAACACGCGCCGCAAGCCCCGATCTTCGGCAGCGATATTTCGCACCGCATGGTGGATTTTGCCCAGCGCAACGCCCAGCGTGCCGGGGTGGCCCACGCGCTGCAACTGCGCGGCGGTGATGCCTTGCAACGGATGCCGCCCAGTGCGCAAGCGGGCGTGATGCTGCTCAACCCGCCATATGGCGAGCGCATTGCCGCTGCCGGACGCGCGGGCATGAACGTGGCGCAACGCCAGCAGCAGGGCTTTGTGGCGCGGGAAGTGGCCGAAGGCAACGATGGCGGCGAATTTTTCGCGCAACTGTCGGCGCACTGGAAGAAACACTATCCGGGCTGGACGGCCTGGCTGCTCACCCCTGACCTGAAGCTGCCCGGCAAGATGCGCCTGAAGGAGTCGCGCCGCGTGCCACTGTGGAACGGCCCGATCGAATGCCGCCTGTTCCGCTTCGATCTGGTGGCCGGTGCGCTGCAACCGCGCACCCCCAATGCCCCCCAGGGACAGGCATGAATCCGCTGCACGCTCCGGCGGCGACCGCACCGATGAATACGCCAGTGAATGCACTGATTCTGGACACCAACATCGTGCTGGACTTGCTGTTGTTTCAGGACCCGCAGGCACTGCACTTGCAGGCATCCTTGCCCCTGAATCAGTCGTTGAATGGGCCGCAATGGCAGTGGATCGCCACGACTGCCATGCGCGACGAACTGGCGCATGTGCTGTGCTACCCGCATCTGCAACCGCGCATGGCGTTCTACCAGACCGAAGCTGCGCAGATTCTGCAAGGCTTCGATGCCCGCGTGCAACTGGTGGAAGTGGCCGCCCCCACCCATGTGCGCTGCCGTGACGGCGACGACCAGAAGTTCATCGACCTGGCGGTGGCGCACAAGGCCACGCTGTTGAGCAAGGACAAGGCCGTGCTGAAACTGCGCAAACGCCTGGCACGGCTGGACGTGGTGGTGCAGACGCATCTGCCGCCTGCGGCGGCTGCCATGCCCGCTGCCGATTCCGTTTCTTGATCCGAAGGAGTTCCCGATGAACACCGCATCCCCCGAAACCCCGACCTTCCAGCCCGCTCCCGCCCTGGCGCAGATCACGCGACAGTGGGACGAGGACATCGTGCGCCAGCTCAGCGATTACATTGCCATTGCGGCCAAGTCGCCACTGTTCGAGCCTCAGTGGCAGGAGCTGGGGCTGCTGGAGCAGGTGGTGCGCAACGCTGCCGACTGGGTGCTGGCACAGCACATTCCCGGCCTGTCGCTGGAGATCGTGCGGCTGCCTGGGCGCACGCCCCTGCTGTTCTTTGAAGTGGCGGCCACCCGCACACAATCGCAGTCGCAGTCGCAGCAGACCGTGCTGGTGTACGGCCATCTGGACAAGCAGCCCGAGTTCTCTGGCTGGCGCAGCGGCCTGGGGCCGTGGACACCCCACTATGAAGATGGGCGGCTCTATGGCCGGGGCGGGGCCGACGATGGCTATGCCGTCTATGCCAGCATCGCGGCAATTCAGGCCCTGAAGGCACAGAATCTGCCACACCCGCGCATCGTCGGGCTGATCGAAACCTCGGAGGAGAGCGGCTCAATCGATCTGCTGCCCTACATCGATGCACTCCAGCCCCGCCTGGGCGACGTGGGGCTGGTGGTCTGCCTGGATTCGGGTGCGGGCAACTACGACCAGCTCTGGCTCACCACCAGCCTGCGCGGCAACATCACCGGCACGCTGAAGGTGGAAATCCTCACCGAAGGCGTGCATTCGGGCGATGCCTCGGGGGTGGTTCCGTCCTCGTTCCGCATCATGCGGCAGGTACTGGACCGGCTGGAAGACAGTGCCAATGGCCGCCTGCTGCCGGAAATCTTCCACTGCGATATTCCTGCCGAACGGCTGGCACAGGCGCAGGCCACGGCGCGCATTCTGGGCGAGGAAGCCTATGCCCGCTTCCCGTGGGCGCATTACGACTGCGGCGGCTCCACCCTGTTCGCACTGCCCACCACCACCGACCCCACCGAAGCCCTGCTGCGGCGCACCTGGCATCCCACCCTCAGCGTGACCGGCGCGGAAGGACTGCCGCCTTTGCAGAATGCGGGCAATGTGCTGCGCCCGCACACCGCGTTCAAGCTGAGCATCCGCACCCCGCCGCTGGTGGATGCTGCCGCCTGTGTGGCGCAGATGAAAGCCCTGCTGGAAGACAATGCCCCCTACCAGGCGCGCGTCACCTTCGAGGACGCGCATGGCACGGATGGCTGGAATGCCCCGGCCACGGCCCACTGGCTGCACCGTGCGCTGGATGCGGCCAGCAACGCGCATTTCGGGGCCGATTGCGCCTACATCGGCCAGGGTGGCACCATTCCGCTGATGAGCCTGCTGGCACAGGGTTTCCCAAAGGCACAGATGATGGTATGCGGCGTACTCGGCCCCAAGAGCAACGCCCACGGCCCCAACGAGTTCCTGCATGTACCCTATGCCAAGAAACTCACCGCCGCCGTCGCGCAGGTGATTGCCAGCATGCCGGGCTGAAATGCCACACTGCCCAGCCGGACTCGATTCGGCAGGGCGGTGCGAAAAGTCACCCGATTGCGGCAATGCCGTTCAGAGTCACGCTCAGTAAGTCAGGCGCAACTGGAACACCGCCGTGGTTCCGCTGACTTCGTTGCCCACCAGCAGCAGGGGCTGACCATTGGGCGACTGTGTGGCAGGCACGAACAGCACCCCCTCTGGCCCCAGATCGCCCACGACCGCGCCCTGGGTGCTCCAGTCCAGCTTGGACAGGTCTTTTTCCGTCCAGTTGGTGCGGGTGTTGATGTAGTCCTCCAGCGTAGGGGCCTGTGGGTTGCTCACGTCGTACACCAGCACGCCACCAAAACGCTCCAGCCCGACGAAGGCGAAGGTTTTCTCGCCAATCGTGCCCACAGCCACGCCTTCGGGTTCCGGGCCTTTGTTGTCACTGCGGTTGTCCAGACCATCGCCTTCTTCATGGTTGGTATTGAAGAAGGTCTTGCAGTCCAGCGTCGCCGTGCCGGAAGTGATGGTGCAGGATTTGCCAGTGCGGGTCTGAATCTGGTTGGCGGTGAACTTCTCGAAGTCCGCGCCCGAATCCCATACCTGCTGACCGTTCTCATCCCAGATGGAGATAGAGCGCGAGCCGTAGGCATAGAGTGCGTCGTACATCAGGCGGTCGCCGCTGGTGGCATCGGGCTGGCCATTGGCGTTGAACAGCACGGGCTGGCCGCTGGCATCCTTGCGGAAACCCTCCGTCCAGGTGACGCTCAGGCGGCCGAGTTGCTCATCGGCCCGGCAGTTGCCAGGGTTGTCGGCCACCGCGCCGCAGTAACCGAACACCGAAGGGTTGAGCAGCGCGCCCGCTGCCAGTTGGCGCAGTTGCGGCGACAGGTCATTGCCTGCGCGGCGGTCGAAGCCATCCTTGTGTACCAGGTGCTTGACGCGGAATTCCTCCACAAAGCCCTTGCTGGCATCACCCTGCCAGTAGGCATCGTCGTCCTCGCCCCAGGCGCGGGCATCGCCTTCATTGGCCGTGACCAGATAGGTCTTGCCCTGCGTGCTGTAGGCGGCAATGCTGTCTGGCATGTACAGACCACGCAAGCCCGGCCAGGTGCGAATGTCGATGCCCATCAGCGCGGGATTGCCGTCGCCATCGGATACGTCGATTTCATTGCCTGCTACGCCATGATCCTTGTAGCCCAGCGGCAGGATGTCGGTGACAGTGGCATTGGCTACGTCCACCTTGGCCAGCGCGTTATTCTCCTGCAAGGTCACCCAGGCGGTGCGGCCATCGGCCGAAATGGCAATGTATTCCGGCTCCAGGTCCTGTGCCACGCTGGCACTGGGGCCAAAGATGCGCACACCGCGCTGGCGCAGCGCATCGGCCTGGCTGTTGAAGGCCGAAAAGCCGGCGGTGCGCACCGTGGGCTGGCTGGGGTTGCGGATGTCGATGACGCTGATGGAGCCTTCCGGGTCGGTCTGGTAGTCGTCGCTGGGTTCGCCTTCGTTGGCGGTCAGCACGGTCTGGCCATCGGGGGTGAAAACAATGTTGTCTGGCAATGCGCCCACCGGCACATGGCTGAGCAGTTCCAGATTGCTGGCGCGGTAGAGAGCCACCCGGCCCGCATCGGTCTTGTTGGCGGCTTCAATGGCCACGGCCACCAGCCCATTGTGGACGGCCACGCTGTTGATTTCGGCCCCGTCCAGAATGCCATCGGCCTTGAGGGTCTGCACCAGCACGGGCTTGGCAGGATCGGCCAGGCTGAGCACATCCAGCGCGCCCGCCAGGGCATTGACGACGAAAGCCCGCTGGCTGGCGGCATCGTAGGCCACGATTTCGGCGGCACTCTTGCCGAACACACCCGCCGAGTGGCTGCCGATTTTCTCCAGCGCAATGGTGGCGGGTGTGGCTTCGACGACTGCATCGTCGTCGCTGCCACAGGCAGACAGCATCGCGGTCAGCAGCAGGCCACCGATCACAGACATTTTCAATTGGAATGGTGCAGCAGCCGATGGCCGATGGAATGTGGGGAGCTTGGTGTGCATGGAACTTCCGTCAAGTACGTCAAAAAAGAAGCCTTTTGTAGCCAGCCTGCATGACAGTTCCATGAAAGCCCCACGTCAAAAAGCCCTGCTGTCGGAAACAGCAGGGCTTGGAGCGAAAAATTCACTACAACGACCACCAGCCTCTCGGGCTGGCGGTGCGGCATCACAGAGACTCAGTTCTTGGGCTGAATGCGGCGAATGTGGTCGCTGCCTTCGGCATCGGCCGATCCCTTGTTCACGGCATACACCACACCCTTGGGGCCAATCGCCACATGGTTGATCAGCGGTGCGGCTTCCAGATTGGCAACGATCTTGCCTTCGGCATTCACCACAGTCACTGTGCCAGAGCCACGGTTGGACACATAGGCCAGTTCACGCACCGGATCGAAAGCCACGTTCAGCGAACCTGCACCCACGGGCACATCGTGCAGCACCTCGCCGGTGTTGGCGTCGGCAATCACCAGGTTGTCGGAACCTTGCGATGCCACCAGCACGCGCTGATGCTTGGCATCATAGGCAACACCCGCAGCGGAAGATGCACCCTTCACGGCAAAGACCTTCTTCACTTCGTCGGTCTTGGTGTCGATCACGGCCACGTCACCGCTGGCACTGACCACGAACAGTTGGCCGGAAGCCTCATCCAGTGCCAGGCTCATGGTGGAGAACGGTGCGGCCTGTGGGCCACGCACGGAAGATGTGAGGGCGATGCTCTTGGTCTTTTCCAGTGTCTTGGCATCGAACACCACGACATCCGCACTGCGCGCGGCCGTGGCGAACACCTTGCCGGTGCGGCCATCCACCACCACATCGCGTGCGTGGGAAACCACACCCGGCTCAAACTGCTTGACCAGCGACAGATCGGATTGCTTGTACACGGCCACGGTGTTCTGGCGGGTGTTGGTCACCCAGACTGTGTCGTTCGCATCGTCCACACCCACGCCATAGACGGCGTACAGGCCACCGGACTGGCTGGAGCCATCGGGCGCACGGCGATCCGGCGCGCTCAGCGGGGACACCCGCTTGAGTTCCTTCAGGGTGTCGGCATCAAGCTTGGTCAGTTCCGAACGGCTCACTGGCGGGCGACCCACGGCGGAAGCCACGAACACCGCATTGTTCTTGGCACTGTAGGCCGATTGGTACAGGCCCGGAACCAGCTTCTGGCTCTGGATATTGAATTGGTCGGCTCCACTCAATGGCACTTCAGGTGACACTTTCAATGGAAGGACAGCGGCAGCAGCAGGCTTGGTCACGCTGACGACCAGCGGGTGGCGGCCTGGCACGGCATCCTTGGGAATCTGGGTCTGGGTGGTGAACTTGCCTTCGGAATCGGCCACCACGGGCTTGCCCGTCACCGATTCACCCTGGTACAGCACCTGCACTTCCTGGCCGGGCTTGAAGTTGCTGCCCGCAAGCTTCACGAGTGTACCCGGATAAATCACCGGGGTTTCCACAGGGCTGACACGACCCTTGAAGTCATCATCGGGGGCCGTGTAGGATGGGGCTGCCGAGCAGGCCATGGAAGCGGCTGCGGCAACGGCCAGCATGGTCATGCGGATGGCGCGCGAACGCGATGCGAGGGAAGAAGCGTTTTTCATATTGGTTCAATTTCCTGTGGAAAACCCCCACGACGGCCGCCGCGCTGTCACAGCCATGCACGCAGCGGACCTGGGGATTCTGGCGGCATCGGATCCGTCCCCGTTGCCGGGGACAGAGGCAAATGGCAGGCCATGCCAGCGTCAAAAGCCGGCATGGCCTGCCTGAATTCGCATGGCCTCAAAACATGAAACACAGATCATATCAAAAGCATTCTTATTATTTTTCAAGACTTATATGGCCAGCGGAGTGCGTCCTTGCATGCCCACAATCGGACGATTCGCCACCGGCCAAAAATAATCTTTCATTTTCAGCCGGTTACAGCAATATTCCATCCAGACAATCCGCTGGAGATCCGTGCATGATGTCTGTTTCGGTTCATTTTGCACGCCTCCATGTCCGCATATTCGGGTACATGGGCACGGCAACACCCACAGAATTCATCAGGGCATTGTGTTCAATTGCGGAACAAATCGAGAATCTGCTCACGCTCCTGCTGGCTGGGTGGGGCAAATCCACCGGTGACATCGTGTTTGGGAGCCAGTTCCACCCCCAGGGCACTGACCGCCCGGCCATTGGTGAATTCGGTGTACATCCAGTCGCCACCACTGCGCACCACGCCAGGCGGCGGCTTGAGTTCCACTACCGGCACGTTCTTCAAGGCAGTCTGCATGTAACGCACCCAGATCGGCAGGCTCAGACCACCACCGGTTTCCCGGCTGCCCAGGTTGCGCGGGGTATCGTAGCCCACCCAGGCTACCGCCACCACACTGGGGTGATAGCCGGCGAACCAGGCATCGTGGGCATCGTTGGTCGTGCCGGTCTTGCCGTAGATGTCCGAGCGTTTCAGGGCGTTGTAGGCGCGTGTGCCGGTACCAGAGCGCACGACATCGTGCATCATGGTGCTCATGATGAAGGCATTGCGATCGCTGATGGCCTGGGGACGATCCTTGCCCTTGGGTGGCTGGGCCTGCGTCAGCACGGTGCCGCGCGTGTCGGTGACACGCTCGATCAGCCAGGGGTCGATGCGATAGCCTCCATTGGCAAACACTGCGTAGCCCCCGGCCATTTGCAGCGGCGTGACCTCACCCGAACCCAAGGCCATCGGCAACACGGGAATCTGCCGTTTGGGGTCGAAACCAAAGCGCGTCACCCATTCCTGCCCGACCTTGGGAGTGATGGCCTGCAACAGGCGCACGGACGGAATGTTCTTGGAGCGCGCCAGTGCCCGGCGCATGGTCAGCGAGCCATCGAAGCGGCCATCGTAGTTCTTCGGCTCCCATGCCTTGCCGCCCCCGGCACTGGGGGGAAAGTACATGGGTGAATCCGCAATGATGGTGGTGGGCATGAAGCCCCGCTCCAGGGCCGCCGAATAAATGAATGGCTTGAAGGTCGAACCCGGTTGCCGCCACGCCTGGGTAACGTGGTTGAACTTGCTCTTGTTGAAATCGAAGCCTCCCACCAGTGCCTTGATGGCTCCGGTATCCGGCTCCAGGGCCACCATGGCCCCTTCCACTTCGGGCAACTGCACCATCTCCCAGCCATTGCGGGCATGCTTGACCACGCGCACCACCGCACCGGGGCGAATCTTCACATTGGCCGCAGCACGGTCGGCCAATCCCGACTGCACCACCCGCAGCCCATTGCCACTGACCTCCAGGGTCTGCCCACCGGCACGCGCCAGCACCACCTTCTGGCGGCCCGCTTCCAGCACCACGGCAGAGAGCAGATCGCCGTTGTCGGGATGCGTTGCCAGAATCTTGTCAATCGCTTCTTCACGCTCCGTCTTGCCAGCAGGCAGGGCAATGAACGCTTCCGGGCCACGGTAACGCTGGCGTTTCTCGTAATCCATCACGCCCGCGCGCAGGGCCTGATAGGCCACTTCCTGATCGGCGATCTGAATGGTCGTGTACACATTCAGCCCGCGCGTATAGGCCTCCTGCCCGTAACGCTCCACCATGGACTGGCGCACCATTTCCGCCACATATTCGGCCCGCACCGGGAAGTTGTCGATGACGCGGCGAATCTCCAGCTTCTCATCCTTGGCCGCCTGGGCCTGGGCAGCGGTGATAAAGCCCTGTTCCTGCATCCGGTTGATGATGTGCACCTGGCGGATGCGTGCCCGCTCCGGGCGGCGAATCGGGTTGTACAGCGACGGCGCAACCGGCAGGCCCGCCAGCATGGCAGCCTCGGCCACGCTGATGGATTGCAGCGGCTTGGCAAAATAGGTCTCCGCCGCTGCCGAGAAGCCATAGGCACGATTGCCCAGGAAAATCTGGTTCATGTAGATTTCCAGAATTTCTTCCTTGGACAGCATGTGCTCCATCTTCAGCGTCAGCAGAATCTCGTAAAGCTTGCGCGTAAAGGTCTGCTCCGGCGACAGGTACATATTGCGCGCCACCTGCATGCTGATGGTGGATGCCCCCTGGCTCTTGAGATCGCGCAAGTTGGCCAGAATGGCGCGGCCAATGCCAATGTGGTCGATGCCGCTGTGCTCGAAGAAGCGCGTGTCCTCGGCTGCCAGAATCGCATCCTTCATCACCTGTGGAATGTCTTCAATCGGCGTGAGCTTGCGGCGTTCTTCGCCAAACTCCCCGATCAATGCCCCTTCTGCCGAGAATACCCGCAGTGGCTGCTTGGGCCGGTAATCCGCCAGATCCGATACATCGGGCAGCTTCGGGTAAATGCTGGCCACCACCACCACCCCCAATGCCAGTACAGCAAACACCGAGACCAGGCCAATGCCCACCAGCCAGCCCAGTGCGCGCAGTGGCCAAGGCCAGCGACTGCGTGGCGATTGCGGGCCACGGGGCGAAGGCGCATGACCCGGGGGAGAAGACTTGCCCGCAGCACGGCGGGGAGGAAAAGTCAATGACATGATTTCAAATGTAGTGCGAACAATCGGAGCGGGGGCCACCACAGCCGCCAAACGGGTAGTACGCTGCCCGTGCACCAGCCAGACCCGGCACTGGACGACTTTTGCCGCCTCCCGGGCACATTTTCGCAAAATGCACGGGAATCCCTGACACAGATCAGCTTTCAGTGCATGAAAAAACACCTGCCAGTGTCAGAATGACAGGCAAGGTGCGACATCTTTTGGGGTGTTTGTAAAAAGTGTGACAGTACTCTCGCCCATTCTCTTCAGCCAGTCGGCCCTGTGTTACCCGGCAAGGCTTGATGCAACTGCCGCCAGAGGCAGGCGCAAAGCATACCGCACATTTTCCACTCCCTGGAATATGATGGCTGCTCTGTACAGAATGCGGCAGTGCAACGCAAGTTCCTCACAGGGGCTCTCTTTTTGCTCTGGGCTGCGGTCGCACGCAAACTGGAGGAAAGGAGATTCTTCCAATGACGTACACGCACCACCGCACCAGGAATATTCTTTCCATGGCCCATGGCCAATGGTAGTATCCGTGTCGATTTGTACATTTTGTTGCTCTCCTTGTGGGGGAGAAGGGGTTTTGTGTGGTCTCTGTGAGATCTTTATTCAGCAAACGGCAACCACCTTTGCTGGGCATCGACATCAGTGCCTCCAACATCAAGCTGGTCGAACTGGGAGGCAATCCCGATGGCAAGCTGGTGCTGGAACGCTGTGCCATCGAGCGACTGGAACTGGGTTGGGTCAGTGAAGGGAACATCGAAAACTTCGATGAAGTCTCTGCCGCACTGCGCCGTCTGGTCCAGAAAAGCGGTACCCGCACCAAGCGCGCCGCACTCGCGCTCCCTTCCTCGGCAGTGATTACCAAGCGCATCATGCTGCCTGCAGGACTGCTGGAGGAAGACATGGAGTTGCAGGTCGAATCCGAAGCCAGCCACTACATCCCGTTCGCACTGGATGAAGTCAGCCTCGACTTCTGTGTGGTGGGAGATGCCAAAACCTCGGTAGACGATGTGGAAGTCCTGATTGCCGCCTCCCGCAAGGATCGGGTGCAGGATCGTCAGGGAATTGCCGAAGCCGCCGGCCTTCAAGCCGTAATACTGGATATTGAATCGTATGCCGCCCGATCCGCCGTGCAACGACTAAGCCAGACTTGGCCCAACACCACGCAAGACTCCATCTTGGCTCTTTTCGAGTTGGGAGCCAACATCAGCAGCCTGCAAGTTCTACAAGGGCAGGATGTGCTCTACGAACGGGAGCAATCCTTTGGCGGACAGCAACTGACCAACGCGATTGCCCGGCACTACGGCATTTCCGCAGAAGAAGCCGAAACCCAGAAACGCAACGGCGACATGCCCGAAGACTATGAAAAAGCCGTGCTGCAACCTTTCATTGCCACACTGACGCAGGAAATCACGCGGTCGCTGCAATTCTTCTACACCAGCACCCCCCACAACAAGGTCGATCGCATCCTGCTGGCAGGCGGAACCTCCACGATTGCCGGCATCGCCGCTTCGGTCACCCAGGCGGTGGGCACGGTCTGCCAGGTAGCCAACCCGTTCGAAGGCATGGACATGGGCCGCAGTGCCCACATGAAAACCGTCATGCGCGATGCTCCCATCTACCTGACGGCCTGTGGACTGGCTCTGCGGAGGTTTGACCAATGATTCGCATCAACCTATTGCCCCACCGAGAAGCCACCAAAAAAGCACGCAAGGACACATTTGGTGTCAATGCCTTTCTGGCCGCACTGGTTGGCGGCCTGATGGCAGGTGGTGTCTACCTGGGTTTTCAGACTCTCATCAGCCAGCAAGAAGCTGCCAACGAACTGGTGCGCCAGGAGAACGAGAAGCTCAAGGTCCAGATCAAGGACATTGCGAGCATCGAATCCGAAATCAACGCCCTCAAGGCCCGGCAGGATGCCGTGGAAAACCTGCAATCAGAGCGCAACCTGCCCGTGCAATTGCTCAACAGCATTCTGGTGACTGTACCCAGCGGCGCATACCTGGTCGATCTGAAACAGAACGGCAACACCGTCTCGCTCAGTGGCAAGGCCCAGTCCAACCAGACCGTGGCCGACCTGCTGGACAACATCGCCCTGCTGCCCCTGTGGGAAAGCAAGCCGCAACTGGTACAAAGCAAGGCATCGAACATCACCTTGTCCAACGGACAGGATCGCCGTGTTTTTGAATACGCGCTGAGCTTCAGCCTCGCCAAGGCTGCCTCTGCGCAAGAGGCCGATGCCATCCAGGCCGCGCCCTCCCGATAATCGAACAGGTCACGGAATACTGTCATGAATCTGAAACCGAACCTGAATCTGAACCTGAACGACATCTCCAGACAGTTCCAGCAAACCAGTGGTCGGGACCCCTGGCTGTGGCCCCTTCTCCCCCGGCTGGTACTGTTTTTCTTCATCACCGTGGGGGTTGTGGTGTTGCTGTGGTTCCTCTGGCTGAAAAACGTGCAGGCCGAACTGGATTCGTCCAGAGCACAGCAGCAGACCATCCAGAACGAATTCAGCCAGAACTACCGCAAGGCCGTCAATCTGGATGCCCTGCGCCGCCAGCGCGAGCAAGCCATCCAGTACGTAACCCTGCTGGAAAAGCAACTGCCCAGCCGTGCCGAAATGGCCGAACTGCTCTCCGACATCAACATGGCCGGCATTGGCCGTGGCCTGCAATTCGACCTGTTCAAGCCCGGCAGCACCCAGATCAAGGATTACTATGCCGAACTGCCCATCGAAGTGCAGGTCACCGGCAGCTTCGATGCCATCGGCGAATTCGTCTCCGACCTCGCCCATCTGCCTCGCATCGTCACACTGTCGAATATCCAGATTGAAAGCAGCAACAAAAATGCCAGCGAAAGCGGCAATCTGCTGACCATGAAAGCCATCGCCAAGACCTATCGCTACCTCGACCCTGACGAACTGGCCAACCAGGCCACCAGCCAGCGCGCCCAGCAGAGAAGACGTTGAGGCACAGGCCATCCCATACCCACACACACGCACCGATACCTGACAGGACCCCCCCAATGACACGCTTATGGAGCACAGGACTGATGGCAGCCGCCCTCCTGCTGACGGGCTGTATCAGCGACCCGCGCAGCGAGGTGTCTGCCTGGATGGAAGAACAGAAACGCCAGACCCCGGCCAAAATTCCCCCGCTCAAGGAACCCCTGGTATTCCAGCCCGTCGCCTACAACCGCGACACCGCCACCAATCCCTTCGGATTCCAGAAACTCGCCCAGGTCTTCGGCACGGGAATCGAAGCACGGCGCGGTCTGCCACAGTGGGTCATCGATGCCCAGAACCGGCGCAAGGAGCCCCTGGAATCCTATTCACTCGATGCCATGCAAATGGTGGGCTACCTGCAAAAAGCCGGCAAGCCCACCGCACTGATACTGGTGGACGGCCACCTCTACCAGGTCGTGCCCGGCAACCATCTGGGCTACAACATGGGACGCATCGTCTCCATCAGGGAAACCCAACTGGAACTGAAGGAAGTCGTGCAGGATGCCACCGGCGACTGGCTGGAGCGTTCAACGGTGCTTGAGCTGCAACAATGAAGGAAAAGAACCAATGACTCAAAAGACCACAGGAAACACACCGCTGGCACACATCCGCACCACCCTGCTGGCTGCAATGGCCTTGACTTCCTCTGCCTGGGCCGCCGACATCCAGTCGGTCACCGGCATGCAGCGTGACGGACGGGAAGTCGTGCAGATTCGCCTGAACGAGCCGCTGAACTTTGAGCCCGTCGTGTTCACCGTTCAGTCACCCGCCCGCATCTCGCTGGACTTCCCCGGTGTGGGCCTGATCGATGGCCGCCAGACCGTGGGCGTCAATCAGGGCAACCTGCGCACCATCAATGTAGTGGATGCCGGGGATCGCGCGCGCATCGTGCTCAACCTGCGCGAAGCCACCACCTACCGGCTCGAGAGCGTGGGCAACGACCTGTTCGTCCACTTGGACAGCCCTGGCTCCGCCACTGCCCCCACCAGCCAGCCTGCGGCCTCGCGCATTGCCGCGCCCGCCACCCGCACCACCCCGGTAGCCCCCAGCATGGCCACGGCCCCGGCTCCCAACACCTTGCAGGGCATTGACTTCCGGCGCAGCCTTGATGGTTCCGGGCGCGTCGTGGTGGACTTGCCCAGTGCCTCCAACAGCGTGAACCTGCGCGTCGAAGGGCGCAAGATCGTGCTGGATGTGCAGGATGCCCAATTGCCTGCCGAACTGCGCAAACGCTTCGATGTCACCGATTTCGGCACCCCCATCAACAGCATCGTCGCCACCCAGGCGGGCAATGCCACGCGCCTGGAAATCGAGGCACGCAATGAATGGGTTTACAGTGCCTACCAGACCGACAGCCAGTATGTGCTGGAAGTACGCGAAGTTGTGCCCGACCCCACCAAGCTGACCCAGGGCACGGGCTTCACCGGCGAGAAACTATCGCTCAACTTCCAGAGCATCGAAATCCGCTCGCTGCTGCAAGTGATTGCCGACTTCACCAAATTCAACATCGTCACCTCCGATACCGTGCAAGGCTCGCTCACCTTGCGGCTGGAAGACGTACCCTGGGACCAGGCCCTGCAAATCATCCTCGACTCCAAGGGACTGGGCTACGAGAGAAACGGCAACGTGCTGTGGGTGGCTCCCCGCGAAGAAATCGACACCCGCAAGCAAAAGGAATACGAAGCGGCACGGGCACTGGAGCAACTGGAGCCACTGCGCACCCAGAGCTTCCAGCTCAACTACGCCCGCTCCGAGACCCTGGCAGCCCAGCTGGCCGCCAGCGGTGGCTCGGGCGGCGGCTCCGGTGGCACGCAAAATTCCAACCGTTTCCTGTCCAACCGAGGCTCTGCGATTGCCGAGCCGCGCACCAACCAGCTATTCATCACCGACACCCCATCCAAGCTGGAAGAGGTGTCCCGCCTGATTGCCAGTTGGGACATCCCCGTGCGACAGGTGCTGATCGAAGCGCGCATCGTTGAAGCCTCCGACAGCTTTGGCCGCTCGCTGGGCGTGCGTCTGGGCGGTGCCGATCTGCGTGCCAACCGCGGCGGCGATGGCGGCTACAGCGTCGGCGGCAACAACCGCGTGGTGTTTGGCTCCAGCTACGCGAATGCCGTGGCCAGTTCCGGCGCGGGCGGCACCACCAGCGCGACCCAGCAATTCGTGAACCTGCCCGCTGCCCTCTCGGCAGGCGAAGCCGCGACCTTCGCACTCTCCATCTTCAACTCGGCCGCCAACCGTTTCCTGAACCTGGAGCTGTCGGCCCTGGAAAGCTCCGGGGAAGGCCGCGTCATCTCCAGCCCACGCATCGTCACCGCCGATCAGGTCAAGGCCACCATCGAGCAGGGCACGGAACTGCCCTACGCTGCCACGTCCCCCAACGGAGCGACCACAGTCGAATTCAAGCAGGCCGTCATGAAGCTGGAAGTCACCCCGCAAATCACCCCGGAAGGCAATGTGATTCTGGACCTGCTGGTGAACAAGGACAGCCCCAACTACGCCCAGTCCACCTCTGGCGGCATTGCCGTGGACACCAAGCGCGTCACCACCCAGGTACTGGTGGAAAACGGCGGCACCATCGTCATTGGCGGCATCTTTGAATTGCAGGAAAGCAACAGCGTCACCAAGGTACCGTTCTTCGGCGACCTGCCCGTGGCAGGCCATTTGTTCCGCAGCAAGACCCGCGAAACATCCAAGAGCGAGCTGCTGGTGTTCATCACCCCCAAGATCGTGACCGACCAGAATACCCTGCGGTGATTGCGCATCCATTGCATATGGCAATTGAACATTTTTCAGGAGTTTTCCCCTCATGCAACACAGAAAATCGGTCATGAATGACCTCGTGCGCTATGCCCTGGCCGGCATGGTATCGGCTGCCCTGGTCGCCTGCGGTGGCGGTGGCGGCAATCCCGGCTCCACCGATTCGGGCAATAGCGGAGGCAACGGCAACAGCGGTGGCGACACGGAAACCCCCAGTGTTGCAGGCAGCCTGGCCATCTCCCTGCTCAATACCCAGGGGGATTCTATTGTCGAAGTCACCACCGCCACCCAGGTACAGGCCAAGGTCACCCTGACCCGTACCGATGGCGGCTCCGTTGCCAATCAGTTGATCACATTCGACGAATCCGGCGGATTGAACCTACTGGAGTTCGACCCTACCAGCAAAACTGCGCTCACCAACGCAGAAGGCGTGGCCACCATCAAGTTCCGTGCCACCTCGGCCACTTCGGTGGGAGCGACCACGGTCACCGCCAATGCCAGCCTGAATGGCACCGAGCTGAATGCAGCCAGCCAGAATATCAGCGTGGTCGCAGCCCCTGACAACTCCAGCTTCAGCCTGAATGTGCTGGGCAGCACAGGGGCAGCCGCCTCTTCGATTTCAGCCAGTGAAACCGGCTCCGTGCGTGTCAAGCTCAACCAGCTCAGCGGCAGCAACGAACGGGTACTGGTATCCTTCACCGAACCCAACAACCTACTCAGCTTCTCGCCCAGCACGGCCCTGACCGATGCCAATGGCGAAGCTTCCGTCGATGTCAAGGCCACTTCCAGCAGCGTGCTGGGTGTCGCCACCATTGTTGCAACGGCCACGCCGATCAGCGGCAGCGAATCGATCGTCACACGACAGTACCTCGAAATCAAGCAGGATGCCAGCAAGGACCCACAAACGCTAGTGGCCGCCATCAATTCCATCTCGGCCAATCCGGCAGACAAATCGATTGTGATTGCAGGCAGTGGTGGAACCGGGCGTTCGGAAACAGCCCAGCTCACGCTGCAAGCCGTCGATGCCGTCGGTGCACCAGTGCGCGGTGCCACGGTGGAATTCAGCATGTCCTATGGTGACGGCATCAACCAGGTTCTGCTCACCGGCACCGATGCACTGTGCAATACCGACAATCCGCGAGGCGCGGCTCCCTGCCTGCTGAGTACCGAAACCACCAGCAATGCGAATGGTGAGGTGGTGGCTTCGGTGATGTCCGGCACAGCAGCGACCCCCATCGTGGTACGCGCGCAACTCAAGGGCCGCCACGCCATCAGCCAGACCGATACTGTGACCGTCACCACCGGTGTGGCCAGCAGCCGCCATCTTGATCTGTCGGCCTCACGTTTTGTCGTCGATCTGGACACCAGCGGTGACTCCAGCACCATCGGCATCATGCTGGCCGATGCCAATGGCAACCCCGTGGCGGACAATGTGGCCGTCGTCACCACCGCTGATTTCGGTGTTGTAGGAACGTCTGACCGGGGCGGGTGCTTGCTGGCAAACGGACGATGCAGCGTGGAATACAAGGTGCAGAATCCACGCCCGGCCGATGGTGAAATCATTCATGTGATGGCTTCCGCCCGAGTGGGGGATGGCACGCTCATCAGCGACTTCTTCCCGCTGCGAGGCTCCAGCGTGGGCTGGGTCAGTGCCTGGGACGCAGCTTATGGCGGCAACGAAATCCACGCGATTCCTGCGGGGCTGGGAGGCAATTGCGAAGTCTCCTACTTCCTGCATTTTGGAACACCCGCAGGCACATCGGCCCCGACCGGCTCCACGATTGCGGTCAAGGCCAGCCCCGAAGACCTGACGGCCAGTATTGAGAGCGGTGCCACTGTGGAGAACCACAACTACCGTTCTGGTCTGCGCGTGACAGTCAAAGGCAAGAAAGAAGAAACTTCGGCCACTGGAGCGACAACACCTGCGGTCAATTCCGGTGCCATCTACTTCACCGTCACCAGCAACAATGGCCACCAGGCGGAAATCCCGATCACCGTCGAGGGCATTGGCGGGTGCCAAGCCACACCATAAGAAGTTCTTGATTGCAAGATGGTTCGGCGTGTCATATCACGCCAAACCG
Organism: Lampropedia hyalina DSM 16112; assembly: GCF_900129055.1. Taxonomy (GTDB): domain Bacteria; phylum Pseudomonadota; class Gammaproteobacteria; order Burkholderiales; family Burkholderiaceae_C; genus Lampropedia; species Lampropedia hyalina. Next base: position 223,378 of record NZ_FQUZ01000001.1, read on the forward strand.
CAGTTTCACCGCCCTGTCATTGACTGACAGGGCGGTTTTTTTATGCAAGATGCGGCCCCAGCAACCCAGTAATCTCCAACATACCCACCCTGTCCCTGCCCAGCACCTGCCGCAAGCGCGCATCGGCCACAATCGTGCGCCGATCCTGCGGGTCTTGCAGGTTCTGCGCCCGGATGTACTCCCACACCTTCTTCAGGGCCTGCGGCCGGCTCACCGGCTCCGCCCCGATCACCGCCGCCAGGGCCGCACTCGGGGTCTTGCCCGCAGCAGGCGCGCGCACGGCCTTCTTCGCCGATGACCGGGCCGCTGTCTTGCTGGCCGCCTTCTTCGCCACTGGCCGGGCTGTGGTTTTGGCCGCCGCCCGTCCCTTGCCCCCCTCGCGCACCTCGAACGCAAACCCCACCTTCTGCGCATCCGCATCCCACACCAGCCGCGCCTTGAACGGCCTGCGCGTGCGGTTGGAGATGAACTTGTCCAGCACGTCCGTCTGCCCCTGGGTCAGCAGCTTGCGCATCTGCTCGGGTTCGATGGGCTGTTGCAGGATGACCTTGGCTACCTTGAACTGGCTGCTGGGCGTGGGGTTGTGCACGGTGGCCACGGCCCGTTCACTGACGTAGCTGTTGCCCCATTCGTACACCTGCCCATCGTCCGCCGGGGATGGCCCCAGCGGACTCTGGCCGCTGAAGTCCGCCAGCTCGCCGCTGCCTTCGGTCTTGTCGTCGCCAAAGTCGAATTCGAGTTTGTGGTGCCGCGCTTCCTGGTCGAAGCTGAGGGTGATTTCGGCGGTGAATGGCCAGCCGGCCTTGGAGCGAAAGCCTTCCAGCGGGCCGATGCGCCCTTCGCGCACGAGGGTTTCGGCTTCGGCGGTCTCGAAGGTGCGCCCGGCTGGGGATTTGGTGAAGGAGAAGCCGCAGCCTTCGCTCTGGCCATCGACGCCGGTGCAGGCCCAGCGGCGGTAGTTTTCCTTGATGCGGCCCCCGCAGGTGGGGCATGGGGCTTGCAGGGTGGCGTAGTCGCCGGGGATGGTGTCGCGGTCGTATTCCTTGGCTTTGTGGACGATGCGCTCGGTCATGGCGGCGATGTCGGCCATGAAGGCCTGGCGGCTGAGCGCGCCTTTTTCGATCTGGCCGAGTTTGTATTCCCAGTCGCCGGTGAGGTCGGCGCGCGAGAGTTCCTGCACTTGCAGTCCGCGCAGCAGGGTCATGAGCTGGAAGGCTTTGGCGGTGGGGATGAGTTCGCGGCCTTCGCGCAGCATGTATTTTTCCGTGAGCAGGCCTTCGATGATGGCCGCGCGGGTCGCGGGGGTGCCCAGTCCTTTTTCCTGCATGGCTTCGCGCAGTTCGTCGTCTTCGACTTGTTTGCCCGCGCTTTCCATTGCTCCGAGCAAGGTGGCTTCGCTGTAGCGTGCCGGTGGCCTGGTTTTGAGGGCTTTGATGTCGGCGGCCTGGGTGTGGACGGTTTCGCCGGGCTGGACGGGCACGAGGGTTTTGTTTTCGGGTTTGTCGGTTTTGTCTTTGCTGTTTTTGTCGTCTGCGATCTGGGCATCGGCTTCTTTGCCGTAGATGGCGAGCCAGCCCGGTTGTACGAGCACTTTGCCTTCGCTTTTGAAGTGCTGGATGGGGCGCGGCAGTGCGGGGGTGTCGATCTGGGTGATGCGGGTGGTGATGAGGTATTCGGCCGCCGGGTAGAAGACGGCCATGAAGCGGCGGCTGACGAGGTCGTAGATTTTCTGTTCGGCTTCGCTCAGGCCACTGGGGGGCTGGGGGGTGGGGATGATGGCGAAGTGGTCGCTGACTTTGCTGTCGTCGAAGATGCGTTTGTGCGCGCGCACGTAGCCCTGGGCGAGGGCGAGGGCGGCGTGGGGGGCGAGGTGGCTGTGGCGGCTCTGGGCGAGGGCTTGCAGGGTGTCGCGCGCGACGCTGAGGTAGTCCTGGGGGAGGTGGCGCGAGTCGGTGCGCGGGTAGGTGAGGGCTTTGTGGCGTTCGTAGAGGGCCTGGGCGAGCGCGAGGGTGGTTTTGGCGGAGTAGCCGAAGCGGGCGTTGGCTTCGCGTTGCAGGCTGGTGAGGTCGAAGAGCAGGGGGCTGGCCTGGGTGCTGGGTTTGCTGTGTTCTTCGACGCGGCCGCTTTGGTGCAGGACGGCCTGGGCGATGGCCTGGGCGTCGGCGAGGTTCCACAGGCGTTCGGCGCGGGCGTGTTCGTCGTCGCTGCGTTTGAACTGGGGGTCGTACCAGCGCGCGGGGTAGTCTCCGGCCTGGGCGGCGAACTGGGCGTGGATTTCCCAGTAGTCGCGGCTGATGAAGCGGCGGATGTGTTCTTCGCGTTCGACGACGAGTGAGAGGGTGGGGGTCTGCACGCGTCCGACGGTGGTGAGGAAGAAGCCGCCGTCGCGGGAGTTGAAGGCGGTCATGGCGCGGGTGCCGTTGATGCCCACGAGCCAGTCGGCTTCGGAGCGGCTGCGCGCGGCGTCGGCCAGGCCTTGCATCTGGGTGTCGCTGCGCAGGTGCTGGAAGCCGTCGCGGATGGCCTGGGGGGTCATGGACTGGAGCCAGAGGCGGCGCACGGGTTTGCCCAGGCCCTGGTGCTGGCCGCCGCGCACGGGGCCGGCGTATTGTTCGATGAGGCGGAAGATGAGTTCGCCTTCGCGCCCGGCGTCGCAGGCGTTGATGAGTTCGGTGACGTCGGCGCGTTTGGCCAGGCGGGTGATGGCGTTGAGGCGGGGGCGGGGTTTTTCGACGGGCTTGAGCGCGAAGTACGGCGGGATGACCGGCAGGTGCGCAAAGCTCCATTTGCCGCGCTTGACGTCATACTCTTCAGGCGCCTGGATTTCCACCAGATGCCCTACCGCGCTGGTGACCAGGTAGTGTTCGTTCTCAAAGTGCTCTTCGTGCTTGACGAAGCCGCCGCTGACCGGCGTGAGCGCGCGCACGATGTCCTGTGCGACGGAGGGTTTTTCGGCTAGGA
>NZ_FQUZ01000023.1 GCF_900129055.1 Lampropedia hyalina DSM 16112
AAAGGAGGAAAGGCAGCAAGAAATCTGTTTCCAAACCAACGCCAGAAATGGCCGATCCAGTGTTCTATACCCTCCGGTAATGTGGGGGAACTTCAGTGACTTTGGCGGTTTCAGTATCTCCAGACATGGCGAACTCCAACTTGATCTTGTTCGGGTCAACGGTCTTCGGCTTCGTCGAAAGGCCGCGTTTCACTCGCTCCCGTTCCAAGGCGGCTTCCTCGCCCTTGCGGAAGTCCTCAAGCGCCTTGTTGCGCTGCGCCTGTTCGCCGCTGTCCTTCCAGAACAGGCCCTGGCTGTCACGCGGTGGTATTTCAGCCATTGCGCACCTCCCCGGCAGCGGGCCGCGTGCAGGCTGCATAGGCCGCGATCGGCCCCGGCTCGGTAGTAGGGTGGCGGTGGCTGCAATGCGTAGCGCGTAGCGCCCGCGCTGGTCGCTGCAAATTCTCCGAGCCGCCCGAAGTGGCTTGTCTTACGCTATACGTGCTGTGCATGTTGTTCCTCTCTCAAGCCGTCCTGACCCGACGGCTTTTTTCTTGATGGACTTACGCAGCGCTTTTCAGCGGGTGTGCGGGGGCGGCAAGTTGCGCGGCTGCATTGGGTTTGCGTCGCCATGAACGTCAAACAGCTTGTTTGGCGTTCGGCGCGTAGGCGCTGGTACTGCGGAAGGACTGCGCCTCGATGAACTCGAAAATCTTGGTGCGCAGGTAGCGGATGGGCGCGGACTTGGTGTGCCCGAGCTTCACGAACTCCGGGCCTTTGCCCTTCGTGCGCCAGATTTCGAGGGTGTTGGGCTTGATGCCGAGCAGTGCGGCAGCTTCTTCGTTCGTCAGCAGGTCGGGGCTGAGCGCGGAAAGCGTGGTCATGGGTGGAGTCCTCGGACTGTCCACCGCGCGCAAACAAATGGGCAGCGCGATGGGATCGGCCACCTGTTTCCAGATGACTGATACCCGCCGCCTGCCCATGCAGCGCGTCTTCTCCAGTCCGAACCCTTTCGGGTTATCGCGTCACGCTCGAACTGGAAAGCGAGTTAGTTGGCGTTACTATAGCAGCGCTTTATGATAAGTGTTTGATATTTTTAACTGTTTAGTTTTCCGAACGGTCGTTTACCGCCACCGCCTGCTGCTCGATCCAGTCGGATATGCGCTGCGTTTCAGGTTTGAGATATTGCAGGTGCGAAGTCTCAAGGTAATGGCGCGCTGTCACACCCTTTGGCACATGGTTCGTCAGTAGCTCGACCTTGTGCAGGTCGATGCCGCAATTGGCGATGCCGATGGTCGTAAAGGTGCGGCGCAGGTCGTGCGGCGTGATCTTCGTACCCGCGGCCTCGCTGACCTTCTTCATGGTGTCGCGTGGGTCTTTGATGTGCCCAGCCTTGCCCCAGGACGAGAACACGAACGGGCTACCCTTGATGCGCTGCCGGGTCTTGAGCAGTTCCACCGCCTGCGTGGATAGCGGCAGCCATACGGGGTTGCTGTTCTTCGGGTCGGGGATGTGAATCCAGCCTTCCTCAAGGTTCACCCGGCTCCATTCCAGTGCGCAGCATTCTCCGATCCGAAGCCCGGTCAGCATGAGCAGCATCACAAGGTCGATGCTTGCCAGGGTGTCGCGGTTGTAGGCTTGATCGCGAGCATGGGTGAGGAATGACCACACCGCGCCGACTTTGCTATCTGGCACGCGGCTGGTACGCGGCTTCAGCGGCACCCACTTCTTATAGAGCACATCGACGGGGTTATCCGTCAGCACCGGCGTTCCGTCCGGCTCGCGGTATTCGCGGATGGCGTAGTTGAACAAGGCGCGCAGCACCGCGAAGGCTTGATTGGCTTGCGCCGGTGCCGGGCCGTTGCCCGTCGTGCCCTTGGTCTTGATCTCGTTGAAGCGCTTTGTGACCGCCTCGCGGTTGATGTCCTTGAGCGGCTTCTTGAGCCATGCCTCGAAGGTTGTGGTCACATGGCGCTCAATCTCGGCCTTGCTGCTGTCCTTTAACGGTCGGTCGCGCTTGTACCCGTCCGCAACATCGCGGAGGGTGACGCGCTGTGCCGCTTCCTTCTTGGCAACGGCGCGAGGGTCGATGCCCATGCGCATGCTGCGCAAGTGCTCGCGGGCAACATCACGGGCTTGATCGACGGTGAAGACCCCATGCGGGCCGATGCTGATACGGGGCGAACTGCCGTTGACGCGCCCCTGCACGATGTAGGTGATCTTGCCGGTAGGAGTGACCCGGAGGCCGAACCCCTTGAGCGAGTCGTCCCAATGGAACGCCTCCTTGTCAGCGGGCGCGGTGATCTTGTCGATGTAGTTCTTCGTCAGCTTAGGCATATAGCGCCTCGCTGACTGGTGCGGTTGTGGTGAGATTCGAACTCACGGAAGGCGTAAACCTTCGACGGTTTTCAAGTTTCCCGGTCAACCGCTTTACCCCGCTTTAAGCAGCTATTGTAAGCCTTGCGTACCTTTACAGGTCAATGGGTTGCGTTCGCTTTTTGTTTTGTGGAACTTGTCGTAACTTTACCGCAGGCGCTTACGAACTGCTTATGAGCGCCTGAAAAGATGCGGCCGGCGACTGCGCCAACAGTCCCGACCGCGTGGTCAACTCCCTTAAGTACGAAGGAAGCCAACGTGACGATAGTAACCGCTTCCGCCAAATACAAGATTGTTCCTATCCAGAAAACCACCGAAAGGTGGTTTTTGTTTGTCTGTCAGATGGATGTGGCAGCAATTTCGGGTGATTCACTGTCCTTTGGTGGGTTCCAGTTCTGGTAAGCCTCGAAATCGAATTCGGTAGCCGAGACGATGGCATCCTGTCGCAGGGAAAGGTAGATGGCGGCTTCGGTTTCGTCGTAGTGGGTGGTGAATTTGACGGTGAGGTCATCCTTGTGGCGGTAGCCGCTCATCAGCGGCATGATGGATATGTCCTGGTCCATGCCGCTGGTCTCCGATGGTTCTCCCAGGCTGATGACCTTGCCTACGTATACCTTGCGGTCGTTCATCGTCAGCATGGCATATTTATCTTTGTGCAGCGAGAGCTTGAACAGCAGGTTGTCCAGTGGGCTGTCTTCCAGCAGTTCGCCAATGACAAATACTCTGGCGTTGCGCGTGCCAAAGCGGCGCAGCAGGCTCAGGTGTCCCCAGCCTTTGATGATGAAGGCGGCACCCAGCGTCAATACGGAGAGGATGAAGAACCACGCTAGTTTGCTCGCTTCTGTGGCCGTTGCTGCCACACCGGCGGTCTGCATGGCCGTGGCGAGTTCGGGAGCGAGTGCCAGGCTGATGCGGGTGTTGCCGATGGTCAGGGAGCTGGGTAGCCAGAAGTGGGCGGTCAAGGCGGCGATCAACGCAATGGCCAGGCATTGGATGCCGAGCTGGGCACTTTTGAGATAGAGGTATTGGCCTTCGTAACGGTGCAGGTGGTAGGCGTATATCGGGTGCAGATGGCAGGCCAGAAACCCCGCCACCAAGACAGGAAAGATCAACAACAGCAGCATGGCACTGGAATGCTCCCGCTTTTATCGGGTAGCGACGATTGCCTTGGCCTGGGCGCGTGCCTTTTTGAATTCGTCGGATCGGCTGACTTCCTGCGGATCGATCTTGACGGTTCCTCTGCCCACGACCCGAACGGAATCATAGGACTGGGCAACCAGTTCCTTGAGTTTTTTGTCGCGCTGGCTGGGAGCCAGTCCCAATGATTTGAGTATGCCCATGGTGAAAACCTCCGGTCAATAAAGTCGCCGCACGAAAAACGAGGGATGGTTTTGGGCCAGTTTAGCCCAACTTCTGCCGGTTTTCAAAGGGTGTTTTTTCATGGCTGATGGCTTCCCTGGTGGAGGCTGGCGTAAAGTCCCTGGTTCGCCAGCAACTGTTGGTGGGTACCTTGCTCGACGATTTGCCCCCGATCCATGACGATGACGCGGTGCGCATGTTCGATGGTGGCAAGACGGTGCGCAATGATGATGGTGGTGCGGCCTTGCATGAGGGTTTGCAGGGCATCCTGCACCAGCCGTTCGGATTGGGTGTCCAGGGCAGAGGTGGCTTCGTCCAGAATCAGGATGGGGGCGTTCTTGTAGAGCGCGCGGGCAATCGCCAGCCGTTGCCGCTGGCCCCCCGACAGTTGCGAGGCGTTGTGGCCGACCAGGGAGTCGATGCCGTCTGGCAGGCTTTGCACCCAGTTGCCCAGGTTGGCGGCTTGCAGGCATTTGAGCACGCGCTTGCGATCCGGGGTGCTGCCCAGCGCGACGTTTTCGGCGAGGCTGACGTGCAGCATGACCACGTCCTGACTGACCATGGCAATGTGCTGGCGCAGGCTGGCGAGTTGCCAGGTCGGCAGGGCAACACCGTCGAGCAGGATTTCGCCACTGGTAGGCTCCAGGAAGCGGGGGATGAGGTTCACCAGCGTGGTCTTGCCTGCACCGGAAGGGCCGACCAGGGCGACGATTTCACCGGGCTGAATTTCCAGGTCGAGGTGCGAGAGGGCTGCGGGCGCGTCGGGCTGGAACTGGACGCTGACGTTGCGCAGTGCCAGGTGGCCTTGCACGGTGGTGGCGCGGTGCTGTCCTTCGGGTTCGGTGGGGCTGTTGTCCAGCAATGCCAGGCCCCGTTCGAGGGCGGCGAGGCCACGCGTGAGCGGGTTGGCGACATCGGTCAGACGGCGTATGGGGGCGATCAGCATCAGCATGGCACCGGCAAACGAGACGAAGCCGCCGACGGTGACGTTCGCGCCGCTGATGCCGTTGCGGCTTTGCCAGAGGGCAATGCAGATGACCGCGGACAGGGCGATGGAGGCCATGACCTGGGTCGTGGGGGTCATGGCGGCAGAGGCAATGGTGCTTTTGACGGCCAACTGGCGCAGGCGGCGGCTGAGGCCACCAAAGCGGCTGATCTGCTGCTGTTGTGCGCCATGCAGGCGAATCATGCGGTAGGCGAGCGCATTTTCCTCGACCACATAGGCGAGTTCGTCGGTGGCGTGCTGGCTGAGTTTGGTGACTTGGTAGAGTCGGCGCGAGAGGGTTTTCATGACCCAGGCCACGAATGGCACCATCAGCGCGATGATGAGGGTCAGTTGCCAGTTCTTGTAGAGCAGGTACGACAGCAGGGCCAGCAGGGTGAAGCCGTCGCGTGAGATGCTCAACAGGGCCTGCACCAGTTGGGATGCACCGTTCTGGGTTTCATAGACGATGGTGTTGGCGAGTTTGCTGGCCGAGTGGTGGCGGTACAGGCCCATGTCGCTGAGCATGATGCGCTCGAACAGGCGGGTGCGTATTTGCAGCATGCCATCGTTGGTGATGCGTGCCAGGCAGTACTGGCCGGTGAACTGGGCAATGCCGCGCACGATGAAGATGCCCACCAGCATGACCGGAATCCACACCAGACTGAGTGTGCCTGCGGTGAAGCCCTCATCCAGAATCGGCTCCAGTGCCGACATCATCAGCGGTTCGGTGGCAGCGGCCACGATGGTGGCCAGCAGGGCCAGTGCCCAGGCCCAGCGTTGCTGGCTGAAGTAGGGGGTGAGCCGGGCCAGCCGGGTCTTGAGGGGGAGTGCCGGGGTCTCTGTCGGCACTGCGGTGGAGGTGGAGTCGGGGGCAGACATAAGGGAGAGATTCTAGAGGCTATCGGCATTCCGGCATGAATTGGCACCAGAACGCAATGGCAGGCCAAGGGAAACGCTGATTCATTCCTCCCGGCCGCCGCATTTCTCTCTCGGGCGGAATGAATCAGCGTTTCCCAAGCCGGATGCACCCGAAGGTGCGGGTGAGATAAACGATAGAGGGAACGTTTTTGTTGTTTCGAGGCACTACTGCCGGGCATAATCTGAAGCAATTTTGGGTTTTATGGCACATAATTTCGCGTTTTCAGGCTCTGAAAGCAATCTGGCGCGTGCCACGCAGATGTTCGGTTGGATGTGTATGAAAAATATGAATTTGATTTCATTGGGCAATGGTTTTGTGGGCGATCTGGCAGCACGCATCAAGCGGCGCAATGTCATTGGCGGCGCATTGGCTCTGGGCGTGGTGCCTGGGCTGTCGGCACAGGCATTGCGCGTGGAGATTTCGGGCTACGAGGGGCGGCAGTATCCGGTGGCCCTGCCGGTATTCAAGGGCGAGGCGGCAGCCCCCCAGAAGATTTCCAGCATTGTCCAGGCCGATCTGGAGCGCAGCGGTATTTTTCGCATCGTCAATGCCACTGGCGTGGAGCTGGACGAACTCTCTCGCCCGGACCTGGCGATGTGGCGGCAGCGTACAGCCGAGTGGCTCAACACTGGCAGCATCCACCGCACTGCCGATGGCCGCTTCGACATCCGCTTTCGCCTGTGGGACATCGTCAAGGCAGAAGACCTCGGCGGCCAGAGTTTCGTGGTGCCCGCTGCCGACCTGCGGCTGGCGGCACACCGGATTGCCGATTTCATTTACGAGAAAGTCACTGGCCAGCCCGGTGCGTTTTCCACGCGCCTGGCGTATGTCACCAAATCGGGAGCACGCTATACCCTGTGGGTGGCCGATTCGGATGGCGAGAATCCCCAGGCGGCATTGACCAGCCCGGAGCCGATCATCTCGCCCTCGTGGTCGCCCAACGGCAGCCAGTTGGCCTATGTGTCGTTCGAGTCGCGCAAGCCCGTCGTGTATGTGCACGAAGTGGCCAATGGCCGACGCAGGCTGGTGGCCAACTTCCGTGGCTCCAACAGTGCCCCGGCATGGTCGCCCGATGGCCAGCGTCTGGCCGTTACGCTGACACGCGATGGACGCTCGCAACTCTACACCATCAGCGCGTCGGGGGGCGAGCCGACCCGCATCATGCAGAGTGCGGGCATCGATACCGAGCCGGCTTTCTCCAGCGACGGCTCCTACATCTATTTTGTCAGTGACCGTGGCGGTTCGCCCCAGGTGTACCGGGTGCTCAGCATGGGCGGCGGTGCGCAGCGCGTGACCTTCCAGGGCAACTACAACATTTCACCTGCCATCAGCCCCGATGGCACCAAGCTTGCGTACATCTCCAGGGTGTCGGGAGGATACCGGCTGCATGTCATGGATTTGACATCGGGCACGGTGACGCCACTGACCAGCACCGGTGCCGATGAAAGCCCCAGCTTCGCGCCCAACGGCCAGTTGATTGTCTATGCGACCCGTGAAGGCGGACGCAGTGCCTTGATGACCACCACACTGGATGGCAAGATCAAGGCACGCCTGTCGGGTCAGGGAGGGGAGATTCGGGAACCCGATTGGGGACCGATCCAGCGTTGATTTTCTCGTTGTCACATCATACTTTTTGCCGCAAAGCGGTTTTTTGAGGAGCTTTTCAGATGTTTAAGCCACTGTCCTATTCCATGATTGCGTTGGCCGTGCTGGTGGCCGGGTGCAGTTCCGGGGTCAAGTTGCAAGACCCCGATGCCACGGGCACGTCTGGCGCAATCCCTGGGGGAGAGGTTTCCAGCCTGGGGACGGATATTTCAGGCCCTTCCGGCTCCAGCATTTCGGGAATCGACCTGACCACGGCCAGTCAGGTTCAGGGTGAGGGGCCAGCCAATATCACCCACACGATCTATTTCGACTTCGACAGCTACAGCATCCGCCCTGACTTCCAGTCGGTGCTCCAGGCCCATGCAGATTTTCTGCGGGCCAACCGCACCCGTGTCATCATGCTCGAAGGGCATACCGATGAGCGCGGCGGTCGTGAGTACAATCTGGCCTTGGGGCAAAAACGTGCCGAAGCCGTGCGCCAGGCACTCGATCTGCTGGGCGTGCCCGCCAACAGTCTGGAGCCTGTCAGCTATGGCAAGGAAAAACCCGCTGTGACCGGCTATGACGAAAACGCCTACTCGCAGAACCGCCGGGTGGAAATCCGCTACAACCTGCCTCCCCAGCGTCAGTGACGCCGTAACCCGTCCGCAAGATTCCTGCCATGCAACGATACAATTCTCTTTCCGCTCTGAACCGTACCCGCCTTCGCGTCTTGTCAGCCATCGTCATGATGGCTTTTTCGGGTGCGTCCCACGCGCTGTTTGAAGATGGTGATGCCCGCCGCGCGATTCTGGATTTGCGTGCGCGGTCTGAGCAGTTGCAGGCAGCCGATCAGAATACGCTCAACGAGATTCAGCAACTGCGCAACAGCCTGCTGGACTTGCAGAACCAGATTGGTGCCCTGCGCACTGAAATTGCGACATTGCGTGGCGAGAAGGAAGAACTCAACCGGCTGGTGGAACAGTACCAGCAGGGAGTGGACAGCCGTCTGCGCCAGTTCGAGCCGAAGCCGGTCGAATCCGATGGCATGGCCTTTCAGGCACAGCCTGCCGAGCAGCAGGCCTACGAGTCGGCATTGAACCTGTTGCGACAGGGTGAATTCGAATCTTCCAGAGATGCGTTCACGACATTTCTGAGGCAATACCCGCAAAGTGGCTACAGCGCGTCTGCGCGTTTCTGGCTGGGCAATGCCTACTATGCCACGCGCCAGTACCAGCCAGCCATTGAGCAGTTCAATGCCTTGCTGGCCAGCAATCCGCAACACGCACGCGCCCCGGAAGCGGCACTGTCGATTGCCAACAGCCAGATCGAACTCAAAAGTGTCGATGCGGCCCGCAAGACACTGGAGAATCTGGTAACCGTATATCCCGATTCCGAAGCGGCAGTGGCCGCCAGGGAACGGCTCTCGCGTCTGCGCTGATGCGGGTGTCATTTAGCGCATGACCGTGCAATTGCCAGAGCCGGCTGCCGCAGTGCCAGCCGGTGGCTTCTCCCATTCTGCCGATGCAGTTGATTTTGAACGCCGATTTGGTGGATTGGCGCGTCTGTACGGTCGCCAGGGAGCGCAGCAGATTGCCCAGGCGCGGGTCGCAGTGGTGGGCATTGGCGGTGTAGGCTCATGGGCAGCGGAGGCTCTGGCGCGCAGCGGTGTGGCGCAACTGGTGCTGGTGGACCTGGACAATGTCGCGGAATCCAACATCAATCGGCAAATCCACGCCACCAGCCTGACCTTGGGGCAACCCAAGGTGCAGGCCATGCGCGAACGCATCGCCCTGATTCATCCATCCTGCCGGGTGCATGAGGTGGAAGACTTTGTGGATGAAGACAATGTGGGCCAGATTCTCGGGGCCTGTTCCCTGACCGCTGTGATCGATGCCTGCGATCAGGTGCGGGCCAAGGCCGCGATGGCGTACTGGTGCGGGCAGCAACGGTTGCCGTTCATCAGTGTCGGTGCGGCAGGCGGGCGAAAAAGTGCCCACCAGATGGAAATTGCCGACCTGGGAGCCGTGACCCACGATCCGCTGCTGGCGCAGTTGCGCTACCGTTTGCGCAAACATTACGGTGCGGAAAAACGCCCCCATAAACCCTTGGGCGTTCCGTGCATATTCAGCCGCGAAGCCGTGGTGCGCGCACACCAGGCCGATACGGCCGATGGTGGCAGCCAGGCGTGCGAGGTGCAGGCCGACCACAGCCTCAACTGTGCAGGCTATGGCTCCAGCGTGGCGGTGACGGCGAGTTTTGGCATGGCGGCAGCGGGCTGGATCATGCAGCAGTTGGCGCGCAAGCGTGGTTGATACAACCGATTGGCCAGGCGTATTTTTTGGGAAAGTACAGGAATTCTGTGTGCAAGCTTGTGCTATAATCTCGGTCTTTCGCAAGAAGCGAAGCTTTTTACGAAAAGTGGGGACGTTAGCTCAGTTGGTAGAGCAGCGGACTTTTAATCCGTTTGTCACAGGTTCGACCCCTGTACGTCCCACCAATTCAAAGGGTTGCAAAGGTTTTTCCTTGCAGCCCTTTTTGCTTTTCTGTTCAGAGGGTGTGTCTCCAAGGGGTATTCCGATGCAGTTACAGGGAATCAAAAGGCGGGTGGTGTATGTGGCCTTGTACGAGGCCATTGCGATTGCGGTCTCCAGTCTGGGGCTGGCGTTGGCCAGCAGCCACGATGTTCACATGGCACTGCCTGCGGCGGTGGCTGCATCGGCCATTGCGATGGCCTGGAATTATGTCTTCAACCTGTTTTTCGAGCGGTGGGAGGCACGCCAGCAGGTCAAGGGGCGCAGTCTGCGCCGACGCATCGTGCATGCCATCGGGTTTGAAGGCGGGCTGGTATTCTTTCTGGTGCCCCTGTTTGCCTGGCGGTTCGAGGTCAGCCTGTGGCATGCGTTTGTGATGGATTTCGCGCTGATGGTGTTTTTTCTGGTGTACACCTTTGTCTTCAGCTGGTGTTTCGACAAGGTGTTTGGCCTACCGGCTTCTGCCCAGCCAGTAGCCGCCTGATCGGGCAGTTTGTCATAATGGCAGGCTGGTTGTTTATTCCCACGTTGAAATATTGACCCATGTTCTCCCGTCTGCGCTCCGATGTCCGCTGCGTGCTTGAACGCGATCCTGCTGCGCGTAACACCTGGGAGGTTCTGACCTGTTACCCTGGGCTGCACGCCATCGTGTTGCATCGGCTGGCCCACTGGTTCTGGCAGCGGCAATGGCATTGGCTGGGACGCTTTACCTCCCACTGTGCCCGCTGGCTCACGGGCATCGAGATTCACCCTGGTGCGCGCATTGGCGAGCGTGTCTTCATCGACCACGGCATGGGGGTGGTGATTGGAGAGACGGCCGAGGTGGGCGATGGTTCCACCATTTATCAGGGGGTGACGCTGGGCGGTACGTCGCTGACCAAGGGCAGCAAACGCCATCCGACGATTGGCCGGGATGTGATCGTGGGAGCCGGTGCACAGGTGCTGGGCGGCTTCACGGTGGGCGATGGTGCGAAGATCGGCAGCAATTCGGTGGTCACCAAAGCGGTGCCGGCTGGAGCCACGGCGGTGGGCAATCCGGCACGCATCATCGTGCAGAAGACCGATGCACAGCGCGAGCAGGCGGCCTCGCGCAAGGGCTTCAGTGCCTATGGGGTGACGCAGGGCGATGACCCGGTGGCCCAAACGCTGCGGGGTCTGATCGACGCCGCTGCGACGCATGAGGAGCAGGTGGCCTTGCTGTGGCAGGCGTTGGAATCCTTGCGCAGTGGCCTGGCGGCCGATGTGCCACCTCCCCCGGCTGCGGCACAGACCGATGCGCCTGCCGAAGGCTCCCAGGCAGATCGGCTGCGCGATCTGATCGGCAAGTGACGGCAGCGGGCAGGGGCGCGACATGGGCATGGAACTGCTGCTGATCGCGCTGCTCAACGGCATCGGCTATGGCCTGCTGTTGTTCATGCTCAGTGCCGGGCTGACGCTCATCATGAGCATGATGGGGGTCATCAACTTCGCCCATGCCAGTTTTTACATGCTGGGAGCCTATCTGGCCTACAGCATTTCGCAGGTGCTGGGCTTCTGGCCTGCTTTGTTGCTGGCTCCGCTGGCGGTGGGGGGGCTGGGTGCATTGTTTGAACGCTATGCCTTGCGGCGGGTTCATGCCCACGGGCATGTGGCCGAATTGCTGGTGACATTTGGTCTGTCGTTTCTGGTGCTGGAGCTGGTGCAACTGGTGTGGGGCAAGTCGTCGGTTCCGTATGAGTTGCCTCCCGCCTTGCAGGGGTCGCTGTTCTCGCTGTTTGGCGTGCAATTCCCGCGTTCGCGGGCCTTCATCATGCTGGTGGCGGTGCTGATGCTGGGCGGGTTGTGGCTGGTGCTGACGCGCACCCGGCTGGGACTGGTGATTCAGGCCGCGCTCACGCACCCGGAGATGGCGCAGGCCCTGGGACACAATGTGCCGCGTGTCTTCATGCTGGTGTTTGGCGGTGGCGCGGCACTGGCGGCACTGGCCGGGGTCATCGGTGGCAATACTTACGTCACCGAGCCGGGCATGGCCTTGTCGGTGGGGTCGATCATTTTCGTGGTGGTGGTGGTGGGTGGCATGGGGTCGCTGGGCGGGGCGTTCCTGGCTTCGCTGCTCATCGGCCTGTTACAGAATCTGGCAGTGGTGCTGGATGTCTCGCTGCTCGATGGCCTGCACCTGCTGGGGGTGGCGGTGAACGAGCGCAACTGGTCGTATCCGCTGTTGCGCATCACGCTGGCGCAGATCGCTCCCATCCTTCCTTACGCGCTGCTGGTACTGGTGCTGGTATTGCGCCCGCGTGGCCTGCTGGGCCAGCGCGAGGGGTGATGGGCATGAAGCAGCCGCACCGCAATACGGCCATCGATGGCATGTCTTTCTGGAGCCGCAGCAGCGTCGCTGGGGCGATCTGGCTTGGTTTTGCGTCGGCACTGGCGGTGGCACCGTGGCTGTTCGACAGCAGTCTGGCTCTGACCATGCTCACGCAAATCGGCTACCTGGTGGTGATCTGCCTCAGTTACAACATCCTGTTGGGGCAGGGTGGCATGCTCAGTTTTGGCCATGTCGTGTATGTCGGCATGGGGGCGTTTGCCACCGTGCATGTGCTCAACCGGGTGGGAGACGGCGCATTCTGGTGGCCGGTGAGCCTGTTGCCGCTGGTTGGTGGGCTGGCGGCGGCACTCGTGGCAGCGGTGTTGGGCTTTGTGAGCGTGCGCCGGGGTGGAACCACTTTTGCCATGATTACGCTGGGTCTGGGTGAACTGGTGGCGGCAGTGGCCCTGATGTTGCCGGGCGTATTCGGCGGAGAGGGCGGCATTGCCACCGACCGCGTGGTGGGTGAGCCGGTGCTGGGCATCAGCTTCGGCCCCCCTGTCGAACTCTATTATCTGGTCGCGCTCTGGTGCCTGGTGTGTACTGCGCTGATGTTCGCCTTCACCCGCACCCCGCTGGGGCGGATGCTCAACGCCGTGCGCGACAACCCGCAGCGCGTCGCCTTCGTGGGCTATGACCCGCAACGTGTGCGCTACCGTGCGCTGGTGATTTCTGCCTTTTTTGCGGGCATTGGTGGGGCCTTGATGGCCCTGCATCTGGAGATGGTCACCGCTTCCGACAGCTTCAGTCATGAACGCTCGGCAGCCTACCTGCTGTTCACTTTTGTGGGCGGGGTGGGCGCGTTCGTTGGCCCCATCATCGGCGCAGTGCTGATGGTGCTGACCACCATTGGCCTGTCGCAGTTCACCCTCGCCTGGAAGCTCTATCTGGGACTGCTGTTCATGCTGATGGTCATGTTCGCGCCTTCCGGTGTGGTGGGCATCTTGCGCTGGCATGGACAGGTGGTGCGCCAGCGGCGCGTGGGGTCGATGGCCATGCCCTATCTCGGTCTGTGGCTGGCTGCGGCATGGGCGGTGACGGCCACTGCCGTGCTGGTGGAAATGCTTTACCACCTGCAACTGGGCAGCATCACTGGGCATGAACTGCATTTTCTCGGGCTGGTGCTGGACGTGGCATCGCCCCGCGACTGGACGCTGGCCGTGCTGGCAGCCCTGACCGGATTGGGGCTGCTGGTGGCCGCGCAACGGCGTGCGCGCCAGCGTTGGCAGCGCATTGAAAGCGGGGATGCCCATGACGCATGATGCGCCCGTGCTGCAACTGCGCGACATTCATCGCCACTTTGGCGCGACGGCCATCATCCGGGGCGTGAATCTGGCGGTGCGGGCGGGAGAGCGCGTGGCCTTGATCGGCCCCAACGGGGCGGGCAAATCCACGCTGTTCAACCTCATCAGCGGCGCGCTTGCACCTTCGGCCGGGGAGATTCGCCTGCTGGGTCGGCCCATACAGGGCATGCGCCCCGAAAAAATCCACCGGCTTGGATTGGCGCGCAGCTTTCAGGTCAGCAGCCTGTTCGAGCAGCTCAGCGTGCAGGAGAATCTGCGCTGCGCCCTGCTGTGGTCGCAGGGCTACCGCTACAGCTTCTGGCATTTTCTGGCGCGTCAGCCGCGCCTGAATACCGCAGTGGCGCAGTGGCTGGAGCGACTGGGCTTGCAGACGCAACGCCACGAGGCCGTGCGCAACCTCAGCTATGCCCAGCAACGTGCCCTGGAACTGGGCGTGACGCTGGCCGGGGGCGCATCCGTCATCCTGCTGGACGAACCCACCGCAGGCATGAGCCGGGACGAAACCCGCCACTTCGTGGCACTGATTCGCCAGATCACCGAAGGCAAGACCCTGCTGGTCGTGGAACACGACATGGACGTGGTCTTCGGTCTGGCCGACCGCATTGCCGTGCTGGTGCAAGGCCAGATCATGGCCTGCGACAGCCCGGCGGCCGTGCGCGACAACCCTGCCGTGCAACAAGCGTATCTGGGCGCATTGCCACCATTGAGAGACGAACCGAACGGGCAGGAAAACCATGCTTGAAGTGCGCGATCTCCACGCCGGATACGGCAAAAGCCATGTGCTGCATGGCGTGGATTTCTGCATTCAGCCGGGTGACATCGTCGCCTTGCTGGGCCGCAATGGCTCGGGCCGCTCCACCACCGCCAAGGCCATCATGGGGCTGATCGCGTGCCAAGGGATGGTGCGCTGGTCGGCAGCAGCGGGCATGGTTGATCTGGTCGGGCGCAAGCCTTTTGAAATCGCCCGCCTTGGCATTGGCTATGTGCCCGAGAACCGCGATATTTTTCCGCGCCTGACGGTATTGCAAAACCTGTTGCTGGGGCAGAAATCGGGCGGCCAACGCTCTGCGTCTGCGGCCGGGTGGATGTTGGACGATGCGTGGAGTCTTTTCCCGGTACTGCGTGAACGCGCGGCGGTGCAGGCCGGGCGTTTGTCGGGTGGCGAGCAGCAGATGCTGGCCTTGTGCCGCACCATGATGGGAAACCCGCAACTGGTGCTGATCGATGAGCCATCCGAAGGACTGGCCCCGCAGATGGTGCAACAGGTTGCCCGGTTCATGCTGGCCCTGCGCGAGCGCGGAGTGGCCGTACTATTGATGGAGCAGAAACTGCAATTCGCGCTGGAAATTGCCAACCGCTGCCTGCTCATGGGACATGGTCGCATCGTCTTTGATGGCACTCCAGCACAGTTGCTGGCCGATGCCACGCTCAGCCGCCAGTGGCTGGAGGTGGCGGGGTGAAAGTGGATGTGGTGGAAGGGGCTCAGGCAGAAGCAGTGGTCACCCGGCGGGCACCATTGAAGCGTTGCTTCCAGTAGCTGATTTCCATGTTCTCAATGCGGATCACTGCGCCCGCGCGCGGTGCATGGATGAAGCGGCCATTGCCCAGGTAAATGCCCACATGGCTGTAGCGGCGTTTCATGGTATTGAAAAACACCAGATCGCCGGGGGCCAGTTCGTGCTTTTCGATCTTCTCGGTGGCATGGGCCTGTTCGGCGGCGGTGCGCGGCAGTTTCAGGCCCAGTGAACGCTGGTAGAGCGACAGCACAAAGCCGCTGCAATCAAAACCCTTGTCCAGGCTCTGCCCACCATAGACATAAGGCTTGCCCAGATAACCCAGTGCCGTGACCACCACATGCGACATTGGCTCTGTACCATGCCGTGCCCGTGGAGCCTGAAGCTGTGCCCGACCGGCTGTGGTGGGGGTGCTGCTGCCCGGCAGGGACTGAAGGGATGTGGCAGCTTTCAACTGTTTCTGCGCAAAAGCCCCCAGCGGATCGTCGGCGAGGGGGGAGGCATGGCTGGCGTGAGAGGACAGTCCCAGAAGCAGGGCTGCAAGGCATGAAGAAATGGCTGGTTTTTTCATGGGGCAGAATATTAGCACATGATGATAAATTGAAAATCAGAAAAAACATTCAATTATTTGATTTGATTGAATGTTTTTGTTGATTTTCGGTGAGAAAGACCGCGCTCGCCATGGGCGGACAGAGCGTGAATGCGGGAACAGGGCACTGCGTGTACGGCTTTTGTCGCTGGTGTGAGCGATTCCCGCTAGCATACACGCTGTTTTCATCATTTTTACGGTTTTTTATCTCCAATTGGAAGAAGGATGTTTGCCGATGTTGCTTGAAGCCGATCAATCCCAACTGGTCTTGGTGGATTACCAGGAGAAGCTCATGCCTGCCATCCATGAACATGGGCAGGTGCTGGACAATGCCGTGACGCTGGGCAAGCTGGCGCAGGTGTTCCAGGTTCCTTGCTGGGGCACGGAGCAGAACCCCGAAAAACTCGGTGTCAATGCCGATGTCATCCGCGCACTGTGTCAGCAGACTGTGGCCAAGATGTGTTTCGGTGCAGGCTACGATGGCTTGCTGGAAGTGTTGCGTCCGCCCGTTCGCCAGCCATCGGGCAATGCCCGCAGCCTGCCCAAGCATTTGCAGAGGCCGCGCGAGGAGCAGGGCGAAACCCGCGACCAGATCGTGATTGCCGGTTGTGAGGCGCATGTATGCCTGTTGCAGACTGCACTGGAACTGCTGCAAGAGGATTTCGTGGTCTGGGTGGTGACGGATGCGTGCAGCTCGCGTACCGAGCGCAACCGCGATGCGGCCTTTGACCGGCTGGCCTCTGCGGGAGCGGAACTGGTCACGACTGAAATGGTGGCTTTTGAGTGGTGCCGCTCGGCGGAAAACCCCCGGTTCCGCGAAATGCTGGAACTCATCAAGTAATTCGGATGGTTCAGGTCATCGTCGGTGGTGTGGCCTGTGCCTCTGTGGCATCCTCGCCTGCACCCACTTGCACGGCGTGCAGCAGCACTGATGCCGGAATGCTTTTGCTGGGGCGGATGCCCAGTTCCTTGAGCATTTCGGCCTGTCGGATGACGTTGCCGCGCTGCTGGCTGAGTTTGGCCAGCGCGCTGTCGTAGGAGCTTTGGGCCATGCGCAATTGCTGGCCGACCTTTTCCATCTCGGTGACGAAGGCGGCCAGCTTGTCGTAGAGTTCCGCACCACGCTTGGCGATCTCCTGTGCGTTGCGTGTCTGTGCCTCCTGTCGCCACAGGTGGGCGATGGTGCGCAGCACGAACAGCAGCGTGGAGGGGGTGGCCAGCAGCACATTGCGCTCCCAGGCTTCCTGGCTCAGGCGTTCGTCTTCGTGGATGGCCAGCATGAAGGCCGGTTCGATCGGTACGAACATCACGACGAAATCCAGCGATTGCAGGCGGTGCAGCTTCTGGTAATTGCGTTCGGACAACTCGCGGATATGCCTGCGCACGGATTCGATATGCTGGCGCAGTGCGGCCTTGCGCTCGGATGTGGTGCCATTGTCCTCGCTGGTCTGTGCCAGATTGACGTAGCGTTCATAGGCGGTCAGCGAGATTTTGGCATCCAGCACCAGATGGCGTTCCTGTGGCAGGTGGACGATCAGATCGGGCTGTGAGCGTCTGCCATCTTCCAGCGTGAACGAGGGTTGCAATTCGTAGTCGCTGCCCTTGCGCAGCCCGGCCTGCTCCAGCACGCGCTCCAGCAGCATTTCGCCCCAGTTACCCTGGGTCTTGGTGGTGCCTTTCAGGGCTTGTGTGAGGTTGTGGGCTTCGTCGCTGAGGCGGCGGTTCAGTCCCATCAGGTCGTGTACCTGTTGCGACAGGGCGGCGCGTTGCTTGCCTTCCGCGTCGTAAAACTGTTCCACGCGCCCCTGAAACTCGTGCAGGCGATGGCGCAGCGGATCCAGTAATTGCCCCAGATGCTGCTGGTTCTGTTCGGTGAATCGCTGGGTTTTTTCTTCCAGGATGCCCTGTGCCAGTTGCTGAAACTGGGCCTGAAGGCGTTCACCAGCCTGTTCCAGGAATTGCAGTTTTTCCGCAGCATTCTGCTGGCCGAGTTCGTGCTCGGTTTCCAGCGCGGCCAGGCGGCTTTGCAGCTCGGCAATCTCGCGCTGGGCAGTATGGAAATCCTGCTGGCTGGACAGCAACTGGGCTTCCAGCACCGGCACGCGCTGGCCACGTTCCTGCCACTGGGCGCGTTCTTCGCGCAGGGTTTGTGTGGTGTCTCGTGCCTGGGTGAGTTGCGCTTGCAGGGCATCTGTCGTCTGTTGCTGCTGGTCGAGCCGGGCCTGCCATTGCAACTGCTGTTGGGCGTTGCGCTGGGCTTCCTGCCGCTGTGCCAGCCATCGCCCCAGCCCCGCTCCTGCCAGTGCGGCGAGCAGTACCAGAATCAGGGTGAGCGGCAGGGCAGTCCAATCGGAAGCAATCATGGGGTGAGGCAGTGGGTGGGGGAAATACAATGGATATTAACCGCTCAACGCCCTAGAGCACGCAGCAGGTTTTCTCTTTCCGATTGGCCATTTCTGTTCCAGAAGGTTTTCGTCACCGCATGGCACGACTTCCCCGTTTGATCGTCCCCGGCCTGCCGCACCATGTGGCATTGCGGGGCAACAATTCGCAGACCATTTTTGCCGATACGCAGGACTATGAGGCGTTCCTGCAAATGCTGCCCACGGTGCTGGGCCAGCACACTGTCGCACTGCACAGCTATGTGCTGCTGTCCAATGCCTTGTATCTGTTGCTCACCCCTCCGGATACGGTTGCGCTGGGCAAGCTGATGCAGGGCCTGGGGCGCAGCTATGTACGCTACTTCAACCAACGCTATGCGCGCACCGGCACGCTTTGGGAAGGCCGGTTCCGTTCCACGGTGGTGCAGCCTTCGCCCTATGTGCTGGGGGTGATGACTTTTCAGGATATTCTGCCGGTGCGCCAGGGGCTGGCTGCCAGTGCCGTCGATTATGCCTGGTCCAGCCATCGGCACTATGTCGGGCAGGAGAGCCGCCGGTTCCTGACCGCCCATCCGCTGTTCTGGCAGTTGGCCGATACCCCGTTCGGGCGCGAGGCGGCCTACAAGGCGGTGGTGGATGCCGGCATTGGATCGACCATGACCGAACAGATCCAACAGAGTGTCATGGGTGGCTGGGTGCTGGGCAGTGACAGTTTCGTGCAGGAACTGGGCCTGAAAACCAGCCGCCGTCTGGAGAAGCGCAAGGCCGGGCGGCCGCGCAAGACGCAGCTTGTGTCTTCATGATGGGGCCGTTGTCGGTGCCGGTGCTTCCATATGCCCCGACACAGTGAACGTGTACGGCATGCTTTATGAATTTTTAACCGAATTACGCTTACAATAAATTTCCCAAAATGTGTCTGCTGATGTTTTTTGTAAGAAACATGTATTTTTCCTACAGATTCAGCGTGTTCGTCTGTTTAAAAAAGGGGCTGTAAAGTGGAGACTCATTTCACCGGGCGTTTGGGGGTGGCGTGGCTCAGGCCCGAAGACCGCATTTTGATCAAGACCATGTTGCAGCTGCATTCCTTGCGCCATGGAATCAGTTTTGCCAAACCCCGCTGGAATCTGGTCACAGAAGCCCCCTATGATGCCATTGTGGGTGATGTTCTGTTGCTGCCTGCGGACTCCGATGTGGGCCGCACGCTGTCCTGTCCTGTCTTGCGTATCGTGCCGTATGGCACCGATGCCGAGGATGCCGACAGCATTGCCCGTCCGCTTACTGCCGACACACTGTATGTCTGGGTGACCCGTGTCTGGGAAGCCTGCGCGGTGGCGCGTGGTATTGCACCCTCCGGTTCATTGCCTGAAAAAATAGCCACCGGCTCGCCTCCCGTGGCTGCGTCGCCGAAGGCAGGTGCCAGCCCCAGTGCAGTTGCGGCCACTCAGGAAAAGGTTCGCATCGATCCTCCACTGGATCGTGTCGGTTCCGAACCGAAGGCTGCTTCACCTGTTGCCGCCACGGTGCCTACCCCTCCAGTCCCTGCCACTGCCGCCAGGGCACAGGACGAGCAGCCGCAACAATCGGAGCAGAATGCTTATTACAAGCTGAAGCGATGGCCGCCTACCCATCTGCTGCAAAACGACGCGCTCAATATCCGCATGGCTTCCCTTTTGTCGCGTCATCCGTTGCAGGTTCGCGATCTGGAGTGGCTGACGGGCGTGGATCTGGAGCGTTGCCAGCGTTTTGTGGATGCTTTGCTGGAAGCGGGCTTGCTGGTACTGCACCAGAATGCGGTAGAAACGCCGGTCGATTCCAAGGTGGCAGCATCCCGGGTGTCTGCGTTGGGCGTGGGTGCCATCATGCCCAGTTTCTCGCGCACTTCCAGGCATTCTGTGGCCAAGGAGGCTTCTGCCTTTCTGCAAAAGAGTTTGCAGCAACGCGGCATGGCTCCTGCTGCGGGGGCGGTTGCAGCCCCCTTGGTCTCGCCGTCACAGGGGCAAACCGATGTGCTGCCCAATGCAGCAACCAGTTCTGCCACAGCCCACGTTCCGGACATCCCTGGAGGCACGGATCACAATCCAGCACCGGCTGCATCTTCGCAAGGCTTCTTCAGGCGTGGCCTGATCGGCAGTATTCGCAAAAAGCTCGGCATCTGACCCTCTTCCTTGCCAAAGGCCTGATACTTTCATGACTGAATACAAGATATTGTTTACCGGCACGATGGGTGCCGGGAAGACCACTGCCATTTCCAGTGTCAGTGATACCCCGACGGTGGTGACCGATGTGGCGAATAACGACTCTTCGGTGGCCAAGGAACGCACCACCGTGGGGCTGGACTTTGGACTGCTGACCCTGGATTCGGGCGATCGCATTCGTCTCTTTGGTACGCCAGGGCAGGAGCGTTTCAGCTTTCTCTGGGACATCCTGGCCAAGAATGCCCTTGGAATCATCATCCTGACCGACAATTCACGCCCGGATCCTGTGCAGGATATGCTGGTCTATGTGGATGGTTTTGCCGAGCAGTTGAGTCGGCTGCCCTGTGCGGTGGGCGTGGGGCGCACGGAATCTCATTCATCCCCCAATCTTGACGATTACAGCGAGGCCCTGAGCCAGCGTGGTTTCGTCTTCCCCGTATTGCCCGTCGATGTGCGGCGGCGTGAGGATGTGGTGTTATTGATCGACACCCTCCTGTCACAACTGGAAACTTTCATATTAATGGAGAATCGATAAATGGCGGTATTAAGTCAATTGCCTGAGGCAGTCAGAGTGCTGGCACAGGTAGAGGCCGACAAGTTGCTTGCAGACATCTTCAGCCTGCAAGCCGTTGTCATTGCGTCCGAGGACGGATTTGATGTGGCATCGGCTGCCAGGGATGGCATTGACCCTTCTCGCATTGCGGCCATGGCCAGTTCGATTGCTGCCATCAGTTCCGTTGTGTCACAGGAAGCTCACCTGGGCCGCAGCCGCAGCGTGACCATTGACACGGATGCCGGTTTTGCCGTGGTATTCACCGTGCGCCGTTCGGATGTTCAATTGGTCATCAATATTGTGGCTGGGCCTGATGTGCTGATTGGCGAAGTCATGTACCGTGCCGGTCAGTTGGCGCGTCTGCTGGCACAGTCATGACCATCGGGGTGCGTTTGCGGGAGGAAGTGGAGCGCATGGCGCAGACGCCCCAGTTCTCGGGCTGCGCATTGGTGGAGGTCGATACCGGCATGGTCTGGCACAGTGCCGGCAGATTGCAGGGGCTGGATCAATTGGGAGAGGCGGTCAGTGACTACTGGCGGTTGAACCGTCGGCTGGCTGGGGCTTTCACCGAGCTTGGTGACTTGCGAATCAGTGTGTTCCTGCACACGAAGGGCCGTGTCACGTCCATGCCATGTGGTAGCGGAATGATTATTGTGGCACTCTCTGAACATCAGGCTCCAATTGACTGGGGTTTGTGGCGCACACATACCCGTTTGATTGAATCCTTGGTTCAGCAGCTTTGATTCTGGCCCTGCTGTCAGGGCACTTCCACGTTTTTCTCCATCTGTTTGGTTTTTTCAGCGTATGCCTTATGGCGTACACTCAAGGCTCACAGGCCTTCCCACTGGGCAAAGCATTCAACATTGTGTTTTGCCTGCTTTTTTGATCTTGGTTCTACAGAAAGGAAATGTAAAAATGGCGACAATTAAGCAAACCCTGGATGAAATCCTGACACTGGACGGTGCCATGTGTGCTGCCATCGTGGACTCCACCAGTGGCATGATGCTCGGCTCTGCCGGTTCTGGCGTGGATATGGAAGTGGCCGCAGCCGGCAATACCGAAGTCATGCGTGCCAAGAACAAAACCATGCGCGCATTGGGTTTGAATGATCTGGTCGAAGACATTCTGATCACTCTGGGCAAGCAATACCACATCATCCGTCCTGCTTCCCGCAAGGAAGGCGTGTTCATTTATGTGGTGCTGGACAAGCAACGTTCCAACCTGGCCATGGCTCGTCGCAAGGTGCAGGATGTGGACAAGGAACTGGCCTTCTGATCTGGCAATCCAGGTATTGAAGACCGGCGTATCCGGGAAGGCGTCAGCCATAGGCGGTGGTATCCCGTTGTCGCGTGATTGTTCGGACCGCTTGTTCTGCTGGTGTGCACAGCGCATCCAGGGAGCAGGCGGTCTTTGTTTTTTGGCATGGGATGAATGCAGGCACATCATGCAATGATCTTGCGCTGGTACCAGTCTTGCAGGGCCGTATCGGGAATGCCCAGTGAGTGCAGGATTTCCTGGGTATGTTCGCCCAGGGCAGGGGGATTGTGTCGTGTGTGCAGGCGTTGATGGTTCAGGCGCAGGGGCAGCAATGCGGCGTGTACCGGCTTGCCTGCATGAATGCCATCCACCAGATGCACGGTGTCCAGCCCGTGCGTGGCCGTCAGGTGGGGGTCATCCAGCAATTGTTCGGGCCGGGTGATGCGTGCGTAGGGCAGGCCGTGCTGCTCGAACAGTGAAGTGATTTCTGTCATGGAGCGGTGCGCCAGGCGTTGTCGCAACTCGGCCAGCAGCCAGGCATCGCGGGCGCGTACCCGGTCGTTATTGCTGGCCAGAGATGCGTTGGCCAGAAGGTCCGGCCAGTCCAGAATCCGGCACAGGGTTTGCCAGTGGCTATCGCTGACGGCTGCCAGAAAAACCTGCTGCCCCTCCTGCACGGTGAAAATATCGTAAATGCCCCAGGGTGATATGCGCTCGGGCATTGGTGAGGCGGCTTGTCCGGTCACTTCGTATTGCAGAATGTGCTGGCCGACCAGGAATACATTGTTCTCGAACAGGGCGGCATCGACCTCCTGGCCTTTGCCAGTGCGAGTGCGTTCCAGCAAGGCGGCGAGGATGCCAATGGCACCGAACATGCCACCCATGATGTCGTTCACGCTGGAGCCAGCGCGCAGCGGATCGCCGGAACGTCCGGTCATATAGGCCAGTCCACCCATCATCTGCACCACTTCGTCCAGTGCCGTGCGATGTTCGTAGGGGCCAGGCAGGAAACCACTGTGATTGGCGTAGATCAAGCCTGGGTTGTGCTGGCGCAGGCGGGCGTAGTCCAGCCCCAGTTTGTCCAGCACGCCGGGCTTGAAGTTGTGCAGAACCACATCGGCACTGGCACCAAGCTGCAAAGCGATCTCTACCCCTTCCACGCTCTTCAGGTTCAGCCCCAGGCTCTTCTTGTTGCGATTGAACATCGGGAAGAAGCCTGCGCCCGCTCCCAGCAGCGTGCGGGTCTTGTCGCCCCCGATGGGTTCGACCTTGATGACTTCTGCGCCCAGATCACCCAGAACCATGCCGCAAGTGGGCCCCATGACCATGTGGGTGAATTCAACGACACGAATGCCTGCCAGCGGCAGAGGGGAGGCCGCCGCTGCATGGGTAGTGGAGGAGTTGCTTTGCATGTTGTGGGGGCTGGAGCAGGAAAAAGGCAGCCTAAGCTGCCTTGCTGGGAGCGTGATGGTGGCCGGGAACGGGTACAGGAGCATCCCGCTTCCGGCTTCCAATGTCAATTCATCAACGCAGCACCAGTACCGGAATATTGGCGTTGGTCAGAACGTGTTGGGTTTCACTGCCCAGCAGCAAACGGGCAATGCCCTTGCGGCCGTGCGAAGCCATCACGATCAGATCGGCACCCTGTTCCTTGGCGGTTTCCAGGATGGCATCGGAAATATTGTCATTGTTCACAATGACAGGAGTGACGAGAACGCCCAGCTTGGCACCATCTTCCTGGATGCTGTGCACATATTGCTGGGACTCGGCACGCCACTTGGCCTCGATTTCCTTGGCTTGCTCGGCGTTGATGGGCATACTGCCTTCCAGGTAGGTGACAGGGTAGGCGGGTGTGACGGTCAGCGCGATCAGGGATGCGCCAGTGGACTTGGCCAGTTGCAGCGCATGCGAGGCTGCTTTCTGGGAAAGTTCGGAGCCGTCGGTCGATACGAGGATTCGTTGGTACATAGGGTATCTCCTTGTGTAGCAGGTGATGAACAATCGGGAATGTCTGAAGTGGTCTTTGCCATTGTCGCTGTTGCCTCCCATTCTGGGGGAGTGGCCCACATGCGACTTTGATTTCCATCAGGGGTGTTTCTATTGTACGGATAGTGCCGCCTTCTGGTGCAACCGAATGCAGACGGGGCATTTTCTGAAATTTTTGCCATTTCCCCAAGTGGGCTGAAAAATAGCATATAATTTACAGCTTGTCGGAGCGTAGCGCAGCCTGGTAGCGCATCTGCTTTGGGAGCAGAGGGTCGCGAGTTCGAATCCCGCCGCTCCGACCACCATACCATCAACGGGTTGCAGTATTTACTGCAACCCGTTTTTATTTGGGTCCATGACTTGAACTGTTTAGCACAGTAGGCCAATCCCGTTGATCCAGTTCTAATTTTGGTTTTGGGTCATTACATAGGTACCGCTGGCATCCAGTCGCAACGTCCAGCCGGGATACACCACAATGGTGGTGGTGAGTTCTTCGACTACAGCCGGGCCCTCAATCACGTCACCTGCTCCCAGGCGTTCACCATCGTAGACGGTGGTCAGTACTGTGGGCGTATTGGCATGGAAGGTCATATGGCGGCGCGTTCGGACAGCATCGGTCACACGTCCGCCGTCGGCCAGTCTGGGTGGCTGCAACGGTTGCGTTTGACCGATGGCAACGCACTCGATATTGATGATTTCAATTAGGCTTTCGGGCTCGTTGTAGGTAAAAAGCTGTTGGTGCAGATCGTGGAATCCCTGTGTGATGAGTGGCAGATTGGCGGCATCGACTGGCAGGGTACCGATATCCACGGTGCATTCGTGTACTTGGCCAACGTAGCGCATGTCAATGCTTCGGCGGAAACGAATGCGTTCTGCTGGTGTGCCTTCGGCACGCAGTGTCTCGAAAGCCGCTGCTTCCAGCTCCAGGAAGCGTGCCTCAATGGCAGCGAGATCCGCGCTGGTATCAAGGCGCATCGGTGTGGCTGCCATGTGGTTGTAGCGCACGTCGGAAATCACCTGGCCGAAGGCGCACAGTCCTGATGCAAGCTTTGGCACCAATACAGTGCGACAGCCGATGTCTTGTGCCAGTGCGGTCAGGTGCAGGCCTGTGGCACCGCCTGCCCCGACCAGCGCAAAGTCGCGTGGGTCATAACCGCGCTCAATCGAGACGCGTCGAATGCCATTGGCCATGTTGTTATTGACGATGTTGTAGATGCCATGTGCAGCTTTCTCAACGCTGATATTGAGTGGTTCGGCAATGTGCCGGGCAATGGCCTGGCGTGCAGCGGAGGCATCGACTTCGAGTCGGCCTCCCAGCAGATGTTCAGGGTTGAGGTAGCCCAATGCCATATTGGCATCGGTGACGGTTGGCAAGGTGCCGCCGCGTTGGTAGCAGGCAGGTCCGGGCTGTGCACCGGCTGATTGTGGGCCGACATTGAGGATGCCCATCTGGTCTATCCAGGCGATGGAGCCGCCACCTGCTCCCAGCGTTTCGACCTGGATCATTGGTGTGCCAATGCGATAGCGCAGAAAGTCAATGTCCTTATTGACGTTGGTTTTGCCTTGGTGGGTCAGTGTGATATCGAACGAGGTGCCACCCATATCGACGGTGATGTAGTTGGAAATACCCAGTGGCTCGCAGAAGTAGGAGCCAGCCATCGGTGCCGAGGCTGGGCCGGAGTTGATGGCATTGACTGCGCGCGAGACCATGGCCTCGCGTGAGGCCATGCCACCGTTGGACTGGAAGTAGCGCACTGGTACCTGAGTGCCTTGCTCGCGGTAGAACTGGTCGATGCGGTCTACATACGCCTTGAGTACCGGCCCCAAGTAGGCGTTCACCACGGTAGTGGATGTACGGGTGTACTCGCGCATCTGTGGGAATACTTCCAGTCCTGCCGAAACATAAGCTTCGGGCAACATCTCGCGCACAATTTCCACGGCACGCCGTTCGTGTCGGTCATTGGCGACTGACCACAGCAGCGATACGGCCACAGCTTGCACGCCTTCACGCTGAAACAGTTCACAGGCTTGGCGCACATCGTCTTCGTTCAACGGTGTGTGGACACTGCCATCTGCCAGGACGCGCTCACGCACAGGTCGCCGCAAGTGGCGATCGACCAAGATGCGGGCGGCTGGATATTCAGAGTCATAACGATAGCCCTCTTCCTTGTGGCCCAGGCGAATCTCCAGAGAGTCTTCATGGCCTGCGGTACAAATCAGGCCAGTCTTGACACCCTTGTGCTGAATCAGTGCGTTGAGGGCGACGGTGGTGCCGTTCACACACAGTTCGGTGTCAGCCAGAATTTCACGCATGGGCTTTCCGATTTTTTCGGCGATCTGTTGAAAGCCTTCGGCAATAGCCCGGGTGCCATCCTCTGGAGTGGAGGTGGCCTTGAAGAGGTGAATGTTGCCCTGATCATCTGCCAGGATGAAATCGGTGAATGTGCCGCCAGCATCCACGCCCAATCGATAAGTCATAAGATTTTCGCTTTCTTTGTGTGTCTGAAAATGAGGGGAATGAGTCAATAGGCATCAGGCTGCGCGGCGTTCGCACCGCATGCCGCTCCAGTTGCGGGTGTCCACGTCCACGCCGTATTCGATGCGCGCGGCCTCAACCGAGACATAGCCATTGCGCACATCGGCTACCACGCGTGCAATCTCGCGTTCCAACGGCAGACCCCAGCCACCGCCACCGGGATTGATGGTGCAGACGCGCTCGCCTGGCTGAATGGTCATGACGGTATTTTTGCGGCGCACCTCTACCACTTCATCGCCATGTTTGAGTTCTACCCGGCCCAGCGTGCGTTCTGGTTCGACGCTGGCAGCACCATTGGCTCCGATGGAGGGGTGGATGCGCCCCTCGCCGAAACTGACTGCCGTCATGGCATGGTTGCGCGGTTCTACCTCCCAGGCTGTCGCGCAACCGCCTCGGTAATAGCCAGCACCACCGCTGTCGGTCACCAATCCGTAGCGGTGAATCTGGATGGGGTAGGAATACTCCAGTACCTCAATGTCGCCTGAACTCAATGCACCGAAGCAGCACTGTGGCCCCACCGAGTTCCAGCCATCCATGTGGGCGGTGGCACCAGCACCGCTAATCAACGAGGCCAGCACCATGGTGACGTATTCTTCCTGGGTGCGTGAATCGAACCCTGCAATGTTGATACCGCTGGAATGTCCCCAGGTGCCCACGGCCCGTTCCGGTGCAGATTGTTCCAGTGCCAGTCGTACGGCATCGGCCAGTGTCTCCATGGGTGTGGTGGAGCAATTGACGTGAGGTGCCGGAATCTGGGCGTTAAGCAGTGTGCCTTTGGGGCCGACATCCACCGATATGCAGCGGTACAGTCCCTCGTTGTAGGGGGGCGCGACCTTGGCAAACATCATCAGCCCCAAGTACACGCCAGCGTAGGTATTGCCTTCGTAGGAGTTGATGAAGTAGGGAATCTGGGGTGGGCTTTCCAAAGCGATGTGGCAATTCTCTCCATCAATCGTCACTGTGGCACGCAGCGTGATTTCGCCCAGACCGTGGCCTGCATCTTCCAGTACGGCCTCCGAGACATAGCGGCCATCCTGGACACTGGCGATGAGCGCGCGCATGGATCGGTCGGCCATGTCCATCAATTCATCAATGCTGCGCTGTACAGCATCCAGACTGTACTTTTTGACCAAGGCCAGCAAGTTGCGCTCCCCGATGGAAACCGCACCGTACTGCGCGCGCAAATCCCCTTCCCAGTCGCGCTGTGAACGCACATTGGCCAGCAGCAGTTTGATGACATCTTCGCGAGGCACGCCTTTGTCCCAGAGCTTCACAGGTGGAATGCGCAGACCCTCTGCGTAAATTTCCTTTGCATCGGGGTTGTATCCGGCTGGTACTGGCCCACCAATGTCGGTGACATGGCCCTTGCAGACACTCCAGAACACCAGCGTGCCTTCATGGAAGACGGGTTTGTACATGCAGCAGTCCAGAATGTGGCTGCCCATCATGGCTGGATCGTTGTGGTAGATCACGTCGCCTTCGTGTACGTCGCCGCCGAAGTAAGCGATCACCGCTTTCATCGCCTGCATCAAGCCTCCCAAATGAATGGGAATGTCTTGCCCTTGCAGGATCATTTCTCCACGGTGGTTGAACAACGCATTGCTGTAGTCGTGTGCCACGTTGAATACGCTGGAGCGTGCCGTCTTTTCCAGCGTCAGTGTCATTTCGCGCTGTGTTGTCTCCAGCGCGCCACGCACTACTGCCAGCGTAATCGGATCAATTGCATCATTGGCTTTCATTGATTTCTCCATAAAGCAGAAAAAGTGATGAATAAGTCACCACACCATCGCATTCAAGCACTGAAGGTGTGTACGACTTGGAGATATTCTGAAGACTGGATGTAAAAGTGGGTTGAACCACAATGCACCATTGATTGTCTATGTTTGCACCTGGTTTTCCATGATGAATATTTTGGATCAGGGTCGTGGGCGGTGCAGGCATGTGCAAGAAATTGTGCAATTGAGTGATAGTTGAAAATAGAAGCCCCATGCTATCTTGAATGCCTTCAACATTTCTTGGGGTTTGAAAATGGCTAACGTTATGGAAAAGTCGATGAAGATGGAGAAGTATTCATTGACGATGGCGTGGTGGGGAGTTTGCAGTGCAATGTTCTATTTGGTGGTTGCTGCTGCATTGGCAGTCGGATTCGGTACTCGAAATGCCATTATTGGAATGACTTTGTCGGTGCTGTGTTATGGATTGATCAATGGGGTAATAGCAAGGTATGCCATCCGAACGGGGTTGTCGGTGGCTGAATTTTCAAAAATAATTCTTGGTAAAACCGGTGCCACGCTGGCAACCTTGATTTTTGCCAGTACGGCTGTGTATTACGGTATCTTTGAAGGATCCGTGATGGCCGTGGCCCTGCATAGTTATGCGCCATCCATTTCGATGGAGTGGGCTATATTAATAGTGGTGCTCTATAGCACTGTTCTGGTGCTGGGAAAAACGTTGCGCTGGCTGGATAAGCTCAATGGAGTGCTGTTGCCACTTTATCTTCTGGGATTGTGTGTGTTGGTTGGTGTTGCTGTAAACGAGTATGGTTATTCTTCCGACTGGTTGCGTATGGAGCCATCTGATGGAGCATCGCCATTGGGATGGTGGAACTGTTTCACCTATTTCATGGGGGTCTGGGTGCTCATGATGTATACATGGGACTACGCCCGTTTCGGGAAAGCCGAGGACAGTCGTTTTCTTTCATTATTCAGTTTTGGTATTCCGTTCTATCTTGTTGCATTCTTGTTGAATGGTTTGGTCGGAATATTCCTGGCTGCAACCATTGCATCAGGATCTGAAATAACTGAAGTTTCAGTGGTGTTGGCCATCGTGCAACTGATGGGGTTTTGGGGGCTGTTGTTCGTGTGGATTACACAGACCCGTATCAATACTGGAAATTTCTACATGGCCATTACCAATCTACATGCCTTCTTTGCCCGCTATGGTGCAGGGAGGGTGCCACATGCGGTATGGGCAGCAGCAGTGGGAGTAATTGTTTACATGGCTATGCACTTCGATGTGTTTTCGTACATTCTTCGAGCATTGACCTATCAAGCTATTTTTATAGTGGGTTGGGTTGGAATTGCCATGGCTCATATTTTGACGCCATACTACGAAAGGAAATTTAATGCTGTACAGCATGTGAATTCTTCTGAGTTGCCGGATTTTAATAAGGTGGGTGTGAGCGTTTGGTCGATTTCGGTTGTTTTGGGTGTTATGTTGAATCTTAGTGATAATTTATTTTTGAGCGCGTGGTCGGCACCTTGTGCTTTTTTGGTGGCATTCTCTGGGTACGCATTGCTGATGAGGAAAATATCGGTAAGCTGGTTTGTCAAATAAAATAACCGGGCCATTTTGGTGGAATGGCCCGGTTATTTGTCATGTGTTGGCAAGGGGTTGTGTATCGATTTATTCTATTTCTGTTTTGATGGACTGGTTTGCTATGTTGCGATTGTTTTTTCTCAATTCAGTGGGGGATACGCCGAATTTGGTTTTGAACATTCTTGAAAAATGGGCTTGCTCATTGAATCCATGTGCATATGCAAGCTCCCCAATTGGAATGCTGGAACGCCAATCGACCAGTTTTCGGTGAATGGATTCAAGCCGTTTTTCGTATAGTCGTCGTATTGGAGAGATGTTTCTGCTGGAAAACAGTTTGTAAAGATATCGTACGGATATGCCACAACCCTTGGCGATTTTCTCTGGTGTCAGTTCTGGATCGGAAAGGTGCTGATCCATGAATTTCTCTACTTTGGCCAGATGGAACGCAGTCAGGCTGGATTCCTCGCTGCCGAGGATACGCTCGTCGTTTTGAACGATCAGGCAGAAAGTATCAATTAATTGTTCAATCAGCAGTGACTTGGATGCGGCATCAATGCAATTGAATTCGGTATGGATGGATCGAATTTTTTCGAAGAAAATTCTACCCAAGCCACTGCTGCTGCTGAATGAGAGTCCAGCATAACGCAAATGGCCTCGAATGCGGTTATGTACCATTTTTTCGGGAATCTTCAGCACCATAACCTTGTTGAAATTCCGATAGCCGAAGCGGTAAGGCAAATCGCTTCGTTCAACAATGAAATGGCCCGGCTGACAATCAATATGCTGTCCGTCTTGTTCGAAATAAATCCCTGTCAAACAGGGAATGGTAATCAAATAGTATGGTTCATCGCTGCTTGCCATGTGCGCACGATTGCGGAAATAGCAGGTTGGTGAAGACTCAAGGCTGGAGAGCGAGACTGCACTGTCGGATAGTTTCCATGCGAGCAGCACACCATTGACGGGCACCTGTGCATCCACTTTCAGACCCAGTTGGAAATAGGTGTCGCATACTGCATAGTTCCAGTACTCAAGCTGGTTGCGCTGTGAGATTTTTCGCGTATCGATCAGGGTTCTCATGGGCAGAGGGGCAAAATCGTTTGGAAAACTGGCGTTCTGTTGGCCTCAGCTTCACGAAACGCGTGACCATAGCTTGCCATTCTGCACATGCTCAACAACTACCAGCTACAGGATATTCCCGATGTCAAGCAAGTTATATGCCATGTTGATATTCATGCCACCTGGGTTTCTCTGCTGATCGTGTGTTGATTTCAAGAGTGAGATCTGACGATGTCAGGGAGATGCCTCATGAGTGCACATTGACACTGCTGGGTTTGGCTGGGGTTTTGTGGCGAGGCAGGTGCTCGCAGGCCTTGCAGATGCCTTCTATGACCAGAGAAAACTGGTTCATCTTGAAGCCATTGTCTTGGCAGATGGTCTGGATATGTGACTCGATGCTGGAGTGCTGGGGCCATGACAGTTTCTTGCAGTGGCTGCAAATGATGCGGCACGACTGGTTTTCGGCACTGAGGCAGTAAAAGCTTCTGGGTTCGTCATCCAGCCGAATGCGCGTGATGACTCCGTATTGCTCCAGTTTCTTGAGATTGACGTAAATCGTGGACAGTTGGGTTTCAACCCCTTGATTGAC
This sequence comes from Lampropedia hyalina DSM 16112, assembly GCF_900129055.1. Classification (GTDB taxonomy): domain Bacteria; phylum Pseudomonadota; class Gammaproteobacteria; order Burkholderiales; family Burkholderiaceae_C; genus Lampropedia; species Lampropedia hyalina. The sequence continues at coordinate 31,362 of NZ_FQUZ01000023.1, forward strand.
CTGAATGGTGTAGATTTCCTGTGCCGTCAATGCCTTGTCGCTCTGGTGGATGATGTCGAGCAGTTTCAGTCTGGGCAATGTGATGTGAATGCCGATGTTCTTCAGGATTTGAACCGATTCCTGATGCTGGCTGTGGGTGCTGGCGGTATGGCTTTTTCTGTTTTCTTTCATGGGATGCCCATACGGGATTTTCTGGAGGGTTTGCATGTGGTTTGATGAACGGTTCAATCATTGCAGGGTAGTATCGTCTGGATTTTTCTGCGAAAAATGAATGGAATGAATATTCGATATACCCGGTTTCGGCATTCCACGTCAGGGGGGATTGGCACGCGCGGTCACGCCTGACAACGCATGTACCCGAGGCTCTGTCTTCAGCGGCTCTGGTGCTGGTCGAAGGCCGTTTGCAATTGGGCAATGCTCTGCTCCAGCAGTTGTCTTGCGATGGCTCTGGTGTTCAGGCTGCATCCGTTGGCGGGGTGGATGGCGTTGGATGGGGGCGGATGGCCGTGCCGCATGGTTCGATGGTTTGCAGCGAGATGCCATTGCGCCGGAACCATTGCGTCAGTCGCTCTGCGTGGGCCGTGGTGGTGGCGGGAGCTGGTTTCAGCGGATGCACGATTTCCTGCCGCATCAGCAGTTGCAGGGCTTGCAGCAAAGCTCCGGGCTGCCCTGCAAAGGCCGGGAGCTGTGCCAGTCGGGCAAATGATGCCGGGCCTGTCGCCAGGCTTTGCAGCAGTGGCGAGAAGATGTTTTCCGGGCCTTCGATGTTTCCGATGGGGGTAGCAAAGGAAATCGGGCCTTGCGTCGGTGTGTCTGGCAGTGGCTGGAACAACATTTCACCGAGTTGGGCGAGGTGTTTTTGCTGGCCCAGTGGTTGCGGCTCTCGCTGGAATAAATCCATGCGCTGGTGGCTGTGGCGCGCCATGTCCTTGAGGGTTTCGGCCAGCGCGGGTGCCTGGGTCTGCCGGATGACGGCTTGCATGGGGCCGGGCACAGACAGCGATGTGTCCAGGTTGTGAAACACATCCGCGCTGCCCAGGTAGCCCAGGCCAGCCTGGCCGATGCGCTGGTGTACTGCCACGGAGTGCTGTGGTTGCCAGTGGTCGGTGAGGAATTCGTGGGCCACATGGTTGGGGTTCAGCTTTTCCAGATTGCGCAGGTGCTTCAGCACTGCCGGTTGATCGGTGAACAGGCCCCGGTCGCTGAGCTGGCGCAGCAGTTTCAGTCCGGTGTGGGCGCGCTGGGCCGAGATGCCGGGAATGTGGTGGGCGAAAAGGTTCAGGAAGTGTTGCAATGTCGCCAGCTCGGTGGAGCCGGGATGGCACATGTAATGCAGATAGAAAAGTCCGCCTGGTTTCAGGTGGCCTTGTACGCAGTCCAGCAGGCTGGTCTGGTGTTCGGGCGCGATCCAGGACCACACGCCATGCGTGGTGATGAAGTCGAATGGCGTGCGATGGCCGGTGGCGAATTCCTGGAAACTGCAACCGATGAACTCCACGTTCTCCAGTCCGCTGGAGAGCGCGGCAGCGCGTGCGGTTTGCAGATGGTTTTCGTTGAAGTCCACGCCCACAAAGCGTGCCTGCGGATGGCTGGCGGCGGCCACCAGCAGGTTGGTGCCGGTGCCACAGCCGAGTTCGCAGAAGGTGAATGGCCGGGTCAGGTCGGGGGCGGCAAAGCCCAGGAAATGCGCCACGCAGCAGAGCCACACCGGCTGCATTTCCTTGTAGAAGAATGCCGGGTAGCTGACATCGGTGGTGTAGCCATTGGTTCGGTTCATGGCAGTCCTTTCCATGCGGGGCAGCCCGGCCATGAATGTGCCGGGCTGTGTGTGCCATGTCGATCAGAAGCTCAGGCTCAGCGATGCGCTGTAGCGGCGACCGTCCAGCGTGTAGGCAAAGCCATCTTCCGGTGTGACGGTCTTGTTGGCGACGTTGTACACACCGAACTTGAGGCGAAGATCACGCGATACCGAATAGACCAGACCGACATCGAAGAAGGTATAGGCCGGATAGCGCACGTCGTTGGTGCCGGAGCCGCTGGAGGCCACGGCCCGCCCGGAGGTGCGGCCCCGGTAGTTGGCCTGTGTCCACAGGTTCAGCTTGTTGGTGGCACGCCAGTCCAGCGAGGCGTTGAACATGTGCTCGGGTATGTCGTTGAGCGGACTGCCTGCGTAGGTGCCGGAGGTTTGCTCGGACTCGGCAAACGTGTAGCTGTGCCGGTAGGTGAGGTCGTTGCGGATGTTCCAGTCCAGCGTCCATTCCAGACCTTGCAGTTCGGCGGAATCGACGTTGATCATGGTGGTGTAGCCGAACTGGTGGGCCGGGTAGGTGATGCCGTTGTACACGCATTCCTGATTCTGCATACAGCCCGATGTCACGCCCGGCAGCAAGCCTCTGCCGGTGCGCAGCAGCTTGTCCTTGAACTTGCTCTTGTACACGGTCAGGCTGCCGGAAAGCCCGTTGTCGTAGTTGCCGTAGTTCAGGCTCAGCTCGATGTTGCGCGTGGTTTCGGGCTTGAGGTCGGTGTTGCCGATGACCACGCCACCCATCGAGGTGCTGCCAAAGTCGGTGGCGGCACTGCGCAGGCTGGGGGTCTTGTAACCGGTGGTCAGGCCGCCCTTGAGGGCCAGGTTGTCGGTGATGTCATAGACGGCATAGACCTTGGGGCTGAAGTTGCCGCCGAACTGGTCACTGTGGTCGTAGCGGCCACTGAGCAGCAGCGCGAGTTCGTCGGTCAGTTGCCAGTTGTCTTCGGCAAACAGGGCGTACATGGTGCGGTCCATCGTGACCACGTCGGTCGGCACCACGAAACCGGGCGGGTTGAGGCCGTTGGAGGCACCGTCCTGGAGTTCTTCCCTCTTGTAGTTGGCCCCGACAGTGAGGGCATGCTGGCCCAGGAACCAGGTCGCCTGGCTGTTGGCCGTCAGGCTGTCGAAGCCGATGCTGTTGCCGGTGGTGGCGTTCACGCGCGTGGGGTTGTCCGAGGTATCGTAGTTGATGTAGGTTTCCCACAGCATGTCTTCATAGCGGCCTTCGTGGGTGGCAAAGAAGTTGTCGCGCAGGGACTTGCTGTAGCTGGGGCTGGCCGTTTCTGCCAGGCTCTTGCCGGGGTTGTGCCAGCGTTCCTGGCGGGTGTGGGTGCCGCCCAGGGTGAAGGTGTTCTGCTCGTCGAGCTTCCAGCTCAGCTTGGCACCGACGTTCTTGCGCTTGAACTCGGGGTCGGCAGCGGCACTGTCGCCACCGCCCACGAAGTCGGCCTCGTCCTGGTTGCGGAATGCACCGGTCAGTTGCAGCGACAGCGCGTCTTTCACGATGGGCAGGTTCAGTGCCATGCTGGTCTGGAAGCCGTCGTTGGTGACATCGTTGCCGCGCCCGGATTTGATGTATTCGGAAGTGATGCTGCCGCCGACTTCGTTCACCACGCGCTTGGTGATGATGTTCACCACACCCCCAATCGCATCGGAGCCGTACAGCGACGATGCCGGGCCGCGCACTACTTCGATACGCTCGATGGATTCCAGCGGTGGCAGGAAGTTGATTGGCGTACCCGCCTGGGCACCATTCAGGCCAAATGCCTGGTTGTCCTGCTGTGGCCTGCCATCGACCAGGAACAGGGTGTAGTCCGCACTCATACCCCGAATCATGATCGATTGCTCCACGCCGCCGCCCTGAATGTGCACACCGGGCACGTTCTTGAGCACGTCGGTGATGTCGGTATAGGACTTCTTCTCGATCTCGCTGGCGGTGATGACCGTGATGGCGGCAGGTGCTTCCTTGACACTTTGCTCGTAGCCAGCGGCCGTGATGGTGATTTCCTCCAGTCGTTGCACATCCTCCTCTTCGTCGGATTGCGCGGCGGCATGGGGCGCGACGGCATACAGGCTGGACATGACGGCCACCGCAATCAGGCGGTGGCGGAACGTCGGTGGATTCTGGAAGAGGCGGGACATTTCTCGGATACCTTTCTAATCAATGGACAGACAAAAACGATGCCCGCGTGCCTGGGCAGGCACGCATGGCACAGCAATCGGGGTAACGGGGCAGGCCACACAGGCTCAGGCGTGGTGGGCCATGCCTGAATGTGTGGAATGCGCGTGTGCATGGGCCTTGCCTTGACGGCGTTCACGGTCATTGGCAAAGCAGGCCACTTCTACATAGACGGATGACCCTGGCCAATATGCACCTGACCATACAAACTATTACAAATAAGAGTGATTTTCGATTTTATAAACGTTGCGCCCATGCGCATCTCCCGATGGGCTGGGAAGCAGGGGGCAGTGATGGCACGCGCCAGCCATCAGAACGTGTTTACGATCTCAGAACGAGGTCGATAACTGCACGTAGTAAGAGCGTCCAGGCTCGTTATAGGATGCGGCGGCACTGGTTGCGGCGGTGCCTGCGGTCTGGCTGATGGAAATGACCTCCCGGAACAGCCGCTTGTCCAGAAGATTGCGCACACCAAAACCGAGGTGGGTAGAGGCATTCAGCCGCTGGCGGGCACTCAGGCCAATCAAGTGGTAGGGCGCGCGCTTGGTGAGCGTATGGCGGGCCTGCGCACCTTGCAGGGTGAGGGTGCGTGCTTCCTGCACGCCGTGAAACGTGGCCGTCAGTTGCAGCGACAGCGAGGGCGAGGCGACCCAGTCCAGGGTACTGTGCAGGGTGAAGTGGGGAATCACGGACAAGGGTTGGGCATTGCTCTCGTTGTGGTTCTTCTGCATGTAGGTGAAGGTGTTGAGCAGACGCAGCCGCTGCTGCCCGGCAGAGCCCTCAGAGTGGGAAAGCGGCAGGTTCAGATGCCCTTCCAGCCCTTGCACGATGGCCCTGTGGGCGTTGCCCCAGCGAAACAGATAGGTGCTGTCATCCAGAATCTCCGGCTGGATGCCATCGAAGGCTTCGGCGTGGATTTTGTTGCGGTAGTCATTGCGGAACCAGTTCAGGCTGGCATCCAGCCCGCGCGGGTGGCTGTAGGCCATGCCTATTTCCTTGTTGATGCTGTGTTCGGCCTGCAACTGCGGATTGCCCTGGATATAGCAGCCATCTCCCAGGCGTGGCCAATTGACCGGACAACCATTGCCCGTGCTGTAGAACAGGTAATGGGGGTTGGCCTGGTACAGATCGGGGGCCTTGAATGCCTTGGCAATGCCCGCATTCAGGCTCAAGCCTGCTCCCACTTCATAGGTGCCGTGCAGGCTGGGGCTGCCGTTGCTGCCCAGCCCCTTGTGGTGATCGAAACGAAACCCCGGTGTCAGGACGATGCGCCCTGGCAGTTCCAGATGGCTCTCCAGATAGAGGGCGTAGGAGCGGGCACTGGCACGGCCTGAGCGCGGTGTCTCCACGCCCGGAATCGGTGCCCCGGCTGAAGCCGATGCAGTCATCGAGGCCGGATCGTCCAGACTTTGATTGCGCATTTCCAGGCCGAACGTAGTCAGCTGTGGAATGCCACCGGCCTGCCACGATGAGGTGCCTTCGAGTTGCACAAACACATTGTCCAGAGCCGATTTGCCGGACTTTTCAGCCGTATTGATATGGCCTTCGCCACTGCCCATCAGCCCGGTGGGCGTGTAGAGCCGGTCGGCCTCCTCATAGGCCAGCACCATTCTGGACGAACCCTCTGACCATTGGCCCCGGTGTGTCAGCGAAGCCGTGCGCCGGATGGTGCTGTTGGTTTCTGCACCCGCGCGGGCCAGTGCCTTTGTCAGCGCAGTATTGCCTTCGGTGTTGGGGCGTTCACCGGTGTAGATATTGCCCTGCCGGCTGAAGCCGACCTCCATGTCCAGCGTCTGGCTGGGGGTGAGTCTCCATTGCAGCAGGCCGTTGAGATCCCGGTTGCGCACACCTGCGCGTCCGGCAGGCGGGATGGACGTGGGCGAGAGTGGCGTGCCCGATGCCGTGGCATTGATGGCCAGATCATCGGCTGTGCTTTTGGCAACATTGCCGTACAGCCGGAACGAAACAGGCTCTGCCAGCGGGCCAGAGATGCTGAAGCTGCTGCGCCGGCTCTCCTGTTCCTCACGGTGTTCGGCCCGATCGACATAAACGTTCCATGAACCGGACAGTTGATCTGCTGGCTTTCGGGTGATGATATTGACCACGCCACCCGCCGCCCCTGAGCCATAACGGGCAGCGGCAGGCCCCCGGATGACTTCGACGCGCTCGACCAGATCGGCAGGCACCCAGTTGGAATCCCCACGGGTATCCCTTTCCCCGTTGCGCCGCATGCGCACCCCCTCGCGTGCCAGGACAGGCTTGCCATCGATCAATATGAGTGTGTTGTCCGGCCCCATGCCGCGCAGATTGATTTGCCGCTGGTTGCCGTGTTGCCCGGTGGAGCCACCGGTCGTCAGACTGACACCCGGCTGGTAGCGCACCAGTTCGGCCAGATCGTTGGCTGGCGGATTGCGCTGAATATCGTGGGCCGTGATTGTGGACATGCCAGCAGCCACTGGCCATCGATTCTGCGCCTGGCTGGTGACGAGCACCTCGTCCAGCACCCCGGCAGAGCCATCGGGCAGGTGCTGTGGTGTCGTTGCCGTGGGGGCGGTGGGTGGGGCAGATGGGGTGACGATGAACGTGCCACCTTCTCGCACGGCAATCAGGCCACTGCCAGCCAGCAGCCGATCCAGTGCCTGTTGCAGCGTCAGCCTGCCGGAGACGGCAGGAGCATTCTTGCCGCTGACGAGTGCCGAAGAATAGGTCACCGGGTGCTGTGTGGTGCGCACCAGCTCATGGATGGCCGTGGCCAGCGGTTGTGCGGCAATCTGAATGTGCACGGGGTGAGTCGCTGCACCGCCTGTCTGGGCATCGGCCAGCATTGACAGGCTGGCAGCGGCACTCAACACCAGCCACCGTGCCAGCGTGGAGCCGGATGGCATAGGCGCAGTCATCCTACCTGGAGGGGGAGAGGCGGACTTCGTGGCGGCCATCGCTTTGCCGAACCAGGTGTACGGGCAGTATGCGGGTCAGAACCTGCGCGAACTGCTCGGGGTGCTGCGTGGGGTAGCTGCCACCAATGCGCAAGGCCGCCACGGCTGGGTCACGAATCACCAGACCGGTGGGGCCATAACGCCCCAGCTCGGCCAAAGCCTGCTCCAGTGGCATATCCTCGAAATGCAGCAAGCCGCTGCGCCACGATGCAATCTGGTTTTCTGGTACCGCCAGCACCGTGCCGATGGCCCTCGAGGGGGATACGCGAACCGCCTGCCCGGCCGACAGCTCGATGGCATCTGCCGATGGAGCCATGCCGGTACCGGCCTTGTGGCGCACCCGCACCCGCCCTTCTTCCACCGCCACATCCACCGACTGGGCATCGGTGCCACCGGTCAGATAGCGCACCGAAAAGCGGGTGCCCACCACCGTCGCCCGCGCATCGCCTGCCAGCACCTCGAAAGGCTTGTCGGCATCGGAAGCAATATCGAACAGGGCTTGACCGTGGGCCATCTGCACCTCCCTGCGACCAGCGAAGAACCGCACACTCAGGCGGGTGTCCGTGTCCAGCAGCAGATGGCTGCCATCGGGCAGGTCAATGCCCCGGCTTTCCCCCACCGACGTGGCATAGCGTTCACTGAAGGATGGCGACTCGGGCCAGTGTTGCCAACCCAGCCAGCCCACCAGCAGCACACTGGCCAGCAGAGCAGCCATGGCCTGCTGGCGAGAAAACAGCAGCAGGGAGGCTGGCCACCGACGAGGGGAGGGCGTGCGGGTGTGCACAGGCTGGCAATGGCGCACAGGCACCGTGACGGGGCGTGTCGCGCGCAGGCGCAGCCTGTCGGCTTCGGGCAAATCTCGTAACAGCTTCATGCTGGTTTCGAGGCGTTGCATGGCGGCACGGTGCAGGGGATTGGCCGCCAGCCACTGGGCCAGTTCTGCTGCTTCCTGCGGATTCAAGCCCAGTTCCTGGCGGGTGTGCCAATCGACAGCGGCCTGATGCACGGCATTGTCTGTCAGTGCCTCGTCATGGGCAGCACCATGCCCATCGCCACTGGCTGTCGGGGGGCCGGCTGGTGTACCAGATGGGGAGCGGCTTATCGTGCGGGGAGTATGCGGCATGGCTTGATGTCCGGTGCAGTCATGCAACGTCGGTATCCGCACCATTGGCACGCACGCCTGGAGGATTGGCGGAGACACCATCCAGGGCTTCCTGACAGCTCAGGCAAGCCAGCTTGCCCCGCCGGACGTACTGATTCGCCATGCTCAGCGAGATGCCCATCTGCCCGGCAATCTCCTGCGCCGACATGCCATCGAAAACGTAAAGAGAAAAGGCTTCGCGGCACCGGGGAGGCAGGCCGTCGATGGCATGCTGATAGGCTTGCAGTGCCTGTCTGGAAGCATACAGCTCGTCTGGCTGCATGCAGACCGGAATGGCGGGTTGCCTGTCTTCTTCCAGAGCCTCAATGCTTTCGTGCTGCCTGTGCGCGGATTTGCGCCCCATGTCGATGACGATGCGCTGTGCGATCTTGCGCAACAATGCACGGGGATGCCGCACCGATTGACCCGACTGCTCCATGGCCAGAGTGCAGGCATAGGCTTCCTGGACGACATCTTCGGCAGTGGCATCGTCCCGCACCAGTCGTCGGCAAAACTTCAGCGTCTCTCGATAGTAGCTGATGAGCATAAACCAAATGATGATTGGAAGTCACTGGAGGGAACTAGGGCGTGTCATAACAGCCAAGAATATTCTACCGACAAAAATAATAATTGAAATTATTTGCTTTATTGGATTATGGGAGCAAGCCTTGTCTGGAAATTGCCCAGGAAGAGCGGCCATAAAAAAATGGCTTACGACAAAAATCGTAAGCCATCGATATAGGTGGCGCGGCTGGCGGGGATCGAACCCACGACCCTTGGCTTCGGAGGCCAATACTCTATCCACTGAGCTACAGCCGCACTGCAATTGCATCAAGGGCGTGATTATGGCATGAGTTGCCCTGCCGTGTCGGGATGCGCACTGCGTTGCCCGAAGATGGCTGTGCCGATGCGCACCATGGTGCTGCCTGCCGCAATCGCCGCTTCCAGATCGCTGCTCATGCCCAGCGAGAGGGTGTCGAAGTGGGAGGCTGCGGTGGGCTGGTGTTGTTGCAAGTGGTCTTTGACCTGGTCGAACACGGCCTTGACTTGCTGGTGGCTGTGCAGTTGGGTGGCGAAGTCCGGGGCAGGTTCTGGGATGGCCATGATGCCGCGCAGTTGCAGCCGGGGCAGGGCAGCGATGGCCAGTGCCAGTTCGGTGGCAGTGGCTGGGTCGATGCCGGATTTGTTCGCTCCCCCATCGGCATTGACCTGAATCAGCACTTGCAGCGGTGCCCGTTCGGATGGACGTTGTTCCGAGAGGCGTTGGGCGATTTTCAGGCGGTCGATGGTGTGAACCCAGTCGAAGTTCTCGGCCACGCTGCGGGTTTTGTTGCTTTGGATGGGGCCGATGCAGTGCCATTGCAGGGCAGCATGGGCAGGACTGCGCAGAGCTGCAATTTTGTCCACGGCTTCCTGGATGTAGTTTTCACCGAAGGCGCGCTGTCCGCAGGCGTAGGCGGTGGCAATGTCGGAGGCAGGGAAGGTCTTGGAGACGGCCAGCAGTTGCACAGCATTCGCGTCACGCTCCGCCTGCTGGCAGGCGGTGTGGATGCGCTGGTGAATGTGGGCGAGCTGGCGGGCGAGGATTTCGGAGGACGCAGGGGCGGTCATAATGGCAGGGTTGCGTGTATCGGTATCGAATTGATAGAAGGTGTTTCCATGGACATTACCCAGCTTCTGGCGTTCAGCGTCAAAAACAAGGCTTCCGACTTGCATCTGTCGGCGGGTTTGCCGCCCATGATTCGGGTGCATGGCGATGTGCGGCGCATCAATGTGGAGCCTCTCGATCATAAGGCCGTCCACAGCATGGTGTACGACATCATGAACGATGGCCAGCGCAAGGCATTCGAGGAGTTCCTGGAGATTGACTTTTCGTTCGAGATCAAGGGGCTGGCACGTTTTCGGGTGAATGCCTTCAACCAGAACCGGGGCGCGGCGGCGGTGTTCCGTACCATTCCAAGCAAGGTCTTGACGCTGGAGCAACTGAACGCGCCGAAGATTTTTGCCAGTCTGTCCGAGAAACCGCGCGGGCTGGTGCTGGTGACCGGGCCGACGGGTTCGGGCAAATCGACCACACTGGCGGCCATGATTAACCATCTGAATGAAACCGCCTATGGCCACATTCTGACGGTGGAAGATCCGATCGAATTCGTGCACGAGTCCAAGAAGTGCCTTATCAACCAGCGTGAAGTGGGGCCGATGACGCTGTCGTTCACGGCGGCCTTGCGCTCGGCCCTGCGGGAAGACCCGGATGCGATTCTGGTGGGGGAATTGCGTGACCTGGAAACCATCCGGCTGGCCCTGACGGCGGCGGAAACCGGGCACTTGGTGTTCGGTACACTGCACACTTCCAGCGCGGCCAAGACTATCGACCGTATCATCGACGTGTTCCCCGCAGAAGAAAAAGAGATGGTGCGTTCCATGCTGTCGGAATCGCTGGAGGCAGTGATTTCGCAGACGCTGCTCAAGACCAAGGATGGTGCCGGGCGGGTGGCTGCGCACGAGATCATGCTGGGCACGCCTGCGATTCGCAACCTGATCCGGGAGGCCAAGGTGGCGCAGATGTACTCGACGATTCAGACCGGGCAGGGTGTGGGCATGCAGACGCTGGACCAGAACCTGCTGGAGTTGGTGCGGCGCAATGTCATCAGTGCGCAGGATGCCCGCCAGAAGGCCAAGACCCCGGACAACTTCCCGGCCTGAAACTGAAGTTCCAGCGTTTCAGGTGTGGATGCTGGGTGGCGCGTTCCATTGCGCCACCGCATCGATGGCCAGCGCGTACCCGAACACACCCAGCCCGCAGATCACGGCACGCGCCACCGGCGCAATGTACGAATGGTGGCGGAAGGCTTCGCGGGCGTGGACGTTGCTGATGTGCAGCTCGATCAAGGGCACGTCGGTGCCCTTGATGGCATCGGGCAGGGCCACGCTGGTGTGGGTATAGGCCGCAGCATTGAGCACCACCCCAGCCAGCGCGCCTTGCCGGTGCAGTTGCCCGGCTTCGTGAATCCAGTCCACCAGTTGGCCTTCATGGTTGCTTTGCCCGAAGCGCAGTTGCAGGCTGTGCTGCTGGCAGCGTGTTTCGCACAATTGCTGCACGTCGGCCAGGGTGTGGTGGCCATAGACCTGCGGTTCGCGGCTGCCCAGCAGGTTCAGGTTGGGGCCGTTGAGGACGAAAACGGTTGGGTATGTGCTCATGGAAGATGTTGGCCTGTTGGAACAGGGGGTCAGATGATCTCGAAATGCTCTGTGCCCGCCGCCAGATCGCTGGACTTGGCGCGTTCGCTGTGCAGCTTGATCTGCAAGCGCAGATCGTTGAGCGAGTCGGCATTGCGCAGGGCATCTTCGTAGGTGATGAGACGCGCCTCGAACAGATCGAACAGGGCTTGATCGAAGGTCTGCATGCCCTGGTTGCGGCTGAGCTTCATCACCTCCTTGAGTTCGGTCACTTCGCCCTTGAAAATCAGGTCGGACACGCGCGGGCTGTTGGCCATGATCTCCAGCGCGGCCACGCGGCCCTTGCCGTCCTGCTTCGGAATCAGGCGTTGCGAGATGATGGCGCGCAGGTTCAGCGACACGTCCATCAGCAACTGGGCGCGGCGTTCTTCCGGGAAGAAGTTGATGACGCGATCCAGTGCCTGGTTGGCACTGTTGGCGTGCAGGGTGGCCATGCACAGGTGGCCGGTTTCGGCGAAGACGATGGCGTGCTCCATCGTGTCGCGGTCGCGGATCTCGCCCATCAGGATCACGTCCGGGGCCTGGCGCAGCGAGTTCTTCAGCGCACTCTCCCAGGAATCGGTATCCAGTCCCACCTCGCGCTGGGTCACGACGCAGTTCTTGTGCGCGTGCACGAACTCCACCGGGTCTTCGATGGTGAGAATGTGGCCATAGGAGTTTTCGTTGCGCCAATCGACCATCGCCGCCAGCGTGGTCGATTTGCCCGAACCGGTCGCCCCCACCAGAATGCACAGGCCGCGCTTGGCCATGGTGAAATCCTTGAGGATTTGCGGCAGGCCCAGTCCATCGATGGTGGGCAGCTCCATCGGAATCACCCGCAGCACCATGCCCACATGCCCCTGCTGCATGAATACGTTCACCCGGAAACGCCCGATGCCGGTGGGGGAAATGGCAAAGTTGGCCTCTTTGAAGCGTTCAAAGTCGGCCGCCTGGCGGTCGCTCATGATGGAGCGTGCCAGTGCCATCGTGTGCGCCCCCGTCAGAGCCTGGGGCGAGACCTTGGTAACCTTGCCATCGACCTTCATCGCTGGCGGAAACTCTGCCGTGATGAACAGGTCACTGCCCTTGCGGTTAATCATGAGTCGAAGCAGATCATTGACGAATCTGCTGGCCTGATCGCGTTCCATGGTCGATAGCCTTCCAGGTAGTGGGGGAGGGACGTGCAGCGGGGCCGAAACTGCCTGAATCAGGCAGCGTGGCGTTTTTCCAGAATCTCGAAAGCGGGCAGCACCTTGCCTTCCAGCACTTCCAGGAAGGCACCGCCACCGGTGGAAATGTAGCCGATGTCGGCCTCGATGCCGTACTTGGCAATGGCCGCCAGCGTGTCGCCACCGCCTGCAATGCTGAAGGCGGGCGAGCTGGCAATGGCCTGTGCGATCGTGCGGGTGCCATTCTCGAACGCCGCAAACTCGAACACCCCAACCGGGCCGTTCCAGACAATCGTGCCTGCCGATTGCAGTTGCGCCGCCAGTTTGGCGGCAGTCTGCGGGCCAATATCCAGAATCAGATCATCGTCGGCCACCTCGGTGGCAGCCTTGACGGTGGCCGGGGCATCGGCGGCAAACGTCTTGGCGACCACCACATCGACAGGAATCGGCACCTGCGCGCCGCGCTCCTGCATCAGTGCGATGATGGCCTTGGCTTCATCGACCAGCGAAGTCTCCACGATGCTCTTGCCAATCGGCAGGTCCGCAGCCAGCATGAACGTGTTGGCAATGCCGCCACCGACGATCAACTCGTCCACCTTGTCGGCCAGACTGCGCAGAATGGTCAGCTTGGTGGACACCTTGGAGCCTGCCACAATCGCCACCAGCGGACGGCGGGGTTGCGACAGTGCCTGGCTGATGGCATCGATCTCGGCAGCCAGCAGCGGCCCGGCACTGGCAATCGGTGCGTACTCGGCAATGCCGTAGGTCGAGGCTTCGGCGCGGTGCGCGGTGCCAAAGGCATCGTGCACGAAGATGTCGGTCAGGGCCGCGAGTTTCTGTGCCAGTTCGGGGGTGTTCTTTTTCTCGCCGGGGTTGAGGCGCGTATTCTCCAGCAGCACCACCTCGCCGGGCTGCACCTGCACACCATCCACCCACTGGGTGCGCAGTGGCACTGGACGGCCCAGCAGCTCGGCCAGACGCTGCGCCACCGGAGCCAGGCTTTCATTGGGGCCAGCCTCGCCGCCTTCGGTCGGGCGACCCAAGTGGCTCGTGACCATGACAGCGGCCCCGGCGTTCAGGGCCTGTTCAATCGCGGGCAGCGAAGCGCGGATGCGGGTGTCCTCGGTGATTTCACCTGCGTCATTGAGCGGCACATTCAGATCGGCACGGATGAAAACGCGCTTGCCTGCGACCTCGCCTTGCTGGCACAGGTCGGTAAAGCGAATGAACTTCATGGAAAAAGGCTCCTTGTGGAATGAATGGGAAAAGCCGGGCGCATCCGGCCTGGGGCAGGCAACCGGCGGACGGTATTGTAGAACCTGTTGCCCCCCGTTTTGGCAGGGCAAATTGGCATTACAATCAACGCCCTGCCGGCATCGGGAAAACCCCGCAAGGCACCCAGCACCGCAAGCCTGCCGGTGCTTCCTGAATATCCATCATGCGTGGGGCGTTAGCTCAGTTGGTCAGAGCAGAGGACTCATAATCCACTGATCGAGGCCAGATCGGCGAGGCAGAATTGAGCGGGGCGGCCACCCTTCCGCCCCATCAAAAAAGCAAAAAGGGCCTATAGCTCAATTGGTTAGAGCAGCGGACTCATAATCCGTTGGTTGCAGGTTCAAGTCCTGCTGGGCCCACCATCTTTGCTTGCGCTGGCGCGTCGGTACAGTGGCGGTACACGAGCCCTGTTCTGGAGCAACCGAATGGCGACCATCGTCAAGACACCCTCAGGCACGTGGAAAGCGCTCATCCGCAAGACGGGATGGCCGGCCACAGCCAAGACCTTCCGCACCAAACGCGACGCCGAGGATTGGGCGCGGCGCACCGAAGACGAAATGGTGCGCGGCGTCTATATCCAACGTGCGCCGTCCGAGCGCATGACCATCGAGGACGCGCTCAAGCGCTATCTATCCGAAATCTCACCAACCAAGCGCCCGGCATCGGCCGACAGCGACGCGAGACACGCGAAGCCGCTGATGCAGAACCTGGGCAAGTATTCGCTGGCCGCACTGACACCGGAGCTGATCGCCAAGTACCGCGACGACCGGCTCGCTGGCCTGGATCGCAAGGACGCCAAGGGCAAGCCTGCCCCCAAGCCCCGTTCGCCCAACACGGTACGTCTCGATCTCGCATTGCTCGGCCACCTGTTCAACGTGGCGATCAAGGAATGGGGGATCGGCCTGACCTACAACCCCGTGCAAAGCATTCGCCGTCCAGCGCCAAGCCCTGGGCGGGATCGACGGCTCACGCGAGAAGAAGAAACCCGCCTGATGGCGGCGGTCGATGCTCACTCGAACCCAATGCTCGGCTGGATCGTGCGCATCGCGCTCGAAACAGGAATGCGTTCTTCGGAGATCACAGGCTTGCGCCGGAACCAGGTCGATCTTGACCGGCGCGTGGTGCGTCTCCAGGAAACGAAAAACACGATGTCGCGTACCGTTCCTCTGACGGTCGAGGCAACCCGGCTGTTTCGTGAAGCGCTGAACAACCCGGTGCGCCCCATTGATACCAACCTGATCTTTTTCGGTGAGCCTGGACGTGACAACAAGCGCCGGGCTTACCAGTTCAATCCGATCTGGACGCGCATCAAGAAGGATGCCGGCGTGCCGGACTTTCGCTTTCACGATCTGCGCCACGAAGCCGTCAGCCGTTTTGTGGAAGCAGGCTTGTCCGATCAGGAGGTCGCGGCCATCAGCGGCCACAAGTCGATGCAGATGCTCAAGCGCTACACCCATCTGCGCGCGGAGGATTTAGTGGGCAAGCTCGATCAGGTGGTGAAAAAGACAGGAAATCCATGAATTATTTCAATGAATTTTCTTATTTCCATAGCTGACGCAATTATTTGATTTGAAAAGATATTTTTCTATCCGCGAAATGCTCGACGCCAAGATACCTTATTTTGGTAATCGAGGATGGTGCATTTTGGTATGGTGAGATAGTTAATTTTGGCTTTAAAAATCAATGACTTAAATTTGACCAATAGCCATATCAGTCAAAAAATACGCCCATCTACTCATTATTTCGGTGGATGTATTGATGACAACGGAAGAATATCTACTTCAACGGTATGGCCCACTCATGAGTCTTGGCGACGTGGCGGGGTTGCTCGGTCGCTCGCCAGACGGTATCCGGGTTGCGCTGTACTCGGATACTGATGTCGCCCGCAAGCTCAAGCCCACGATGCTGCGGGTTGGCCGGCGCGTCTACTTCCGCACTCTCCAAGTCAAGGACGCGCTCGCACTCGATAGCAGTGCGCAAGGAGCGCTGGCGCGATGAGCATCAAGGCGATGAACTGGGCGTGGGAGCAGCGGCTACCACCCAATTCAAAGCTGATCCTGATGGCCTTGGCTGATTCGGCCGATGAGATCGGGAAGTGCTGGCCGCGCGTGCGGCTCATCGCCGAAAAGTGCTGTGCGTCTGAGCGAACGGTGCAGCGCGTTTTGAAAGAGCTGGAAGAACGCGGCTTCCTTCATATCGAGCGCAGGTTTCGAGGCGACGGAGGGCAATCCTCGAATGCCTATTACCTGTGCCTCGAATCACCCCCCGTCAATTTGTCATCCCCATCTCTCACCCCCTCCGACAAGTTGTCACCGGGGGGCGACGCGGCCGTCACTCCCCCGGTGACACGACAGACATCCCAGGGCGACAGAACTGTGTCACCCCATGAACCACCAACCAGAACCATCAATAAATCGTCACTACAACTACCGGCGAAAGTTATCCACACGCCGCCCCCTTCGCCCGTGCCGGGCGAGGCGGAGAAAGGCGCCTGCGGCGCATTGGTGTGGCCTTCACGCCTGAATGAGCGGGAGCGCAGTGCCATCGCCTCCATGGTGAGTGGCCTTGATGCCAACGATGCACAGATGCTCCTGGACGAACTCGCCGGGGTAATGGCAACGCAGAGCATCAAGACCAGCCCGGAACGCTGGTTTCGCGCGGTTCTGGATCGCTTTCATCAAGGACGTTTCGCACCGTCGGCCGGTCTTGCCGCGAAGGAAAAGAGATTGCGGATTCAGAGCACACCAGCCGAGACACCAGTTCAGACAGCTTCGCCCGAGGTCATTCGTCATCACTTGGAGCGCATCCAGACCATGCTGGGCAGAAAGGGGGCCACCGTCGAATGACTACCCGGCCGCAGAGCCGCCGCCCGACTGCGACCTTGCGCTATGGAGACCTGGATGCTTACTGCGACAGCTTGGAGCGAACGGGGCTCGTGCGCGTGATCCTGAAAGCGAATCGGCGGCACGGATACGCATTGAGCGTGGAGAACGCCGGAGACTTCCGGCGCGTTGTTGATGGCCACGGACGTCAACTCTGGTTCAGAACCGTGGATCAAGCCTTGGAGGAGCTTGCTAATATTCCGTATTTGAGCGAAGAATTCAGTATTGATCGAACCGATTGGTAAATCGGCCGGGTTGTCCCCGGTCACCGTATCCCCCAAGGGGGACGCTTGTTTGCCCCAAGAGCGCTTCGGCGTACCGGGCTGCCGGCCTGAAAAGAAGGGCCTGATGATCGGGGAAGGCATCAAGATGCCGATCTGACCCGCCGAAAGTGGCGTGACCGTGGGAACCGGAAAAGACGGCCCTGACGACGCGGAAAGACCGTTGTGATTAGCCCAAAGCCCGTGCAACGCGGACAGGGTGCCGCCCCAAGTAATACGGGGCTGACTGCCGGGAACAGTAGCTCGAAAGAGCCGGCAGACAGGTCGGAAAGACGGCCAGCGTCCCCTCCTTCCCACCGAAAAGGAGTGGCAATCACATGAGCACAATCAAAGTCCTGGCCGTCCTCGGCGTAGCCGGCTGGATGATCTTCGGCAACCACGAGGCCAAGGCCCAAATCCCGGTCACCGACGGCGCTTCCATCGCGCAGCAGATCGCCAATCAGGTCGAAACCATCGCCAAGTGGAAGATGCAGTACGACCAGATGACCAGCCAGATCAACCAGATGAAGCAGCAGTACGAGTCCCTGACCGGCTCGCGCGGCCTCGGCAACATCCTGAACAACCCGGCGCTGCGCGAGTACCTGCCGGCCGATTGGCAGGGCGTCTATGACGCCGTGAAAACGGGCGGCTATGCCGGCCTGAGCGGCCGGGCGCAGTCGATCTATGAAGACACCAAGGCATTCGATGCTTGCGCCCATTTCAAGATCGCGGACCAGCGCACCGCATGCGAGGCCCAGGCTGTGAAGGGTGCCCAGGACAAGGCTTTCGCCCTGGACGCCTACGACAAGGCCAAGTCACGGCTGAGCCAAATCGACCAGCTCATGGCGAAGATCAACGACACGCCCGACCCCAAGGCGATTGCCGAGCTGCAAGGCCGTATCGCGGCCGAGCAGGCCATGATTCAGAACGAGCAGACCAAGCTCCAGATGTACGCGATGGTGGCGGCGGCTGAGGATCGCTTGCAGGAACAGCGCGCGCACGAAATGAACGTGCGGGATGCTGCGAAGCGCGACGGCCTCAAAGTTCAGCCCATGAACTTTTCGCTGCGTCCGTAAGGGGGACTGTCATGATTTACGTCCTCTCCGGCCTGCTCGCGGGCCTGTACGCGGCAATGGTTATCGGCTTCTGGCGCGACGTGCGCCGCTTCGGCAAGTGGAAGGAAACCATCGGCCGCGAAGTGCATATGTTCGCTATGGATGGCGTGTCCATCTATGCGGCCTTGATGGTGGCCTACTTCGCCGCGCACGACTGGTACGGCTTCACCTTGCCGCTGTTCAGTCAAGGCCAGCTCATGAGCTGGCAAGCAACGCTCCTGGCGGTCGCCTGCGCGGTTACCAGTCTGTCCATCGGCTACTTCAATGGTCGGGAAAGGTTCCTGACACCAACCTATGCAGGTCGCCGGGAAGCAAAGCTGCGCTTTCTCGCCTCTCGCCAAATCATTGAAGCGGCCGAAGTAGCTCATGCGCTGAAAGTCATGCAGCAACATGAAGCCCGGCAATCTGCCGGCCGCACCATCGAAGCCGAAGCGCGGGAGGTCGGAAAATGAGAAAGCTCGCCCTCTCCCTGATCGTCGCGGCTGTCCTGGTCGGCTGCACGGAACCGGCCGAACCCGTCCAGTCGGTCGATTGGTACAAGGAACACGCAACCGAGCGGGCCGACCGTTTGGCGAAGTGCCGGGCCAATCCTGGCGAGCTGTCCGAAACGCCGAACTGCATCAACGCGGAACGCGCTGAAAGCCTTGCCGATGCGGGCAAGCGGCGCGGCCTCAACGTCCAGCCCATGACGGGCGTCAAGATGGGAGGCAAGTAGCCATGCCCGCAACAACAAACGTCTTCCAGGGTATCGGCGGCACCCTGGACAATGCCACGACGACCTTTGTCACGAACGTGGCCAGCGACACCATTGCAACGGTCTATCCCTGGGCACTCGGTGCGCTGACGCTTTACATCACCCTGTACGCCTACATGATGATGACCGGGCAAGTTCAAGAGCCTTTCAAAACGGGGCTTTTGAAGATGGTCAAGGTCATGATCGTGGGGACGATGGCACTGAATGCCGATATGTACCTGAATGGTGTTGTCGAAGCCTTTCGGGGCATCGAAGAAGGGCTAACCTCCGCCTTCTCCGGCTCGGCTGGTGGCTCGATCTACGCCTCTCTGGACAGCAGCTTGAGCAAAGGGCTTGAGCTGATCATGCAGTGCCGAGAAAAAGCACAGGCGGCCAGTTGGCGGGAGATGGGGACGATCTTCATGTGGTACGTCATCATGGGGATTCTTGCCATCGGCTTTGCCTTGGTCGTGGTGTTCGGCGGCATCGCCATCCTGATGTCCACCATCTACCTGAAAATCCTCTTTGCCATCGGGCCGGTATTCATCATGTGCCTGATGTTCCCGGTCACGGCGAAGTTCTTCGATTCCTGGGTGGGCTTCGTGCTGAACCACGTTCTGATTGTTGCGCTGACGGCGGTCGTGCTGACGCTCGGCGTCACGATCTACGACAATGAAATATCGAAGGTCGTCATCGACTCCGATCAAAACATGCTCATGGTGGCCCTGGAGCTGCTTGTAGTGGCAGCAATCCTCTATGGCATCGTGAAGGGTGTCATGCCGATGGCGGCGGCTCTGGCTGGCGGTATCTCGATGAAGTTCCCCCACATTACCGGAGGGTATAGAACACTGGATCGGCCATTTCTGGCGTTGGTTTGGAAACAGATTTCTTGCTGCCTTTCCTCCTTTTTTCAAACTCTACAGGCGACAGGTAACCGATGCCTGAATGCAGCCGGTGCGGGTTGTACCAGCCCTCGATCCAGCTAAAGATGTCGCGCTTGGCTCCTGCCTTTGTTGGCCAACTTCTCCTGTCAATCAACTCACATTCCAGACTCGCAAAAAAGCTCTCAGCCATGGCGTTGTCGTAGGCATCACCCACCGTCCCCATGGAGGGCGTTACCTTCATTTCTTTGCAACGCTGGCCAAACGCCAAGCTGGTGTATTGGCTGCCCT
>NZ_FQUZ01000029.1 GCF_900129055.1 Lampropedia hyalina DSM 16112
TCGCCAGCTTCAAGGCCGAGCCGTCCCAGCGAAATGCGCTGGTGGTGTATTCGGCAGACTGTTTACCGTCCTTGCGCCTGAACTGCGGGTAGCGGGCACGCTTGGCGAAGAAATGGCCAAAGGCGGTTTGCAGATGCCGCAAAGCCTGCTGCACCGGCACGCTGGAGACTTCGTTGAGCAAGCGTATTCGGGCTGCTTTTTCAGGGCAGTCAGGGCCGCAGACATGGCGTGATACCCGACACGCTCTTGCCGCTGCATCCAGGCATCGGAGCGCAGGCGCAGCATGTGGTTGTAGGCAAAGCGGGCACAGCCGAACGTGCGGGCAAGCGTCGATGCTTGCTCGGGCGTGGGGTAGAACCGAAATCGGTAGGCGCGTTTGATGTCCACGCTGGTATTGTTTCACTAAAAGATAGCTCCCATAGAAAGGAAGCGAGACAGGGGCACTCTGCGAGTGCCGCGCTATCCCTCCCCGCCCTGAACAACGGGGTTTCTCGTGCAATCGGATGAATGTGGGGCGGGCTTCGCCATTGCGCGAGTTCGTGTCGCTCAGTCTGGCGTTGGTGCTGGGGGTAGTGGTGTTCGTGGTGGCCGTGTATCTGGGGTCGCGCTGGTTGTTGCCCTGGGTTCCGTTTGCGTGGGAGCACAGCGTCTGGCGCAGCCGGTGGCCAGCCGTCTGGCCGCCGAGGTTCCGGGCGCGCCACAGCGGTATTTGCAGGAGCTGGCCGATGCGCTGGCGGCGCGGATGGATTTGCCGCCGGGTATGCGTGTGCAGGTGCATTGGAGTGCCGATGCCACGCCGAATGCCTTTGCCACGCTGGGCGGGCATGTGACGGTGTTTCAGGGGCTGGTGGATGTGCTGGAGAGCGAGAATGCGCTGGCCATGGTGCTGGCGCACGAGATTGCCCATGTGCAGCACCGCGATCCGCTGGTGTCGGCCGGCAGTGGGCTGCTGGTGTCGTTGAGCTTGCAGGCCTTGCTGGGCAGTGGCAGTGATTCGGTCATCAGCCAGACTTCGGCGGCTTTGTCGCGGTTGGAGTTTTCGCGCCAGCAGGAACGCGCGGCCGATGCAGCGGCCTTGCGTGCCCTGCAACGCCATTACGGCCATGTGCGCGGCGCAGATGGTTTTTTTCGGGCCATGCTGCAACGACCCGGTCTGGCCCATCGTGCGCCTGAGTGGCTGAGCACGCACCCCGATACAGCCCAACGCCTGCAACGCATCATGGAAGCCAGCGAGGCGGCACCCGCCGATGCGCGACTCACGCCATTGCCGGTTTTCTTGGGAAGGTCTGCAAAACCCTTGCGGTAAGCCCGCGCCCGCCAGTGGGATGCAGCGCAAGGCGGCTTTTGCGGTCAATAGCGGGGCTATTGACCGCAAAAGCCAACGCGGCGATGCGCCCAGTGGCGGGATGCGGGCGGCGCAACGGGTTTTGCAGACCTTCCCTTGCGTACCGTGAACCAGTCGCCATCGCCATGAATGGCCTCCTGCCCTATCCGGCAGCGCGGCTACGCAAACCACGCACATACCACAGCCCCCAGGCCAGTCCGAGCAGGGCCGAAGCGAGCGAACCCAGCAGCACGCCCAGCTTGGCCGCGTTCTGGTAGCCCGGATCGGCAAAGGCCAGCATGGCAATGAAAATCGACATGGTGAAGCCCACACCCGCCAGCAGGCCAATCAAGCCGATGCCTGCCCAGGATACGCCCGGTGGCAATCGGCACCAGCCCAGTCGTACCAGCAACCCGCAGGTGAGCAACACGCCCAGCGGCTTGCCCAGCACCAGCGCGATCAGCACGCCAAGGGTGATGCGCAGGGTATCGGTCTGCGAAAGGTCGAGATTCCCCAGCCCCACTCCGGCATTGGCCAGTGCGAACAGCGGCATGATGCCAAACACCACCCAGGGGTGCAGGCTTTGCGGCACGCGCACGGCAGGCGGCAGAAGTTCGCGCTGTGCCAGCCGCATATCGCGCAGTGGTTGCGACAGGGTTTCGGCCTGGGCTGCCAGGTTCTGGATGGCCGCGCTGGTCTGGGCCAGCCACAGAGCCGGTGGCTGGCGCGTGGGCAGGGCACGCACGGGGGTGAGCAGACCCAGCAGCACACCGGCCAATGTGGGGTGTGCCCCGGTGAGCAACATGCCGACCCAGACGATGGCTCCGGGCAGCACATAGGCCCAGGCCGAACCGAAGCCGGTTCGTTGCAGGCCCAGCGTCAGCAACAGACCGGCACCGACCACGGCAAAGCCTTCCCACGCCAGTCCGCCGGAATAGAACAGCGCGATGATGAGCACGGCGATGAGGTCATCGATGATGGCCAATGTGAGCAGAAACACCCGCAAATGGGGCGGTATCGATTTCCCCAGCAAGGCCAGCAGGCCGATGGCAAAGGCAATGTCGGTGGCTGTGGGTACGGCCCAGCCCGCCAGCCGGGTGGCATCGGGCAGGTTCAGCAGGGTGTAGATGAGGGCGGGAGCGAGTACGCCACCTACGGCGGCCAGCACGGGCAGGGCCGCCTGGCGCATCTGGCGCAGTGCGCCATCGTGCATCTCGCGGCGGATTTCCATGCCCACCACCAGAAAGAACAGGGTCATCAGCCCATCGTTGATCCAGAAATGCAGCGATGGCGCAGCCTGCCACGGCCCCAGCGTGAATCCCACTGGCAGGTGCCAGAGGGCCTGGTAGTGACTGGCCCAGGGAGAATTCGCCCAGATCAGGGCCACGGCAGCGGCCCAAAGCAGCAGGCCACCGCCCACGGCTTCGACGTGGGAGAGCCGCCGCAGGGCATCGAGCAGGCGGCGGGTATGTGCGTGGGCGCGGGGAATGGGAGAATACCCGGTTTGCGGGTGGGTCATCAGGGCATGCCTTTCACGCGTGGCGGCCCGACCAGCGCGAAGAACCTGCCCTGCCGCACCATGCAGCGGACACCCTGGGGAGGATTCTACAAGATGGAGGATTCCAGCGTATGTCCCTCAGCTACACAGGGCGGTTTGCCCCCTCGCCCACTGGCCCGATGCACCTGGGGTCAGTGGTGGCGGCATTGGCGAGTTGGCTGGATGCGCGTGCGCACGGGCTGCTGCATGGCAACCACCGCCAGCAGTGGCTGGTGCGCATCGAGGATACCGACCGGCACCGCTGCCAGCCCGGAGCCGACCACGAGATTCTGCGCCAGTTGCAGGCACTGGGCTTGCAGCCGGACGCGCCGCCGCTGTGGCAATCCCACCGCCATGCCGCCTACCAGCAGGCACTGGATGCCTTGCGGGCGCAGGGCATGGCCTATGCGTGCCAGTGCAGCCGCAAGGAGATCGAAGCCGTCTGGCAGGCGCGGGGGGCGACGCGCTCGCGCTTCACCACCTTGCCGTATCCGGGCACATGCCGCGACCGGGCAGATGTGGAGCCGGTGCGGGCATGGCGGTTTCGCACCGACCGGCTGCCGTCGGGTGCAACGGCAGGCGTGCTGCATTGGCAGGATCGGCGGCTGGGGCCGCAGCAGCAGGATGTGGCGCAGGAAGTGGGCGATTTCGCGCTGTGGCGTGGCGATGGCATGTGGAGCTACCAGCTGGCCTGTGTCACCGACGATGCCGCGCAGGGCGTGACGCACATTGTGCGCGGGGCGGATTTGCTGGACAACACCGCCCGGCAGATTCGCCTGCAACAGGCATTGGGGCATGCCCGGCCACAGTATCTGCACATTCCGCTGGCTCTGGACGCGCTGGGCGAGAAACTCTCCAAAAGCAACGGCGCGGCCAGCATCGATGTGGGCCAGCCCGCACAGGTGCTGCAACAGGCCGCCAGTGTGCTGGGGCTGTCGCCGGTGGTATCGCCTGGGCAGGCCATGCCGCCTTCGCAGGCTCTGGCGCAGTGGGTGCAGCAATGGGCAGGGCAGAGATTCTTTGCGGCACAATCGTGACCATGCCAAGCTCCACCTCCACTCCCCCCATTTCCCCTGAAAAGCCTGATGCGCCAGCCGACGCACAGCAGCCATCCACCGACACGCCGCACCACCGCCCCATCCGCAGTTTTGTGCTGCGCACCGGGCGCGTCACCACTGGCCAGCAGGCCGCGCTGGATGCACTGGGAACCCGCTACATTCTGCCGTTCCAGCCTGCGGTGCTGAATCTGGCACAAGTCTTTGGCCGCGACGCGCCCACCGTGCTGGAAATCGGCTTCGGCATGGGCGAAGCCACCGCGCACATTGCCCGCCAGCGGCCCGACGAGAACTTCCTCTGCTGCGAAGTCCACACGCCCGGCGTAGGGGCCTTGCTCAAGCGCATTGGCGAGGAGCAGATCGGCAATATCCGCATCATCCAGCACGATGCGGTTCAGGTGCTGGCGCAGATGATCGCGCCCGCATCGCTGGCCGGGGTGCATGTGTTCTTCCCCGACCCCTGGCACAAGAAACGCCACCACAAACGCCGCCTGATCCAGCTACCGCTGGTGCACGAGCTGGCCCTGCGCCTTCAGCCCGGCGGCTATCTGCACTGCGCCACCGACTGGCAGGAATATGCCGAGCAGATGGTGCAGGTGCTCAGTGCCGAAGCCCTGCTGCGCCGCGACCCGGCGGCCGATGCCGATGGCTACGCGCCCCGCCCCTGGTACCGCCCGCTGACCAAGTTCGAGCAGCGCGGCCTGCGGCTGGGGCACGGGGTCTGGGATGTGCTGCACCAGCGGGCGTAGACAGGTTCTAAGCTGAATGCCGCTTACTTAACGCCGTCATTGCGGCGAAGGCCGCAATCCAGTGACGACATGGAGAAAAAACACGTTCATTTATCTTGGCTTGCTTTGTCACTGGATTGCCGGGTCAAGCCCGGAATGACGGGAAACAGGCTTAAGTAAGTGCCATTCGTTCTAAGCTGTGGTTTTTGATTGCGGTCGTATCGCCGTGAAAGTCCCCCAATGCCCCTTTCTTCTTCTCTCTACAACCCACGCCGCACCCTGGTGGCCGAGCAGATGCGCACCATCGAGCGGCGCGGCAGCAGCGTGGCCATCATCCCCACGGCCGTGGAACGGCTGCGCAACCGCGACAGCGGTTTTCCGTTCCGCCACGACAGTTATTTCTACTACCTGAGCGGCTTCACCGAGCCCGATGCGCTGCTGGTACTCGACTCCAGCGGCCACAGCACCCTGTTCTGCCAGCCCAAGCACCTGGAGCGCGAAATCTGGGACGGCTACCGTCTGGGGCCGCAGGAAGCGGTACGCCAGCTGGGGGTGGACAGGGCGTATTCCAGCCACGATCTGGACGCGCATCTGCCGCGCCTGCTGGAAAACCATGCTGCCGTCTGGTATCCGTTCGCCACCCACGACGGGCTGGCCGCACGGGTCGAGGGCTGGCTGGGCAAGGTGCGTGCCCGCAGTCGCTACGGGGTACTGACACCCCCCGCACAGAACGATCTGTGCCAGATTCTGGATGAACTGCGACTGGTCAAGGATGCGCATGAAATCGCGCTGATGCGCCGTGCCGGGCAGATCAGCGCGCAAGCCCATGTGCGGGCCATGCAACGGTCGGCGCAGATGCTGCGGCAGGGGCAGGATGTGCGCGAGTACCATCTGGAAGCCGAGCTGCTGCACACCTTCCGCGAACATGGGGCACAAGGCCCGGCCTACACCAGCATCGTGGCCGCCGGAGCCAATGCCTGCGTGCTGCACTACCGTGCCGATGCCGCGCCGGTACGCGAGGGCGAACTGGTGCTGATCGATGCCGCCTGCGAGCTGGACGGCTACGCCAGCGACATCACCCGCACGTTCCCGGCCAATGGCCGCTTCACCGGCCCGCAACGCGACCTGTACGATCTGGTGCTGGCCAGCCAGCAGGCCGCCATTGCCGCCACCCGCCCCGGTGCGCGCTTCAACGATGCCCACGATGCCGCCGTGCGCGTGCTGGCGCAAGGCATGCTGGACCTGGGGCTGCTGGATGGCCGCAAGCTCGGCAACGTGGATGAGGTGATTGCCAACCGCGACTACTTCCAGTTCTACATGCACCGCACCGGCCATTGGCTGGGCATGGACGTACACGATTGCGGCAGCTACATCGAACCGGGCGAAGCCGATCAGGGACAGCCACGCAAGGACGCGCTGTCTGGCGAGATCGTGCTCGATCGCCCCTCGCGCATCCTGCGCCCCGGCATGGTCACGACCATCGAACCGGGCATCTATGTGCGTCCTGCCGAAGGCGTGCCCGAAGCCTTCCACCACATTGGCATTCGCATCGAAGACGATGCCCTGGTTACCGCCACCGGCTGCGACCTGCTGACCCGCGACGTACCCGTGCAGGCCAATGCCATCGAAGAGCTGATGCGGGGTTGAACCCAGGTTCAGTGCAGCCACTGGATTGCGGCGAAGGCCCATTGAGAGAGCTGCCCATGGGGCCATTTCAACTGCCCTTGACACCCGAACTGCCGTCATTCCGGCGAAGGCCAGAATCCAGTACCCCCATGTGCCATTGGGCAATATCGGTTTTTTTCCAACGTCGTCACTGGATTCCGGCTTTCGCCGGAATTACGGTGCGGGATGTGACAAGTAGCGTTAGACAACCGTTGGCGAAAACCGAAACCATCCAGCAAGGCTGTTTCGGTTTGCCAAAAGAAAACGCCTTACTGTTCAAAAAACAGTAAGGCGTTCAATATGGTGCGGCTGGCAGGAATCGAACCCACGACCCCTTGGTTCGTAGCCAAGTACTCTATCCAGCTGAGCTACAGCCGCGTAAGCTTCGCATTGTACACGGAAAATGGCTTGCTTTCCGAAAGCAGCATGTTTTTTAATGGGATGGCTGGGGAATGGAGAAAATTTCTCCGCGTATGGCAGTGCCAGCCTGGATGTTGCGTTCGCCAAACCATCCCTGGTTCATTTCCAGCACATAACGTACCGGGCGGGTGGAACAGTGCGATTGTTCGCTCAGGGGCTGCATGTTGGCGAGATTGACGACGGTGCCGTCATCGGCCAGAAAGGCGGCAGTCAGCGGCAGCAAGGTGTTTTTCATCCAGAAGCACTGGATTTCGGCCTGTTCAAAGACGAACAGCATGCCTTCGTGCGCGGGCATGGTCTGGCGGTGCATCAGGCCGATCTGCCGCTCTTGCGGGGACTGCGCCACCTGTGCATCGATACGGAACATATTGGCCGAGAGTGCCACACGCGGCAGGTTCAACTGTGGCGCGTTGCTGGCACGGGCCAATGGCTCGGCCAGTTGCGCCCATGCGGCCATACCGAGCACACCAGTCATGAACAAGGCGATGCTGCCGCGCCGGGCGTGGGAAAACAGTGTCTGCAAAGTCATGCGGGCCATTGTAAGTGCGATTGTGGCAAGGGTGTATTCGGCTTGGTGTGTGGGCACGGAAATGGCACAATCCGCCCATGACGCATTCCCATGACTGCCACCACGGCCACGCCCATTCGCACCCCGAACCCACCCCGCAGGAGCCGCCCCGTCTGGCCGGGGAGCGTGCCACGCGCCAGCGTGCGGCCATTCGGGAGGTGCTGGCCTCCGAAGGCCGCCCGATGACTCCACCCGAGATTCTGGAGATCGCCAAGCGGCATGTGCCCCGCCTCGGCATTGCCACCGTGTACCGCAACCTGAAGGCGATGGTGGATGTGGGCGAAATCACCGCCGTGCCCTTGCCAGGCGATCGCCTGTACTACGAACTGGCGCACCGGGCGCGTGAGCACCACCACCATTTCCGCTGCAATGAATGCGAGCGGGTTTTCGATATTCCCGGCTGTGCTGGCGGCTTTGGCGATCTGGCCCCGCAGGGCTTCACCGTGCAGGCGCACGATCTGACCCTGTACGGGGTGTGCGCAGAATGCGGCACGGATGCAACATCACCAGAGGGTATCGCTACCGAGGCAGACCTTCCCTAAGCTTGCCAGACCTCGGCATAAGTCTGCCATGAGGGTCTGGCGGCCGGGTCAGGCTGGCTTGTCGCGGGCGTGCCCAGATTCAGCAATCCAATCATCTGGTCGTGTGGCTCGAACCGCATGACTTCGCGCAGAATGCCGCCCAGCGGCTCGGGGGTGCTGCTCCAGAAGCCACTGTAGTCCAACAGGTGCGCGGCATGGAGCATGTTCATGACGGCGGCTCCGGCGGCCAGCAGTTGCTCGAACTCCGGGGCCTTGGGGTGTGGCTGGATGTGTGCGGCCAGCACGATAACAGTGGGTGCAGTGGTGAGCTTGAGCGTGTATTTGCCGTGCAGGCCGCGCACGGCTTCGGTCTGCGCCAGCGGATGGGCCAGTACCTGCTGGAGCAATGACTGACGGTGTTCGCCCTGCACGACCTTGAAACGCCAGGGGCACAGACCAGCGTGGTCGGGGGCCACGGCAGCGGCTTGCAGAATGGCGGCGAGTTCATGTGCCTGGGGGCCGGGCTGCTTCAGGGGCCAGGCAGAGCGGCGGCTCAGCAGGTGCTCCAGCTCATCAGTGTGGGCGGCAGTGGACGGCAATGCAGCGGCGTGGTGTGGCATTCGATGGGTCTCCAGTGGCGGGCAGGCCGGTCAGTAGAAAGAATAGAAACAGCGGAACGGGATGTTCTTTTCTGCCCAGAATTCTGCGGCATCGCGGAACACGTCCAGCAGTTGTTCGCGCATTTCCTTGTTGAAGCGTTCGCTGGTGGGAATGTGTTCGAGCACGACGATGAAACCGGGCTGCTCACCGGCATGCAGCAGGGTGTCGGTCAGGCAGTCGTAGAGGGCATCGAGGTTGCGGCCAAAGTGGGCGGGCAGCAGAAACTGCTGGCCGGTTTCCGTCAGGATTTGCTGCTTGGTGGTGGCCTGAATCAGATTGGCATAGAGAAAGTGCTGTTGCAGCAGTTGTGCCGCCTGTTGCAGTTCCGGGGCCTTGAGGGCGCGAATGGACTGGACGATGTTGGTCGGGGTGGCATGGGCGATTTGTTCGGCCAACTCCTCGATTCGGGCATCGGGAGCGGAAGCGATGGGCGCATCGGCATGGCTTTCTGCTGTGCTGATAGGGGTCATGGCGGCGTGTATGCAAGGTGGAATGAAACGGCGGGTCTGGAGGCTTTGCCAGTGTGCCTTGTATAGAGGGTGCTGGCGGCCATTTGTTCAATTGTTTGCACCCAATCGCCTCATCTGCCACACAGCTTTCAGTTTGGCGGTGTCGGTTGCAGCCAAGCCGCCACCGCGTTTTCACCACTGCGCACAGCCCCTTCCAGCGTGCCGGGGTAAGGGCCGTCAATGTAGTCGCCACACACCAGCAGGCTGCCTAGGCCGGGCAAGGGCTGCATGGCAGGGCGCGCCAGACCCGCCGTGCAGGCAAAGGTGGCACGTTTTTCCACGACCGTGCCCACAGCAGTGAGGCGGTCAGCAGGCAGGTTCAGCAGTTGCGCGGCCTGTTGCAGACACTGGGCTTCGAGATGCTGGCGACTGCCCCGACTGGTGCTGGTGACCAGTGCCAGCAGCCCGGTATCGCCCGTCAGTGCCTGCCGGTCGAATGCAAACTGGGCAGGATGCTCGGCGGTGGGATGCAGCATGAGCATGGGGCGCGGCAGCAGCGACGTGTCAGGGGGATGCCCCTGTAGCCGCACATACACGGTGGCAATGGGTTCATGTGCCAGTTGCGCGGTGGTGTGCAGCCAGTCTTGCAGTGGGGCCGCCAGTGCAGGTTGCTCCTGGGTGAGTTGCGAGAGCAGCCGCAGGGCTTCGGCACTGTGCGTGGCCAGCAGTACGGCATCGCACTCGCGCCCGTCCACGCGCCAGCCCGCAATGCTCTGGCCATCTGCGGCCAGCAGCGGCTCCAGCCGTTGTACCCGGCGGCCACTGGCAAGCCGCACCTGCTGCAAGGCCAGCCAGTGCCACGCCGGTTCTGCCAGCAGTTCGCCCAACGGGACGCGTGGAATCAACAGGTTGGAGCTGCCTGGGCCGCCCAGCATGCTGTCTTGCAGCACGCGCAGGAACACCTGGGCACTGGCCTGCTGCACCGGGGTGTTCAGCGCGGCCACACACAGCGGTTCGATGAAGCCATCGAGCAGCGCGGCGGGCAGGTGCTGGCACAGTTGCGCCACGGTCTGCCGGGGCGGGGCACGAAAGCCCGCCATCTGCCACCGCAGCAGATGGCGCAGCAGTGCCCAGCGTTGCGACCACGTCCAGCCGCTGGCACGCCACACCCCCAGCAGGCCATCCCAGGGCGCAGGAAGGTTGGCAAACGCCAGCCCCTGACCCTGGCTGTCGCGCAGGTCCAGCGGCAGGCGCAGCAGCATCTGTTCTGGATCAACCCCCACCTGCTGCATCAGGCGCAGACTGCGCCCGTACGCGCCGATCAGAATGTGCTGGCCGTTGTCCAGTTGGCAGGGTGCGTCCAGCCCGGTTTCGAGGGTGACGGTGCGGGCACGGCCACCGGGGTGACGCGCCGCCTCCCACAGCGACACCTGCATGCCCGCCTGGGTGGCCGCCACCGCCGCCGCCAGCCCGGCCCAGCCCGCTCCGATGATGCCCAGACGGCGGGGTGTTCGCCCCATCGTGCAGTCGCTGGTGGCCTTCATCGCGGCATACGCCCCAGGGCCTGCACCTGCCATGCCAGCCAGAACTTGCGCAGCGGGGTGAGCTTGATGCGCTGGTGCAGCACCTGGAAACGCTCGCGCTCGATCTCGCGCAACAGGGTGCGGTAGATGTTGGCCATCATCAGCCCCGGCTTCTGGCCGCGCTTGTCGGCCTCGGGCAGCAACTGGAGTGCCTTGTCGTAGAGCTGGTGGGCGCGCTGGGCCTGGAACTGCATCAGTGCGACGAAGCGGTCGGAATGCTGGCGGTTGGTGATTTCGTGCGCCTTGACATCGAACTGCTGCAATTCATTGACCGGCAAGTAGATGCGCCCGCGCATGGCATCCTCGCCCACGTCACGGATGATGTTGGTGAGCTGGAATGCCTGCCCCAGCGTGTGGGCATAGGCAGTGGTGCCGTCCTGGGATTGGCCAAAGATTCGGGCCGACACCTCGCCCACCACGCCAGCGACCAGATGGCAGTATCGTTGCAGGCCCGGATAGTCTAGATAGCGGCTTTGCTGCAAGTCCATCTCGCAGCCCTCGATGATCGCCAGCAGATGACGGGCCTCGATGCCGTAGCCAGACGCGCAGGGCATGAGTGCCTGCATCACCGGGTGGCTGGGCTGGTCGGCAAACGACTGCACGACCTCCTTGCGCCACCACGCAAGCTTGGTGGCGGCCACGCCTGCATCATGTACTTCATCGACCACATCATCGATTTCGCGGCAGAACGCATAGAACGCCGTGATGGCCGCGCGCCGGTCCTGCGGCAGAAAAAGAAATGCGTAATAGAAGCTGCTGCCAGCTTCGGCGGCCTTTTGTTGTACGTACTGCTGTGGGGTCGTCATGGAGCGTGATTGTCCCATGCCGGGGTGACAATGCCGTGGTGTTTGAGGCCGTGACGATGCCATCTTTTGCCCATGGATTGCGCTGTGACAGACATTCGCAGAACTTTTCCCCTATGGAAACGCTGATTCATTCCGCCCGAGTCGCCGTGCCCCCTGTCGGGATGGGCGGCAAGGCGGTTTTGGGGGTCAATAGTGGTGCTATTGACCCCCAAATCCAACGCAGCAGACCGCCCGAGAGGGGGATGCGGGGGCCGGGAGGAATTATTCAGCGTTTCCCTATGCCTTGCGCCCCAGCCCCCGCACCTGCTCCAGCCAGCGGGCGCGCTTGCTTTCATCGGCATAGCGCACGGGGCTGAAATTGGTGATTTTCATGGGCTTGATGCCGCAGAAGCCCAGAATGGTGCGGCGCATCTGGTTGTGGCCGGGCATGCGGTTCACCCAGCGGAAATACCACGGTGGTGTGTCCATCGTGGTGAGGAGGTGGGCACTGCGTCCGGTCAGCAGGCGATCCCAGAATACCGAATTTTCGCGGTATTTGAAGGCAAATCCGGGCAGGAAAATGCGGTCGATCAGTCCCTTGAGCAACGCGGGCATGGCCCCCCACCAGATGGGATAGACGAACACCAGATGCTGCGCCCAGAGGATGGACTGCTGCACGGCCAGCAGATCAGGCTCCAGCTCCTGGATGCGGCGGTAGCCATGGTGCAGGATGGGGTCGAAGTTCAGGGCCGCGACATCGACGAAGCGAACCTCGTGCCCGGCTTCAGTCGCGCCTTGCACATAGGCCTGCGCCAGTGCCGCGCACAGGCTTTCCCCGTGGGGATGGCCAAGGATGACCAAAATGCGTTTGCTCATGGTGGTATGTGGAAATGGGGAAAATACTGGGGAAGGTCTGCAAAACTCTTGCTGTGAGCACGCGCCCGCCAATGGGAGCAGCGCAAGGCGGCTTTTGCAGACCTTCCCTATGAAAACCTTTTGCTTCGTTCATCTTAACAGCCTGCACCACACCGCCACCATGCACCCATCCGTTCATTCCACTGCCCCGGCATCCCCCCTGCCCCGCCGTCGCTTTCTTCGTCAGTTGCTGGCCACTCCGGCGGCCCTGTCGGTCGGGCTGTCGCTGGCGGCCTGTCGCTCCAGTGGCCCTCAAGGTAAAGCGATTGCCGCAGGGGAATCGGTGCTGGCATTGGGAGATTCGCTCACGCACGGGGTGGGTGCATCGGCAACGCAGGCGTATCCACACCGGCTGGCCGAGGCCACTGGCTGGCATGTGACGAATGCGGGAGTGTCGGGCGATACATCGGCACAGGCCCTGCAACGCCTGCCGGGCCTGTTGCAGGCACACCAGCCGAGACTGGTGATTGTGGGCATTGGCGGCAACGATTTTCTGCGCCGCCAGTCCGCCAGCGTGGCCGAGCAGAACATTCGCGCCATCTGCCAGCAATGCCTGGACACCGGGGCACAGGTGGTGCTGGTGGCCGTGCCGGCATTGAATCTGCTGGCGGCAGCCGGGGTGCTGAAAGACCACCGCCTGTATGCCGATATTGCCAGCGATCTGCCTGTCGCCCTGCTGGAAGGGACGTGGTCGCGCATTCTGTCGGACAGCAGTTTGCGCGCCGATCAGGTTCACGCCAACGCGCAGGGCTATGCCGCGTTCACAGAAGCCCTGCTGGGTGCCCTGCGCGACTGGGGCATGTGGCGGGCGTGATGGGCATGGGAGCCTATGGCTGCTCCGCCGGGCGGCTCTTGCGGGGCACTTTCCAGGCCGTGCCGTAGGCCAGCACTTCGGCACAGGCAATGCCACGGCCATTCTGTTCGTGCAGGGTCGCGGTTTCCAGTCGCACGGCAAAGATGACATTCGCACCCTTGCGGTGGGCCTGTTCCTTCATGCGCAGAATGGCTTCGCGGCGACCGCGATCCAGCAGCGATTCCAGGCTAGTCAAACGGCCACCAAACAGGCTTTTCAGCCCGGCGGCCACGGTTTTGAAGTAGTCGCTGGAGACCACCACCGAGCCTTGCACCAGGTAGAAAGGCTGCCCGGCCAGTTCAATGGGGGTGCGCTTTTCGTTGAAGACCTTGATGTGCCGAAACGCCTTTTCGCGCTGCACAATCGAGCGGTAGTGCCGCCGCTCCAGCAGCGTGCCGATCACCAGTCCGGCCAGCAGCATGACCAGAAACAAGCCGATCTGAAACAGCCATTCCATGCCGGTTTCTCCTGTGGATGCAATCAGTGCCCGGCAGGCACGGGCGGCACGCGCTGCTCCAGCACCACGGCCGTGCCATAGGCCAGAATTTCAGATGCCCCAGCGGCAATGTTGGAGGTGCTGAAGCGGATGTTGATGACGGCATTCGCGCCCATGTGCCGGGCCTGTTCCTGCATGCGATCCAGTGCCTCCTGGCGCGATTCATTCAGCAACTCGGTGTAGCCCTTGAGTTCGCCACCCACAATGTTCTTCAGGCTGGCCATGATGTCACGCCCGGCGTGCTTGGCCCGCACGGTACTGCCCTGCACCAGCCCGAGATGGCGGGAGATGGCATGGCCGGGGATGTATTCGGTATTGCTCAACAGCATGTCGGCTCGTTTTCGGTAAGGTGATGGAATGTCAGAGCGGCTCAGACCTCGACGGCCTCGAACCGCTCGGCTGGCTCGACGATCTGCTGCTGCGCCTCGATCAGCGGCAGGTCGCGCGATCCGGCCTGGGTGTGCTTGACCAGGGCATACAGGCTGGCCGTGGCCAGCTCCAGTGCCTGCGGCAGGGCGACACGCCGCAGCAGATGCCCCAGCAGAATGGCCGAGAACGCATCGCCCATGCCATTGGGCAAGGGCGTGAGCTGGATTTGCGGCGTTCTGACCAGCCAGGCGCGTTCGGGCGTGACGGCCAGCGTGCCCAGTTGGGTATCGCCCACATCGGGGGTGGTGAGGCTGGTAACCACGACGGTTTTGTGCGTGGCCTGCGCCAGTTGCCGCGCCTGTGCCACGGCCTGCTCCACCGAGGTGATGGTGCTGTCGCAAATCTGCTCGAACTCGAACTGGTTGGGCGTGATGATGTCTGCCGCCTTGACGGTGTGGCTGCGGTGGTATTCGGGAATGCCTGGGCGCACGAACACACCGCGTCCCACATCGCCAAACACGGGGTCGCACAGGTAGAGCGCGGCCGGGTTCGCAGCCTTGATGCGGGCCACGGCTTCCAGAATCACATCGCCAATGCTGCTGTCGCCCATGTAGCCGGAAAGCACCGCGCCGATGCGCGGCAGAATGCCTCGATCATCCAGCCCGGCCAGCACGTCGCGAATGTGGGCGGCATCGAACACCTGCCCCCGGAAGGCTCCATAGCCCGTGTGGTTGGAAAACTGCACGGTGTGGACGGGCAAGACTTCATGCCCCAGGCGTTGCAACGGAAATACCGCTGCGGAATTGCCCGCATGGCCGTAGGCCACATGGGACTGGATGGAAAGAACGAATTCGGTCACGTTGGAATACCCGGAAAATCAGAAACGGTGCGGTATTTTGACCGATTCGCACTCTGCATGGCCGCTGACAGTGAGCGGCAGGCTCTTTTTGCCGAAAAAAAGCCTCCCGAAGGAGGCTTTGCATCCATCAGGAAACTCGGATCAATCAGTCATCGCCACCGAAAATGCCCAGCAGTGCAAGCAGGTTGCTGAAGATGTTGTAGAGGCTGAGGTACACGCCCAGGGTGGCACTGATGTAGTTGGTCTCGCCACCATCAATGATGCGCTTGAGGTCATACAGCAGCCAGAACGAGAACAGCGCGATCACGGCCGTGGAGAGGGCGGCCATCAATGCGGTGGATTCGATCAGGAAGGCGTTGATGAGCGAGGCCACGATCAGCACCAGCGCGCCGACGAACAGCCATTTGCCTGCGCCCGACAGATCGCGCTTGATGACGGTGGCCAGCGAAGACATCACCGCCAGCACCCCGGCGGTTCCGGCAAAGGCGATCATGACGAGTTGCGTGCCATTGCCCATGCCCAGCACCCAGCCCAACATGCGCGAAAGCATCACGCCCATGAAGAAGGTGAAGGCCAGCAGCACGGCCACGCCTGCGCTGGAATGCTTGGTGCGCTCGATGGCGTACATGAAGCCAAATGCTCCGGCAAAGAACACCACCAGGCCCATCCAACCACTCAGGGAGGCGGAAATGCCGGTCTTCAGGCCCACCCAGGCCCCCAGCACGGTGGGAACCATGGAAATGGCCAGCAGCAGGTAGGTGTTGCGCAGCACGCGATTGCGCGTGCCAACGGTCGCGCCGTAATGCGCACCGCCCGCAGCGGGAAAATCAAAACGTGGGTTACTCATGGGGAAATCCTTCCGGTTGGGTTGAAAACAATGCCTGGATTTTATTCAGGTCTGCTTTTCCCTGAAAAATTCCGTTGAATTTGAAGGACTTTCGCATGCTGACATGGACAAGCCCGCACGATTCACGCTGGCTACACATCAAAAGAGGCTCCTGAAGGAGCCTCTTTTGCGTAGCAAAATCGCCTGTCATCCGATCCGGAGGAACAGGCCCGCCATGTTTATTGCAGTGCCTGCAAGCCTGCCACCAGCCAGCCGGAGCCACCGTTGCGGGGCTTGGTCATGTTCCAGACCTCGCGGAATGCGGTGGGGCCTTCGGCTGGGTCTTCCTGAATCAGGCCGGAAAACTCGACGCTGGCCATGTACACATCATTGAGTTCCTCGATGCCCAGCAAATGGGCATCCAGGGTAATGACTTCGGTGTGATTGGGCTGGCCGTTGCTGCTGGCATCCCGTTCCGCCAGTTGCTGGCGGATTTCGGACAGCATTTCGTCGGTCATCATGGCTCGCAGCGTGATGAGGTCGCTGGTATCCCAGGCTTTTTGCAAGCTGGTGAAATGGTGCTTGGCTGCCGTCAGGAAGCCGGCAGTGTCAAAGTCTGCCGGAATGCCCCAGCCCTGATTGCCCACCAGTGCCGAGCCAATGCCAGAGCCGATCATCGAGCCGCCCGCTGCGGGAGCTGCTGCCGTATAGCCTTGCTGATCGAACGGACGGGCAGAGGCATCGTTTCCGACGTTCTTGGGGTTGTAGGTGTGGCTTTCACGGTAGGCAGTAGGATCAGTGCCTCGTCCGGGTGCAGCCCCTGCCGATGCGCCGGCCAGTCCCAGGCCCGCACCTTGTGCGGCCGTGCGATTGCGCGAACGCAGGAACATGCCCACGGCTGCCGCCACCACCAGGCCCAGCAGAATCATGAGCATGATGGCCCCAAACTCCTCACCGAATCCGAGGCTGCTGGCCAGCCATGCCAGTCCCAGGCCAGCGGCCAGACCACCGAGCATGCCCATCATCGGGCTGCGTGGTCGTGCATTGGCGGCATTGGCCGCCGCATTGGGCTGCTGGCGGGTGGCATTGTTGGTGGCCGCATTCTGGCCGGGCGCGGCCGGGGGAGTGGCTTCGCGCTGGGTGACATTGCTGGATTGGCGACCTGCCGATTTGCCACCGCCCATGCGGCGGGCATCGGCATCCATGTGCACCACCATCAGCAAAACCATCAACATGGCGGAAAACAAAGCCGTCCATTTTTTCATCGTCAATTGCATTTTCTTCTCCTGTTCAATCTGTATCCGTACTGCATTCCATCATCAAGCGATAAGCGGTCTTTGCTCTGCTACAGTCGCAAACGCTGGGCATGCCGAAAGACACGATGGATGGAGGGGCAGCAGATACAAAGGTTCAGCATTTGATGCCCACATGCAAGGCCGCCACACCGGCGGTCAGGTTGTGGTAATCCACATGCCCAAAGCCAGCTTCGTGCATCATCTTCTTCAGTTCTGCCTGCCCAGGGTGCATACGGATGGATTCGGCCAGATAGCGGTAGCTGTCGGCGTCGTTGGCAATGGCTTTGCCCAGACGCGGCAGGATATTGAACGAGTACCAGTCGTAGGCTTTTTCCAGGGGCTTGGCCACCTTGGAGAATTCCAGCACCAGCAGTTTGCCGCCTGGCCGGAGCACCCGGTTCATTTCGGCCAGGGCCTTGTCCTTGTGCGTCATGTTGCGCAAGCCAAACGCCACGCTGACGAGATCGAATGTCCCATCCTCGAATGGCAAATGCTCGGCATCGCACACGGTGGTAGGCAGAACCACGCCCTTGTTGATGAGCCGTTCGCGCCCGGTGTGGAGCATGGCAAAGTTGATGTCGGTATGCACGACCGTGCCGGTACGCCCTACTTTCCTGGCAAAGGCCAGTGCCAGATCGCCGGTTCCACCGGCAATGTCCAGTGCCTTGTCGCCTTCGCGCAGATTGGCCACCAGCACGGCATAGGCCTTCCAGGCGCGGTGCAAGCCCCCGGACATCAGGTCGTTCATCAGGTCATACTTTGGAGCCACGGAGTCAAAGACCTGGCGCACCTTGCCTGCCTTGTCTTTTTCGTCCACCGATTCAAAGCCAAAATGTGTTGTATTCATAGCTGTTATCGTAGCACCTCAACCTTTGCACACACACAACAACCCCCGACGGACAAGGAGTTTGCAAACCTTCCCTGGGTCGTCAAACTGTCACACGCAGCACATAGAGTGCGCAAGGCTGGTGAAAGCACGGCCTGGCATTCTGTCCGCCTGCGCGGCGCGGAACCAGAGCGGGCTGCCAGCGCACTTTTTCGCAAAGTCCGACAGGAGTTGTCCGCCATGATCTCGATTGAAAACGTCATCCACACGCGTTTTCCCGATCTGCCACGCAAGAATCCCAAAGCCTATCGCTCCCTGCTGGCATTGCTGCAAATGCTGTTCAAGGAAGCAGAGTTCAAGACATTCGCCCAACGCTACCCGCACCTGAAGGGCTTTGAATTTGTGGAACAGGTGCTGGAGCATTTCGATTTCGGTGTGGCGGTGAGCGACCGCGAACGCGAACGCATTCCGACATGGGGCAAGGTGGTGATTGTGGCCAACCACCCCATTGGCAGTCTGGATGGGCTGGCCCTGCTGAAAATGGTGGGGCAAGTGCGCCGGGATGTGAAGGTGGTAGCCAACGATATGCTCAGCTACCTGGAGCCATTGCAGAACCTGCTGCTGCCCGTGGACAATATGGGCAACCAGACCGTGCGCGGCAATCTCCGTGCCATCGAACAGCACTTGCAGCAGGAAGGGGCTGTCATTATCTTTCCCGCCGGCGAGGTCTCGCGCATCAGCCCCAAGGGAGTGCGTGACGGCCCATGGCAGCAGGGGTTTCTGCGGTTCGCCACCAAGACTCAGGCCCCCATCCTGCCCATCTTCATTCACGCCCGCAACTCGGTGTTTTTCTATGGGCTGTCGGTGCTGTCCAAGCCGATGTCCACCTGGTGGCTGGTACGCGAGATGTTCAAGCACAGCCACAACACGGTTCGCATCCACATTGGCCATGCCATTGCCTTCGAGACCTACGACAAGCTGCCATTGCAGGGGCGCGCACGCATCAAGCTGTTCAAGCGGCATGTCTACAAGATCGGCAAGAAAAAAGGAGAGGCCCTGTTCCGGGATGGCGCGCGCAGCATTGCCCCTCCAGAAGATCGCCAGCTCCTGCGCAAGGCCATCCGCCAGTGCGAACGTCTGGGCAAGACCCGCGAAGGTCTGCACATCATGCTGTACCAATACAGCGAGGATTCTCCCGTCATGCGGGAAATTGGCCGACTGCGGGAAGTGAGCTTTCGGGCCGTGGGTGAAGGCAGCGGCAAACGCCGTGACATCGACACCTTCGACAAACACTACGATCACATTGTGCTGTGGGACGATGATGCGCTGGAACTGGTGGGAGCCTACCGCCTGCGCCGCGTGCTGGGCTGCGCCGACCACAGCGACGCGGTGCCAGCGAACTTCGACCTGTCTGCCAGTGTGCAGCCCCTCTACAGCCATACCCTGTTCGAATACCACGCCAGTGCCCAGGAGTATCTGAGCCAGGGCGTCGAGCTGGGGCGCAGCTTCGTCCAGCCCCGTTACTGGCGACAGAACGGACTGGATATGTTGTGGCGCGGCATCGGAGCCTACCTGCAGAAATACCCGCAAGTGCGCTATTTGTTTGGCCCGGTCAGCATCAGCAACCGCTATCCGCCACAGGCACAGGCACTGCTGGTGGGCTTTTATCAGCACTATTTTCCCAGTCCGTTCACCTGGGCCAACGCACGCACACCTTTCGGCAGCCACACCACACAGGCCCCTACCCCATGGGAATCACTCGATTACAAGGCAGGCTTGGCCCATCTCAAGGCCGAACTGGCGCAATCGGGATGCTCCATTCCGCCACTCTACAAACAGTATGTGGAATTGTGCGAGGCAGGTGGGGTGCAGTTTGGTGCATTCCACGTGGATCGGGAATTTTCTGACTGCATCGACGGCCTGGCGGCCATCGACCTGCACCATCTCAAGCCCAACAAGCGCAAACGTTACCTATCCAGTGAATCAGCAGAAAACACCTCTCAGGGTTGAAGTGTGGTGCGTACACGCCCCTTGATCTCGATCTGCTGTCGATTCTTGTCGTAATACAAAGTGTCGCCACTCATGCGGTCGGCACCACGCAGCAGGGTCACTGGCAGATTCGATTGCACCCGGCTTTCCTCGGGCCACAACAGCAGCTCCTCCCCCTGAAACTCCAATCGGGGCGACTGGGCCAATGGCTCCTGAACCACCACGGCATTGCCCCTCAGGCTCATTTCCGTTCCCTTGCCATTGCTGGTGCCAGTCTGGGCACTCGCAGTGGTGACACGCCCGTTATCGGCCACGAAACGGACACGGATGCGGTGCACTTCCAGCAAATCTCTCACTGGGTAATGCTGCCCACTTTCTCCGTGGATTTGTACCATCAGATTTCCCGATCCGGCATAGGTACGCACTGCAAAATCCCGCATCGCATAGTCAGGATCGGTACTGGTCAGATCAACCTGTGCTTCCTGTACGAAAGTCGGGGCATTGCGGGCCAGCCAGAAGGTGGCCAACGCCAACAGTGCCATGACAAACAGGGGCAGATAGACGGAGAATTTGTCCATCCCATAGTTCAGACTGCGCGGGGAAAACTTCATGGTATGCCGGATCAAGAGGAAAACTGGGCCTGCTGCAAGAATGCACCATAGTGGCCAGTGGCCATGAGCAACAGATCACAAAATTCACGCACCGCACCCTGCCCTCCACCTGCCCGGGTGACGTAATGGGCGACATGGTGCACTTCTGCATGGGCCAGCGGCGGGGCCACGGCCAAACGACAACGCTGCAATACCGGCAAGTCGGGCCAATCATCGCCCATGCCGGCGGCCTGCTCCCAGTCCAGCCCCAATACCTGCAACATCTGTACAGCAGCAGGCAATTTCTGCTCCGTACCATAAACTGCATGCCGTATGCCCAATGCTGCGAGACGATGGCGCAAAGCCGCACTGTCCCGCCCCGTAATCACCACTGGCTCGATGCCTGCCTGGCGCAACAGTTTCAATCCATGGCCATCCAAAGTGTGAAAACGCTTGAAGCCCTCACCATCGGCACCAATATAGAGACCACCATCGGTCAATACACCGTCCACATCCAGAAAAGCCACCTTGATGGACTGGGCCTGCTGGAGCAACTCATGGCAAAAACGCTCGGCAATGGGTATGGCAGGCATGTCAGATCACCTTTGCACGCATCAGATCACCCACATGGAGGGCCCCAATCAACACATTGCTGCTATCGGTAATCAACAGGCTGGTGATACGGTAGCGTTCCATCAACTCGGCTGCCTGGGTAGCCATGGCATCGGCCTGAACCGTCTTGGGATACGGATGCATCAAATCCTGTGCCCGCAACTGGCGCAAGTCACGCCCAAGCTCCAGATGCCGACGCAGATCACCGTCCGTGAAAATTCCCAGCAAGTGCCGCTGCGCATCCACCACCGCCGTTGCTCCAATTCCCTTGCTGCTCATCTGTGCCATCAATTCGGCAAAACCGGCATCCGCTGTCACCTGGGGTACCGCATCCCCCGTGCGCATCACATCCCGGACATGCGTCAGTAAACGCCTCCCCAGTGCCCCTCCTGGATGGGAGCGGGCAAAATCAGCGGGCTGAAAACCCTTGGCATCCAATAGTGCCACCGCCAAGGCATCACCCAATGCCAGTTGCACCGTAGTGCTTGCCGTAGGAGCCAGGTTGAGCGGATCAGCCTCCTTGCTGACGCGGCTGTCAAGCACGATATCCGCATACCGGGCCAACGTGGAAGTGGCTTTTCCGGTCAGCGCAATCAACGGACTGCCCAACCGCTTGAGCACCGGCAAAATATCAATCAACTCCTGCGTCTCACCACTGTTGGAAATAGCCAGCACTACATCTTCACGCGTCACCATACCCAGATCACCATGACTGGCTTCTGCCGGATGCACGAACATGGCCGGTGTTCCCGTGGAAGAAAGGGTGGCTGCAATCTTGCGGCCAATGTGCCCGCTTTTGCCCATACCCATGACCACCACCCTGCCAGTGGATTGCCACAGCAGATGAACGGCCTGGGCAAAGCCATCATCCAGACGCGACAACACCGCTTCCAGTTCCTGAATTTCAGTCTGCACGGCCTGCCTTCCCAAGCGACAGGCACGGGCAGCATCAAAACCATCCAAAGGGGTGTTCACATGTTTCATCCCGCCATTTTACCGTTGGCAATCTCTTCGCCTCATCACCCATGTGCGCAAGCCTGTTGATAACATAAAGAAAAAATGCAATTTATACACAACAACAAGTCAAATGCAAAAGTTATGCACATTTCCAGCAAGACCAAAAGCACACTTATTCATGAGTTTTCAAAATCATAAGTAGATGTTTTTTAACAAAAAAAACTTCTTATTCACAATTCATGCGAGACTCTACTATGACTACTATATTTTTAAATAAACTATAAGATTAAAATAAAGGCAAATTTTTTGTCTGTGTAAAACGTCACTTTGCGGCACAATAAGCGGCTTTTCAAGGAGGCACGAATGGGAAATCGATTGTCCAAAATCACCACCCGCACTGGGGACGATGGCACGACCGGCTTAGGCAACAACACACGCGTGGCAAAAAATTCCTTGCGTATCCAAGCAATTGGTGATGTGGACGAACTCAACTCTCACATAGGCCTCTTGCTGACGGAACCCTTGCCAGAAAACACCCAGTTGCTTTTGCAGCAGATACAACATCAATTGTTCAATCTGGGCGGGGAGTTATCCATGCCCGGATATCAATTGATACAGGAGGAAGCCCTGCTGGATCTGGAAACAGCGGTGCAGGCACTCAATGCAGACTTGCCCAGCCTGAGGGAATTCATTCTTCCTGCTGGCACGCGTGCAGCGTCACAGGCTCATGTGTGCCGTACTGTGGCGCGGCGAGCAGAACGCAGTGTGGTCGCAGTCGAGCAGTTGGAAAGCATGCATGGCGTGCCCCGCAAATACCTCAATCGTTTGTCTGATCTGCTCTTCGTATTGGCGCGTTACCTCAATCTGCACCATGGTGCAGGAGAGGTGTACTGGAAGAGCAAACGCCTGGAAAACGAAGAAAATTCGTGAAAATGCAGAGAATTGCATGTCTTACGTGCAATTCAGATGCTGATGATCGACCTCGTTCTTGATTGAGGCTGACTCCGTATTGGTCGGTTGTGCATACTGGTCTTTGCCTCAACGCGGCAAGTATCTGGCATTCCCTTTTTACATACTCCACAAGAAAGCTTGTGTTTCATGTCTGCATCTTCTCTTCCTGTTGTCCAACCAGGTTCATTCTTGACATTGCATTACCGACTCGCAGGCCCTGCGGGGGAGATCGTCAGTACATTTGGAGGTCAGCCTTCCACATTGTCGCTTGGGGGAGGCCAGCTTTCCCCCGCTCTGGAAGATCGTTTAATCGGATTG
This sequence comes from Lampropedia hyalina DSM 16112, assembly GCF_900129055.1. Lineage (GTDB taxonomy): Bacteria > Pseudomonadota > Gammaproteobacteria > Burkholderiales > Burkholderiaceae_C > Lampropedia > Lampropedia hyalina. The sequence goes on from NZ_FQUZ01000029.1 coordinate 23,152, forward strand.
CCAGAAGGCACTCACACCACCATCGAACTGGCCCAAAGCGAGGCATTTGGTGAAAAAAAACCGGAACTGCTGCAATGGGTGGCCCGTACATTGCTGGATGAGATGGGCGATCCTGATCAGGAATACGTCTTGGGTGATGTAGTGCAGTTCCCGGTGTCCGAGGGCCAGCGTGGCTTCACTGGTGTCGCCTTGCAAGTGCGTGAAGATGGCGCAGTCTTGTTCGATTTCAATCATCCTCTGGCAGGACATCCCGTCATATTTGAAGTGAAGTTGATCGGCATCCTCTGAAATACAGCCTTCATTGTTGGATGAAGACCGTATCAGGATCGCCATTTTCATGATTTGAAGGGGATTTGAAAGCGTTGCGTCAAGCATGCAATCGCAGATTGGACAGCTGCTTCCAGCGAAGCCAATGTCACAGTCTCGCCATTGTCAATGACCACATCGGCCATTGCCAAACGCTGTTCCCGGGTGGCCTGGGCCGCAATAATGGCTTCAATTGCTTCTATGCTGAGTTGGTTCCGGGCCTGGACTCGCTGAATCTGGGTGGCGACTGAACAATCCACCACAATCACGGCATCCAGCTGATGTTGCCAGAAACCGGATTCAACCAATAATGGAATATCCAGCAAAGCAGCATCGTAACCATGTTGGGCTGAATCGGTCACCGCTTGCTGGACTTTCTGATGAATCAAGGGATGAATAATCGATTCCAGCTTCTGACGTGCTTCAGAATTTCCAAAAACATATTGTCGCATTTTGGTGCGATTCAATGAATGGGTATCCTGTTCTATGAACTCGCAGCCGAAATTTTTCGCAATCGCATCGATGGCATCCCCTCCCGGGGCTGTTAAGGAATGGGATATGGAGTCAATATCAATTAATGATATATTTTGAAGCTTTATCCATATCTTGGCGACGGTGCTTTTGCCACTGCCAATTCCACCTGTCAAACCCCAGCAGGGTAGATTGTTTTTTTCAAGAAAAAAGGACATCTGTTATGGAAATTGGTAGAACCATTGGGTTCCTGTTACTGTCACGAATATCCCTGCTCCACCAAGAAATGGGCCATAAGGCATATAACCCCCTTCACGAAGGTGATTGCGGATTTTCAGAAAAATACCAAATCCGGCACCAATCACTGAGGATGCCAGCAATATGGGCAAGATGGCCTGGAATCCAAGCCATGCTCCCAAGGCTGCCAAAAACTTGAAATCCCCATGGCCCATACCTTCTTTCTTGGTGAGTAGTTTGAAAACCCAGTAGACAGACCATAACGAAAGATAGCCAAACATTGCACCCCATAAAGCATCTTCCAGCCTGGTGTCAATTATCCCCGTCAATGAAAGCAATAAACCAGCCCATAACAATGGAAGCGTAATATTGTCGGGAAGCAGTGTGGTATCCCAGTCGATCATGATGAGAGTAATCAAGCAGGAAAAAAAGAAGCACCATGCAATTGCTTCCAGTCCGATGCCCCATTGGTAGCCACAGAACATGAAACTGATTGCAGTTGTGAGTTCAATCAAAGGATAACGTATGCTTATTTTAGCTTTACAGGAAGAGCACTTCCCTCCCAATAGCAGATAGCTGAAAACCGGTATGTTTTCCCATGGAGAAATAGCATGGCCACAATTCTGACACCGTGAACGTGGCGTCATCAGATTGAATGGCTGTTTATGAGATATTTTTATAGAGTTATCGTCTGGAGATTGAACGGCGATGCCTTCGCTTTTCAGAAAATGGATGCTTTCTTCCTGCCAGTTGCGATGCAGCATAACAGGAAGTCTGTAAATGACCACGTTGAGAAAACTGCCAATCAGTAAGCCAAAAAAACCAAAAACCAATGGTTCAGCCAGAATTTGTGACACGTTAAACCACCTGACCGAGCTTGAAGATAGGGAGATACATGGCAACCACAAGGCCACCAATCAACGTACCAAGCACCACGATGATGATGGGTTCCAGCAAAGAAGAAAGTCCTTCCACCTTGGTATCCACTTCTGCCTCATAAAAGTCAGCGGCTTTTCCAAGCATATGGTCCAGTGCACCAGACTCCTCGCCAATTGCGGCCATCTGTATCACCATCATTGGAAATACATTGGCATTGGTCATGGCGGTTGTGAGACTGATACCTGTTGCTACTTCCTTCTGGATTGTCTCCGTCGCAGTTTGATAAACATAGTTTCCAGATGCTCCACCGACGGCATCCAGTGATTCAACCAAAGGCACACCTGCTGCAAACATGGTGGACATGGTACGAGTCCAGCGTGCCACACTGGACATATTGACGAGTTCACCAAAAACGGGTAATCTCAACATGGCTCTATCAACCATATTTTGAATCTTCTCGCTTCTGCGCCATGCCTGAAAGATAAAGTATCCACCAGCTCCCAAAATAATCGCAATCAACCAGAACCATTTGACAATAAAGTCACTCATATTAATGACCAATGTGGTTGGAGCAGGGAGATCAGAGCCAAAACTACTGAAAACTTCTTTGAAGGCAGGAATCACAAACAACATAATAACGGTCAAAACCAGAGCAGCCACAATCATGACTGCTACTGGATACATCAAGGCTGATTTGATTTTTGACTTGATGGCTTCCATTTTTTCCATATATGTAGCAAGACGATCCAATAAGTCTTCCAGAATACCTGCCGCTTCTCCTGCTTCCACCAAATTACAATATAGATTGTCAAAATAAAGAGGATATTTTCGAAAGGCGGCACTCAAGGAGCTGCCGGTTTCCACATCTGCCTTGATATTGTTAAGCAAACGGGTCACACTTGGGTTTGGGTTGCCTTTTGCAACAATATCGAATGCTTGTAGCAGTGGAACGCCGGCACGCATCATGGTGGAAAGTTGCCGTGTGAATATGGCAATGTCTCGGCCTTTTATTTTTTTTCCGGTTTTCAGTCGTTGGCGTTTGATTTTGTTTGCCAAGATTCCTTGACGGCGTAAACTAGAGCGAACCTGGTTTTCTCCAGCAGCATTCATTTCTCCTCTTATCGTGCGGCCATTGCGGTCTTTTCCTTCCCATTGATAAAGATAGTCTTTGACTTTATTGGATGTTTTTGAACTGAGGGTGGCCATGGTATGGGGTCCTGGGATTTAAATGGTATTTATGCGTTGGTAACAGCCAGAACTTCTTCCAATGAAGTAGTGCCAGCCTTTATTTTTTGCAAGCCTGATTGCCGCAAGGTACGTACCCCTTCCTTGATGGCTTGTTTTTCGATTTCGATTGAAGATCCATCGCGTAAGATGATACGCTGTATTTCTTCACTGATGGGCATGACCTGATAGATACCGACGCGCCCTTTATAGCCGTTGTTACAGGCTGAGCAGCCTACTGCTTTATATGGAGCCCAGCTGCCATCCAGATCTTCGTAATCAAACCCTGCATCAATCAATGCTTCCATTGGAATATCTGCGACTTCTTTGCATTCTTTGCAAAGTCTACGGGCCAACCGTTGTGCTGTGATCAGAATGACACTGGATGCAATATTGAATGGTGCGATTCCCATATTTCGTAGACGGGTCAGTGTGGTTGGTGCATCATTGGTGTGTAGAGTAGATAGAACCATGTGACCTGTTTGTGCAGCTTTGATCGCAATGTCGGCTGTTTCAAGGTCTCGAATTTCACCAACCATGATGATGTCGGGATCCTGACGTAAAAAAGATTTCAATGCTGCTGCAAAGGTCAATCCCGATTTTTCATTGACATTCACTTGATTGACACCAGGGAGATTGATTTCAGACGGATCTTCTGCTGTGGAAATATTGACCCCAGGTTTATTCAAAATATTCAAGCATGTGTATAGAGATACGGTTTTGCCTGAGCCTGTGGGTCCGGTAACCAGGACCATTCCATAAGGGCGTTCGATGGCAGTGAGCAAACGATTTTTTTCGATGGGTTCATATCCTAGCGCATCAATTCCGACTTTGGCACTGCTGGAGTCCAATATACGAATAACAATTTTTTCTCCGAATAAGGTGGGTAGTGTACTGACACGAAAATCAATCGATTTTCCACCGATTTTCATTTTCATTCTTCCATCTTGAGGAATTCTTTTTTCAGAAATATCAAGGCGTGAAATAACTTTGATGCGTGAAGCCAGTTTCTCTTTGATGGCTACAGGAGGATTGGCATGTTCCTGTAGCTCCCCGTCTATCCGAAACCTGATGCGGTAATTGAATTCGTAAGGTTCGAAGTGAAGGTCGGATGCTCCCATTTTGTAGGCATCGACAATCATTTTTTGTAGAAACCGTACCACCGGGGCATCATCCGCATCGACTTGGTCCGAATCTTCCTCTTCCTGGTTGGATGTTGCTATAGCAAGCTCACCGAATTCAAAGTCATCCGATGGTGCATCCTGCGCATAGGATTTCCCGATACTGTCTAGGATGGCTGTGATTTTCGGAAGCTCGACCACGACCCATTCCACAGGTGTCTGGGTAGCAAATTTTATTTTTTCAGCTACATCCCGGTTGGTGGGGTCTGCTGAAGCCACAATCAGGCGATTGGGACGCTTTCCCAGTACCACGACTCGATAGGAAAGACAGAGTTTATGTTCAAGTAAATTTTGTGGGAGTCGCAGGGCATCGACGGCAGAGAGGTCAAGGTAAGGGACATCAAAAACTTCTGAAATGGTTTGCGCCAAGTCGCCTGCACTGAGAAATTTTTCTTCTAGGGCGATATCAATGAACTCTTTTTTTTCTTTCTGCATTTGTTGCAGAATTTGCAGAACCTGTTGTTCCGTGAGTTTCTGTGCCGCAATCAATGCACGCGCAATGCTGGGTACGATGGGAGTCGGAACTGATTTTTTTTTGCTGATATCTTCGCTTGCCATCAATATTTCCTTCAGGATGTTTGCAAAATAGCTGGTTTTGCAGAGAGCGAGAGAACGAATGGAGTTGTGGTGAAATTTAACTTCATATTGAATGGATGTTTTGCTCGTTGTTTTTAATAAATGATGTAAAGTTGGTTGAAATAGTGTTTTTTAGGCTGTGACAGATGCGATACAGGGTTTATGATGCAATTGAGATAATCCAAGAATTTTAGAGCCATGTACATGTTTGGTTGCCACTAAAAAATAAATTCCTCCCCATACACACCACCTGGATGTAACAAAATGATCTATCCATTGTAAGTGCCTAATCCAGCTGGCCCGTTGAAAACCTGGCAGGCAGCATCCTGTATGCAGGCGGTTGATTTCGTAGCCCAATGGGCGCAGCCAATTGCGAACCTGCAAGGGGCTAACGGATGATCCCCAATGCAATTCATGATGGCCAGGACGAACTCCCCAGATTCGAAGCGGATTGAAGCCACTGATGATCAGGCGGCCTTCAGGGCGAAGTATGCGGTTCGCTTCCTGCAAGGTGTAGTGAGGTCGCTTGTTGGCCTCCAGTGTGTGGGGTAACAGAACCAGATCGAATTGCTCTGTGGCAAATGGCAGTGCTTCTGTATGCGCGACCAGTGCCGGAAAAGATGTCGATGTGCCAGGGGGATCAGGTGGCTTGGTGGTGGCGTCAGGATTCTGGCTTGTCACCCAGGCGTGGAGGATGCGGCTGTGGTGCAAGCCCCCAATGCTGGGTGTGCCAAGTTGCAGGGCACACTGACCGAAGATGTTCGGCACGACTTCATCATATTGCTGTTGTTGCCAAGCCAAGGCATAGCGTCCTGCTGGGGTATTGGTGAACCAGTCATCCAAATTTATAATCGCAGAGGTCATGAATGCCAAACTCCAAATTCAGGCCGTTGCTGCACTCCATGATAACTACATCTGGCTTTTGCACGATGGGCAAAATGCACTGGTCATTGATCCTGGTGAAGCCAGGCCGGTTTTGCATGCGCTGGAGCAGCAGAATCTGGCGTTGCAGGCTGTGCTGGTGACTCACCACCACCACGATCATACCGGGGGCATTGCTGCATTGCAGCAGGTGTTCAGGAATTTGGCAGTGTATGGTCCATCACGGGAGCGTCTTCCGGTGCCGTTCGAGGGCTTGGCCGAGGGCGATGTGCTGGATGTGTTGGGAGTGCATTTTGCTGTGTTGGATGTGCCTGGCCATACCCAGGGACACATTGCGTTCCATGCGGATTGCACGGGTTCCAATCGGGAGCGTCTGGACGCTCCGCTGTTGTTTTGTGGAGATACCCTTTTTTCGGCAGGTTGTGGCCGCTTGCTTGAAGGCTCTGCAGAGCAAATGCTGCACTCGTTGCAGAAATTGATGAGACTTGCACCGGAAACGCTGGTGTATGGTGGTCATGAGTACACGCTGGAGAATCTGCGTTTTGCCCTCGTGGTGGAGCCGGACAATGATGCGTCAAGCAACTATTTGTTGCATTGTCGATCTCTGCGTGATCGGGGCTTGCCCACATTGCCTTCCTCGCTGGAACGGGAATTGCAGGTGAATCCTTTTTTGCGAATCCATTGGCCTTCGGTGCGGGATCGTGTATCAGAGCGTTTCAGTAGCTCCATGCCATACGATGATATGGCTGTTTTTGCCGCCCTGCGTGAATGGAAAAACAATTTTTAGTAACCTGGATTTTTGTATGTCGGATTCCTTTTTGCGTCGGCCTGCCAGGCTGTTTTCATGCCTGCTGGCCGTCTCGGTGCTGTCTGCCTGCCAGACTGTGTCTACGCCTGAGGAGAAAAGCAGCACTACGGATCGGGCTGCTCCCGTGCGGGCCGATGCGGTGTCGCAGCCGGCTTCACTGACCTTGGCGACGACGATTTCCACTGGCAAGGTCAGTCGTGCACCTGCCCATCCAGCTTCGACTGCCCAGCGGCAGAGGGCGGGACTGGAGGCACAGTCTGCACGGACAGGATTGAGCCCGATTGCATCGGTTCGTTTGGAGTCTTCGTTGGTGCCTGGATTGCAACCGCCGGAAGATTTGTGGGGGCGTATTCGGCAGGGCTTTGCCATGTCTGACTTGCAGACCCAGCAGGTGGAAGATCGCATTCGTTGGTACGTGCGCAGCCCTGGATACCTCCAGCGCATGACTGCGCGTTCCAGCAAGTATCTGTTTCACATTGTTGAAGAGCTGGAGCGGCGCAATATGCCCACGGAGTTGGCCTTGCTGCCTTTTGTGGAGAGTGCCTTCAATCCTGAAGCGGTTTCCCATGCGAAGGCGGCTGGCATGTGGCAGTTCATGCCAGCCACTGGCGCATCGCTGGATTTGAGGCAGAACGTGTTCCGGGATGACCGACGTGACGTATTGGCATCGACCCGTGCAGCACTGGATTATCTGGAGCAACTTCACAATCGTTTTGGCGACTGGCATCTTGCGTTGGCTGCTTACAACTGGGGGCAAGGCAATGTGTCGCGTGCCCGCACCAGCAATCAGGACAAGGGGCTGGGTACGCAATACCTGGATTTGTCCATGCCTGAAGAAACCCGCATGTACATCCCCAAACTGCAAGCATTGAAGGAGATTGTGAGCAATCCCAGCAAGTATGGGGTTGATCTGGCGGAAATCGGAAACCATCCCTATTTTGAAACTGTGGATGTTCAGCGCGACATGGATGTCGATCTGGTGGCGCGGCTGGCAGGCATTTCCGTACAGGATTTTCGTTCATTGAATCCTGCACACAACGGGCCGGTGATTTTTGCGGCAGCAACCAAGGAGGTGTTATTGCCTTGGGACAATGCGCAAACCTACAAAAACAATCTGCGTCGCCACCGCAATGGCAAGCTGGCGAGCTGGACGGTGTGGCAGACCCCTCGCACAATGAACGCCACAGAGATTGCACAGCACTTCGGTATCCACGAGGATGTATTGCGCAGCGTGAACCGCATTCCATCGGACATGCTGGTGGCCACAGGGTCTGCGGTACTGGTTCCGCGTGCGCAATCCGTGCAGCGCGATGTCAGTGCCGAATTGGCCCATTCAGGGCAACTGCGATTGCAACCTGCCGGGTCGCGCTGACTTGGAACGTGTTTACGATCTCTGCGCGAAGCTGTATGGCTACGCCATACCCTATGGGTTGCCCCTCAAGAGGCGCATCTGCGGCGTTGAAAATCCTCGCCGGGCCACCAGCCCGACTGCGGTTTTCGCCTTGCAGCTATGGTTCTTGAGGTACAACAGCACTCGCGCCGAGATCGTAAACACGTTCTTGGATGATGAGAAAAGGCCTGCAAAAACGGTCAATCACACGAGGTTTGTGCAGGTCTTTCCTTCATGCTTGATGTGCAGTCCGCTGCATCATCATTTCTTTGGGTTTGTGGTATTGCTTGCAGCAGATGGGGCTGTTTCCGCCGCAGGGGTGGCGGGAGCAGGGGCTGGTGCAGCAGCTGGAGCATAAGCTTGTCCTTGCACGGTCAAACCTGATGCCGACAGCGTGGTGGCTTTGCTGACTCCCACGCCTTTGACGCGTTGAATGAAATCATCCCAATTCTGAAAGGGGGCTTTCTCTCTTTCGTCGATGATGCGTTCCGCCGTGGCGGGGCCGATGCCTTTGATGCGGGTCAGTTCTTCTGCGCTGGCTTGGTTGGCATCGGTGGCAGCAAAAAGTGCAGTGGCAAACAATGCCAGAAAAAAGCTCACAATCGTTTTCAGCATGGACGAATCCTTTCAGTGATACAGAGTAGAAATGGCGAAGTCCTATATTAATGAGCCTCAATTGCATTGGTGTAGGGGTTTTTACGATGTTCTGCCAAATTTGGCAGAGAGTGGACTGGAAATGTGGTCTGTAACCATCAGACCTGGGAAGAGCTGGGGTGATGGGTCTATCGATAATGTGCTTGTTTGCCAAGCAGTTGGCAGGATATAATTGCTGGTTTCCTTGCCACAAGGGCTGTTGACGCGGCCGTGGCATTTCATTCCACAAGGGAGTATTCATGCGTCACTATGAAATCATCCTGCTCATCCACCCGGATCAAAGCGAGCAGGTTCCAGCCATGCTGGATCGCTACAAGACCCTCATCACCGAGGGCGGCGGTGCCATCCACCGTGAAGAAGACTGGGGTCGTCGCCAATTGGCCTACCCTATCAACAAACTGGTGAAGGCACATTATCTGCTGCTGAACATCGAAGCCAGCCAGACCGTCATGGACGAACTGGAGCACGCTTTCCGTTTCAACGATGCCGTGCTGCGCCAACTGACCGTGAAGAAAGACAAGGCGGAAACCACTCCTTCGCTGATGCTCAAGGCTGTTGAGCGCGAAGAAGCCCGCAAGTCCGCCCAGGCTGCCGAGCAGACCCAGACCCAGGATCGGGCCTGACGCTCTTTCACTTTCTTGGCTTGCCCGAGCCTGCGTTGTGCCTTGTGAACAAGGTGCAGGCCCAAGCAAGTTGGTCGTTTTTTATTTCGATTTCAGGAGCCAATCATGGCTGGACCCAAACGTTTCAACAAAGACCGTCGCCCCAAGCGCAACAACCAGAACCTGCTGTTCAAGCGCAAGCGTTTCTGCCGCTTCACGGTGGCAGGCGTGGAAGAGATCGACTACAAGGATGTCGATACCCTGCGTGATTTCATTGCCGAAAACGGCAAGATCATCCCCGCACGCCTGACCGGCACTCGCGCCATTTACCAACGCCAGTTGAACACGGCCATCAAGCGTGCGCGTTTCCTGGCTCTGCTGCCTTACACAGACCAGCACAAAATCTGACAGGGAGCCATCACATGCAAATCATTCTTCTGGATAAAGTCGTCAATCTGGGCAACCTGGGCGATATCGTGACCGTCAAGGACGGTTATGCCCGTAACTTCCTGATTCCTACAGGCCGTGCCCGTCGCGCCACGGTGCAGGCCAAGGCCGAGTTCGAGGCCCGTCGTGCCGAGCTGGAAAAGGCTGCTGCCGAGAAGCTGGCCCAGGCCCAGGCTGCTGGCGAGAAGCTCAATGGCGCAGTGGTGCGCATCTCCCAGAAAGCCGGTGTCGATGGCCGTCTGTTTGGTTCCGTGACCAACCACGACATCGCTGCCGAGCTGGTCAAGCAAGGCTTTGAAGTTCACAAGTCGCAAGTGCGTTTGCCCAATGGCCCGATCAAGACCGTGGGCGACACCACAGTGGTTGTGGCGTTGCATACCGATGTGGACGTGGAAATTCAGGTGGCTGTGTTCGGCGAAACTGCCTGATGCCATTGGCCTGAATGGTGTGGATGGTGGGTCTTTCCGATATGGTTCCGTATGGTGTCTGATCGGCCATCCTCGCTGATTCCCTGAAAAAACCGCCTTTTGACAGGCGGTTTTTTTCTTTCCCGTGTTCCTGCCGTTGGGGCAGTCCGGTGATAACCTTGAACGTTTCTGCACCGTATCCCAGATGGCTTGCGGGTGTGGCCTGAAATCCTCTCTACATTGGCTCACTTTCCATGAACCCCGATACCTTGCATCCCGCTTTTGAAGCAACCGAGGCTGTGGCAGGTCACTTTGCCCCCAGCAGTGACCCACAGATTGCCGATCTGCGCCTGCCGCCGCAATCCGTCGAGGCCGAGCAGAGCGTGCTGGGCGGCCTGTTGCTGGACAACCAGGGCTGGGAGCGGGTGTCCGATCTGGTGCGTCAGTCCGATTTCTACCGCAGCGAACACCAGCACATTTTCACGGCGATGATGACTCTCATCGATGCGGGCAAGCCCGCCGATGTCATCACCGTGTTCGAGCAACTGCGCAGCATTGGCAAGGCCGAGGAAGTGGGGGGCGTTGCCTACCTGAACATGCTGGCCCAGTATGTGCCCAGCGCGGCCAACATCCGCCGCTATGCCGAGATCATCCGGGAGCGGGCGGTACTGCGCAAGCTCATCACGGCCAGCGATGAAATCGCGGCTTCTGCCTTCAGTCCGCGTGGTCGTGAGGTTGGGCAGATTCTGGATGAAGCCGAACAGAAGGTCTTTGCGATTGCCCAGGAGAGTGCCCGCATGAAGCAGGGCTTCCAGCCGATGGAGCGGCTGGTGGTGGACTTGCTCGATCGCGTCGAGGAGATGGCGGGCAACCCCAACGACATCACTGGCGTGCCCACCGGCTTCATCGATCTGGATCGCATGACCTCGGGCTTGCAGGGCGGCGATCTGATCGTGCTGGCGGCACGCCCTTCCATGGGGAAAACGGCCTTTGCCATCAACATCGCCGAGCATGTGGCCCTGCATGAGCAGATGCCGGTGGCCATCTTCTCGATGGAAATGGGCGCGGCGCAACTGGCGGTGCGGATTGTGGGTTCGATTGGCCGCATCGACCAGACCCGTCTGCGCACCGGCAAGCTCACCGATGAGGAATGGCCGCGCCTGACCGAGGCCATCGAACGCCTGCGCACGGTGAACCTGCACATTGATGAAACCCCAGGGCTGACTCCCACCGAACTGCGGGCCAATGCCCGGCGGCTGGCGCGGCAGTGCGGCAAGCTGGGGCTGATTGTGGTGGATTACCTGCAACTGATGAGTGGCTCCGGTTCGGGGGCGGAAGAAAACCGGGCCACCACGCTGGGGGAGATTTCGCGCGGCTTGAAGATGCTGGCCAAGGAGCTGGCCTGCCCGGTGATCGCCCTGTCGCAGCTCAACCGCAGTGTGGAGACCCGCACGGACAAGCGTCCGATGATGAGCGACCTGCGTGAATCGGGGGCCATCGAGCAGGATGCCGACCTCATCATGTTCATTTACCGCGACGATTACTACAACCGCGAGAACAGCAAGTACCCGAACCAGGCCGAGATCATCATCGGCAAGCAGCGCAATGGCCCCACCGGAGCCATCAACCTGTATTTTCAGAAGAATCAGACGCGCTTCGAGAATCTGGCGCGGGGGGATATGGATGCTTATTGAAGTGCAGATGCTGGCAAGGTCAGGAAACCAGCTTCCATGACAATGTTTCCCCGGCGCACAGCGGTTTGAGCTGGGCTTCGCCGTAGGAGTAGCTTTCTGGTACGACCCAGGGCTGTTTTTCCAGGTGCACGGTGTTGGTGTTGCGTGGCAGGTTGTAGAAGTCCGGGCCGTTGAAGCTGGCAAAGGCTTCGAGTTGTTCCAGCGCATTCGCCGCTTCAAATGCCTGGGCATACAGTTCCAGCGCAGCATGGGCGGTGTAGCAGCCTGCGCAACCGCTGGCATGTTCCTTCAGGTGGGCGGCATGGGGCGCGCTGTCGGTGCCCAGAAAGAACTTGGCGTTGCCGGATGTGGCGGCCTCCACCAAAGCCTGGCGGTGGGTTTCGCGTTTGAGTACCGGCAGGCAGTAGTAATGGGGTCGGATGCCGCCGGTGAAGATGGCATTGCGGTTGTAGAGCAGATGGTGGGCGGTGATGGTGGCAGCCAGTCGGTCATCGGCCTGGGTGACGTATTGGGCGGCTTCGCGGGTGGTGATGTGCTCCATCACGATTTTCAGTTCCGGGAAGTCGCGCCGCAGTGGTATCAGTTGCTGATCGATGAAGACGGCTTCACGGTCGAACAGGTCGATGGCCGGATCGGTGACTTCGCCGTGTACCAGCAAAATCATGCCCTGGGCCTGCATGGCTTCGAGCACCGGATGAATTTTTTGCAGGCTGGTGACCCCGGCATCGCTGTTGGTGGTGGCTCCAGCGGGGTAAAGCTTGCAGGCCAGAATACCTGCCTGGCGCGCCTTGACGATTTCGGCTGGGGCCAGGTTGTCGGTGAGGTACAGCGTCGGCAGTGGCTCGAACTGCATGCCTGCGGGAATGGCGGCCAGAATCCGTTCCTTGTATGCCAGTGCCTGCTCCACAGTGGTGACAGGTGGGCGCAGGTTGGGCATGACGATGGCACGGCCAAACTGCTGTGCGGCATGGGCTACCGTGGTTTGCAGGAAGACACCATCGCGCAAGTGCAGGTGCCAGTCATCGGGGCGGGTGAGGGTCAGTGTATTCATGGCAGCCGATTGTCGCAGACACGCCCTCATCAGTGCTGCAAGATTTTGTGCAGGAATTCCTTGGTGCGGGGCTGGCGGCCATCGGGGTGGCCGAAGAATTCCTCGGTGGAGCAGTCCTCCAGAATCTTGCCGCCTACATCCATGAAAATGACCCGGCTGCCAACCTTGCGGGCAAAGCCCATTTCGTGCGTCACAACCATCATGGTCATGCCTTCGTTGGCCAGGCCCACCATGACATCCAGCACTTCGCCCACCATTTCGGGGTCGAGTGCGGAGGTGGGCTCGTCGAACAGCATGACGATGGGGTCCATGCTCAGGGCGCGGGCAATGGCCACGCGCTGTTGCTGGCCACCCGAGAGCTGGCCGGGGAACTTGTCCTTGTGTGCCAGCAGACCTACGCGCTCCAGGTATTTCAGGCCGTGCGCCAGGGCGTCGCTTTTGCTGCGGCCCAGCACCTTGATTTGCGCAATCGTCAGGTTTTCGGTGACGGTCAGGTGTGGGAACAACTCAAAGTGCTGAAACACCATGCCCACGCGACTGCGCAGCTTGGGCAGGTTGGTCTTGGGGTCGTGGACGGGCACACCATCGACCCAGATTTCCCCCTTCTGGAATGGCTCCAGCGCGTTGATGGTTTTGATGAGTGTGGATTTGCCCGAACCCGAGGGGCCAGCCACCACCACCACTTCACCTTTTTCGATGCGGGTGCTGCAATTGTTGAGCACTTGTACCTGGCCATACCATTTGGAGACATTCTTCAGTTCGATCATGATGTTTTCCTTCCATTGCGTTCAGCGGATGATGGCAATTTTGCGATGCAGCCGCTTGACCAGCCACGATAGACCAAAGCAGATGACGAAGTAGATGGCCGCAGCCGCCACATAGGCCTCCATCGGGCGGCCAAAGTTCTTGCCGGCAGTCTCGAAGCCTTTGAGCATGTCATACGCACCGATGGCATACACCAGCGAGGTGTCCTGAAACAGGATGATGGTCTGTGTCAGCAACACGGGTAGCATATTGCGCAAAGCCTGCGGCAAGATCACCAAGCGCATGTTCTGGCTGTAGCTCATGCCGAGTGCATTGCCCGCGAAAACCTGGCCACGCGGAATGGACTGAATGCCTGCCCGCATGATTTCGCTGAAGTATGCTGCTTCGAATGCAATGAAGGTGATGATGGCCGACAGTTCTGCGCCCACCGGTCGCCCGGTGATGATGGGAGCCAGCAAGAAGAACCACAGCAGCACCATCACCAGTGGAATGCTGCGCATGCCGTTCACATAGATGGTGGCAGGAACGGCCAGCCATTTCTGCCCGGAAAGCCGCATCAGGGCCAGCAAGGTGCCGAAGAATATGCCGCCCGCCGTGGCGATGACGGTCAGCCAGACACTGAACACCAGTCCTTTCCAGACGTAATCACTGATCAGGCTCCAGGTGTAGAAGGAGAAGTCGAAATCCATGTCAATGCCCTCCCGATGCACCCGCGATGAAGCCCGGCACCCGGGTGCGCTTCTCGATCAGGGCCATGATGCGGTTGATGACGAATGCCGACAGGATGTAGAGTGCGGTCACTGCCAGATAGACTTCCACGCCACGCGCGGTCTCTTCCTGTGCCTGCATGGCGAACATGGTCAGTTCCGCCACCGAAACGGCAAAAGCCACAGAAGAATTCTTGAACACGTTCATCGATTCGCTGGTCAGCGGCGGAATGATGATGCGGTAGGCCATGGGCAACAGCACATAGCGGTAATACTGTGCCGTGGTAAAGCCCAGTGCCATGCCTGCATACCGCTGGCCACGCGGTAGTGCCTCGATGCCGGAGCGCACCTGTTCGGCAATGCGGGCGGAGGTGAAGAAGCCCAGTGCCAGCACCACCAGCACAAACCCCGGCAGTCCCTGCAACACGGGGATGAAGGCAGGCAGAACGTGGTACCAGAGAAAAATCTGTACCAACAGCGGAATGTTGCGGAACACTTCCACCCAGGTTGTGCCGAAGGTCGCCCAGAAGCGGCTGCCGGGCAGGGTGCGCAGAATGCCAATCACCGACCCGACCACCAGGGCCAGCACCAGGGCCAGCAGGGCCACCGATACCGTCCAGCCCCAGGCCGACAGCATCCAGTCCAGATAGGTGATCTCGCCATCTTTGCCAAAACAGCCTTGCACGACGTGCATGTCCAGCGTGTCCTGGCAGAAAAACTGCCAATCCCAGTTCATTTTGGAGTCCTTTCCGTGTGCGAGTCTGAAGGCTTGTGGATGTTGCCAGTGGGCCTTTGAGTGTGCCAGCGCATGAAAGCATGCTTCATGCCAATGACTGCCGCAGGGACTGGCATGGGCTGTGGAGGACATGGCTTGCACGAGGGCAATGCCACGCCCTCCACGGTGAATGCCGGTGATGCACTCAGTCGATCACATAGGCTTCCATGGGCTTGTCATTCGGGTTGGCCCATGCGGCTTTGGTGGCTTCCGAAAGCGGCAGGCCAATGACGGTATTGGCCGGTGGAGTGGGTTTCAGGAACCATTTGTCCCACAGCACTTCCAGTGTGCCATCGGCAATCTGACGCTTGATGCTCTCGTTCACAGCAGCTTTGAATGCTCCGTCATTCTTGCGCAACATACAGGCAATCGGCTCCACATTCAGCACTTCGCCGACGATCTTGAAGTCGGCTGGATTGCGAGACTTCGAGATATTCGCCGCCAGAATCGAGCCGTCCATCACGAATACATCGGCCCGTCCAGTCTCCAGCAGCAGGAAACTGTCCGCATGATCCTTGCCCATGACTTCACGGAAGTTGATGTTTTCCGCCCGTTTGTTGCGGCGCAGTGTCTGCACCGAAGTGGTGCCGGTGGTCACGGCCACGTTTTTGCCATTCAGATCGGCCACAGAGGCAATGCCCGAGTTGGCTTTGGCGGCCATGCGCACTTCTTCCACATAGGTGGTGTAGGCGAAGTCCACTTCACGCTGGCGTGCGGTGTTGTTGGTGGTGGAGCCGCATTCCAGATCGACACTGCCATTGGTCACCAGTGGAATGCGGTTTTGGGATGTCACGGGCTGGTACTTGATCTTCAGGGGGCGGCCCACGGTCTTTTCGAGGTCCTTGATGATGTTTTCGCCCATCTCGGTGTGGAAGCCCACATACACGCCGTTGCCCAGTGTGTAGCCCAGACCTGAAGACTCCCGAACGCCGAGTGTGACTTCTCCGCTGTTCTTGATCTTTGCCAGTGTGTCACCACTCTGTGCATAGGCGGCACCGCCGGCCAGAATGGTGATGCTCAATGCCAAAATGTGTTTTTTCATTGCAAGCTCCTTGGTCGTGAGAATGCCCGCTCAGTGTGCTGTGAGCCACACACCAAGTGCGGGCGGGCACACTGGACAAAAGCCTGGGGCGAAACTGCATTTTCTACTAGGGAAGGTCTGCAAAACTCTTGCGGTAAGCCCGCGCCCGCCAATGGGATGCAGCGCAAGGCGGATTTTGCGGTCAATAGCGGGGCTATTGACCGCAAAATCCAACGCGGCGATGCGCCCAGTGGCGGGATGTGGGCGGCGCAACGGGTTTTGCAGACCTTCCCTAGGGTGTGAAATATGCAAGACAAAGAATAACACTATATTCATCAGTGCGTACAACTGCCTGTCGATATGGAACTGGTGCTCAAAGTCATGCCCATGCCCAAGGATCAAAATTTCAATGGTGACATCTTTGGTGGTTGGGTCATGGCACAAGTCGATATTGCTGCTTCCGTGCTGCCCACTCGTTATGCTGGCGGACGTATGTCCACGGTAGCTGTCAATGAATTCGTATTCAAACAGCCGGTGCATGTTGGTGACGTGCTTTCTTTCTACTCGAAGATCACCAGAATCGGCCGCACATCCATTCAGGTGCTGGTGGAAGTTTTTGCAGAACACATCCACCGCCAACAGGAATATGTCAAGGTCACTGAGGCACTGGTCACTTATGTGGCGATTGACGAAAACGGCCGCCCTCGTCTACTGCCCCCACAGGGCGATGCTGGAAAAACCACTTCATGATGCTTTTTCTACGGGAGGATTGCCGGTATGTCCATGTAGAACAGGGATTGTGCTCACATGAATGCTGACCTGCATTCCCATTCGGTGTTTTCGGACGGCACATTGACTCCCGAAGCCTTGGCGAGTCGTGCCCATCGAAACGGTGTCACCCTTTGGTCGCTGACCGACCATGACACCCTCGATGGTCAGGTCAGCGCACAAAATGCAGCCGTGGCCCTGGGTTTGTCCTACCTCACAGGCGTGGAAATATCAGCATCCTTTCTTGGCAAAAGCATCCATATCGTGGGCTTGGGGGTGGATATTCAAAACCTGCCCTTGCAACAAGGCCTGGAGCACATTCGCCGGGGCCGTTGGCAACGAGGCCAGGCGATGGCATCCGCGCTGGAAGTGGCAGGAATTCCTGATGCTTGGCAAGGAGCCATGCGGTTTGCCAGCCACCCGGAAACCGTCTCGCGCGCCCACTTTGCCCGTTACCTCGTGCAGCAGGGCATCTGCCCCACCATCCACGCGGTATTTCAGAAATACCTTGTGCCAGGCCGTCCCGGTTATGTGCCCCACCAATGGGCCAGTCTGCAAGACGCAGTAGGTTGGATTGCTGGTGCAGGCGGTCTGGCAGTGATTGCCCACCCTGCCCGCTATCGGCTGACCGATATGCAGGAATACGCATTGCTTTGCGTATTCAAGGAGTGTGGCGGAACGGCCATTGAAGTAGTTACCGGCAGTCAGCAACCATCCGAGTACAGTCACTATGCTGCCCAGGCCACATACTTTGGCCTGAAAGCCTCCCGAGGCAGTGATTTTCACTGCCCAAAGGAATCGCGCGTGGACGTTGGAAGCCTACCTGCATTGCCGCCGGAATGTGTAGCAGTTTGGGAGTGATTGACTGCGCATGAGTGCGCCGCAGAAACTTTTGGATGAGAATTCACCTGCGGCATCTGCCCGCTTCTCCCTCCAAATATATGCCCCCAATCCTTGCTGCCAATCCCTCTCTCAGAGGCATTGGCATGACTGTTCTGGCAACTGCATTCTTTGCCATGCTGGATACCAGCATGCAGTATGTCGCTACTGCCATTCCTGTGGTCATGGCCCTCTGGGTACGCTATTGCATCCAGACCGCCTTCAGCGCAGTGGCCGTATACCGGCTGGAAGGGCGATTGCTGCCCAAAGCCAAAGAACCGGGATTGCAGATATTTCGTGGCCTGCTGTTTGTCCTGACCAGCATTTTTGCATTCCTCAGTCTGCGCCATGTGTCGGTAGGTGAATTTGCTGCCGTCATGATGATGACCCCCGTCGTCGTCTCCGTACTGGTCGCCTTCCTGTCCCGTGAAGCAGTTCGCCCACTTCGCTGGGTTTTGCTGGCGGTTTCTGTGGCCGGAACGATCACCGTCATCCGGCCCGGAAGCCACACCATTTCATGGATGCTGTTGTATCCGCTGGGCGCATTGGTCAGCAACACCTTTTTTCTGATCGTCACTTCCCGACTGGCATCCAAGGACACCCCTTTGAGCACTCATTTCTACAGCGGGCTTCTGGGGGTTATCGTCTTGAGCATCCTGTTGCCCCGTTATTGGAGTGTGGACGCATCTGCTCTCATGTGGAGCGTCCTGGCACTGGGGGCCGTTGCAGCCAGCTGCGGTCATATCCTGCTGGTCAGTGCCTACCAGTACGCACCTGCCAGCGTGCTGACCCCTTATCTGTACATCCAACTACCCTTTGCCACTTTCGCGGGCTGGCTGGTATTTGCCAAGGCGGTTGATATTTTCACGTTCATTGGCATAGGGCTCATCATTGCTGCGGGTACAATCGGCACCCTGCTGACGCACAGGGAGAGAAGAAATTTTCAAAATTTGAAAAATTTCTGATCTACTACCGAAAACCCGTGGTATAGTATCGATCTTTCGCGGGACAGAAGAAGTGTGAAGACGCTTCGAAGTCTTGTTTGGCAGTTTGGCTTTAAGCTGATGTGCCGAGGGGTTGAGAGTTGATTTGAAGAGCTTGCAAAAATTCTTCAAATTATTTTCAAAAGCTTCTGAAAGTTGTGTTATAGTAGAGGGCTTCACTGATCGCGGTGAGGTTCTTAAAAAAGAAGACGGATTAGATAGTTTGTTTTCTTTGGTGTTCGTTAAAAACATACAGCCGATAAGCGTGGGCGTTTGGTAATTGCTCAAGTTCTTAGGAACAAAGGCAGAGATGCCTGGCAACCATTATATATGGAAAGCCAAACGCTCATGAACAGAACATGAAGTGTGTAAGTCTTATGATTTACAAATCCACTTCAATTCCGTTTTGAGTGAGTTTAACAAGATCGAACTATAGAGTTTGATCCTGGCTCAGATTGAACGCTGGC
>NZ_FQUZ01000002.1:0-57507 GCF_900129055.1 Lampropedia hyalina DSM 16112
CATTGCCCCCCAGCATGTCCCGCGCCAGCCGCGCAATCTCCAGTGCCTTGCCGCAACTGTTGCGCTTGATGATGGAGGTGATCTCCACCGGAGCCTGATGCAGGTCTTTGAGCCGCCCCACTTGCAGGCAGCCTTGCAGCCCCAGGTGGATTTCCGTCAGCGCATCGGCCAGCTTCTTCTGGATGAGCTGGTTGGCCGCCAGCGGACGGCCAAACTGCTTGCGATCCAGTGTGTATTGCCGCGCCACGGCCAGGCAGTCTTCCGCTGCTCCCAGCGCGCCCCAGGCGATGCCGTAGCGCGCACTGTTCAGGCAGGTGAACGGGCCTTTGAGACCACGCACTTCGGGGAAGGCGTTTTCTTCGGGAACGAATACTTCGTCCATGACGATTTCACCGGTGATGGAGGCCCGCAGGCCCACCTTGCCGTGGATGGCCGGGGCCGACAGCCCTTTCCAGCCCTTCTCCAGCACGAAGCCGCGAATCTGCCCTTCATCGTCCTTGGCCCAGACCACGAATACGTCGGCAATCGGGCTGTTGGTGATCCACATCTTGGAGCCGGACAGGCTGTAGCCGCCTTCGACCGTGCGGGCACGGGTAATCATGCTGCCGGGGTCGGAGCCGTGGTTGGGTTCGGTCAGGCCAAAGCACCCTATCCATTCGCCCGAGGCGAGTTTGGGCAGGTATTTCTGTTTGGTCGCTTCGTTGCCGAATTCGTTGATGGGTACCATCACCAGCGAGGATTGCACGCTCATCATGGAGCGGTAGCCGGAATCGACGCGCTCGACTTCGCGGGCAATCAGGCCGTAGGCGACGTAGTTCAGGCCCGCGCCGCCGTACTGTTCGGGGATGGTGGCTCCCAGCAGGCCGATCTCGCCCATTTCGCGGAAGATGGCCGGGTCGGTGGATTCGTGGCGGAAGGCCAGTTGCACGCGCGGCTTGAGCTTGTCCTGGGCGTAGGCGTGGGCGGCATCGCGGATCTGGCGTTCGTCTTCGCTGAGCTGGCTTTCCAGGTTCAGTGGGTCTTCCCATTGGAAGCGGGGCTTGGCGTGCGTCATGAGGGGTCTCCTGTGAAGGTTGAATTGCAGTAATTGCATTCTAGGAATCACAAAAGGTCATGACAAACGAAAATTTCGCAGAAACCTGTGCGCTTTCCGCACTTCGTCTTTATGATGGCCGCCATGCGCCGCAAGATTCCCAGCACCCACGCCCTGCTCGCCTTCGAGGCCGCCGCCCGGCATGAGAGTTTCACCCGTGCCGCCGACGAGCTGGCCCTGACCCAGAGTGCCATCTGCCGCCAGATTGCCACGCTGGAGGATTTTCTGGGCGTGGCCCTGTTTCGCCGCACCCGGCGCGGCGTGCAACTGACCGAGGCCGGGCAGGACTACTGCCGCCAGATCACCCCGCGCCTGGACGCGCTGGCGCGCGACACGCTGGCCGTGATGGCGCAGCAGGGGGCCAGCACCACGCTGGAGCTGGCGGTGGTTCCCACCTTCGCCACGCGCTGGCTGCTGCCGCGCCTGCCCCGGTTTCAGCAGGCGCATCCGCTGGTGAACATTCACATGCACACGCAAACCCGGCCTTTTCTGTTCGATCAGACCGAGTTCGATGCTGCCCTGTACTTTGGCGATGCGGGCTGGCCGGGCACCGAGGCGCATTTTCTGATGCACGAATACCCGGTGCCGGTGTGCAGCCCCCATCTGGCAGGCGTGTCCCCCCACATGACCCCGGCACAGATTGCCACGCTGCCGCTGCTGCAACAGACCACGCGCCCCTACGCCTGGCGGCAGTGGTTCGAGGCGGCCGGGCTGCACATTGCGCACGATATGGCCGGGATGCGGCTGGAGCTGTTCTCCATGCTGGCGCAGGCAGCCATCGAGCGCATGGGCGTGGCCCTGATTCCGCCCTTCCTGATTCAGCGCGAACTCGACAGCGGCGCGTTGCTGATCCCCTGCCAGCAGGCCCTGGTGACGGAGCGCGCCTATTACCTCATCATGCCCGAGCGCAAGGCGCAACGCCCCGCACTGGAAGCCTTCCGGCACTGGCTGGTGCAGCAGGTGCAGGAGTGCCTGCCACTACCGGACAACACCCATTGAAACAGGCCAGAACCCGCATCCAACATTCGACCTTTCTACAATAGCCGCTTTGCCACCATTGCCACCGACACTTGCCATGACTTCCCTTCCCCCTTCCAACGCCTCCCGGACTCCCAATAATCCCAGCGTGTACGCACTGGATCGCCAATATGTGTTCCATTCCTGGTCGGTGCAGCGCACGCTTGATCCACTGGTGATTGCAGGCGGCGCAGGCTGCGAACTGTGGGATTACGATGGCCGCCGTTACCTGGATTTCTCCAGCCAGTTGGTCAATACCAACATCGGCCACCAGCACCCCAAGGTGGTAGCGGCGATTCAGGCGCAGGCCGCACAACTGACGACGATTGCCCCGTCCACCGCCAACTGGCAGCGGGGCGAAGCGGCACGGCGCATCATCGACTGGTCGCCCGAAGGCTTTGCGAAGGTGTTCTTCACGAACGCCGGGGCCGATGCGGTGGAAAACGCCATTCGCATGGCGCGGCTCTACACCGGGCGCGACAAGGTGCTGTCGGCCTACCGTTCCTACCACGGCAACACCGGCGCAGCCATCGTCGCCACCGGCGACCCCCGGCGGCTGCCCAACGAATACGCACGCGGGCATGTGCATTTCTTCAACCCCTACCTGTACCGCTCGGAATTCCACGCCCAGACCCCGGAAGAAGAATGCGAACGTGCGCTGCACCATCTGCGGCGCATCATCACCCTGGAAGGCCCTGGCCAGATCGCCGCGCTGCTGCTGGAAACAGTGCCCGGCACGGCCGGCATTCTGGTGCCGCCACCGGGTTATCTGCAAGGGGTGCGGGCACTGGCTGATGAATTCGGCATCGTGCTGATTCTGGACGAAGTCATGTGCGGTTTTGGCCGCACCGGCCAACGCCTCGCGCTGGACCACTACGGTGTCACGCCCGACCTCATCACCTTCGCCAAGGGCGTGAACTCGGGCTATGTGCCCGCAGGCGGGGTCGTCATTTCACAGCCCATCGCCAATTATTTCGAGGACCGCTACTTCCCCGGCGGGCTGACCTATTCCGGCCACCCGCTGGCCATGGCCGCCATCGTCGCCACGCTGGATGCCATGACGGAAGAAAACATGGTGGAAAACGCCGCCCGCATCGGGGCTGAGGTGCTGGGGCCGGGTCTGGCCGCACTGGCCGAGCAACACGCTTGCGTGGGCGAGGTGCGCGGACTGGGGCTGTTCTGGGCCATCGAACTGGTGAATGAGCGCGAACACAAGACCCCGCTGACCGCCGCCGCCATGCAGCGCATCAAGAATGCCCTGCTGCAACGCGGCCTGTTGCCGTTCATCGCCGACAACCGCATCCACGTCGCGCCGCCGCTGGTGGTCACCGCCGCCCAGGTGCAGCAGGCCCTGGCGACTTACGATGAAGTGCTCACCGAAACCGCGCAGTCCTGAACCAGACGATAGCTGAAGAGCCGTTTATTTACCCGCCGCCGACCCGGCATCCTGCGGCTTGAGCAGGGCGGCAACGCGGTTGCGGCTTTTGATATTGACGGAACGGCGCGCCGCACTGTGGCTGGCACTGCCCGCCTTGGTCGCAGGTTCCCAGGCCGGTGGAGTGCCAGCGGACGATTCCTGATACGGCTGGTTGAAGAAGGGGTCTTGCGGGTTGGATGGGGCACGGCGGTAGGAGGAGAGCCGATCCTCGCGCACCTCGCGGCGTGCAGGGGCCGGATAGGCCTCGCGGCTGCGGCCACTGCCCTGGGCAGGACGGGCACTGCCTTCGTCGCGCCGAGCGGGTCGAGCCAAGGACAAAGGCTGCGGCTGCACGTCCTTGCCGATGAGCTTGGCGATTTCCTTGATGGATTTGCCATCGCTGTCCGCCACCAGTGTGAACGCCTGCCCCGACGCACCGCCGCGCCCGGTACGGCCAATGCGGTGGACATAGTCTTCGGCGTGGAAAGGCACGTCGTAATTGAACACGGCAGGCACGTCCTTGATGTCCAGCCCGCGAGCGGCCACATCCGTGCAGATGAGCATCTGTACCTCACCTGCCTTGAATGCTTCCAGCGATTTCAGGCGTTCTTCCTGGCTCTTGTCGCCATGCAGTGCCGCCGTGCGCAAACCATCGCGCTCCAGCGAACGCGCCAGCCGGGCGCAACCCAGGCGGCTGTTCACGAACACGAATGCCTGCGGGCAGGCGTATTCCTGAAACAGTGCGAGCAGGGCACGGCGTTTGTCGTCTTCCGCCACCGCGTAGAAACGCTGTTCTATGGACGATGCCGTGGCATTCGGGCGCGCCACCTCGATCAGCACCGGGTCTTGCAGATAGCTGCCCGCCAGCCGCTTGATTTCCGGCGAGAACGTGGCCGAGAACAGCAGCGTGGTGCGGCCCGCCTTCGGCAGGTGCGACAGAATGCGCTGCAAGTCGGGCAGAAAGCCGATGTCCAGCATGCGGTCGGCCTCGTCCAGCACCACATATTCCACCTGGCTCAGGGACGTGGACTTGGCTTCCAGATGGTCGAGCAGCCGCCCTGGCGTGGCCACCAGCACTTCCACGCCGCCCTTGAGTTCGGCCGTCTGGGGCTTCATGTCCACACCGCCGAACACCACGGCACTGCGCAACTTGGTGAACTGGGCGAACTGCGCGATCTGCGCGGCCACCTGGTCGGCCAGTTCGCGCGTGGGCAGCAGCACCAAGGCCCGCACCGGATGGCGCGCAGGCGACATGGAGCTGTTCTCGTGCTTGAGCAACCGCTGAAGCAGCGGCAGCGCGAATGCCGCCGTCTTGCCCGTGCCGGTCTGCGCCGCGCCCATCACGTCCTGCCCGGCCAGCACCACCGGGATGGCCTGTTCCTGAATGGGTGTCATGGTGGTGAACCCCATCTGGGCAATCGCGCGCTGAATCGGTTCAGCAAGAAGAATGGTTGTGAATGCTTTGGTCATGTAACTCGTAATTGTCGCACCCTGTGCGAAAACAAACCGGAAAAACCCTCATACCCCATCAGGCCCTGATGCACACCATGACGATGGATGGCAGCTCAATGCGCACCGGTGCGGGCATGGCCCGGCACAATACCCTTGTAATTCATATACTGATACACGATATCGCATAATGCTGCAATGCACAATAAGAGAATTCACTCCCGTATGCTGGCGGCTGCCGCCTCCGGCTTTTCCTGACCGCCCTTGTCCCGCTTTTGCGCCATGAACCCTCCTGCCAAGCCACCGCATTCCGGCTCGATTCAGGCATCAGCGTCTGGACAGGGCCACACGCAAGCCACCCCGCCCGCGCCACCCAAGACCCGCGCCCTGCCGCTGATGATCCCGATTCGCTCGCTGGGCCCGGCACAGCGCGAGCAGATTCGTCACCACCTGCTGAGCCTGTCCTCGCGCGACCGCTACCTGCGCTTCGGCTACCCGGCCACCGACGTGCAGGTGGGCAGCTATGTCCAGGGGCTGGACTTCTCCCGCGACGAGGTCTTCGGCATCCTCAACCGCAAGCTGGAATTGATTGCCGTGGCCCACCTGGCCTATGCCGAGGGCAACGAAACCACCGCCGAGTTCGGCGTGTCCGTGCTAAGCCATTACCGGGGGTAGGGGTTGGGCGCGCGCATGTACGACCGCGCCGTCATCCATGCCCGCAATGCCGGGGTGGAGCAGATGTACGTCCATGCCCTGTCGGAAAACACCCCGATGCTGCGCATTGCCCGCAATGCCGGCTCCACGGTACACCGTGACGGCATCGAATCCGAAGCCTTCCTGAAACTGCCACCGGCCAACTTCAACTCGCACATGGCCGAAGCCATCGAAGAGCACTATGCCGAGTTCGACTACCAGCTCAAAGTGCAGGCCAATCATGTGCAAGACCTTTTCGAGAACTTGCAGAAATGGCAGCGCAGCCTGCGCGGCCTGCCTCCGGCGGCAGGCACCGGGCAGGAAAATGCCCCCGCCGAACCTGCGGCCACACCGAAACACCCCGATCACTCATAAGGGGGCACCACCGGCGCACCAGCACATCGCAACATGGTTGCCAGGGCACACAGGATTCACAAAACCGTACCGATAATCCGTTATGCTCCCATCATGTTTGACTTTTCCTGCGCCCTGCCCTGCGCACCTTCACGACAGTGACCGCCGACCACCCCCCTTCACGCCCTCCTGAAAAAGACACCCGGCGCAGCCTGCGCCAGCGTCTGGCCGAACTGCTGCACCCGGCCCCGGCCAATGCCGACGACCTGATCGAAACCATTGGCGAGGTGGAAGACAAGGACATCATCGATGCCGATACGCGCATCACGCTGGAGCGCGTCATCCGCATGGCCGACATGACGGCCGCCGATGTCATGGTGGCGGCTCCCCGGATCGACATGCTGGATGTGAATGCGCCGTTCGAGGACAACCTGCGCGAGGTCATCCACACCGCCCACTCGCGTTTTCCGGTGTACCAGGACTCGCGCGAGAACATCATCGGCATTCTGCTGGCCAAGGACTTGCTCAAACTCCAGCGCGCCCCGAACCTGAACATCCGCGCTTTGTTGCGCCCCCCGCTGCTGCTGCCCGAAAGCAAGGGGCTGAACGATGTGCTGCGCGAATTCCGCCTGCAACGCAACCACATGGCCGTGCTGCTCGACGAGTTCGGGCGCATTTCCGGCCTGGTCACCATTGAAGACGTGCTGGAGCAGATCGTCGGGGACATCGAGGATGAATTCGACATCCCGGAAGAGGACGACGGCAACATCTTCGCACTGGCCGACCATTCGCTGCGCATCAACGGCAACACGGCCATCGCGCGTGTCGAGGAAACCTTTGGTGTCACGCTGCAATCGCCACAGACAGAGGACGAATTCGACACCATCGGCGGCCTGGTGGCACACCACGCCGGGCAAGTGCCCGAACGCGGCCAGCATGTGGTGCTGGCAGGGCTGGATTTCGAGGTGCTGCACGTCAAGGGCGGAGCAGTGCACTGGTTCCGGGTGCGGCCTGTGGCCCAGCCGGCCTGAAGCCCGGCCATGCGCAACACACGGCGCGGCCTTCTGCATTTTGGTTGATTTCGGTTTATGACTCGCCTGGCCCATGTCCATCTGTACCACCGCATCGGGCGGTTGCTGGTTTTTCTGTTTCTGCCGGTCGTGGGCTATCTACAGGCATACGCGCTGGCCTCCCCCACAGATGGCAGCACCACCTGGTGGTTGCAGGTGCTTGCACTGGCAGGCTTCTTCCTGACACTGGATGCCAGTCGCACGGTCTGGTCGGCAGCCCGGCGTGCCTGGTGGTTCGCCACCTGCTGGCTGGTGAGCGTATTCTGGTGGCTCTATATCTCCATGCACGTCTATGCCGGATTGAATCTGGCCATGACAGTGCTGGCCATCGTGGCCCTGGCCGCATTTCTGGGGCTGTACTACGCTGTGGCAGGCGCGCTGTACTGGAAGATGCGGGTGCGCGGCTACTGGGGCAGTGCCATGATGTTCGGCGCGTGCTGGACGCTGGCCGAACTCGCACGGGGGCAATGGCTCACTGGCTTCCCGTGGGGTGCGATTGGCTATGCGCATGTCGATGGCCCGCTCGCCTGGCTGGCCCGCTATGTCGGGGTGTATGGCGTGGGTTATGTGGCGGCTTTCCTGTCAGTGCTGGTGGCCTTCAGCATCATCAGCATCATCGCCTACATCTTCGGGCGGTTCATCAGCGTGGCGCGCCTGCCGCTGTCGGGCATTCGGGTGGCATCCGCCTTCGTCTGGCTGGGGGCCGTGGCCGCAGCCCTGTGGTGGGGGCAATCCTGGCAGCAGCGACAGTTCGATCAATTCGATGCCCGCCTGCATCAGCCGCCCCACCTGAGCGTCACGCTGGCCCTGTTGCAGGGCAATATTCCGCAGGAAGAAAAATTCATGCCCGGCAAGGGCATTCCCGACGCGCTGAGCTGGTACGGACAGCAATTGCTGACCAGCGAAGCCCAGCTGGTCATTGCTCCCGAGACGGCCATTGCGCTGCTGAAGACCGACCTGCCCCCAGGCTACTGGCGGCGCATCGAAGGGCATTTCCGCCAGGGAGCCGGGCAGGCCATGCTGACGGGTATCCCGCTGGGCAACTTCGAGGACGGCTATACCAATTCGGTGGTGGGCGTGCAGCCGGGCAATGCCGATTATGTGTACAGCAAATCGCATCTGGTGCCCTTTGGCGAATTCATCCCGCCCCTGTTCCGCTGGTTCACGGACCTGATGAATATCCCCCTGGGCGACTTCGACCGGGGCACGCTGGCACAGCCCTCCTTCCAGTGGCGCGGCGAACGCTTCGCCCCCAACATCTGCTATGAAGACTTGTTTGGCGAGGAACTGGCGCGCCGCTTCGCCACCCCTGCCGAAGCCCCGACCGTGCTGGTGAACTTCAGCAACATCGGCTGGTTTGGTGATGGCGTGGCCATCGACCAACACCTGCACATCAGCCGCATGCGCACGCTGGAGCTGGAACGCCCAATGGTACGCGCCACCAACACCGGAGCCACTGCCGTGATCGACCACCGGGGCGTGGTGCAGGCCATGGCACCGCGTGCCACGCGCCATGTGCTGCACGCCAGCGTGACGGGAGTCGGGCAGGATGGTCACCTCGACAGCATCACACCGTTTGCCCGCTGGAGCAGTGCCTTCGGCCTGCTGCCCGCCTGGCTGGCGACCCTGACCCTGCTGGTAATTGCCGGAATGTTCTGGAAACGGGTAACGCAATATTGAAATACGCTGCGGTGAGCCTGCCCCAGGAGACCAGGGCTAAGCCAACTCCTCCACCAACACTGGCACGCGAGCGGCCACGGCACACATCAGTTCATAGCCCACCGTCTGGGCGTGGGCGGCCACGGTATCGATGGACAGTGATGTCCCGTGGCTGGAACGCCCCCACAGCACCACCTCACTGCCATATCCAGCAGCGCGCCCAGCAGCCCGTGCAGGCTCCAGATCAACGGCCAGCATGTCCATGCTGACGCGCCCGATGGTGCGGCTGGCCACGCCATCGACCAGCACTGGCGTGCCCGTGCCGCAAATGCGCGGATAGCCATCGGCATAGCCACAGGCGACCACCCCGAGGCGCATGGGCCGCTCGGCCACGAACGTGGAACCATAGCCCACCGTGTCGCCCGGCTGCAATTGCTGCACGGCAATGATGCGACTGCGCAGGCTCATGGCAGGTTGCAAATTCCAGTCTGTGGCGGTGCGGTGCGGGTAGTCGGGCGCACTGCCATACAGGGCAATGCCGGCACGCACCCAATCCAGCCCCATCTGCTGTGGCTGGCCAAAGCGCAGCAAGGCAGCACTGTTGCAGATGCAGCGTTCGCCGGGCAAATCCTGCGTCACTTGCTGGAACATGGCCAGCGGGGTGGCTACCGCAGTAGTATCCGAGGCATCCATGCCATAACGGTCGGCATCGCTGAAGTGCATCATGAAGGAGACTTCTTCCACTTGCGGCAGGGCATTCAGGCGCGACCACGCAGCGCGATAGCGCGCGGGCGTGAAGCCCAAGCGGTTCATGCCTGCATTCAGCTTGAGAAAAACCCGATGCGGCACATGCGTCTTGTGGGCCGCCAGCATGTCGATCTGTTCGTCGCAGTGTACGGTGTGCCACAGCCCCAGGCGGGAGCACAGTTCCAGGTCGCGGGCATCAAACACGCCTTCCAGCAGCAGAATCGGGCCACGCCAGCCCAGCGCACGCACGCGCTGCGCCTCATCCACTTCCAGCAGTGCGAAGCCATCACTGGCACGCAGACCGGCATAGGCATTCTCGATACCATGACCGTAGGCGTTGGCCTTGACGACCGACATGATGCGCGAATCGGGCACATGGCGGCGCATGACTGCCAGGTTGTGCCGCAGGGCAGACTGGTGGATGATGGCTTGAATGGGGCGGGGCATAAGGGCTTGCTGCAACCGGGGCAGGCATCCGAAAAGACGAAGCCTTCGATTGTGGCACTGTGGCGAAGCCGCAAATGCTTCGGCAAGCCTGTGCCCGCCAATGGGATGCAGCGCAAGGCGGATTTTGCTGACCTTCCCTCACAGGGCTGCCTTGGCAGTGTGATATAACGCCTTGCCATCGCCAGCAACAGACCACCGCAGCGAAGCGTGGCGGTGGATTCGCACGATGTCATGGGCTTGCGAGCCTTCTTTGACGGATTTGTCAGGTCGCCTTGGGCAACTCCTTGCCATTACCCCTTCCTCAGACCAGCACACACCCATGAAACCCGGTTTTTCCAAGATCATGTCGGCGCAGTTCTTCAGCTCGCTGGCAGACAATGCCCTGTTCGTGGTGGCGGTCGAGATGTTGCGTACCGGCGGCGCGCACCCCTGGCAGAGTGCCGCGCTGGTGCCGATGTTCGCACTGTTCTATGTGCTGCTCGCGCCGTTCGTCGGAGCCTTTGCCGATGCCTACCCGAAAGGGCGCGTCATGTTCATGAGCAACGCCATCAAGGTCGTGGGCTGTGTGATGATGATGTATGGCTCGCACCCGCTGCTGTCCTACGCGCTGGTGGGCCTGGGCGCAGCCGTGTATTCCCCGGCCAAATACGGCATCCTGACAGAGCTGCTGCCGCCATCCATGCTGGTCAAGGCCAACGGCTGGATGGAGGGACTGACAATCACCTCCATCATCCTCGGGGTGGTGCTGGGCGGGGTGCTGGTGAGCGAAAGCCTGTACCTGTGGATGCTGGACTGGCATCTGCCCGGTTTCTCGATGCTGCTGCACGACCGCATCCAAATGGCCCTGGGGCTGATCGTGTTGGTCTATGGGCTGGCAGCGGCCATCAATATCTTCATTCCCCGCACCAATGCGGCCACCCGCCCGATGTGGCGCAACAAGAATCTGGGGCCACTGGGCTGCCTGCAAGTGCTGACACGGGATTTCTGGCGTTCCAACCGCCGC
This sequence comes from Lampropedia hyalina DSM 16112, assembly GCF_900129055.1. Classification (GTDB taxonomy): domain Bacteria; phylum Pseudomonadota; class Gammaproteobacteria; order Burkholderiales; family Burkholderiaceae_C; genus Lampropedia; species Lampropedia hyalina. The sequence goes on from NZ_FQUZ01000002.1 coordinate 10,950, forward strand.
CTCTGGCGCGACAAGCTGGGGCAGATCTCGCTGGCCACCACCACGCTGTTCTGGGGTGCGTCGGGCAATCTGCGCTACCTCGTACTGGCCTGGAGTGCCGCCGTGCTGGGGCTGGGAACCACGCAGTCCTCCGCGCTGCTGGGTGTGGTGGCGATTGGTACGGCCATCGGTGCCGTGGTATCGGCCATGCGCATCCGGCTGGATCAGGCCACCCGGGTACTGCCCCTGGGCGTTCTGATGGGCGTGGTGGTCGTGGCCATGCACTGGATTGGCCACATCGCGCTGGTGGTGCCGATCCTAGTGTTCGTCGGCATTCTGGGCGGCTACCTGGTCGTGCCGATGAACGCCCTGCTGCAACACCGGGGACACTCGCTGATGGGCGCGGGCCGCTCGATTGCAGTGCAGAACTTCAACGAACAACTGTGCATCGTGCTGCTGGGCATGCTCTATGTGCTGGCCACCACGCTGGGGCTGTCGGCACGGGGGGCCATGACATCGTTCGGCATCATGGTGATGGCGGTCATGCTGCTGATCGCATTCTGGAACCGCCACAATATGCAGCACCACCACGAGGCCATCGAGCACGAACACCATCTGATCCGGCTCGATCACCATCGGCAGAGATAATCGCCCCATTTCCTGTGCAGAATACCGTCGCATGACCCCGCCCGCCACACCACCCGCCCTGCCACCACGGGCACAAGCCATGATTCTGGCTGCCGGACGCGGCGCGCGCATGCAGCCCCTGACCGACCACACCCCCAAGCCACTGCTGCCCGTTCACGGCAAGCCCCTGCTGCAATGGCACCTGGAAGCCCTGCAACAGGCCGGTGTGGGCCACGCCCTCATCAACACCGGCTGGCTGGGTGAGCAGATCGCCCACCGCTGGGGCGATGGCCTGCACAGCGCGCACGGCAGCCTGCACCTGCAATACTCGCGCGAAGACTTGGACTTTGGCGCAGGCATCGAAACCGCCGGCGGCATTGCCCGCGCCCTGCCTCGACTGGAAGACACCTTCTGGCTGGTGGCTGGCGATGCCTTCATGCCCGGCTGGCAATTCGATGAGGCACAGCGCGCCCGCTTTGGCAGCAGCCCCCTGCTGGCGCACCTGTGGCTGGTGCCCAACCCCGAGCACCACCCGCAAGGCGACTTCGGACTGGGGGCCGACGGGCTGGCCATCAACCCGGCCTCCTGCGGTGCTGCACAGCCGCTCCCGGAAACGCTCTATACCTACAGCGGCCTGGCCCTGCTGCGCCGCGAACTGTTCCAGTCGCCCTGGTGCGACATTCCCGCAGGCAACCCCCAGGGAGTGGCACAACCGCTGGCCCCGCTGCTGCGCAAGGCCATGGATGCGGGCCGCGTCAGTGCCGAACTCTATCGTGGCCCGTGGGTGGATGTGGGCACACCCGCGCGACTGGCAACCGTCAATGCCCCAGACCATTCACATCACTATCTCTGACTCCCTGCCAAGGTGCAAATAAGCGACAGTCATCACGCAGCCCGGTGCTGCATTCGTTTACCATAGAAACCTGTGCGCGACGGGAACGCCACCGCAACAGGCGGCTCCCGCGCCAATCATAATGGGCCATACCAGCAAAGGAATTATCGGCATGTGGGAACGCATCAAGGGTCTCTGGCAGCAGCAAGACCACCCAGAACTGGCACGATCAGAGCAAGAACAACAAACCGACCTCGACTTCTTATCGCAAGAGTTGCAGGCACAGCGGCTGGATGGACTCGAACAGCAACTGCGCCCCCTCACCACCTCCAAATTCCGCCCCGTCGCCCAACGGGCCGAACGGATGCTGGGGCTGGTCTGGTTCCACCAGCGCAAATACACCAAGGCCCTGCCGATCTTCGAGGATCTGGCCCGCCAGACCAACAGCCTGAACGACTGGTTCAATGTGGTCACCTCCGCGACCCTGGGCGGGGAAATCGCCCGTGGAGCCGGAGCCTTCGAGCGTGCCCTGGAACGCCAGCGCAGCCAGGCCGATGAAGCTTCGGCAGATGCCGCCGCGCAACCGAGCATCGCCATGCTGCATTACTTCTACGCCTGTGCACTGCGGGATGCGCAGGCCTACGAACAGGCATTCGAGCAGTTGCAGATTCTGCGCACACTGTTCGAGAAGCTCTCCAAGGGCAGTGACCCGGAACGCCTGCACCTGCGCGGCCTGCCATCGCTGGAGCAACTGCTGGAGCTGATGGTGGATGTACTCTCACAATCGGACAGCACCTCGGAAGCCGCCGGCTGGGTACAGGCCTTTGGCGGCAAACTGGACAATGCCTTTCAGGAGCCGGTGCAGCAGGCCGTCGTGCAGTTGCTGCAAACGGCCAGCAATGACAGTGCACCGTCCTGACGCCTTGAACCGGGTCGGCGGGCACAAACGCACCCGGTTCGAAATTTCCCTGCAATCATCCGGCCACTCGGTTCTGTGCAGGCACATGCACCACGGCGGGCCATTGATCCTGTAGAAAAGGCATGTTGTCCAGCCAGAGCCATGGCGAAACATCAGGCCGAATGCTGCGGATGGGCTGGACATGCACCGCAACCGGTCGCGCACACCATTGCGACAGCAGCGACTCCACCTCTGTGGGTACCACGCCCCAGGGCATGGGCGGCACCTTGTAGAACGGGGTCTTCCAGAATCCCAGCGGACTGGTGGTCCAGAGTGAGATCCACGGTGGAATCACGTCAAACACCAGTTCGACACGGGGAAAACGCTCCAGAATCGCGGTCAGCAACCCGCGTACCTGCTGCTGCGAGAAATACATCAGCAGCCCCTGCACCGTGACCATCAGTGCGCCATCCGGGTCGATTTGTTCCATCCATTCCAGCGACAGGCAATCCTGGGCAATGTGCCGGCAACGGGCGTGGTCGGTGACCAGTCGTTGCCGCCATGCCAGGCTCTCGGGCAGATCCACCAGCAGCCACTGGGCCTGCCCGTTGTCCAGGCGGGCATTCTGCGTCTCCAGACCGCAACCCAGCTCCACCACTGTGCCATTGGGGTGTTGCGCCAGCCACTGCGACACGATGGCATCGAACAGGCAGGCACGCGCGGCAATCGAGCCATCCGGCGGGCCGAAATGGTGCAGAAAACTGAAATCGATCTGGCGGTAGATCTGCTCTGCCGCTTCATCTTTCAGCAGGGTGTCGGGGCGCATGGACTCGGCGGCCCGGTGGTACAGCGTCCACAGCATGGTCTGTGGTACACCGGCAAGCTTGACATCGGGTTTCATGGTGGGGTCTCCTGAATGGGCAGGCAGCACGCTGTTTCAGATGACCAAATACCATCGGAGGCTGCGCTGGCTTGAGGGCATGTACGGACTGAATCCGCCTGTTTGATTGCACACAGTGTCTGGAACAGATTCCACACTGTCCATCATACCTGCCAGTGCCGACCCAGCCACCGGCAAACCTCACGTTCACCCGATTCAGAAAACCCCATACCATCCAACCGACTGGCCGAAACCGCCTACGCTACCCCGTCCCCACAGGGGCGAAGCCTTTATTTCTTGCGCAACACGATGGTGGCGTATTCATGAATGCCCAGAATATTGAAAAAGATCGCAATCAAATGATGGGGGTGATGGAAAACCACATTGCGCCCCTGTTCGCGCTGCTGGATGGCCCAGTTCAGCACCGAACCCGCCGCCGGAAAATCAATGCGAATCAGATGACCACATTCGATGATCGCGGACGCTCCCGCTTCCAGCCTGGACACCGCCTGATTCAGTGCCTGCTCGGCATCGTTTTCGATCACTCCCTGCAACTGACTCTGACGGCCTGTACGCGGCTCCAGAGCATCCTCTGCCAGCAAATCGGGCAAGGTCTCGGTCGTATCGGTATAGCTGGCTCTGGGGGCCACCCATGAAGGCGGCGATTCTTCATAGGTGATGGTGAAATCCAGCGCGGCTTCGTCGAAGGCCCCCTGATCGCCCATCAGGAACAGAATGGCCAGCAACAGCGACCACCAGCCCCGATGTGTATCAGGCTGCCCCACCTGGGTGTGCTCACGCACCAATGCCAGCAAGTGTTCACCGCCAATGAAGACCACTTCGCCCGGCTGTTGCGCCAGCTCAGTGACCATTTCTGCCAGAGAGACCAGCGCATCCTCCTGCACAGCCAGCAGCTTGCTCCAATTGAGCTGATAAGGCGCGCAGGCACGGTTTTTCAGAGTCCTCGCCGTCGCCAGCGATTGGACAGACAAATCCGGGGGGCTTAACCATGAAAATGGCCGCACATTCGATGCCGTGCTCGCCCGTTCCTGCCCCAGCAGTTCGGGAATCGAAAACCAGACCGGAGCAGTGCGTCCAAACAGGCTGGCAAACTCAATCGACATGGTATCGAAACCCTCGTGATTGCCAGTGGCACGGTACAGGTCGAACAAGGTCAGCCAAACATCCAGATAAGGCTGCAAAGGCTGAATCTCGCTGCCGATGGGTTGTTTTCTGACAATATCCAACAACAAGCTTTCTGTTTCTGCCATGCGGTCACTGGCAAACAGAATGGCCGCTTCTTCCAAATCAGACTCGTACATGCAAATATCCTTTGAATCCGCTCCATGCGCTGTGTTTTGCTGCCGCCGCAGTACCCTCTCCTGCCACAATGCCAGCAAAGGCTGATGCTCCAACTGTAACAGTTCCTTTCGCAACCAGCGACCAAGGGGTGTGAAGTGTGGTGCTGGTTCTCCCAACGGGGCCGTGCCTGCCGCATCCCAGGCGGCTTCGATGGTCGTCGGACGGGCCACTGCCATGGCAGGCGGTGCATCCCCAACCTGCTCGTGTTCCGGCAGATGGTCCGTTTGCCACCATTGCTGGGCCAGCTTTTTTTCGATGGCATCGATCTTTTGCAGGGTGCCCACCCGCTGCTGCCGGGCCATATGGCTGGCGGTACCCGGCTCTGGTCCGAGCATGGAAGCACGAAAATCCGTGTTGGCCATCAATGGTGCCTGGGGCTGTTTCTTGCGGCTCTGGATGATCTTGCGGATGCGGGCAAACTCGGTCTTGCGGATGAAATTGTTGCGCCTGGCCCGTTCGCACTGCTCCTGTTCCTGCCGTGCCTCCAGAGCTTGCGGGGCTTTGGCTGGCCTGGAGGTTCCCAGATCGTTCCAGTCCCTGGTGGGATGGCGCACGAACAGCAACAGCCTGGACAGAAAGCCCGGTGTCGTCTGCTCTGACTCTGGATTGTCCTTCATGCCCACCCTCCGATTGCAAGTTTCGCCCGGGCGTGTCATATTCTCAGATGCCCCAAAGCCTTCGGATTATCGATGGACGATTCATTTATTATTCCGATTGCCTTGAAAACTGGATTATCCGCAGCACGCTCCTTACTGCCAACATTGAGGCAGCTAATGTACCATGCCCGGCCAAAACCCTTATGACACCACTTGAATGGATATAGCCTGAATGGACCAGCCTGTATGCCATTCGGATATTCATACCAAAGTGTCATTTGTTGATTATGCTCAACAAATGATGAAGATTGGCCAAAATAACGAAACACATTGGCGGCATTCTTTCGCCAGAAAATACCAGCGGTTGATTTATTGGTGAAATCAAACCCCGATGCGATTCACCCCACCCCCTCAGAAACCGCGCACCACCTCCAACGCCTGTTCGATGCGCTCGACGGCATGCACGGTCAGGCCCTCGATGGGCTTTTTCGGGGCATTCGCCTTGGGGACAATCGCCACGGCAAAGCCCAGCTTGGCGGCCTCGCGCAGGCGTTCCTGGCCCCGCGTGGCAGGGCGTACCTCCCCGGCCAGCCCCACTTCACCAAAGGCGATGAAGCCCTTGGGCAAGGGCTTGCTGCGCAGCGATGACTGGATGGCCAGCAGCACGGCCAGATCGGCCGCCGGCTCGCTGATGCGCACCCCGCCCACAGCGTTGATGAACACGTCCTGATCGCCACAGGCCACCCCCGCATGGCGATGCAGCACGGCCAACAGCATGGCCAGACGGTCGCGCTCCAGCCCCACCGAAAGGCGGCGCGGGCTGGGGCCGCCGCTGTCCACGAGTGCCTGAATCTCCACCAGCAGCGGGCGCGTGCCTTCCAGCGTCACCAGCACGCAACTGCCGGGCACGGCTTCGCTGTGCTGGCTCAGGAAAATGGCACTGGGGTTGGTCACGCCTTTCAGGCCAGTTTCGGTCATGGCGAACACGCCGATTTCATTGACCGCACCGAAACGGTTCTTGATGGCGCGAATCAACCGGAAACTGCTGTGGGTGTCGCCTTCGAAGTACAGCACGGTATCGACCATGTGCTCCAGCACGCGCGGCCCCGCCAGCGCACCTTCCTTGGTGACATGCCCCACCAGCACGATGGCAATGCCGCTGGCCTTGGCCAGCCGGGTAAGGTGGGCCGCACATTCACGCACCTGTGCCACCGAGCCGGGCGCGGAACTGAGCTGGTCTGAGTACAGGGTCTGGATGGAGTCGATCACCGCAATCGCCGGTTGCGTGGCCTCGATGGTGGCAAGAATTTTCTCCAGCTGGATTTCCGTCAGCACCTGCACCTGGCTGGCGGGTAGGCCCAGACGGCGCGACCGCAACGCGATCTGCGCCCCGCTTTCCTCGCCACTGACGTACAGCGTGGGCAGCCCCAGGCGTTGCAGATGGTCGAGGGTTTGCAGCAGCAGCGTGGATTTGCCAATGCCCGGGTCGCCGCCGATCAACACCACGGCCCCGTCCACCACACCGCCACCCAGCACCCGATCCAGCTCACCGATGCCAGTGGGCGTGCGGGCAATGTCGGTGGCCTCGATAGCCGCCAGTGGCGTCACCGGCTGTGCGGCTGCCAACCCGGCATAGTGCGAGGCCGCATAGCGGTTCTTGCCTGTGCCCGCCATGCCACTGGCCGCGCCCGTGCTGGATTCCAGCATGGTATTCCAGGCATTGCAGGCCGGGCATTTGCCCAGCCAGCGCGAGGCAGTGGCCCCACATTCAGTACAGGTGAAAACGCTTTTTTCCTTGGCCAAAACTGGAATCCCCTCAAGGCCGTTTCACACGGAACAGCCAGAACTTGCGCAACGCAAAAGACAGCACATACAGACCGACATCCACAGCGATCTTGACCGGCACGGCAGGCCATTGTCCGCCCTGCACCCCCCATTGCACCAGATACGCCGATGCCAGCATGAAGACCAGCACCAGCGCGACATAGCCTACCAGTTGGGAGCCGACCGCGTGCACATGCCGACCGCGAAACACAAAATAGCGATTGCCCGCAAAGTTGTACACCGATGACAACAACCGTGCCATCACGGTAGCAGCCAGAATACTTTGCGTAGCCCACAGGAAAACGGCGAACAGGGCCACATCCAAGGCAAACGATGTCCCGGCCACCAGCAAATCCCTGAACAGCATCCGGTACATCCCCATCAACCACCCATCCGGGAGCAACCCGCCACAATCCTACGACCAGCGCACCCGCGCCATCAACACCCCCCGCAAGGCGTTGCAAACGGCCACGGCGGTGGCCTGGTGCAACTGCGCACGGGTGATGGACTGCTCGCGCACCCGCCAGGCAGGGTCGTGCAATAGCTGTTGGCGCATGGTGCCGGGCAAAACGCCATCGTGCAGCGGTGGCGTGAGCCACTCACCATTCAGTTGCACCAGCACATTGCTGCGTGCCCCCTCGGTCAGATGCCCGGCTTCGTTGAAGAACAGACAGTCGAACGCGCCCTGCTGCTCGGCCTGCCGCATGGCCGCATCGTACTGGCGGCGCAGGGTGGTCTTGTGCTGGCGCAACCAGGCAGGCGTGTCGCACACCGCGTCACTACACATCAGTGTGACGGGTTCGGGGGCAGGCAACGCGGTGAGCAAACCGTGGCTGATCTCGCAACGTCCATCGGCATGCAGGGCCAGCCGCAGGCGGTATGCTGCTGCGGATGTGTCGGCATCGGGGCGCGGCAATTGCGCTTGCAGGTAGTGGTGCAACGCATCGGTGATGGCCGCCTCGTCCACGCGAAAGCCCAGCGTCTGGGCACTGCCGCGCAAACGTTGAAGATGGCCCGAGAGGTTCGCAATCTGTCCATCCACGTCCACACGCATGGTCTCGAACAGCGCGAAGCCCACCGGGCTGGCCGTGGCAAAGTGGCTTTTCAGGGCACATTCCTGCCATTCCTCGTCAGGGCGGCTGTCCCAGACCATGCCCGCGCCCACCGGCAGGCTGACGCGGTGCGCCCCCATGCCATCGGCACGCTCTTGCAGCAGCAGGGTGCGAATCGGCACGGACAGGCAGAAATCCCACAAAGGGGCAGCCGTGCTGCTGTCGTCGGCCACGCCATCGGCTGCGGCCTGCTCGGTGGGCACGTCCAGCCAGCCGATTGCGCCAGTGTAGAGGCCGCGCGGTTGCGACTCCAGACGCTGAATCCAGCGCATGGTCTGGTGTTTGGGCGCGCCGGTGATGGAGCCGCAGGGAAACACCGCCTGCAACACTTCGGCCAGCCCGACCCCAGACCGCAGTTGTGCCTGCACCGTGGAAGTCATTTGCAGCACCTGGCCATGCTGCTGCACGTCAAACAAATCACGCACCTGCACCGAACCCGGCACGGCCACGCGCCCCAGATCATTGCGCAACAAATCGACGATCATGACGTTTTCCGCGCGGTTCTTCGCATCCTGTTGCAGCCATGCGCGGCGTTGCTGTGTCTGTGCCTCGCTCTCGCCCACCGGGCTGGTGCCCTTCATCGGGCAGGCTGTGAGGATATGTCCCTGATGGCGCACAAACAGCTCGGGCGAGAACGACAGCACCCACTGCCCGCTCTCTGCGCCCGACGACGGCAGGCGCATCAACGCGCCGAACTCTGCCGGTTGTCGCTGGCGCAATTGCCGATACCACACCAGCGGATGGCCATAGGCACGCGCATGGAACGGAAAGGTGAAATTGACCTGATAGGTTTCGCCTGCGGCAATCGCCTGGTGAATCTGCGCCAGCGCATCGTGAAACTGCACCTGCGTCAGCCCCGCCTGCCAGTCCAGTGCGCCGGCCTCGGGCGGCAGGCTCTGTGCCTGGGTGGCCAGCCAGTCGTCGGTCTGCGCTGCCGACAATCTGCGCAATTGCGTGAACAGCTCAATGCGCAGACAAGCCCCCTGCGGCGCAGACGCATCGGCATCCGGCAGTCCCTGCAAGACTGCGCCCCACTCGTAATCGGCCAGCAACAGGGCAAACAGCCCCTGCTGCCGTTGCAACTGCTGCAAGGTGCGCAGAATCTGCGGCAACTCATCGGGATGCTGGCACACCAGACTGCGCACCCAGCCGGTGTAGAGGCGGCTGCGTGGCTGCGCATCGCTGGCGAAACAATCGTCCAGCAGGGCAAAAGGAACTTGCAGGGAATCGGGGGACATCAAGGCCATCGGTTTCAGGGTTGTTGCACCAGTGCCCGCACGGCCGGCCAGACGGTTTGCAGAATCAATGGCTGCGCCAGGGCATTGGGGTGGATGCGGTCGGACTGGAAATACCGCTCCAGTTGCGCCGGGTCGGAAATCGCCTCCAGCAGAAACGGCACCAGCGGCACCGACTCCTGCTCTGCCACGCTCACGAAGCCCTGGGCAAACTCCTCGGTGTAACGCTGGCCGTAATTGGGCGGCACCTGAATGCCCAGAAGCAAAACCCGTGCCCCGGCATCCTTGGCGGCCTGCACCATCGCCCGCAGATTGGTGCGCGTGCCTTCCAGCGGCAGGCCGCGCAGGGCATCGTTGGCTCCCAGCTCAATGGCAATGTAACGGGGCTGGTGCTGCTGGAGCAAAGCCGCCATGCGCGAACGTCCGCCCGCCGTGGTTTCGCCGCTGATGCTGGCATTGACCACCCGCACCGCCGCACCCTCCTGCTGGAACTTTTGCGCCAGCAGATTCACCCAGCCCTGGCCACTGGCAATGCCGTACTCGGCACTGAGGGAATCGCCCACCACCAACAACACGGCTGGCGCGCCCGCAGGAGCAGCCGATGGTGCAGCAGCATGGGCCGTGCCCGCCACGGCTGCCAGCACCATCAGCGACAGCGCAACGGCCAACCGCTGGCGGAACCCGTTACAGTAGAACCAGAAATCTTTGAGTCTGTGCATTGAAACACTCCCATCATTCAAAACCATCTATGAACGCCAACGCACCCGCACGTTCCGAGCCGGATTCCGGCCCAAGCCTGATTATCGTGGAGCATCTGGGCAAGTCCGTACAGGACTCCACCGGAACCCTGGAAATTCTGCGGGACATCCACCTGCGGCTGGCCGCGCGGGAAACCGCTGCCATCGTGGGCGCGTCCGGCTCTGGCAAAAGCACCCTGCTGTCGCTGATCGCCGGGCTGGACACCCCCAGCACTGGCCGGGTGCTGCTGGACGGGCAGGACATCTTCGCCCTCGACGAAGATGCCCGCGCCGCACTGCGTGCAGCCAAAATGGGCTTTGTGTTCCAGAACTTCCAGTTGCTGGGCAGCCTGACCGCGCTGGAAAACGTCATGTTGCCGCTGGAGCTGGCCGGGCGTTCCCAGGCACGCGCCCTCGCCACCGACATGCTGGGGCGCGTGGGGCTGGCACAACGCCTGCACCACTACCCGAAGGTGCTCTCCGGCGGCGAACAGCAACGCGTGGCCCTGGCACGCGCCTTCGTGGTGCAACCCCAGGTGCTGCTGGCCGACGAACCCACCGGCAGTCTGGATTTCGCCACCGGTGCGGCCATCATGGAACTGGTGATGCAGCTCAACCGGGAGCTGGGCACCACCCTCATCATGGTGACACACGACCGCGACATCGCCGCCCGCTGCGACACCCGCATCCGCATTGAGGCCGGAGCAGTCGCCGCCATCGAGCGCAACTGAACAGGTTCTCACCCCCCGCGCCGCATGGCCCGCGAATGGCTGTGTACCGCCTCCACCAGCGCGTACACATGTTCCGGCGGGGTGAACTGGTTGATGCCGTGGCCCAGGTTGAAGATGTGCGTCGGCCCCGGCACGCGGGCATCGGTGTGGGGCGTGCCGAAGTCCTCCAGCACGCGCCGCGCTTCGGCTTCGATGATGGCCGGTGGCGCGAACAGCACATTCGGGTCAAGGTTGCCCTGCACGGCCTTGCCTGCGCCCCCGACCACCCCGCCTACCTGCTGGCGCGCACGCCCCAGGTGGGCCGTCCAGTCCAGCCCGAGCACCTCGCAGTCCAGACTGCGCATGACATCCAGCCAGATCGCTCCGCCCTTGGTGAAGACGATGCGCGGCACATCCTGCCCATCCGTGCCCACCCGCCGCAACTGTGCCAGCACCCTGGCCGTGTAGTGCAGGCTGAAGGCCCGAAAGTGGCTGTCGGCCAACACCCCCCCCCAACTGTCGAACAGCATCAGGGCCTGCGCCCCGGCTTCGATCTGTGCATTCAGGTAGGCCGCCACCGCATCGGCATTCACCGCCAGAATGCGGTGCATGAGATCGGGGCGGGCGTACATCAGGCTTTTCACCTGGCGGTAGTCGCTGCTGCTGCCGCCTTCCACCATGTAGCAGGCCAGCGTCCAGGGGCTGCCCGCAAAGCCGATCAGCGGCACCCGCCCGTCCAGCGCGCGCCGAATGGAAGACACCGCATCGAACACATAGCGCAAGCGTTCCAGATCGGGGACGGCCAGACGCGCCACTGCCGCCTCGTCGCGCACGGCATGGGCAAAGCGTGGCCCCTCACCCTGGGCGAAACTCAGGCCCAGCCCCATCGCATCGGGCACAGTGAGAATGTCGGAGAACAGGATGGCCGCATCCAGCGCGTAGCGTTGCAGCGGCTGAAGGGTCACTTCGGTGGCGTAATCCACGTTGGTGGCCAAGTCCATGAAGCTGCCCGCACGGGCGCGGGTCTCGCGGTACTCCGGCAGATACCGCCCGGCCTGGCGCATCATCCACAAAGGCGTGTAATCGGTGGCCTGGCGACGGCAGGCCCGCAGAAAGCAATCGTTTTGGAGAGTGGGATAGGTCATGGCGGATATTGTCGCCGCATCCCCCGGCCTGGCCCGCGAAAACCGCCATGCCCCTGAGGAAGGGGTTCATTGCAACGCGGATGCAGCATCAGGCAAATGCCGGATAATAGACGGTTCCGTCCCGATGCCGCCCGGTGGTTTGCCACCGAACCTGAGCCTTTCCATGACCCAACACCATTCCGAATCCGCCCCCTCCGATGGCCACGCTCCTGCAGCGGCCACGCCACCCGAGGCTGCCGCATCCCCGGCGACCCCTCCTGCCCGGCGGCGCGGCAAACGCCGTGGCAAAGGGGGGGCAGCACGCACCACGCCCGTCGAGGCCAGCACACCTGCTGCCGGTGCAAGCAACAGCCAGCCCCGCCCCCTGCACCCACTGCTGGAGCGTCTGGCCAGCGACTACCCGGCCCTGTTCGGCGCGCAGCCACTGCCGCTCAAGCGCGGCATCTTCAATGACTTGCTGCAAGCGCACCCGGACATTGCACAGGAAGAACTGAAACAGGCTCTGGCGCAGCACACCCGCAGCACCCGCTACCTGCAAAGCATGGCATCGGGCCAGCCACGCCACGACCTGGCATCGCAGGCCGTGGAGCCGGTGGCCGTGGAGCATGGTTTCCACGCGCTGGTGGAGATTTTCCAGCGGCGGCAACAACACGGCAGAGCCACCGCCGAACGGCAGGCACAGGCGCGTGACTGGCTACTGCGCCGTTTGCAGCAGCACATTCATGCGGCCAACCTCGATACCCAAGCCTATCAGGAGGCCGTGCAAGTACGCCACCCCACGGTACAGGCCATTCTGGCCGAAGCCCTCCAGCAGGCCGACGCACGCAACGCCCGCGACGAAGCCCTGGCGCACATCTTCGAGTCCAGCCAGACCAGCGTGGAAGCCTTCGCCGAAATGTACGGCCTGAACTTGCAGGAGGCCCGGCGCGTGGCACGGCGGGCATCATCTGCGCCCGCAGCGTCACCGTCCGATACCAGCGGCACACAGGGCGAATAAGCTCGGCTCGTCAAAGCCCCTTTCACAGGGCTTCATATAGAAAAGGAGCCAGCAGGGAAACCCGCCTGGCTCCAAATTTGCCACCGCCCCTGACGCACCAGGACAAGGCAGGTGCTGAGACATGGTTGCCAACTGCCAACCATGTCCCATTCAGCCCGATTCTCAGTCGGCCTGTTTGCGCAGGAAGGCGGGCACTTCCACGTCGTCCAGAGAGCCGGCAGAAGAAGACGAGAGGGCATCGACCCGTGCGGCCGCTGCGCCGCGTGGGCTGCGCCACACGGATGGCATGGCCATGGAGCTGTAGTCCAGACCCTGGCCTGCACCGCCACCGTAGGGAGCGGCTCCACTGCCCTGCTGGGGGGCCGCAAAAGTGGAAGCGTCCACGCTGGAGCGCAGGCTGCCGCTGAGTTGCGCACCGGCCTTGGGACGGTTAGGAGCCTTGTGCTCCAGGCCAGTGGCGACCACGGTCACGCGCAGTTCGTCGCCCAAGCTGTCGTCGTAGGCCGCGCCGTAGATGACGTGGGCGTTTTCAGACGCATAGGCATTGATGGTGCTCATGGCCAGACGCGATTCGGAGAGCTTCAGGCTGCCACGGGCAGCGGTGACCAGCACCAGAATGCCCTTGGCTCCCGAGAGGGCGATGCCTTCGAGCAGCGGGCAGGCAATGGCCTGCTCGGCGGCGATGCGGGCACGGTCCGGGCCAGCGGCACTGGCGGTTCCCATCATGGCCTTTCCGGGTTCGCTCATGACGGTTTTCACGTCGGCAAAGTCCACGTTCACATGGCCGTGCTCGTTGATGATCTCGGCAATCCCGCCCACGGCATTGCGCAGCACATCGTTGGCAATGCCAAAGGCTTCTTCCTGGGTGATGTCGTCGCCATAGACGGTGAGCAGCTTCTCGTTGAGCACGACGATGAGCGAATCGACGTTGTTCTCCAACTCGGACAGACCGGCATCGGCATTGCGCATGCGGCGCGGGCCTTCCCAGTCGAAGGGCTTGGTGACAACCCCCACCGTCAGGATGCCCATTTCCTTGGCAATGCGGGCAATCACCGGAGCCGCACCAGTGCCCGTGCCACCGCCCATGCCGGCGGTGATGAAGAGCATGTTGGCCCCCTCGATGGTCTTGCGGATGTCGCTTTCGGCCTGCACCGCTGCCTCACGTCCCTGGTCGGGCTTGCTGCCCGCACCCAGACCATTCGCCCCCAACTGGATGTGCTTGTCGGCAGAGCTACGTGCCAGTGCCTGGGCATCGGTGTTGGCGCAGATGAATTCCACACCCTGCACGTTGCGCTCGATCATGTGCTCGACGGCATTGCCGCCGCCGCCGCCCACGCCCAGCACCTTGATGCAGGTACCCTGGTTGAATTCGGTGTTGTCGATCATTTCGATGCTACTCATAGCGAAGCTCCTTGCGATTGGGGTGTTGGTTCCAGAAAAACAGAGAATGGGGGTAAGTCGCGGTGAAAGTTGCTGCCATCGGCAAACAACCTGCAAACGGTCGTATTTTCGCCGGATATGGCTGCCAAAAAACGCCAATAGCACATTTTGAGGGGTATGCGCCCATAAAAATTCAGAAATTCCCGACGATGAAATCCCGCAGGCGGGCAAAGACATTCTTGACCGGCCCGCTTTTGTGGGCTTCCTTGTAGCCGCGCTCCCGCCCCAGCCGGGCGTCTTCCAGCAGCCCCATGACGGTGGCGGCATGGGGCTGGCTGATGAGGTCGGCCAGCGGGCCACGGTAGCGTGGCATGCCCCGGCGCACCGGGCGCAGGAAGATGTCCTCGGCCAGCTCGACCATGCCCGGCAGGGCCGCCGATCCGCCCGTGATCACCACGCCCGAAGCCAGCAGTTCCTCGTAGCCAGAATCATGGATGACCTGCTGGGCCTGCATGAAGATTTCCTCGACACGCGCCTCGATGACCCCGGCCAGTGCCTGCTTGCCCACAGTGCGTGCGCCCCGGTCGGCCAGTCCGGGCACTTCCACCTGGGCATCGGGGTCGGCCAGCAGCACCTTGGCGCAGCCGTGTTCCACCTTGATGTCCTCGGCATCGCGGGTGGGCGTGTGCAGGGCCATCGCAATGTCGCTGGTGATGAGGTCGCCCGCAATCGGGATGGACGCCGTGTGGCGGATGTAGCCGCCCGCGAAGATGGCAATGTCGGTGGTGCCTGCGCCAATGTCCAGCAGCACCACGCCCAGTTCGCGTTCGTCGTCGGTGAGCACCAGGTGGCTGGAGGCCAGCGGGTTGAGCAGCAACTGCTCCACGTCCAGCCCGCAGCGGCGCACGCATTTGATGATGTTCTCGGCGGCACTCTGCGCACCGGTGACGATGTGCACGCGCGCTTCCATGCGCAAGCCGTTCATGCCCAGCGGTTCCTTGACCTCGTGGCCGTCCAGCACGAATTCCTGCGAGGCCATCAGCAGCAGCCGCTGGTCGGAAGGAATGTTGATGGCGCGGGCCGTCTCCAGCACGCGGGTGATGTCGGAGCGCGAGACTTCCCGATTCTTGATGGCCACCATGCCGCCGGAGTTGAAGCAGCGGATGTGGCTGCCGGTGATGCCGGTATAGACGCGCTGAATCTTGCAGTCGGCCATCAGCTCGGCCTCGCGCAGGGCCTGCTCGATGCTCTTGACGGTGGCCTCGATATTGACGACCACGCCGCGCTTGAGGCCGCTGCTGGGGGCCATGCCAAAGCCAGCGAGGCGCAACTGGCCATCGGCCTGTACCTCGGCGACGACGACCATGATCTTGGCGGTGCCGATGTCCAGGCCCACGATGACGTCTGTGTGTTCTCTTGCCATGTTGTTACTGTGAGGGTCCGAAATAAATGACTGACTGCTGTGGTTGCGGTGGTGGAAGGGTGTGCGGGTCTGCCGGGGCCATCAGCGGCGTGGGCGGCGCACCGGTTGCGCGGCACTCTTTCCCGTCACCACGCCCTTGAGGCGGATGGCGTAGCCATTGCCGTGGCGCAGGTCGGCGTATTCCAGCGACTGGCTGGTGCGCTCCAGCGGCTCCAGTGCCGCAGGCAGGGATTGCAGAAAACGCTCCAGCCGCCATGCGACTTCGTCGGGTTGGCCTGCTCCCAGCTCCAGCACGGCGTTGTTGGCCAGCACGGCCTGCCAGTTGCCGCGCGCGTTCAGGAACAGCGCGTGGGGGTGCATATGGTGCGATTCCAGCAACGGCTGCACCCGCTGGTACATGGCCAGCACCTGTGCGGAGTGCTCGCGCGGGCCGCTCAGGCGCGGCAGGCTCTCGTGCTCGACCTCGCCCCGGTTGGCCTCGAAGACTTCGCCCTGGCGGTTCACCATCAGGGAGTCATTCTGGTTTTCTTCCCACAGGGCTGCGGGCACATGCTCTTCCAGCTCCACCTGAAGGGTGCCGGGAAAGATACGTTTGACGATGGCATTGCGCACCCAGGGCATTTCCTCGAATGCCTGCTGCGTCTGCTCCAGGTTCAGCGTGAACAGATTGCCTTGCAGCCTGGGCATGACATTGGTTTGCAGGGCCATCGCGTTGCTGTGCTCGGGCTGCCCCTCCACCACGACGCGCTCGATGGCGAATGCCGGATTGCGCAGAATCCACATGAAGGCTGCTGCGGCCAGCAACGCGAACACCAGCGTGAACACGACCGACGCGGTCGCGTTCATCAGGCGGACATCCGCAGGCTGGCGCAACACGACGTGGCTCATACCGTCGCATCTCCCGTCACTGGGCGACCTTCCAGCCGCGCTGCGGCCAGAATGTGCAGGCACAGGTCTTCATAGGCAATGCCCAGCGCGCGCGCGGCCAGCGGCACCAGCGAGTGGCTGGTCATGCCCGGCGAGGTGTTGATTTCCAGCAGGAAGGGCTGCTGGTCACTGCGGCGCACCATCACGTCCACGCGCGACCAACCTCTGGCATTGACGGCCTGGTAGGCCTGCAATGCCAGCGTGCGGATGGCCTGCTCCAGCGCGTCGGGCAACTGGCTGGGGCAGAAATACTGGGTTTCGTCGCTGTAATACTTGTGCTCGAAGTCGTAGTTGCCACCGGGCGCGACGATGCGGATGACCGGCAGGGCCGTATCCTGCCCGCCCAGCTCGACCACAGCACAGGTGGTTTCCTCGCCATCGATGAATTGCTCGCACAGCACTTCGGGGTCGTAGCGGGCGGCCAGCCGGTAGGCCTGTTCGCATTCCTCGGGGGTGCTGACCTTGGTCAGGCCGATGGTGGAGCCTTCACGCGCGGGCTTGACGATCATCGGCGCGCCCAGTGCAGCCAATGCCGCGCGGGTGTCGTCGGCCGATGCCACCAGCCGCCAGTCGGGTGTGGCCAGCCCTTCGGCACGCCAGACGCGCTTGGTGACGATCTTGTCCATGCCCACGCTGGAGGCCAGCACGCCGGGGCCGGTGTAGGGAATGCCCAGCAGCTCCAGCGCGCCCTGCACCGTGCCGTCTTCGCCACCCCGGCCATGCAGGGCGATGAAGCAGCGGTCGAAGCCCTGTGCCTTCAGTTCCCACAGGGACTGTTCGGCAGGGTCGAAGGCATGGGCATCCACGCCCCTGGCCCGCAAGGCGGCCAGCACGCCCTGACCGGACATGAGCGAGACTTCGCGCTCGGACGAAGTGCCACCCAGCAGCACGGCCACTTTGCCCAGGCTGCGGGAATCGGGGGTAGAACGGGTGGCGGCAGGGGTGCTCATGCCAGTGTCTCCTGGGAATTTTCGGTATTTTGGGGGGAAGTGGAAGATGGGGTATTGTCCGCTGCCGGTGCTTCGCCATCGGCCACGCGCAGGCGTTCGGCCATCTGTCCGGCGGTTGCGCCAATGGAGCCTGCCCCCATGCACAGCACCACGTCGCCGGGCTGGGCGGTGTCCAGCAGGGCCTGGGGTAGATCGGCAATGTGCTCGACGAATATCGGCTCCACCTTGCCTGCCACGCGCAGGGCGCGGGTGAGGCTGCGGCCATCGGCCGCGACGATCGGGGCCTCACCCGCCGCATAGACTTCGGTGAGCAGCACGGCATCGGCACTGCCCAGCACCTTGACGAAGTCCTCGAAGCAGTCGCGCGTGCGGGTGTAGCGGTGCGGCTGGAAGGCCACCACCAGCCTGCGCCCCGGAAAGGCTCCGCGTGCAGCGGCAATGGTGGCAGTCATTTCCACCGGGTGGTGGCCATAGTCCTCGATGAGGCGAAAGCTGCCGCCCGCTGGCAACGGGATGTCGCCGTGACTCTGGAAGCGTCGGCCCACGCCCTTGAACTGCGCCAGCGCGCGCACCACGGCCTCGTCGGGGATGTTCAGCTCCACCGCGATGGCAATGGCCGCCAGCGCGTTGAGCACATTGTGCTCGCCCGGCAGGTTCAGGGTGACGGACAGATCGGGCAGGGTCACGCCGTTGCGCCGCTGCACGGTGAAGTGCATCTGGCCGTTGTCGGCACGCACGTCGATGGCACGCACCTGGGCATCCTCGCCAAAGCCATAGGTGGTGATGGGGCAGTGCAGTTGCCCCAGCAGGCTGCGCAGGGCGGGGTTTTCCAGGCACAGCACCGCCGTGCCGTAGAAGGGCATGCGGTGCAGAAAGTCCCGGAAGGCGGCCTTGAGGCGTTCAAAATCGTGGCCGTAGGTTTCCATGTGGTCGGCATCGATGTTGGTGACGACGGACATGACGGGCAGCAGGTTCAGGAACGAGGCATCGGACTCGTCGGCCTCCACGACAATGTAATCGCCCGACCCGAGCTTGGCATTGGCCCCGGCACTGTTGAGGCGGCCGCCGATGACGAAGGTGGGGTCGAGTCCGCCCTCGGCCAGCACGCTGGTGACCAGACTGGTGGTGGTGGTCTTGCCGTGGGTGCCGGCAATGGCAATGCCCCGGCGCATGCGCATCAGCTCGGCCAGCATCATGGCACGCGGCACGACCGGAATGCGCCGCGCCTTGGCGGCCTGCACTTCGGGGTTGTCCGCCTGCACCGCCGTGGAGGTGACGACGGCATCGGCCGTGGAGACGTGCTCGGCAGCATGGCCGACGAACGTGGCAATGCCCAGCGATTGCAGGCGGCGCAACACGCTGCTGTCGGCCAGATCGGAGCCGGAAATCTGGTAGCCCAGGTTGTGCAGCACCTCGGCAATGCCGCTCATGCCGGAGCCACCGATGCCGATGAAGTGAATGTGTTGGATGGCGTGCTTCATGCCAGCACCTCCTCGCAGGCGCGGGTGATGGCCTGCACCGCATCGGGCTTGGCCAGCGTGTGCGCCTTGCTGGCGCGCTCCAGCAGCACGTCGCGCGTCAGGCCTTGCAGGAAGGCGGCCAGCCGCTGGGCATCCAGACCGGCCTGTGGCTCCAGCCAGGCGGCCCCGGCATCGACCAGATGGCGGGCGTTGGTGGTCTGGTGGTCGTCCACCGCGAACGGGAACGGCACGAAGCAGGCGGCCGCGCCCACGGCGGCGATTTCGGTGACGGTGCTTGCGCCAGCACGGCACAGCACCAGGTCGGCCTGGGCAAAGGCCGCTGCGGTTTCTTCGATGAATGGGGTCAATTCGGCTTCCACCTGGGCTTTCTGGTAGTTCTCTCGCAATGCGTCGATCTGGCTCGCGCCACTCTGGTGCAACACCTGGGGCCGCTGGGACGCGGGCAGCAGGGCGAGCGATTGTGGCACGAGTTCGTTCAGTGCCTTCGCCCCGAGACTGCCGCCCACCACCAGCAGGCGCAAGGCCCCGAAACGTCCGGCAAAGCGGGCAGCGGGGGCGGGCTGTTGCAAAAAGGCCGCCCGCAACGGGTTGCCCACCCATTCCCCGCGCGACAATACACTGGGGAATGCCGTGAACACCTTGCGGGCATGGCGTGCCAGCAGTTTGTTGGCCATGCCGGCCACGGAATTCTGTTCGTGCAGCATCAGCGGAGTGCGCGTCAGCAGCGCGGCCAGTCCACCGGGCATGGTGATGTAGCCACCAAAGCCCAGCACCACATCGGGCCGCACGCGCCGCACCACCCCCAAAGCCTGCCCCAGTGCCTTGCCCAGCCGCCACGGCAGGGCCAGCAGGGTCTTGAGGCCCTTGCCGCGCACGCCGCCAAAATCCACGCCTTCCAAGGCAAAGCCACGCTCGGGCACCAGCTTGCCTTCCATGCCGCCGGGCACGCCCAGCCAGTGCACCTGCCAGCCCTGCTGGCGCAGGGCCTCGGCCACGGCCAGACCGGGGAAAATGTGCCCGCCGGTGCCACCGGCCATAACCAGGGCGGTCTTGCGGCGCGCGGGCAGATGGTTTCGTGCTTCGGTCATACCCGCCCTCCCCGCTTGAGAATGCGGTTCTCGTAATCCACCCGCAGCACCACGGCAATCGCAATCAGGTTCAGCAGCATGGCAGAGCCTCCAAAGCTCATCAGCGGCAGGGTCAGCCCCTTGGTGGGCAAGGCACCCAGGTTCACGCCCATGTTGATGAAGGTCTGGAAGCCAATCCAGATGCCGATGCCCTGCGCGACCAGACCGGAGAACACGCGATCGAGCAGCACGGCCTGGCGGCCAATCGTCATGATGCGCCGCGTCAGCCAGAAGAACAGGAAGATCAGCAGGCCCACGCCCAGCAGCCCGAACTCCTCGCCGATCACGGCCAGCAGGAAGTCGGTGTGGGCTTCGGGCAGCCAGTGCAGCTTCTCGACACTGCCGCCCAGCCCCACGCCGGTGACTTCGCCCCGGCCAATTGCAATCAGCGAGTGGGTAAGCTGGTAGCCCTTGCCCAGCACATGCTCATCGGCCCAGGGATTGAGGTAGGCAAAGATGCGGTCACGCCGCCATTCGGAGGAGCCGATGATGCCGATGAAGGCCAGCCCGAGCAGCAGCATCATCAGCAGGAAGCCCCGGATGCTCACGCCGCCCAAGAACAGGATGCCCACGGCAATCACGCCCACCACCACGAACGCGCCCATGTCCGGCTCGGCCAGCAGCAGCATGCCGATGATGCCCACGGTCACGCCAATCGGGAGCACGGCGCGAATGAACTGCTCGCGGATGTTCATGCGCCGCACCATGTAGTCGGCGGTGTAAATGACGACTGCCAGCTTGGCCAGCTCAGAGGGCTGGAAGCGCATGATACCCATGGGCAGCCAGCGGCGCGCACCATTGACGGAAATGCCCAGCCCCGGAATCAGCACCACGACCAGCAGCAGCACGGTCACGCCCAGAAACCACGGCGCGCACCTGCGCCAGACATTCATCGGTATCTGGAACACCGTCATGGCGACCACAAAGGCCACGCCAATCGACATGGCATGGCGCACCAGAAAGAATTCGTTGGAGATTTCGCCAAAACGGGGGTTGTCGGCCAGCGCGATGGAGGCCGAATACACCATGATGACGCTCCACGACAGGATGGTCAGCACCACCGCCAGCAGGGCCTGATCGACCCCCTGCGGTTCGGATGAAATGCCGAAGTGCTGGAAGCGGTATTCCGTGCCGCCGGAGCGCACCGGCAGCTCGCCGATGACTTCCTCGCGCTGCCGCCAGCGTTCCAGCAGTGAGGCGCGTTCGCGCCTGGGCTGGGTGGTGGCGGGGCGGGGTGTGAATGCAAAACGCTTCATGGCAGCACCTCCAGTTCCTGCCCGGCATCCAGGGCCAGACTGCGCACGCAGTCGGTGAAGACCTGGGCGCGGTGGGCATAGCCGTCGAACATGTCGAAGCTGGCACAGGCGGGCGAGAGCAGCACGGCATCGCCGGGCTGGGCCAGATCGGCGGCACGCGCCACGGCCTCGGCCATGCTTGCAGCAGGGCACAGCGGCACGCCGGTGGCTTGCAGCACGGCGGCGATCACCGGCGCATCCCGGCCAATGAGTACGGCCGCGCGGGCGTGCTGGCGCACGGCATCGGCCAGCGGGGCAAAGTCCTGCCCCTTGCCGTCGCCGCCCAGAATCACCACCAGACGGCGCGAAGCCCCCAGCCCGTGGAGGGCAGCCACGGTCGCGCCGATATTGGTGCCCTTGCTGTCGTCGAAGTATTCCACCTCGCGCACCGTGCCGATGGGTTGCACGCGGTGCGGCTCGCCCCGGTATTCGCGCAGACCGTGCAGCATGGGCGCGAGGCTGGCACCGGCAGCCGTGGCCAGGGCCAGGGCCGCCAGCGCGTTGCTGGTGTTGTGGCGGCCCCGCAGGCGCATGGCATCGGCGGGCATCAGACGTTGCAGGGGCAGGCTGGCGACCGTTTCGGTGGTGCTGGCGGCAGCCCGCTGGCGGCGACCCGTCGGTGCGGCCTCGTCCACCGCTGCCCGCACCAGCCAGGCCATGCCATTGACAGTCTCCAGCCCCCAGTCACCGGCGCGGCTGGGCACGTCCAGCCCGAACTGCACTTGCGGGCGGGGTGCGGCCACGGCCTTGCGCTTGCGCCCGGATGCGGTGGTCGTCGGCAAGGGTGCAGGGGCACGCTCCAGCAGCGACCGGGCCAGCGCGTCGTCGCGGTTGAGCACGGCCAGACCGTGGCGGCCGAAGATGCGCGCCTTGGCGGCAGCGTATTCGTCCAGGCTGCCGTGCCAGTCGAGGTGATCCTGCGTGAGGTTCAGCACCGTCGCGGCCGTCGGCTCGAACTGGCTGGAGTACGCCAATTGAAAACTGGACAGCTCCAGCACCCACGCCTGCGGCAGGGCATCGGCTTCCAGAGCCTCGGTCAGGGTATCGAGCAAACAGGGGCCGATATTGCCGGCCACCGCCACGGTGAAACCCGCACGCTCGAGCAACAGGCCAGTGAGCGTGGTGACGGTGGTCTTGCCATTGGTTCCGGTGATGGCCAGCAGCCGGGGCTGGTAGCCCTGCGTCTGCTGCAACTGCGCCAGAGCCTGGGAGAACAGATCGAGTTCGCCGCCAAAGAACAGGCCGCGCTGCACGGCCGCCTGCTGCACCTCGGCGACGGTGGCGGGGGACAGGCCGGGGGAGCAGTACACCGCCCGCACTCCGTGCAGCAATTCAGCGGTGAAGGCACCGGCCACGAATTCCACGTCAGGGGCCGCCTGCAAGGCCGCCAGTTGCGGCGGGGCCGTGCGGGTATCGGCCACGCGCACGCGACTGCCCTGGCGCAGGCACCAGCGTGCCATCGCCAGACCGGACGCGCCCAGCCCCAGAACCAGGGTCAGAGGAGTAGAAGAATGGTCTGCCATGCCGTGCCTCGCCTATCGCAGTTTCAGGGTGGACAGTCCGGCCAGACACAGGAACATGGTGATGATCCAGAAGCGCACGACCACCTGGGTTTCCTTCCAGCCTTTTTTCTCGAAATGGTGGTGCAGCGGAGCCATCAGGAACAGCCGCCGCCCTTGGCCATAGCGTTTGCGGGTGTATTTGAACCAGACGACTTGCAGGATGACCGACACGGCCTCGGCCACGAAGATGCCGCCCATGACGGCCAGCACCAGTTCCTGGCGCACGATCACGGCAATCGTGCCCAGTGCGCCGCCCAGTGCCAGCGCGCCCACATCGCCCATGAAAACCTGCGCCGGGTGGGTGTTGAACCACAGGAATGACAGCCCCGCACCCATCATGGCGGCGCAGAAAATCAGCAATTCGCCCGTGCCGGGAATGTACGGGAACAGCAGATAGCGCGAGTAGATCGCATGGCCCGTGACGTAGGCGAACACCCCCAGGGCCGTGCCCACCATGACCACCGGCATGATGGCCAGCCCGTCCAGCCCGTCGGTGAAGTTCACGGCATTGCTGGAGCCGACGATGACCAGAAAGGTCAGCAGCACAAAGCCGAACACCCCCAGCGGGTAGGCAACCTGCTTGAAGAACGGCACGAACAGCTCGATGCCCACCGGGAAATGCGGCGACAGGCCCGATTGCAGCCATTCGACGAACAGCGTCCAGGCACGCTCGTTGGAGCTTTCGGCAATGCTGAAGGCTAGAAACAGCGCAGCGACGATGCCAATGCCCGATTGCAGCAGGAATTTCTGGCGCGAGGGCATGCCCTCCGGGTCTTTGCGCACCACCTTGCGCCAGTCATCCGCCCAGCCAATCGCGCCGAAACCCAGCGTCACCACCAACACCACCCAGACGAAGCGGTTGGCCAAGTCGGCCCACAGCAGGGTGGCCACGGCAATGCCCAGCAGAATCAGTACCCCGCCCATCGTCGGCGTGCCGTTCTTGGCCAGGTGCGTCTGCACCCCGTAGCCGCGCACGGGCTGACCAATCTTCAATGAAGTGAGGTAGCGAATCACCCACGGCCCGGCCACCAGGCCGATGAGCAGCGCGGTCATGGCTGCCATGACCGCGCGCATGGTCAGGTACTGAAACACGCGCAGAAAGCTGAACAGTTCGGGATCGAGGCTTTGCAGCCACTGGACCATCCACAGAATCATGCGATGCTCTCCTGTGCCGCAGGCTGGGTGCATTCGCGTGCGCGCTGCACGGCACGCTCCATGCCCATGAAACGCGAACCCTTGATGAGTACGCTGGTGTGCGTCTGCATGGTCTGCTCCATCTGCGCCTGCAAGGCAGGCATGTCGTCAAAATGCTGCGCGCCGTCGCCAAAGGCCGCCACGGCAGCCACCGAAGCCGCGCCCAGTGCCAGCAGGTGGTCGATGCCCCGCGCCTTGGCGTATTCCCCGGCTTCGGCGTGAAACTGCTCGCCCTGGTCGCCCACTTCGCCCATGTCACCCAGCACCAGCGTGCGCGGGGCAGGCAGCTCGGCCAGCACCTCGATGGCGGCCTTGACCGAATCGGGGTTGGCGTTGTAGCTGTCGTCGATCAGGTAGCGCAGTGCGCCATCGGCACTCTGGCGCAGTTCAAAGGCACTGCGCCCCTGCACCGGCTGGAAGTCGCGCAGTCCCTGCACGATGGCCTGGGGCGATACGCCCGCTGCCACGGCACAGGCCACCGCCGCCAGCGCGTTGCGCAGGTTGTGCCGCCCCAGCATGGGCACGGCCACATCCAGCACGCCCTGAGGGGTCTGCACCTGTGCCTGCCAGCCCGTCGCTCCCCATTGCGCCTTGCGCAACTGCACCTGGCAGTCGGCAGAGCCACCAAAGGTCAGCACGGGGCGACCCGCTGCCAACTCGCGCCACAGCGGCGTGAAGGCATCGTCGCCGGGAAAAACCGCTACGCCATCGGCAGGCAGGGCCGCGAAGACCGAGCCGTTCTCGCGTGCCACTGCATCGATGGTGTGCATGAATTCCAGATGCTCGCGTTGGGCGTTGTTCACCAGTGCCACGGTGGGCTGGGCAATCTGCGCCAGATGCGCGATTTCGCCCGGATGGTTCATGCCCAGCTCCAGCACCGCCAGCCGATGCTGCGAACGCAGGCGCAAGGTCATCAGCGGCACGCCGATTTCATTGTTCAGATTGCCCTGGGTGGCCAGTGCCGCCGCGCCGCATTCGGCCCGCAAAATGGCCGCCAGCATCTGGGTGACGGTGGTCTTGCCATTGCTGCCGGTGACGGCCATCAAGCCGCCCGCCCACTGCCGCCGCCAGTGCCGCGCCCATGCACTCATGGCATGCAGGGTGTCTTGCGGCACTTCAATGGCGTTCAGGCCCGCTGGCAGAGGCTTGCCCGCTTCCACGAGGGCCGCGGTCGCGCCCTGCTGCTGCACCTGGGGCAGGAAATCGTGGGCATCGAAGCGCGCTCCGCGCAAGGCGACGAACAGGTCGCCCGGCTGCACGGTGCGGCTGTCGGTGTGGACGCGCTGCCACACGGCCTGCGCATCGCCATGCAGGCGCGCGGCCACGCCTTCGGCCTGCAAGGCGGTGAGCACCTGCTGCAAGGTGAATGAGAGGGTGGATGCAGGGGCATTCATGCGCGTGGCTCCTCCTGCAAGCACGGTGATGGCTGTGGTGACTGGCTGGATGCCAGTGCGGCGTTGGCTTGTTCCATGTCTGAAAACGGCAGGCGTTGTCCCTGCACTTCCTGGTAGTTCTCGTGCCCCTTGCCCGCCAGCAGCACCACGTCCTGGGGCTGTGCCTGGGCAATGGTGCGGGCAATCGCCTCGTGGCGGCTCTCGCAGACCTGCACGGCGGCGCGCTGCCCGGTGGTCAGCCCGGCCAGCATCTGGTCGATGATGTCGCGCGGGTATTCATTGCGTGGGTTGTCGCTGGTGAGACAGACCCGCCCGGCTCCGCTCACGGCGGCCTGTGCCATCAGCGGGCGTTTGCTGGCATCGCGGTTGCCGCCACAGCCCAGTACGCAGTGCAGCACTCCGCCGCGCTGCTGTGCCACTGGGCGCAGTGCCTGCAAGACCGCCGAAACGGCATCGGGGGTGTGGGCATAGTCCACAACCACCAGCGGCCGACCCGGCACGGCAATGCGCTGCATGCGCCCCGGCACGGCAGGCAAATGGGCGCAGACGGCAGCGGCTTCATGCAGCCCCACGCCCTGCGCGCGCAGAATGCCGATCACGGCCAGCAGATTGTGGACATTGAACAGCCCGGTGACGGGAGCCTGCACGGCCACCGCACGCTCATGGCGCAACCCAACCGTATCGCAGCCGATTTCGTGCAATGTGAAGTGCGTGCCTGCATCGGCAAAGTGAATGTCGGATGCCTGCAAGCGCGTCTGACCGGGTGTGGCCTGCCATGCGGCTGCATCATCTGCCACCGCATAGCTCCACAGGCGTTGCAGCGTACCGCCCTGTGCCATCTGGCCCGCCAGTCGGGCGGCCAGTTCGGCTCCGTGGGCATCGTCCACATTCACCACGGCACTGCGCAGACCGGGCCAGTCGAACAGGGACTGCTTGGCCTGCCAGTAGGCATCCATGCTGCCATGGTAATCGAGATGATCCTGGGTGAAATTGGTGAAGGCCGCCACCTGGATGCGCGTGGCATTCAGGCGGCCTTCCTGCAAGCCGATGGACGAGGCTTCCATGATGCAGCCTGCCGCCCCGCCCTGCCGCATGGCGGCCAGACCGGCCTGCAAGCGCAGTGGGTCGGGCGAGGTCAGGCCCGTGTCGGCCAGTTGCGGCCAGATGCCCACGCCCAGCGTGCCCATCAGCCCGAAGGGGTGGCCCAGTTGCTGCATGGCCTGCGCTACCCACCAGCTCACGCTGGTCTTGCCATTCGTGCCCGTCACCGCCACCACCGGCAGATGCTGGCTGGGCTGGCCGTGCCAGAGGCTGGCTATCGCGCCACAATCGTGCTTGAGCCGGGGGTACAGAGCCAGTGCCGCCGTGGTTCCGGACTGCCATTGAAAGCGGTCGGCACCGTCGCCTTCGGCCAGACAGGCCACCGCTCCGGCCTGTACGGCCTGGTCGAGGAATTCCCGCGCATCCCGCGCCGCACCCGGCCATGCCAGAAAGCCGTCGCCAGGCTGGATCAGCCGGTGGTCGGTGCGCAGTGTGCCGGTGACGCGGCCCTGCAACCACGCCACGGCCTCGGCGGGCGTGTGCCAGCGAGTGGAGGCGGTCACAACACTTCCTCCTCGGTGGCTGTGGCCAGAATCTGCGGCTGCACGGCCATGTCCGGCTGCACGTTCAGCAGGCGCAGGGTTTGCTGCACCACCTGACTGAACACCGGCGCGGCCACCGTGCCGCCGTAGTACACGCCGGCACTGGGTTCGTCGATCATCACGGCCACGACGATGCGCGGATTGTCGATCGGGGCAATGCCGGTGAACCAGGAGCGGTGCTTGTTGGACACATAGCCGGAACCCACCTGCTTGCGGGCCGTACCCGACTTGCCGCCCACGGAATAACCCACCGTTTGCGCCCGCTGCCCCGAACTGCCTGGGCCGGTGGCGGTGTGCAACATGCCTCGCACCAAATCGGCGGTGCGCTGCGAGAACACCTGCACGCCCACCGCCGGTTCACTGCGCATCAGCAGGGTGGCCGGAATCAGCACCCCGTGGTTGGCAAACACGGTATAGGAACGCGCCAGTTGCAGCAGGCTGGCGGACATGCCATAGCCATACGACATGGTGGCCTGCTCCACCGGCTTCCAGGTCTTGTAAGGCCGCAGTCGCCCGCTGACCGCACCAGGAAAGCCAATCTGCGGCCGCTCGCCAAAGCCCAGGGCCGAAAACACCTCCCACATGAAACGCGGCTGCATCTGCAAGGCCAGCTTGGTGGTGCCCACGTTGCTGGACTTCTGGATGATGCCCTCGGCATTGAGCAGGCCGTGGTTGCGCACATCGGAGAGGCGCACGCCCGTGACGTGGATGGAGCCGGGGCGGGTATCGATGATGGTCTTGGTGGTGATGATGTTGGCTTCCAGTGCCATGGCCACCGAGAAGGGCTTCATGACCGAGCCAGGTTCAAACACATCGGTGATGGCACGGTTGCGCAATTGCTCACCGGTGAGCCGCCGCCGGTCCGAGGGGTTGAAGCTGGGGTAGTTGGCCAGAGCCAGAATCTCACCGGTGCGGGCATCCAGCACCACGACACTGCCCGCCTTGGCTTTCTGGGCTTCCACCTGTTCGGCCAGCTTCTGGTAGGCGAAGAACTGCACCTTGCTGTCGATGGAAAGATGCACGTCCTGGCCATCGACCGGTTCGATCACATCGCCCACGCCTTCCACCACTTGCCCCAGCCGGTTGCGAATCACCCGGCGCGAACCGGGAATGCCTGCCAGCACCTCGTCGTAGGCCAGTTCAATGCCTTCCTGCCCCTGATCCTCCACGCTCGTGAACCCCACAATGTGGGCCGCCGCCATGCCCTCCGGGTACTGGCGTTTGTATTCGCGCGTCTGGTGGATGCCCTTGATCTTGAGCGCGGTGATCTGCTCGCCGACTTCCATATCGACCTGGCGTTTGAGCCAGACGAAAGAACGATCTTCGTTCTCGAAGCGTTTGAGCAGGGAATCCAGCGGCATGTCCAGCAGCCGCGCCAGATCGGCCAGCTTCGCCCGCTCCTCCGGGCCATTCTGGTTCACATCTTCAGGAATGCCCCAGATGCTGGTCGCCGGAATGCTGGATGCCAGAATCTGGCCATTGCGATCCAGAATCTTGCCCCGGTTGGCGGGCAGTGCCAGGGTGCGCGCATAACGCACTTCACCCTGACGCTGAAAAAAATCATTGGCAAACACCTGCACATGGGCAGCCTTGGCCAGCAGACCCAGAAACGCCAAGGCCAGCAGACCCACCACAAAACGGCTGCGCCCCGTGGGAGCCTGACTCTCCAGCAAAGGGCTGCTGCTGTAGGCAACAGGGCGGCTCTTGGGCTTCTTCACAGCGCACCTCCATGCTCGGCGGCCCGGGCTGCTGTCAAAGCCAGCGATCCGGCAGCAGGCACCGCCACCTGCGGCACAGACGACACCGCCGCAGGAGCGACCGCGTTCGCACTGGTGGGTGCCGGAAAGGGATCGGGCACATAGTGTGTGGTGGTGGGCGAGGCCGACTGCATTTTCAGTTGCTCCCGCGCAAAACTCTCCACCCGCGTGGCTGCCGCCTGGGCACGCACGGCCACCTTGAGCCGGTCGGAATCGATCTCCAGCTGGCGCGCCAGCGAAACCTCACGGTCCAGTTCGGAATACAGGCGGCGCGAGTCGTACTGCACCCGCACCAGCCACAGGGCAGAGCCAATCATCAGCAACAGCAACAGCACGTTCAGTCGCGCGATCATGCCACCACCTCCGTGCGCCGCGCCACGCGCATGATGGCACTGCGCGCCCTGGGGTTGTCCTGCACTTCCTGGGCTGATGGCTTGGTGCGCCCCAGTGCCTCCAGCAGCATGGGCCGGGGCGGCGCAAAAGGAGCCTTGCGGTCGAACACCTGCCGGGAATGCTGCTCGATGAAACGTTTGACGATGCGGTCTTCCAG
Organism: Lampropedia hyalina DSM 16112; assembly: GCF_900129055.1. Lineage (GTDB taxonomy): Bacteria > Pseudomonadota > Gammaproteobacteria > Burkholderiales > Burkholderiaceae_C > Lampropedia > Lampropedia hyalina. The sequence goes on from NZ_FQUZ01000002.1 coordinate 40,567, forward strand.
CGAATGAAAGCTGATGACCACCAACACCCCACCAGGGCGCAACACCGTCAGCGCAGCCTCCAGTGCCTGTTGCAGCTCGTCCAGCTCCCCATTGATGAAGATGCGCAATGCCTGAAAGGTGCGCGTGGCCGGATGCTGGCCCGCTTCCCGGCTGCGCACCACCCCGGCCACCAGGTTGGCGAGTTCCGCCGTGCGGGTGAGCGGGCCTTTGCTCTGCCGGTGGGCCACGATGGCTCGGGCCACGCTGCCGGCAAAACGCTCCTCGCCATAGTCGCGGATGACGCGGGCGATTTCGTCCGCCTCCGCCTGCGCCAGCCATTGCGCCACGGTCTGGCCGCGTGTCACGTCCATGCGCATGTCCAGCGGGCCATCGAAACGGAAGCTGAAGCCGCGCTCGGCATCATCGATCTGGGGCGAACTCACGCCCAGGTCCATCAACAGTCCGTCCACGCTGTGCGCAGGCAGACTGCCCAGATGCGCAAAACCTTCATGGCGCACCTGCACGCGGCCATCCTCCGCCGCCAGTGCCTGTGCCACCTCGATGGCCTGCAGATCCTTGTCGAATACCACCAGGGTGGCATCGGCAGGCAAACGCGCCAGCAGGGCGCGCGAATGCCCGCCCCGGCCAAAGGTCGCATCCACCCATTGGGAAGGACGCGCCGTGCAGGCAACTGCCGCCTCCACAAGCGCGTTCACCGCCTCATGGAGCAAAACCGTGGTGTGTCGCAGCCTCTCACTCATGCCAGCCCAACGCTCAAAACCCAACTAAAAAACCAAATGATTGATGACTTCCGCCGGCATCTCCTTGCCCAGCACCTGTGCCTGCTGCGCGTCATGGGTTGCGCGATCCCAGAGTTCCAGATACGCGCCCATGCCCAACAGGATCGCTTCCCGCTCCAGACCCACCGCCCGGCGCAGTTCCGGCGATACCAGCACACGCCCGGAGCCATCCATCTCCACGTCCGTGGCATTGCCCACCAGAATGCGTTTCCACCACTGCATGGACATGGGCAATTGCAGGATTTTCTCGCGCTGCCGCTCCCAGACGATGCGTGGATACAACAACAGGCATCCTTCCGGGCTGCGCGTGATGGTCAGCCCACCCGCATCCTGTTCCAGCAGCGCGTCACGATGCCGGGCCGGTATCGACAGCCGCCCCTTCGCATCCAGACTCAATGAAGAACATCCCTGAAAAAGCATGTGTTTTCGTCACGCCCGCATGTATGGACATTTGCGCAAAAAACCCACTCTCACCCACTTTTTGCCACTTTCCGACACTGTAGCAGGATTTTATCCCCTTTTGTTACAACCCCTATTTTTTTTCAGTGTTATCAATAGGTTAGCCCTCATGTTGCAAAGCACCATGAGGGCTAAATATTCTTCAAAATTAATGGGTTAGACCCGCCGCCCAATCATTTAACCAAGTCGGGGCACTCTTGCGGCCATTACAAAATATAACGCGACAAATCCTCATCCTGGCTCAAGGTTTCGAGCCGTTGATTGACATATTCGGCATTGATGGCAATGGTCTGCCCATCCAGCCGCGCCGCATCGAAGCTGACTTCGTCGAGGAGACGCTCCATGACCGTGGAAAGCCGACGCGCACCAATATTCTCGGTTCTCTCATTGACTTCGTACGCAATCTGTGCAATGCGCTCGATGCCATCCGGGGCAAAATCCAGATGCACGTTCTCGGTGGCCAGCAATGCCTGGTACTGGCGCGTGATGGACGCATCGGTGGACACCAGAATGGCCTTGAAGTCTTGCACCGACAGCGACTCCAGTTCCACCCGAATCGGGAAACGCCCCTGCAATTCGGGAATGAGGTCGCTGGGCTTGCTCAGATGGAAGGCCCCCGATGCCACGAACAGAATGTGGTCGGTCTTGACCAGACCGTACTTGGTCTGCACGGTCGTGCCTTCCACCAGCGGCAGCAGGTCACGTTGCACGCCCTGGCGCGATACGTCGGAGCCGGATGCCTCCTGGCGCACCGCCACCTTGTCGATCTCGTCGATGAAGACGATGCCGTTCTGCTCGGCATTGGCCAAGGCCCTGGCGCGGATTTCCTCCTCGTTCACCAGTCCAGCCGCCTCCTCGTCCACAAGCAGCTTGCGTGCCTCGCCAATCTTGATCTTGCGGCGTTTCTTGCGATCCTGCTGCAACTGGCTCATCCAGTCGCGCAGGTTTTCGGCCATGTCCTGCATCCCGGCAGGCCCCATGATCTCGAACTGCGGCTTGGCATCGGTCAGTTCCAGTTCGATTTCCTTGTCGTCCAGTTGCCCTTCGCGCAGTTTCTTGCGGAATACCTGCCGCGCCGCGCCTTCGCTCTTGAGCGTCAGGTCGTTGCCTGCGGTCGCAGAAGCCGGTGCAGTGGGAATCAGCGCATCGAGGATGCGGTCTTCGGCTGCGTCTTCGGCGCGGGTGCGCACCTGGCGCAGTTGCACTTCACGCTCCAGCTTGACGGAGACTTCCAGCAGGTCGCGGATGATGGAATCCACGTCCTTGCCCACATAGCCCACTTCGGTGAACTTGGTCGCCTCCACCTTGATGAAGGGCGCGTCGGCCAGCCGCGCCAGACGGCGGGCAATCTCGGTCTTGCCCACGCCGGTGGGGCCGATCATCAGAATGTTCTTGGGGGTGATTTCTGCGCGCAGGCCTTCATCGACCTGCTGTCTGCGCCAGCGGTTGCGCAGTGCGATGGCCACGGCACGCTTGGCGGCGTTCTGCCCCACCACATGCCGATCCAGTTCCGAAACAATCTCCTGCGGTGTCATTGACGACATACGCCTATCCTTTTTCCGTTTGCAAAATTCCCGGTGACGCTCCCCGAACCCGGCGGGTTCAGAGCACTTCGATGGTGTGGTTCAGGTTGGTATAGATGCACAGCTCGCCCGCAATTTGCAGGGACTGCCTGACAATGTCCTCGGCGGACAGGGCGGAATGCGCCAGCAGGGCCTTGGCCGCCGAATGGGCATACGCCCCGCCGGATCCGATGGCCACGATGCCCTGCTCCGGCTCCAGCACATCGCCATTGCCGGTGATGATGAGCGAGGCTTCGCGGTCGGCCACAGCCAGCATGGCTTCGAGGCGGCGCAGCACGCGGTCGGTGCGCCATTCCTTGGTCAGCTCGATGGCCGCACGCGGCAGGTTGCCCTGGTGCTTTTCCAGCTTGGCCTCGAACCGCTCGAACAGCGTAAAGGCATCGGCGGTGGCTCCGGCAAAACCGGCCAGCACCTTGCCGTGGTAGAGCTTGCGCACCTTGCGGGCGGTGCCCTTGACGACGATATGGCCCAGCGTGACCTGGCCATCGCCGCCAATCGCCACCTGGGTGCTGCCATCGGGGAGCGTGCGGCGCACGCTCAAGATCGTGGTTCCGTGAAATTGTTCCATAGCTACTGTACATGGGGGATATCCGTGTGTCTGCAAGAGGGGCGCAGCACAATTTCATGCACAGGTGCGAAATCCGCCAGATGCCACGATCAGGGCTTCTACAATGGCAATTGGCAGAGGCTGCATGCGTGGAGAAAGGATGCCCGGACGGCGGAACTTCACGTCATTCCCACGCTCTGCGAATACACCTTGCTGACTCTGGCGATCAACCACCCGCTATTTCGACTTCCCGGAGATTTTCCCTTGAACGCCCAGACAGAACACTGCTTCCTGAACGGCCTGGCAGGCCGCATCGAGGCCCTGCACGACCGCGCCGTGCCACGCAGCGACGGCATGGTCAGAGGCACGGCCATCGTGGCACACCCGCACCCCCTGTTTGCCGGGACGATGAACAACAAGGTGGTGCAGACCCTGGCGCGCGCACTGGCACAGGATGGCTGGGATACCTGGCGTTTCAACTTTCGCGGGGTCGGGCAGTCCGAAGGAGTCCATGACCACGGCATCGGCGAGGCACAAGACCTGCTGCATGTCATCGAACAGGTGGCCCCCACCGGCACACTGGCCCTGGCAGGCTTCTCGTTCGGCACCTTCGTGATCGGGCAGGCCGTGCAGACCCTGCACCCGCAGCGCGACATCGCCAGCCTGCTGTATGTGGGCACGGCCGCCAGCCGTTTTGCGATTCCGGCCATTCCAGAGGAACTGCACCCGCGCACACTGGTCATTCATGGCGAGGACGATGACACCGTGCCATTGACCTGCGTGCAGGACTGGGCGCGGCCCCAGACCCTGCCCGTGCTGGTCGTGCCGCAAACCGAGCATTTCTTTCACGGCAGACAGATTCTGCTGAAGACCCTGGCTGCCCGGCACCTGCGCAGCATCTGATGCAGGCAGGCGGCCAGCCTCATTCCCGCTTCTTGTTTCCCCTCTTTGAACTATCGGACAGTGACTCTTATGTTTTCCCGCATCCTGCGCGCCCTGCACCTCAGGCTCGACGGCCACCATCCCTGGATGGCCACCCTGTTCATCACCCTCACACTGGCCTGCGCCCTGCCGGCCCAGGCGCAGATGAACATCTCGCCTCCCGAAATCGCCGCCCGCAACTACCTGCTGCTGGACGTGACCGCCAGTCAGGTGCTGGCGGCCAAGAACATCGAGGAGCCTGTGGAGCAGGCATCGCTGACCAAGCTGATGACCGCCTATGTGGTATTCGATGCCCTGCGTGCCCAGAAAATCAGCCTGACGCAAACCCTGCCGGTGAGCGAACGCGCCTGGAAAATGCCCGGCTCGCGCATGTTCATCGACCCGAAAATGCAGGTGGCCGTCGATGACCTGCTCAAGGGCATGATCGTGCAGTCGGGCAACGATGCCACCACCGCACTGGCCGAAGGCGTGGGCGGCACCGTCGAGCACTTCGTCAAGCTGATGAACGACCAGGCCAAGGCCCTGGGCATGAACGACACCACCTACAAGAACCCCGAAGGACTGACCGAACCAGGGCATCTTTCGACCGCGCGCGACCTGAGCATTCTCGCCACCAGCCTGATGCGCGAGTTCCCCGAGTACATGCACTACTACTCCACCAAGCACTACCGCTATCCCGGCACCCCGGAGGCCAATGGCAACAACCGCAACCTGCTGCTGTTCCGCGACCCCAGCGTGGACGGCCTGAAGACCGGCTACACCAAGGCAGCAGGCTTCTGCCTGGTCTCCACCTCCCAGCGGGAAGTACCCAACGTGGGCCAACGCCGCCTGCTGGCCATCGTGCTGGGAGCCGACAGCGAAAACAGCCGCGCCACCGAAAGCCAGAAACTGCTGAACTGGGGCTACACGGCCTTTGATGCCGTCAAACTGTTTGAAGGCCGTCAGGCCATGGCCACGCCCAGCGTCTGGAAAGGCAGTGCCAGCACCATCCAGATCGGCAGTCACGACCCCGTGGTCGTCGCCCTGCCCACCGGCTCGGCCGGACAACTCACCACCAGCATCGAGCGACCCGATCCGCTGCTGGCTCCGCTGTACCTCGACCAGTCCATCGGCACCCTGAAAATCAGCCTGGGCAATACCGTGCTGAAGGAAGTGCCCGTTGTGGCCCTGGAAGACGTGAGCCAGGCTGGATTCCTGGGCCGCACCTGGGACAGCATCCGCCTCTGGATTCAATAACGATTTCACAACCCCGGAATCTGCTGGCACATGAACGCGGTCGCACTGCTGCGTACGCCATGCCAGCAGCTCCCCCGACACAAGGAGTGCCCGCATGGCCCGACATCCGTATTCATGGCTGATTCCACTGGGCTTGGCGGCCGCTCTGGCCGCCTGTAGCACCACACCTCCGGCTTCCTCTCGCAAGCCACAGGGCGTCGATGCGACAGCCACGACACCCATCCCGCAGCCCTCCGCCGCGACATCCCCCTCTCTCTCCGCCCAGCACCTGCTGGACTACCACTGGCAACTGGAGCAAATCCGCCTGCCTTCCGGTCAGGAAGACCAGCAGTACCGTCAGCACCGGCAGGCGGGCCACCCACCCGTGCAACTGAGCTTCTTCAGCGAAGACCGACTGAGCGTACAGAACCTCTGCAATGGGCTGGGTGCCTCCTACCAGATCACCGGCCAGCGTATCAGCACCGGCTCCACCGTCAGCACCCAGCGCATGTGCAGTGAGCCTGGACTGATGCAACTGGAGCGGCAAATCGGCACGGCACTGGGCCAGCTCTCGCACTGGCACATTGCGCAGCAGGCTTCCGCCGCCGGTACTGCCCCCAGCCTGACCCTGCAACTCGAGCTGGCCGATGGCAGCCAATGGATACTGTCAGGCGTACCCACCGATACCACCCGCTACGGCAGTGCCCCCGAACGCATCTTCCTGGAAGTGGCCCCCGAACTGGAGGCCTGCTCCCACCCGCTGATTCCCGATGCCCAGTGCCTGCGCGTGCGCAGCGTCGAATACGATGGGCAGGGACTGCTGGTGCGCAAGGGCGAGTGGGAAACCTTCCACGGAGCCATCGACGGCTTCGCCTTTGAACCGGGCGTGCGCAACATTCTGCGCATCCACCGCTACACGCTCCAGAATCCACCCGCCGATGCCTCGCGCTACGCGTATGTACTGGATATGCGCGTGGAAAGCGAGCGGCTTCGCTAGAATCCGCGCTGTCACTGAACTGACACCACCGACTGACTTCATTCTAAAAAACGAAAGGCAAACGACATGACAGACCAACTCCAGCGCATCCAGAACGGCCAAGGCTTCATCGCCGCACTCGACCAAAGCGGTGGCAGCACCCCCAAGGCACTCAAGCTCTATGGCATCGACGAATCTGCCTACAGCACCGATGCCGAAATGTTCAACCTGGTACACGCCATGCGCACCCGCATCGTCACCAGCCCCAGCTTCAGCGGTGAGCGTGTGCTCGGAGCCATCCTGTTCGAGGCCACGCTCGACGGCGAATTCGAAGGCAAGGAAGCCGCCCGCTACCTGTGGGAAGAAAAAGGCGTGGTGCCCTTCCTGAAAATCGACAAGGGCCTGCAAGACGAAGTCGATGGCGTGCAACTGCTCAAACCCATCCCCGGCCTGTCCGAACTGCTGGCCCGCGCCAAGGCCAAGGGCGTGTTCGGCACCAAGGAACGCTCCGTCATCAAGGCCGCCAATGCCCACGGCATTGCCGCCGTGCTGGACCAGCAGTTTGAACTGGGCCAGCAAGTGCTGGATGCCGGACTGGTGCCCATCATCGAACCCGAAGTGGACATCAAGGCCGCCGATAAAGCCCATATCGAAAAGCTGCTCAAGCAAGGCCTGCTGATGCGCCTGAACCGCCTCGACCCCAAAACCCCGGTCATCCTGAAACTGACCCTGCCCAGCGTGGACAATTTCTTTGCGGAAGTGGTCGCTCACCCTGCCGTGCTGAAAGTCGTGGCCTTGTCCGGCGGCTACAGCCGCGAAGAAGCCAACGCCAAGCTGGCCAAGAACCCTGGTGTGATCGCCAGCTTCAGCCGCGCCCTCACCGAAGGCCTGAGCGCGCAGCAAAGCGACGCAGAATTCAACCAGGCACTGGACGCTTCGATTGAATCCATCTACCAGGCATCCATCGCCTGAGTGAGCGGACTCCTCGATGGACTGCCTTGCGCCCTGTGGAAACCATCGGGCCAAGGCAGTTTGCTTATGGGATCAGCAATCGGATCAACGATATTTGCTGATTTTTCTATACCCATAGGCATATAAGTTTATAAAATATTTAGTTATAAAAATACAAGATAATAGATCATTTAGTTTTTTATCGAGCCATCCGCATGAACCTGCACCAGTTTCGGTTTGTTCAAGAAGCCGTACGCCGCAACCTCAACCTCACGGAAGCGGCCAAGGCCCTGCATACCTCACAGCCTGGGGTTTCCAAGGCCATCATTGAGCTGGAGGACGAACTCGGCATCGAAATCTTTGCCCGCCACGGCAAACGCCTCAAGCGCGTCACCGAGCCTGGCGAGCACGTCCTGACCAGCATCGAGGCGATTCTGCGCGAGGTCGGCAACCTCAAGCGCATCGGCAACGACTACAGTGCCCAGAACACCGGCACGCTCAGCATCGCCACCACCCACACCCAGGCGCGCTACGTCTTGCCCGTGCCGGTGGCCAAGTTCCGCGAAGCCTATCCCAAAGTCAATATCAGCCTGCACCAGGCCACCCCGCACGAAGTGGCCAATATGGTGCTGACGGAAGTGGCCGATATCGGCATGGCCACCGAATCGCTGGCCGATTACCCCGATCTGGTCACACTGCCCTGCTACGAATGGCAGCATGTGCTGATTCTGCCGCCCTACCATCCGCTGGCAAAGAAGGAGCGCATCGGGCTGGAAGACATCGTCAGTGAGCCACTGATTACCTACCACCCGTCCTTTACCGGACGCGGGCGCGTGGACAAGGCATTCGAGCGGCGCAACCTCAAGCCCCACATCGTGCTGGAAGCCATCGATTCGGACGTGATCCGCACCTATGTGCAACTCGGGTTGGGCATCGGCATCGTCGCGGAAATGGCTGTGCAGGGCGAGTTGCGCGGCGATCTGGTGGTGCGCCCGATGGGCGATCTGTTCGGCATGAACGTGGCACGGGTCGCCTTCAAGCGCGGTGCCTACCTGCGCCAGTTCGTTTACCGCTTCGCCGAACTCATCAGTACCCGCCTCAGCCGCGAACAGGTCAAGCTGGCAATGTCCGGGCAGGGCACCGAAGACCTGGGCAATTCGCTTTAAACGTCAAGTGTAGTTTTTCAACACGTTGGCCGCCCGCATCCTGCCACTGGGCGCGGGCTTGCTGGCAAGGACTTCGCAGACTTTCCTGGCCCATTACTCCTGCGGCTCACCGGCAGCGGGAGCGCATGTCTGCCGCCAGTTTGACCACCAACGCCAGAGGTGCACTTTGGTCTTGCTGAGGTAATGGGGGCCGTCGAACAGGTAGATGCGCAGACCGCAATAGGCCCGCAGTTGCTGCATCAACTGCGCAAGGCTGGCCGGGCGAAAGCCACTGCCCCAGCTTTTGGGCTGAAAGGCCTCCAGCACAATCGCCACCCGGTCTGACCCGAAGCGTTGCACCAGCGCGTCGGCAATGCGCCGGGCCTCCTCGGGACTGCGAACACCCACCCCCACGCCATCCTGAAAAAAGACTCCCACATCGGGTGGCAGCCAGCTCTCCAGCCACAGGTCAAAATTCTGCGGCAGGCGTTCACCAGCGTAGACACTCACCCAGAGCGGACGCGGCAGTCCCGCCAGCGTATCGCGCAACTGGTGGACATGCAGCCAGCTCAGATCGGCCTCTACCGGAAAGTAAAAGGCATGGGGTGTGAATGGCAGTGGTTTCTGGCTGATGGCCTGTCCCTCTGCCCCCAGTCGGTGCAGGTCGGCACGCGCCTGGGGTTCGCTGTAGCGACCACTGAGGCCAGCAACGATGCGACCGGCCCAGGGTTCGCTGGCAATGCGCCCCCAGTCAGGCTGCCGGTTCCACTGCGGAAAGTCTGCCGATGGATACCACGCCTGACCATCCACCATCAGCCACTGCACCACCAGTGTCTCGGCTCCCAGCAAGTGCCAGTTTCCTTCTGGCCGGGCCGTGGCATTGTCAGGCTGCCAGAACACTCCTTCGACCAGAGGAAGTAGCGTATGCTTCACACCCATACCAGAAGCCACCCAGCCAGCCCAGCTCACCCCTGCCAGGGCACAGAGGATTGCAAGCCACCATCGCGCTGGAATGCTCATTCTTTCACACGTTTGAGTCGAGAGCTGTGCCACAGCCACCAGGCGGCAATCGCCAACAACAAGGCCAGAACCAATGCGCCCAGCATTGCCACGGTGGGCGGACGCATGGCAGGTGTGACCTTGGTGCTGGCCACATAGTGGCGCAGCACAATCGCCTCCCCATCCTGTGCCAGGAGCACTTCCTGGGCACCATCGCGCAAATGCGGCTGCACTCCGGCCCAGTGGCGCATGAAGTTGGCCACGCTGTCGGGGGTCTCGGCAATCACATGGAACCGGTCTTCACTGTGCAACAACAGTATGCCGTTTTCGGCATACGGGGCATACACCTTGTCCGGATGGGTCGCAATGCGCTGTCGGTACAGCTCAGGGTCGATGGTCACGCTGACGCTGTGGGGCACGCTCGCATCGGTTGTAATCCGAGCTGGCACCGGTTTGTCATCAAGCAACATGCTCGAAGCCACCTGAAGCAAGCTGATGGCCAGACCCAGCGATCCCGGTGATTCATCCACCAGAATCACCGGATGGGGCACCAATGCCGCAGAGATCGCCGCAATGCCCGATTTGAGACGGTGGGGCAATGTGACCTGGGACTTGGCAGCATCGATCCACAATGCGCCACGCGAACGCGGCAGGCAATCGCCGTTGGCGATCAGGGTGGTTTCAATTCGCACATCGAAACTGGCAGAGGCAGCCGGCCTGGGGGTCTGGAAAGCCAAGTTGCGTACATCTCCCCCGGCTTGAACGGCATCGAATGCCATGCTGCCAGCCAGCGCGTTGTCAATCCAGACGGCCAGCTTGGAACCTTGCAACAGTCCATTCTGCACGTTCAATGCCAGCTGACCCTGCAAAATATCAGACGGCTGCCAGACACTCGGGAAGATCAGCTGCATATCGTGGCTGCCACCTTCCAGACGCAAATCCTGTATGCCCAGATCGGCCAGCGTCTGAATGCGGCGTAAACCTGCCCAACGCGGCGGATCGATGTTTTCGACAATATCGGCCTGTGCCGTACCAAGCTGCGCCAGATAATCCACGTTCAGCAACGCATGGACCGCATCATTCAGGCCCGCAGCATCCCGGTAGCGAATGCGAAACAACGGCATCTGGCGGTGCGCGGCTGTTTCCGGTGCAGCAACTGTGGCAAGCACCTGCCGCTCCAAACGCAGTTGCGCCCGGGAGTCAAGTTGTGGAGCATGTTCCAGCACCAGTCCAAAATGGGCATCCTGTGCTTCGGCAGGCAACTGTGTCGCATCATGCCAACGCACCCCGGCAGCAGCCTTCCAGGCACTGCCCAGACGGGCCATTGCAGTCAATTCATCGGCATCGCGCCGATCCAGTTGAACATGGGCAATATAAGGCTGCTCCCCCAGCACATGCGGATTGAACAAGGCATCTGGCAGGTGACGGATATGGTAGCCCTTGGGGTGCTGCACTTGGTAGGACAGGCGACTGTTACGCAGGGTGGCCGTACTTTCAATGCCCGCCTCGCAGAACTCCAGCCGGTCATCGGCAGGGCTGCCCCAATCGCCACGCTGCGTGAAAGAAAAATCAAGACGGTGAAAACCCGCCTGCAATACCGGCAGTGCAAACTGAATGTGGCCTTGCCCGGTCATATGCTGGCTGAACACGACCTTGCCATCCAACGACACGATCAGAAACAGATCGGATGACGCACGATATTGCGCGGCATAGTTGGCTCCGTCCCAGACCTCACCCTTGCCCACATAGAAATACTGGGTTTTGCTGGCAAACACATCCGACACCTGCATGGTCGCCAACGGCCATTCGGACGCACGGGAGGCACTGGCCAGCAACAGACACACTGCGACCACCGTGGCCTTGAACCACCAGGCCAGAGCCGATGGCAGACACATGCGAATTGGAACATCCATTTATTTCTTCTCCTTGGTGCGTTCGGTTTTGTACCAAGTGATACCCTGACCCTTGATCTTTCCCTTGAGCATTTCCCATGCGGCCTTGAATACCACCACCAGAAAGAGCTGTGCATAGGTGAAATAGGCCAGAACTGCGAAAAAATACAGCTGTGGCCGCCGCTCCTCCATCGACAGGGTGAAAAATACCTGGGCCACATAAATCAGAAACGAGAGCAGCCACAACAAGGTAAACGGCCCCGGAATGGTCACCCCTCCCAGCCCCGTCAGTCCCATCAGCAACGCCGTATGGCTCATGACCAGGGCGGGCACGAACATCACATAGCACATGACATTGTTGAGAATCTCCAGCCCGATCGGAAACGGATGGGTCAATGCCACAGGCAGGTACTTATTGGTGACGTAGAAATTGCCCTGTGTCCAGCGCGAACGCTGCTTGAGGAAAATACGCAGCGGGGCCGGATCCTGCTGCCAACCCACCGCGTAGGGCACCCAGCGAATGCGGCGTTTGCCCAGGAATATGCGAAAACTCATCTCGGTATCGTCCACCAGCGAGAGTTCGTCGAATCCTCCCAGCGTCTCCAGGGCATCCCGCCAGATCACATAATTGGTTCCCATCAGCGTGGAAAGCCGGAACATATGCCAGCGACCACCCTGGAAAATCCATTGGAAGAAAATGAATTCGATGGCAATGAAACGCGTCATCACACTGTCGGCCCAGTTGCGGGTGCGCACCTTGCCATTGACTGCCACCAACGACGGATCGGCCAGCAGGGTCTGTGACAGCAAGCGCACACAATCGGGTTCCGGGGTGCTGTCGGCATCGTAGACCACGATCAATTCGCCCCTGGCATGCGGCAGACCATTGTTGAGAGTGCGCGACTTGCCCTTGCCTCCCATGCCCTTGGGCACATTGACGATGCGGATGCACGCAAACTCCGCCGCCAGACGCTCCGCAATCTACAGCGTGTCATCCTTGGAGCCATCGTTGATGAGCACGACTTCGTAGCGGTGCGCCGGGTAATCCTGCGCTGCCATGGCACGCAACGTATCCTCGATCACCAGCCCTTCGTTATAGGCGGGTATCAGCACACTGAGCATCGGCCACTCCTTGGGCTGCGGCAGCGATGCCAGCTCACGACGCGACGCAATCGAGTAACGCCAGGCCGCAAAGCTCAGTACGGCCCAGAAGGCCTGGGGTATCCAGATGCCCAGAAAACCAAAGGGGAACAGGGTATCTATGGTACTCACCACAGCCTCCGCAAACGGCGCAGGGCCGCCAGTATCAACAGCAGCAGCAAACCTGCGCCGATCACCAGGGAAACCCACGAAATCGATGTTCCCACCCATTGCAGCACATTCGGCCAAGGTGTCGCAAAAAACAAGCCCACTGGCACAGAAAGCAGGGTCGCCATGGCCAGTACATGCCCCATCGGAGAAGTCTCCAACCCCTCCAGCCGACTATGGAAATCAGAGTTCAGATACTCCCAGGACAAACCCAGTTCAGGATAATCCACACGGCCCACGCCACCATCGGGCCAATACTGCGGATCAATCACCACCGCGAATCCACCCCCATGCGGCAATGTGTCGCTTGCATGATAAATATACCGCCCTTGCACCTCATGCTGCCGGGCGGGTACCGGCAAGCCACCATAGCCACTGCTGCCACGGTGATCGATCAGATAAGCCCCCTTGCCTGCCGCCAGCAGATTGTCTGACCAACCGTCCACCACCAGAGCAGCCAGTGGACGCAATCCCAGTGCCGAAGCAAAGCTGGCCCGTGCAGCAAAATGATCGAATTGGTGGTTGCGCATCGGCTGTACGACAATCGCTCCCTCTTGCACGGCCTGGTAGTAAAAGCGGTATGTGCTGGGCTTGAGGATCTCCAGCGGATTCTCGGGCAACAGCACCCCGGGTTTGACACCCGCGCCCAGCATCTGGCGGTAGATGGGCTGCGCGGCTTGCCGGTCAGTGAACAAGGGCCACCATCGCTGCTCAGCCGGAAAATAGCTGCCAATATCGCGCATGGCCACCACGGCCTGAGCCACTTCCAATTTAGCCACACGCCCGGGCAACGGAGCCGCAGTGCCATCCCCATCGCTTGGTTCCTGCTCCGGTGCGTCCAGAGCCGGAACCTTGTCTGGCAAACCACGCAACGGGTGGCAACCATATTCCTGCACATACAACTGCACCAGCAAGGGCTGCGGGGCAGGTGCCGGCTCCAAAATCAGGCTGCACAGCAGAATATGCGTCAGGATCATGATGATGCCTCCACTGTGGGATTGCAGATATGTGCCGACATGCGCACCTGGAGAATCAACTCTTTGATGCCCCTGAGCCTTTGCACGAAAAGAGGCTCCGTCTCGTCTTCAGGGAACTGGGTCACCTGCAAACAGCGAAGGTGCGTCAGGCCATTCTCGGCAAACACGAAAACCGCATCGTCGGCATGCTGCTCCAGCACTTCCAGCATGCGCAAGCGCGCACTCTGCCAGACCTGATCGCCCAGCATATCCAGAATAAGCAGGTGGTTCGTCACCACGACGTCAATGACACGATAGCCCTTCGTGCCGGAGCGGCGGCACAGTATGTCCAAGTGCAGCATGAAATGCGCACTCGCTGCCATATTCAAAGTCAGCACATCGGTGCGCTGATTCAATTCCAGCAGCGCACTGCTGGCCACACGGCGCAACTGGAGATTGTGGTAGATGGCACTGAGCCACAACGGTGCAGCGGGATTGAGCACCAGCATCAAGGTCTGCTGTTCGATCGGCAAACCCATACTGGCCTTGTAGAACATATACAGTGCCGTGAAAACAAAAGCCATCAACCCCAGTATTACCGCCTGTCCGACCCGCAACACCGCACCACTGGCCAGCAGCAGCAGGTAAATGATCCAGCCTCCGCGCAGATGCTCTGGAATCCACTCGTACGCCAGCAGGCCCGTCACAGCGAGACAGACCAACATCCAGCCGATGATGGTTTTTCTGCGCAGCGGAGTGATGATGGCAGGCATATGGCAACCCTGTACTCACATCAAGGCTTGGGGCGGCACGCCCGTGCACACATCGGTGGCGATGCGCTCCAGAATCCGCAGCGAGGCCCGGCCATCGCCAAACGGGTTTTCTGCCCCCGCCATGCGGGCAAAGTGTTCGGCATCGTCCAGCAAACGCCCGGCCTCATGGACAATCAGATCGGCATCGGTTCCCACCAGCCTGCCCGCCCCGGCCTGCACCACCTCGGGACGCTCCGTGGTAGTGCGCAAGATCAGCACCGGCTTGCCAAACGAAGGGCACTCCTCCTGAATTCCGCCCGAATCGGTCAGGGCAAAATGGCTGCTTTGCAGCACCGCCATCAACTGCGGGTAATTCAACGGCGGCAGCAAATGCACGCGCGCGTTGTCTCCCAGGCTCTGGCGCACCACATCGCGCACTGCCGGATTCAGGTGTACCGGCCAGACGACGTGCAGATTCTCGTGCGTCTGCACCAGGCGTGCCACCGCATCGCAGATATGGCGGATGCCCTCCCCGAAATTCTCACGCCGGTGTGCCGTCACCAGCACCAGCCGTTCCTGTCCGGTCAGCGGCAGTCCCAATGCGGACAGCACAGCCTGCGCCGACTCGGTACCGGGCTGCGACAACCGCTGGCGTGCCCAATGCACGGCATCCACCACCGTATTGCCCGTGACCAGAATCCGCTCGCCTGCAACCCCTTCATTCTCCAGATTCCGTGCCGACAGCGGCGTGGGCGCGAAATGCCAGTGCGCCAGACGGGACACCAGTTGCCGATTCCCTTCCTCCGGGAAAGGATGCTCCAGATCGAAAGAACGCAGGCCCGCCTCGACGTGCGCCAACGAAATCTTGTGGGCGAACGCCACCAGCGAGGCCGCCAGTACCGTGGTCGTGTCCCCCTGCACCACCACCACATCGCGCTTGCGCCCATCGGCATAGACCCGTTCGATCTGCTGAAGACCCCGCGCCAGCAACTGCGTCAGGGACTGCCCTTCCTGCATCATGTCCAGACGATGATCGATGTGGATGCCGAAGAAGCCGATGGCATCGCGCACCAACTCATCGTGCTGTGCCGTGAAAACCACCTCCACAGCAAAGCGCGCATCGGCCTGTGCCGCCAGAATCAGCGGTGCGAGCTTGACCAGCTCCGGCCGCGTGCCAAAAACGAACGAAATCAGAATGGGGCGCATCAGAAACTCCGGTAATAGGTCAGCTCCAGCCGACGGTTGTGGTAACTGGCCCGACCATCGGCAGCCTTGCCCCGCAGATAGAACACCTTCACGGTTTCCAGATGCAGGCTCAGCGGCAGCCAGGCCGCCAAATCGAAGGCAATGCCAGGGCCGACTTCCAGAATGTTGTTGTAGAACAGGCCATCGGTATCGTGGGAACTGCGCACCTTGGCATAGCCGCGCACCACAGCCTGCGGGGTCTTGACCAGATTCAGGCCGGGGCGCAGTCGCAAATCGGCAATGACGTTGTAATCGTTGCGGGAATAGGTCGCCACATTGCCGTAGAAGTCAGCATGGAAACGCTGCCCCAGACTGGGAAAACGGCAACCGGTTCCGGCCTCGCCGCAGTGGCGCGAAGTGTCGCCCCATTCCCGGAAGCTGGTCAGACCGGCCACCACACTCTCGCGGTACTTCGAGCGGTTGCGGTCGATCAGGTCGCGGCTCATACCCAGTTCCAGATAGGCGGTCAGGGGCCATGCAGTGGCCAGGCGGTAATTCAGCCCCATGCCAACGATCAGGGCGTTTTCGTCCACGACTTCAGGGCGCACCCCACCAGTGGAGCGGGTGTCGCGGTTCAGGGATGCAAAGCCATACCACTGGCCACGCTGCTCGCTGCCGTAATAGCGACCCAGGCGCAACTTCAGCGGCAGAATGCCTGCCTCCGAGCGCGACTCATAGGACGGGGAAGCGTAAATGTCAGCGAAAGAAGACCGCAGGGCACGGTGCGACTCCACGGCAAAGCCCAGGTTATCCGCCGCCTGGGTGGCGGTGGCCGCAATCTCCGGGTCTGATGACTGTCGCAGGCGGGTGAATTCCGCATGGGCCTGGACATTGCGCCCCAGCCCGTTCAGCAGATACGCCTTTTGCAGGCCAATGGCGTCATCGGCCGGATCGAGTGCCAGTACCTGATCGGCCAGGCCGATGGCCTCCTCGGGCTGGCCCGTGCGAATCTTCAGGTACAGCATCGACTTGAGTGCCATCAAGTCGTGCGGGGAATGCGCCAGAATCTGGCGCAGGCTGGCCTCGGCTACTGCATCATCACGAGATTCATGTGCATAAAACCGGCTCCAGAGCGCATGACGTTCTTGCGGCAAAATCTCCGCCAGACTGACGTTGGCCAAAGCCAGCAGCAAGACTCCACCCAGCATGGCCGACAGGCCGACAGGCCGACAGGCCGACAGGCCGACAGGC
>NZ_FQUZ01000002.1:57517-151318 GCF_900129055.1 Lampropedia hyalina DSM 16112
GGCCGACAGGCCGACAGGCCGACAGGCCGACAGGCCGACAGGCTACGATAAATCGAAAAAACTGCACGAGAAAAAATTTGGCATATTTTTTCATTTGTCATAAAAAACAATAAATGTAAATAAATACCATCGAATCATTCCGATCTGCGCGTTACTTTTCAAAAAAGCAATCATATTCTAGCGACAGAACAAATGTTGCTCTCCATGAAAGCAATCACCCACCAAGGGGAGCCGCAATTACCAGGGTTTTTGCAACGCCTCCCCTACTCCAGTAGGGAATTGTTCAACATGGCACAAAATCGATGATACGATCTGCGCGTTTTTTTGCCGGGCATCGCACAGGTACTCCCTAGAAAATACCGATTCCCACCACCCGGCACGTCGATGAATTTTCGTTTTCGTAACATGGGTGACCATAAAAAGGAGATACAGAAATGGCTTCCGAATTCGCCGAACTCTATCGCAGCAAACTGGTTTCTGCCAAAGAAGCCGCCGCACTTGTGCCCTCCGGGGCCAAGATCACCATGGGCGCAGTGATTTCCCAGCCGCCCGCCACCTTCAAGGCCCTGGCCGAACGTGCCGAAGCCGGTGAAGTCGAAGACCTGCGTCTGTATTACCTGCTCTCCAGCGGCATTGCCGGCAGCACCGTGATGCGCGACGAACTGTCCGAGCGGATTGCCCCCATCAGCTTCTTCCACGGCGGCGTCGAGCGCGCCCTGGACAACAAGCGTGTGGCCGAAGGCCGTCCGCTGCTGGAGTTCCTGCCCACTTCGTTTGGCCGAACTCCACACATCATGATCGATGTCATCAAGGTCGATACCCTGATGGCCACGGTCTCGCCGATGGACGAGAACGGCTATTTCAGCTTCGGCACCAACGTCGATTACTCCCAGCCCGTCTCGCAAACTGCCAGACACGTGATTCTGGAAGTGAACCCGAACATGCCGCGCGCCTATGGCAACAGCACCGTGCACATCTCGCAGGTCACCGCCATCGTCGAGCACGAAACCCCGCTGGTCGAGCTGCCCTCCTTTGAGATTGGCGTGGAAGACCGCGCCATCGGCAACATCGTGGCGGGCTTCATCCACGACGGCGACTGTCTGCAAATGGGCATCGGCGCATTGCCCGATGCCATCTGTGCCGCCCTGGGCGATCGCAAGCACCTGGGTGTGCACACCGAGATGATGATGCCCGGCCTGATGAACCTGATGAAGGCAGGCGTGGTGGACAACAGCCGCAAGAAGGTCAATACCGGCAAGAGCGTCTATGCGTTTGCCGCTGGCTCCAAGGAACTGTACGAATACCTGCATGAGAACCCACTGGTCGAAGGCCACCCGGTCGATTACGTGAACAACCCGTTCGTGATCTCCCAGAACGACAACGTGGTGTCGGTCAATGCCACCATCGAAGTCGATCTGTTCGGTGCCTGCAACTCCGAATTCCTCAAGGGTCGCCAGTTCAGTGCCAGCGGTGGCCAGCTGGACTTCGTGCGCGGAGCCAACTACTCCAAGAACGGTCGCTCCATCATTGCCTGCCACTCCACCGCCGCCAAGGGCACTGCCTCGCGCATCGTGCCCAAACTCAGCGGCCCGGTGACCACCCCACGCAACGACGTGCACATGATCGTGACCGAACACGGCTACGCCGACCTGAAGGGCAAGACCGCCACCGAACGCGCCCGCGCGCTGATCTCGATTGCGCACCCCCAGTTCCGTGAGCAACTGGAGCAGGAAGCCAAGGCACTCAGCCTGCTGTAAGCCAGACCGGCATCGCAGCCCAGGCGCGTGGAACCACCACTTGCCTGTGCCGCGTGCTTTTTCCGACGGAGCCTGATGGCTCCGTTTTTCATGGCCGCTTGCCTTGCCCTTGCGATACATTGCACGAGAATGCCCCGGTGAAATGCCATCGCAATGCCCTGGAAAACCTGCTCCATGCCCATCCACCTGCCCTCCTCCCTTCGCCACCTCCTTCCCTGTCTGGGCTGGCCCAGACCCACGGCCCAGTCGCTGCAACAGGACGTGTTTGCAGGCATGACGGTGGGGCTGATGCTGATTCCCCAGGCCGTAGCCTATGCCGCACTGGCCGGCATGCCGCTGGAGACGGGCCTGTATGCCGCCATCGTGCCGCTGGTGGTGGCCACATTGCTGGCATCGTCTCCCCGGCTGGGGGTGGGGCCATCGGCACTGACCTCGCTGATGGTGTCCTCGGCCCTGCTGCCAATGGCCCTGCCCGGCAGTGCCGACTGGATCACCCTGGCGGTGTGGCTGGCCCTGCTGGCCGGACTGGCGCAACTGTGCATGGGGCTGTTCCGGCTGGACTGGCTGCTGAACGTGGTGACCTCCCCGGTGCTCAACGGCTTCACCCAGGCGGGGGCACTGCTCATCATGGCCTCGCAGGTTCCCAACATCACCGGCATTGCCTGGCAGCAATGGGGGGCGGTGACGCACTTCGATGCCTTTCTGGCCCTGTGGCTGGCCATGGACACCGAAGGGCTGCAATACGGGCTGATTGGCATTGCCGCGTTTGTGCTGGCGCGCCGCCTCGGATCGCGCATTCCCTCGGCCATGCTGATTCTGGCGATTGGCGCAGTGGTCAGTGCGTGGACGGACTATGGTGCACGCGGTGGGGCGGTGATTGGCGACCTGCATGTGCGCCTGCACGCCCTGGCCCTGCCGGGCTGGATTGGCTGGCCGCTGCTGGGGCAATTGCTGGTGCCCGCGCTGGTGATCGCGTTGATGAGTTTTGTGGAGGTGGCCGCCTCGGCCAAGAAAGAGCATGAACGCGCAGGCACGAACTGGGTGCCGCATCAGGACTGGATTGCCCAGGGCATGGCCAAGATCGGCTCGGGCCTGTCGGGCGGCTTTGCCACCAGTGCCTCGTTTTCGCGCTCGGCGGTCAATCTGTATGCCGGAGCGGTGTCCGGCTGGTCGGTGCTGTTCACCAGCCTGTTCGTGCTGGCCACCGCCCTGTGGCTGACCCCGCTGCTCTACCATGTGCCGCTGGCCCTGCTGGGTGCATTGGTGATTACTGCCGTGAGCAATCTGCTGCGCCCTTCGTGGTTCCGCAAACTGTGGGCATTCTCGCGCACGGAAATGCTCATCGCGTTGCTGACATTCACCATCACACTGCTGGCCTCACCACGCATTTACTGGGGGGTGCTGGCTGGACTGCTGGCGAATCTGGCCTACTTCATGTACCAGCGGCTGCACCCACGCATCATAGAAGTGGGCGTATTCCCGGCCGATGGCCGCCTGCGCGACCGCCATCTCTGGGAGCTGTCGCCTCTCTCGGAACAGGTGCTGAGCCTGCGCATGGATGCGCCGCTGGACTTCGCCTCAGCCAGCGTGCTGGAGAACCGCGTGGTGCAACTGCTGGAGCAACGCCCGCAGACGCGCCATGTCTGCCTGGTGGCCTCCAGCATCACCGGGCTGGATGCCACCGGCATGGAAACGCTGCAACACATCCGCGACCGCGTACAGCAGCGCGGCGGCACGCTGTTCCTGAGTGGCATGAAACTGCCGATGGAACTGCGCCTGCGCGACAGCGGCTTCTGCAACGACCCCGAGCGCGTGCGCCTGCTGCCCACCGATGCCGAAACCGTGCAGGTGTTGCGGCAGCTTTAGAACAATGCGTCATCCCGCCAGCGAACGCTGGCACAGGCGGCTCAATTGCAGGGTCAGACGCTGCATGGCCGCCGTGGGGTCGGTGGGCCAGGCGGTATGCGGCAAGCCTTTGTTGATGCCATCGACGGTGTGTGCCGACTGCACGATGCGCGCAATCGCAGGCAGGCGCAGACGCGGCAGCACGCGCTCGAAACCCTGTTCCTTCGGCCCCCAGGCGCGGGCCAGCCGCAGTGCCTGGGGCATGGGTGCGCCTTCGTCCAGTGCCTGCCGGGCACGGTACAGCCCGAGAATGTCATTGGCCAGCACACTGTGCAGGCGCACCACCGCCTCGCCTTCGGCCAGCAGGCCATTGAGGATTTTCTGGCTGCGCAGCACCTGTCCGGCCAGCGTGGCACTGGAGAGATCGTTGATGCTGTAGCGCGCCACGTTCAGCACGCTGGCGGCAATCTGCTCGTAACCCAATTCGCCAGGCGGGTACAACAGCGCGAGTTTTTCCACTTCCTGGTGCGCGGCCATCAGGTTGCCTTCCACGCAGTCGGTGAAGAAGCTGAGAATGCGCAGACCTTCTTCGCCTACGGGCACATGCTGGCCGTGCCGCTGCATCCGTTGCGCCAGCCAGGCGGGCATGTCGCGCCGGGGCACCGGGTCGATGCGCAACACGGCTCCGGCATCGGCCAGCGCGCCAAACCACGGGGTGGCCTGCATGGTGCGGTCGGCCTTGGGCAGGATCACCAGCAGCAGGGTGTCGCTGGCTGCGCCACTGGCCGCCGCCTGCTGCGCCAGCCGCTGCAACACCTGCCCGCCTTCCCTGCCGGGCTTGCCGGTGGGAATGCGGATTTCCACGATCTGCCGCTCGGCAAACAGGCTTTGGCTGGCACTGGCAGCCAGCACGGCCGACCAGTCAAACTGGGTGGCCGAACCGCTGAACACCGTGCGCTCGGCAAAGCCCTGCTGGCGTGCAGCAACGCGGATGCTGTCCAGGGCTTCCTGCTCCAGCAAGGGTTCATCGCCATGCAGCACATACAGCGGAGCCAGCCGCTGCTGCAAGTGGGAGGAGAGTTGTGACGGGCTGAGCTGCATCAGGTACGCATTCGGGGTGTGCCGCTTCAGGCAGCCGATTCAAGGGCCGTCTTGGCGTAGGTATCGGGCTGAATCTCGATCACGTCCACGGTCAGTTGCACATGAATCTGCCGGGGAATGTGCTGCACCAGTTCGCGCAGGCTCTCCAGCACCTGCTGCGACAGGGCCTGCCGCTCCTGTAGCGAACGGCCCGCCATGATGGCTGCCTGCACATGTACAAAGCCCTGCCCCTGTGGATCGGTTCCCACCAGATAGTCATCGAGTGCAATCGCACGGCTCTTGATCTGCGGGGGCTGAAAATGACCGCTGTCCAGCAGCGTCTGGTTCACCACGGCAAGGGCCTGGCGGGGCGAGAAGCCGTCGATGTTGCGGGTGTATTCGATGGTGATGTGTGGCATGGGCAAATCCTTGGGACAAATGAAATGGCTCAACAACAGGGGGGATGACTGGCTCTGTGCGCACAGCATGGCACAGGCCCGTGCCAGCTTAGCGAATTTCCGGCGATCCTGCTGGAAACCGGTGGCCAGTCCGCCGGTTATGGCCCACAGGTCGGCAACGGGCATCCGCAAAGGGAAGAAATTGTAGTGCACCGGGTTTGGAGATTCAGGACGATTGGTGAAACCACGCCGCAAGGTCCAGCCGCGAACGCAACCGCAGCTTGCGCAACAGGTTCTTGACGTAGATTTTCACCGTGCCGTCGCTGATGCCCAGCTCCCTGGCCACCAGCTTGTTGCTCAAGCCTCTGGCAATCAAGGCCAGCGTCTGGGCCTCGCGGGTCGTCAATTCGATCTGGTGCAGCGGTGCAGCAAGCCCTGCCGCCGAGGTTGGTGGCGTTGGCTGGGGCTGTGCCAGCAGTGCGACCATCTGGTCTTTCAGCACCACCGTGCCTTCGCAGCATTGCAGCAAATACGCTTGCAGGCGCGACGGCTCCATATCCTTGAGCGCATAGCCGTTGCACCCCAGAGCCAGTGCCTGTAGCAACTCGCTGCGGTCCAGCGAGGCCGTGAACACGACCACGCGGCAGGCCAGTTCCAGTTGGCGGATTTCATCAAGCACCTGCATCCCGGAAAGCCTGGGCATGTGCCAGTCCAGCAGCACGAGGTCGGGGTGCAAACGTCGCGCCATCTCCACGCCTTCACGCCCGCTGCCGCTCTCGCCCACCACCTCGAAGCGGGAATTGCCTGCCAGCAAGGTGACCAGTCCGCGCCGGAACATGGGATGGTCGTCGATGACGAGCAGGCGCACCGCACTCATCGATGCCCCTCCAGCACGCCAGGGCCATGCAGTCGCACCGTGCAACAGGCGAAGGCAGGGCAAGGCGGCGTATTCATCATGGCAGGCCATTCTACGCAGCGGCCCCGAAGCCGTAACTACCCCCAAGGGAGTATCACCTTGTCGGGATTGAGGCCGCTGGCAGCAGCACAGAGAATTTCCCCGACAGGCAGACAGCCCGCGAATGCGAAACACCCTCTGGAGCCAGCCCATGACTTTGCACCCACCCAGCCCTTGCGGGCATTCGGCCAGCCTCCCGGTCTATCAGGCCCACGCGCTGCGCAACGATGCCCGCCACCACATTCTGGTCTGCGTCGGCCTGCCCGACGCATCCGACCTGCGCTTTCTGGCAGAACTGCCGCAGCGCGTGCCACAC
The DNA here is from genome assembly GCF_900129055.1 of Lampropedia hyalina DSM 16112. Taxonomy (GTDB): domain Bacteria; phylum Pseudomonadota; class Gammaproteobacteria; order Burkholderiales; family Burkholderiaceae_C; genus Lampropedia; species Lampropedia hyalina. The sequence continues at coordinate 63,869 of NZ_FQUZ01000002.1, forward strand.
CAGCACCACTGCCTGATGCTGGAAGACGACGGCGATGGCAACCTGCCGCCCGCCCAGACCGCGCGGCTGATGCCGCTGCTGTCCGAAGCCCGCACCGGCTGGCACCTGTACCTGTCCGGCCCGGAAGCGGGGCTGTGGCCGCTCTACGTTCAGGCCATTCAGGCGGGCATGCAGCCGCAGGAAATCAGCCTGCACCGCCACGACAGCGCGATGCGCCCGATCTACTGCGTGCACTGCGGCACACGCCAGCAGGCCGCCAGCCAGGCCCCCCAGCCCATCTGTGGCTGCTGTGGCGTGGCCCTGGAAATCCGCGACCATTTCTCCCGCGTGCAGGGAGCCTATCTGGGGGTGGTGGCGAATGCCGACCAACCGTATGCGAGGGCCAGCACATGAGCACGTCCAGTCCCCTCAACGTCACGGTGGCCGCCATCAGGCCCCTGACCCCGCTGGTGCGCGAGTTCACCTTCACCGCCACCGATGGCAGCCTGCTGCCGCGCTTTTCTGCGGGCAGTCACATCCAGGTGCACCTGCCGCTGGGTGACAGCGGCCGTGTGCTGCGCAATGCCTATTCGCTGGTGAGCGACCCCGGCGATGGCTCACACTACCGCATCGCGGTGCGGCGGCAGGAGGATTCGCGCGGCGGTTCGCGTTTTCTGCACGAGCAGGTGCAGCCCGGCGACCGCCTGGGCATTGGCGCACCGGCGAACCTGTTCGCGCCGCATTCGCGCGCCCGCCACCACATTCTGGTGGCAGGTGGCATCGGCATCACGCCCTTCATGGCCTATGTGCAGGAATTCGAGCGGCGCGGCGACTCCTTTGAGCTGCACCATGCCTGCCGCACCGGCCTGACGGATGCCTACCTGAAGCACCTGCAACAGCACCTGGGCGACCGCTTCCACAGCTATGACGCAGAACACGGCAAGCCCCTGCGGCTGGAACAACTGCTGCACGACCGACCGCTGGGCACGCATGTGTACTGCTGCGGCCCGCAACGCCTGATCGACGGTGTGCGCGATGCCGCGCGCCAGCAAGGCTGGGCGGATACCCGCGTGCACTTCGAGGCATTTGCAGCCCCCGAACCGGGGGTTCCCTTCACCGCACACCTGGCGCGCAGTCAGTGCACCGTGCAGGTGGCCAGCGACCAGAGCCTGCTGGAAGCCCTGGAGGCCGGTGGCATCGGCGTGCCCAACCTGTGCCGGGGTGGCGTGTGCGGCCAGTGCGCCACGCGCTTTCTGGACGGCGCGGTAGAGCACCGTGACCACTTCCTCTCCAGCGAGGAACGCACGCACCTGCTGATGCCCTGCGTCTCGCGCTGTGGCAGCGACCGCCCGCTTTTGCTTGATCTATAGGAATAGGAGACCGCGCCATGACGCTTGAATTCGCACCGTCCATCGAAACCTTCCGCGACGACTTCAGCTACCGCAACAGCCCGCGTGCGATTGCGCGCTTTCCACTCCCCTTCCCCGAAGACCGCTACATGTACTCGGTGAACATGGAACCGGCCACCTCGCGCGACCCCGGCTCCGTGTTCGAGCACCTGTTCGACATCGACGAGCACTACCGCTCCGAAATGGCCGAGCGCGCCCTGGTGCTGGAGCGCGACCCGCGCCGCAGCATCACCATGCCGCACATGCAGGAAGCCGCCTGGGACGCACTGGAGCGCATCATGGAACAGCTCAGCCACGACTACCCGGACTGGTTCGCGCTGGAACGCCACGGCAGGGAATGCACCTGGCGCAACCGGGCACTGGGCATCGAACAATCCTTCGTGCTCGACCAGCCCGACACCCTGCCCTACCCGCCACTCGAATACATCATGCGCCAGACCCAGGGCGACATGGCCCTGCTCGACCAGCGCGAAGGCGACCTGTTCATGGATGCCGGGGTCGTCACCTGCCCGGCCGACTGGTCGCTGGCCTTCGATGCGGGCATGAGCTTCAAGCAGTGGCACTCGCCGGTGCCGCTGGCCCACCAGATGGGCGTGTTCGACCGCGCCCTCAAATACCTGCTGAACGTGCAGGTGGGCCAGCCGGTGCGCCGCCTGAACTGGACACTCACCATCAACCCACGCCTGGACACCTCTGCCGAAACCTACCACGAATGGGGCAGTGACCGTGGCACCGTCACACCCGGCAACGCCGGCCAGAAAGTGCACCTGCGCGTGGAATTGCAACTGATGCTGCGCCTGCCGCGCAGCAACGCGCTGATGTTCGGCATCCGCACCTACCTCGCCAGCCTGGAAGAACTCGTCACCCGCCCCGGCTGGGGCCAGCGTCTGCACCGCGTCATGCGCGACCTGCCCGAGCCGATTGCCGACTACAAGGGCATCACCCGCTACCGCCCGCAACTGGTGCAGTGGCTGCGCCAGCACGACCCCGAAGCCTGACGGCCCGGCCAGCGGCAAGCCCCCATCCCCTCTGAATCCCCTGAACCACAACCACTGGAGAATATCAACATGGCAACTCAATGGCGTTTTTCCGCACTCGCCGACCGGCATCGCGCCCTCGGCTCCCAACTCGAAGACTGGCTGGGCATGGGCACCGCCTGGACTTACGACACCCCCACCAGCGAGCACTACAAGGCCATCCGCACCCAGGCCGGGCTGATGGACGTTTCCGGCCTGAAAAAAGTGCACTACGTCGGCCCGCATGCCGAGCAACTGCTGCAATGGGCCACCACGCGCAACATCGACAAGCTCTACCCCGGCAAATCCGCCTACGTCACCTTCCTGAACGACGATGGCAAATTCATCGACGATGGCATCGTTTACCGCACCGGCCCGAATGCCTTCATGGTGGTGCATGGCGGCGGCACCGGCTACGAGGCCCTCACCCAGGGCATACAGGGCAAGCAGGTGGCCGTGCTGTTCGACGACGACCTGCACGACCTCTCGCTGCAAGGCCCCGCAGCCGTCGATTTTCTGGCAGAGCATGTGCCCGGCATCCGCGGCCTGAACTACTTCCACCACATGCAGACCCAGCTTTTCGGCAAGCCGGTGATGATCTCGCGCACCGGCTACACCGGCGAACGCGGCTATGAAATCTTCGTCAAGGCCGCCGATGCGCCTACCGTCTGGGACAGCATCCTCGAAAAAGGCGCGGCCCACGGCATCATCGCCTGTTCGTTCACCACGCTGGACTGGCTGCGCGTGGAGAGCTACCTGCTGTTCTACCCTTTCGACAACTCCCAGTATTACCCGTTTGCCAATGAAAAGGCTGGCGACACCCTCTGGGAACTGGGGCTGGACTTCACCGTCTCGCCCGGCAAGCAGGGCTTTCGCGGTGCCGAGGAGCACTACCGCCTGAAAGGCCGGGAACGCTTCAGAATTTACGGCATCGAGATCACCGGCACCGATCAGCCTGCGGCGGCTGGCGACACGCTCTGGAATGGCGACACGCAAGTGGGCATCATCACCGGCGGAATGCACTCGCCCCTGACGGGCCGCAACCTCGCCATTGCCCGGCTGGATGTGGCAGCCGCCGTGCCCGGCACACCACTGCGCGTCAGCGGCAGCCTGGAAGCGACCGCCACCGCCCAGCCCATGCCCTTCGACGACCCGGACAAGAAAAAGCGCACGGCCAAAGGCTGACGGCCATGCTGAACCCGCATCCCGTGCGGCACCACAGAGCCTGGTTCAGCGTCGCCTGACACCACTTCCCCGCCCCCTGTCATCGCTCCCGCCCCGACTCCGACCGGGGCGGGCTGTTCCACGCCCTTTCACCCCATACCCCCATGACCCCGTCCCGCGAAAACTTCATACTCACCATCAGTTGCCCGGCCACCACCGGCATCGTGGCCGCCATCTCCACATTCCTGGCCGAGCGCGGCTGCTACATCAGCGAACTCTCCCAGTTCGACGACGAAGACACCAGCCGCTTCTTCATGCGCTGCGTCTTCCACTTCACCCGCGAAGGCGCGGACATCCAGTCCCTGCGCGAAGCCTTCGCCGATGTCTCCGGCCACTTCGACATGGACTGGCAGGTCTTCAGCAGTGCGCAACCCATGAAAGTGCTGCTGATGGTCAGCAAGTTCGACCACTGCCTGGCCGACCTGCTGTACCGCCGCAACAAGCACGAAATCGACATGGACATCACCGCCGTCGTCTCCAACCACCTCGACCTGCGCCCGATGGCCGAACGCGAGGGCCTGCGCTTCATCTACCTGCCCGTCACCAAAGACAACAAGACCCAGCAAGAAAAGGAGCTGCTGAAGATCGTCGAAGAAACCGGCACCGAGCTGGTGGTGCTGGCCCGCTACATGCAGATTCTTTCCGACGACCTCTGCCGCGCGCTCAGTGGCCGGGCCATCAACATCCACCACAGCTTCCTGCCCGGCTTCAAGGGAGCCAAGCCCTACCACCAGGCACACAGCCGGGGGGTCAAGCTGATCGGGGCCACCGCCCACTACGTCACCGCCGATCTGGACGAAGGCCCCATCATCGAACAGGCAGTGCAGCGCGTCGATCACAGCTACCAACCCGATGACATGGTCGCCGTGGGCCGCGCCACCGAAACCGTGGCCCTGGCCAGTGCCGTGAAGTACTACACCCAGCACCGCGTCTTCCTCAACCAGGACAAAACGGTGGTGTTCAAATGAGCGCGATCCGCATCGACGGCAAGGCCGTCGCCGACACCCTGCTGGCCGAAGTCGGGCAGGACGTGGCCGGGCTGCGCCAGCAGGGCGTACACCCCGCGCTGGCCGTCATTCTGGTGGGCGACGACCCTGCCAGTGATGTCTATGTGCGCAACAAGGTGCAGCGGGCCGAGGCCGTGGGCATTCGCTCGCTCGAATACCGCCTGCCCGCCAACACCTCCGAAGCCGCACTGCTGGAGCGCGTCCAGGCACTCAACGGGGATGCCAGCGTGCACGGCATTCTGGTGCAGATGCCGCTGCCCGCGCACATCAGCGAAGCCAGCGTGATTCAGGCCATCGCCCCGCACAAGGACGTGGACGGCTTCCACCGCGAGAACGTCGGCAGCCTGTCGCTGGGGCAGGAGAGCCTCGTGCCCTGCACCCCGGCCGGCTGTATGCGGCTGCTGCGCACCGTGCTGGGCGAAGACGGCCTCAAGGGCCTGCACGCCGTGGTGGTTGGACGCTCCAACATCGTCGGCAAGCCCATGGCCGCGCTGCTGTTGCAGGCCGATTGCAGCGTCACCGTGGTGCACTCGCGTTCGCGCGATGCCGCCGCGCTGTGCCGCCAGGCCGACATCATGGTCGCTGCCGTGGGCCGCCCGGCCATGATCGGTGCAGACTGGGTCAAACCCGGTGCCATCGTCATCGACGTGGGCATCAACCGCATCGCCACGCCCGAAGGCAAAACCCGCCTGATCGGCGACGTGGATTACCCAGCCGTCGCCCCGCTGGCCCACGCCATCACCCCCGTACCCGGCGGTGTCGGCCCCATGACGATTGCCGGACTGCTGGCCAACACCGTCAAGGCCGCCCGGCAACAGACCGGGCACTGAAAGGACACAGCACCATCCTGTCTGGCCCCGTCTATAGGCAGTACGGGGCCGTAACCAAGAAAAAAGAAAGGGAGTGCCAATATGGCACTCCCTTTTTGCCCTGTCAGCAAGGGAAGGTCTGCAAAACCCGCCTTGCGCTGCATCCCATTGGCGGGCGCGGGCTTACCACAAGAGTTTTGCAGACCTTCCCAAGGGCATGATGTTCTCACCCCAGGTCGCGGTAGCCAATCTCGCCGTGCGAGTTCAGGTCAAGGCCATCGCGTTCGTGTTCGGCATCCACGCGCAGACCCTTGCAGCAGGCAGCGGCCACCTTGAACGCAATCCAGGCAGTGATGGCAGCGTAAACAATGCTGAATGCCATGGCGGCCAGGTTCACGCCCGATTGCTCCAGCAGGGTGCGGCCTTCCGGCAGGCCCTGACCTCCCAGCAGCGGCAGGGCGAACAGCGGGGTGAACAGGCCTCCAAAAATGCCGCCCACGCCATGCACCCCGAATACATCGAAGGCATCGTCCAGTCCGAGGCGGGGCTTGAGCCATTCCACGGCCCAGAGGCACAGCGGCCCAGCCAGCAGGCCCAGCACGATGGCCCCCATCGGCCCGACAAAACCACAGGCCGGAGTGATCGCGACCAGCCCGGCAATCGCACCGGAAACTGCCCCCAGCATACTGGGTCTGCCCCGGTGCAGCCACTCCACCAGCACCCAGCCCAGCGTGCCAGCCGCGCTGGCCAGCATGGTGTTGAGCATGATGAGCATGGCAAAGCCATTGGCCGCCAGCGCGCAGCCGCCACAGAAGCCCAGCCAGCCCACCCACAGCAGCGAGCCGCCGGTCATGCTCATCGTCAGGTTGTGCGGGGCCAGCGATACCGACGAAGTCCCCCAGCCCTGGCGGCGGCCCAGCAAGGCGGCACCGACCAGCGCGGCAATGCCCACGTTGATGTGCACCACGTTGCCCCCGGCAAAGTCCTGCGGCTCCAGCCCCAGCACCCAGCCGCCACCCCAGGCCATGTGGGCCATCGGGATATAGTTGATGACCATCCAGACCGCCATGAACACCAGCACCGCAGAGAACTTCATGCGTTCGGCAAACCCGCCGACGATGATGGGCGGCGTGATGGCAGCAAACATCATCATGAACAGGATGTACAGGTATTCGGGGATGGTGCCCACCATCGAATCGGTGCCGACCCCGGCGAGAAACACTTTGTCGAAGCCGCCCAGCACCGCCTGCCAGGGGCCACCGTCACTGAAGGTGAGGCTGTAGCCGAACAATGCCCACAGCACGGCCATCAGGGCGACGACGGTGAACACCTGCATCAGTATGGACAGCACGTTGCGCGCGCGGGCCAGCCCGGCATAAAAAAGGGCCAGCCCCGGCAGCATCATCAGCAGCACGACCAGGGCACAGAGGGCGACAAAGGCGGTGTCGCCGCTGTCCAGCGCAGGCGCGGCCTGGGCCTGCGCGGGCAGGCCGATGACCATGCCCAGCAGCAGTGCGAGACTGGCATGGGCCTTGCCGCCGGGCAGGCAAGGCGGTTCGTTCTTCATGGAGACTTGGAGACGCTGGCGGGTATTCATGAACTTTCCTTATCGAGGGCTTGCCGGAACCGGGGGACAGACTCAAAAGCGGCGGCTGAGTGTGACCAGCCAGCGGGATGCAGAAGTGTCCACATGCCCGATGCGGTAGAGCGCGCGGTCGGCATTCGTGCCGGTGACGGCCAGTGCCACCGTCCAGCCTCCATCGAACCCCTTGCTGACCTGCGCCTTGTAATCGCTGAAGTCGTAGGCACCGTAGTCCTGCACCCGCTGGTGTCCGGCATGCAGGTCAATCGCCCAGCCCTGTGCCAGCGCAATGGCCAGATTCGCCTCGATGTAGCCAGAACCCTTGCTGTCGTCGCCGTGGCCCATCGAGGCAGCGTTCATGGCGAAGTAGTCGGTGAGGGTGTGCGAGTATTTGAACGTCAGCCATTTCCAGCCGACGCTGGCATAGGCTTCCACGGTGTTGTAGGACTCCCCGGCCAGCCGTGCGCCGGGGTAGCCAAAGCGCAGCAGGCCCAGGTCGTAGGCGACATCACCGACATTGCGGGCATATCCGCCATAGACATCCAGTTCCACGGTCGCACCGGCAATCGCATCGCTGCTGAGGCTGCTGGCCCACACGCCCAGATAGGCTCCGCTGGTGTGCGCCAGATCGAAGCCACCCTGAATGGCCGGTTTTTCCTGCGAATAGTTGATGCCGCGAAACACATACTGCGAGGTGAGCGCGAGGTTGCTGTCGAGCGTGAAGGCCGGTGGCGCATCAGCGGCGTTCTGGGTCTGGGTCTGGGTCTGGGCCTGCGCGGTGCCGATGCCTGTGCAGAGCGCGAACACAGCGGCCATGACGGGACGATGGCAGCGGTGGCGATGGTGGCCGGGGAGTGGGGGCATGTGGAGGCTCCTGGGGTGGTGGGGTGAATGGGTGGCGTGGGTCGGCTTCAGGCACGCACGCGCGTTTTGTCGGGGTCGTAGTGAGCGAAGCGCACCACCTGGCCGGGGTGGCGTTTCTGGTGGCCATCGAGTGTGCCGATCTCGATGGCAGTGCCGATGGCCGCAGCCGATGGCTCCAGCCGCGCCAGCGCAATGCTCTGTTGCAGGATGGGCGAATAGCAGGCACTGGTGACCACGCCCACGCGGGCGCGGCCGATGTACACGCCATCGCCGTGGTGCACGGCCTCGTTGCCCTCGAGTGCCAGCCCGGCCAGCACCTGGCGCGGGTGGCCCTGGCGTTGCAGCATGGCTTCGCGGCCCACGAAGTCCACGTCCTTGCTTTTGATCGGCACGGTAAAGCCGATGCCTGCCTCGAACGGATCGGTGCCATCGTCGAATTCGTGCGCGGCAAAGACCAGCCCGGCCTCGATGCGCAGCATGTCCAGCGCGTGCAGACCCAGCGGTTGCAGCCCCAGCGGGCGGCCCGCTTCCCACACGGCATCCCAGACGGCCTGCGCGTCCCTGGGATGGCAGAAGATTTCGTAGCCCAGCTCCCCCGTGTAGCCGGTGCGCGAAACCACCACGGGCACGCCCGCAAAGCCGCCGATGCGTGCGGGCACGAAGCGGAACCAGCCCAGTTGCGACAGGGGCGTGTGCGCCGGGGCCGTCCACAGGATGGCATCGAGCAGTTCCCGCGAACGCGGCCCCTGCACGGCCAGGTTGTGCATCTGGTCGGTGGAACTGCGCACCCAGACGCGATAGCCTTTTTCGGCGGCCTGCTGGCGCAGCCACAGCCCGGTGGCCTCCTCGCCGCACACCAGGCGGAAATTGTGTTCGCCCAGGCGCAGCACCGTGCCATCGTCCTGCACGCCGCCATGCGGGTGGCAGATGGCGGTATAGACCACCTGACCGATGGCGAGCTTGCGCATGTCGCGCGTGAGGCACCATTGCAGCAGGGCCTGTGCGTCCGGGCCGGTGATCTCGAACTTGCGCAGCGGCGAGAGATCCATGACGGCCACGGCCTGGCGGCAGGCCCAGTATTCCTGGAGCGTGCCCACGGTGTCGTATTGCGCCGGGAGCCAGAAGCCCCGGTATTCGGCAAAGGCGCGCGTCAGGGCCGAGGTGCGGGCATGGAAGGCCGTCTGCCGGGTGGGTTGGGGAATGGATTCGGGGGTCATGCGAATGGCGAAGGTGGGCTGAAAGGTGGACGTGGCGGCATAGACGCGCACCTGGATGTCGGTGGGCTGCCAGCCATTGGCGGGGTCGATGTCGTCCGGGCACGAGGAGCTGACGCAAACCAGATCGGTGAGGGCACGCAGCAGCACATAGTCACCGGGGCGCGACCACGGCTCATCGACCACCATGGCATCGCTGGCATCCACGCGCGTGTTGAAGAAGAAGTTCAGGGCCTCCCAGGCCAGGCGCGGGGCCACGCCGTAGGGAGCCAGTGCGCGGTTGAAGTTGTCGCTGCAATTGACGTGGCCGGGGTAGCCCGCATCGTCGTAGTAGCGGGCATGGCAGGCGGTGGCGAAGGCATCGTGGCGGCCACAGGTGTCCTGTACCAGTTCCACCAGCGGCTCGCACTCGCGCGAGAATGCCTTGGAAGGCAGCCCCGGCTGCGGGTAGGCGCGGTGCAGCATGGTACGGGTGATGGTGGCATCGAGGCAGGATTCGCGCCCCTGCCGCAATGCCTCCAGCGAGAATGCCTGGAAGTCCGAGCACTGACGGCCCTGCACGTCGATGACCTGGATGTACTCGCCCGCACGCACGGTGTAGGCGTGGGCGGTGCCGGGGTCGATGTGGATGTCCTGCAAGGGCGGGGCCAGCGGCGGCGGTGGAGTGCGTTCTCCAGCCCCTGCGCCAGGGCGTGCCTGCCGTCGCAACTCGATGGGTGTGGTGGTGGCCTGCCCGTCCACCGCCATCAGCGGGCCGGGCACGGCCAGCAGCACCCAGCCATCGAGCGGACAATCAAAACACACCTGCGCACCAGGCAGCCCTTGCGGCCCGAACACCGCCAGGGCCTGCGCCCCTGCCAGCGCGATGCCATGCTCCAGCAGCATGGCACGGGCTTCGATCACGCCATCGGCGGTTGCGTCGAGCGCATCCAGTACGTCCGCGATGACACGGCCACCGCCTGCCAGCGCATCGGTGCGGCAGGTGCCGTCGGTGGCAAAAAACAGCAGTTCGCCGGGCTGGCCGCCTTCCAGATCGATCAGCTCGATCTGTTCGCCAGCCGCGACCGCCAGCAGCCGGGCACTGCGGCCCGGCACCTGCCAGCGATCCATTCCGGCGGGCCAGGCCTGCAAGCCCGGTTCGCGCGGGGCCGTGGTGTGCGGTGCGACGGGCATGTCAGATTCTCCCGGACATGGCGCGGCGCACCAGCGGCGCGAAATCTTCGTCGGGGTTGAAGCGGCTGTCGTTGGCCACGCGCTCCAGCGGTGCATCGGACATGTAAGCCTCCAGCGAATCGTCCAGCGCGTCTTTCCACGGCGTGTGGTGCAGCGGTGACATCCGGCCCGTCATCACCGAGCGGTAGGCATGGTCGCGGAAGGTCATGATGCCTTCCTTCTTGTGTTTCTTCCATTCGAGGAAGATGTCCACCACGCCGTCGATGTCGAAGCTGGGGTAATCGGTGCGGGCGATCAGGTCTTTCACATACTCGCCCTGGAAGCGGATGCTGTCGGCATCGTCGCCAATGGCTTCTTCCAGCGCGCGCAGGTGCAGGCTGTCGGCGGTCATCTCCGCCTGGCTGGGCAGGGCGATGCGGCCCTGGATCACGTCGCGCACGAACCACGCCTGCGCATCGAACATGTTGAAGGTGAACCACTGATCCTGCATGCCCAGGTAGAACAGCTTGGGGTTGTGCTCCCACACCACGCCCTTGTACAGGCCCAGCGGCCACATGCGGTTGCGGGTCTTCAGGCGCAGATCGTCGGGCAGGAACGGCAGGTGGTGGATGTAGCCGGTGCAGAGGATGATGGCATCGATCTCCTTGCTGCTGCCATCGGCAAAGTGGACGGTGCGGTTCTCCAGCCGCGTGAGCAGCGGCTTTTCTTCCCAGTTGGTCGGCCACTTGAACCCCATCGGCTTGCTGCGGTAGCAGGTGGTGACGCTTTTTGCGCCGTACTTCCAGCACTGCGAGCCGATGTCCTCGGCAGAGTAGCTGCTGCCCACCAGCAGCACATCCTTGCCCTGGAATTCCACGGCATCGCGGAAATCGTGCGCATGCAGGATGCGGCCATTGAAACCGTCCATGCCCTCGAAGTTCGGCGAGTGGGGCGTGGAGAAATGCCCGGATGCCACCACGACGTAATCGAACGTCTCGGTATAGATGCGGTCGTTCTCCAGATCGTGGGCGGTGACGGTGAACAGGCCGGTCGGCTCGTCGAACACCACCTGGCGCACCGGCGTGCTGAAGCGCACCCAGGGGCGCACATGGGCCTTTTCCACACGGCCCTTCATGTAGTCCCACAGCACGGCACGCGGCGGGTAGGAGCCGATGCCCTTGCCGAAGTGCTCGTCGAACGTGTAATCGGCAAACTCCAGCCCCTCCTTGGGGCCGTTGGTCCACAGGTAGCGGTACATGCTGCAATGCACCGGCTCGCCATGTTCGTCCAGGCCGGTGCGCCAGGTGTAGTTCCACAGGCCGCCCCAGTCGGAACACTTCTCGAAACAGACGATTTCGGGGATGGCGTGGCCGTTACTGGCTTCGGACTGGAAGGCGCGCATTTGCGCCATGCCGGAGGGGCCTGCGCCGATGATGGCGATACGGGTCATGGGATGGTTCCTTTCTGAAAATGCAAAGCGGGAAGTTCACCGATCAGGCAATCGGTGCGTGGACGGTGAATCCAGTATCAAAGCAAGCCGCCGCCCGCTCAATTGCCCGGTGGAGCTAAGCCCAAAGGGGTAACACCCGGCACCACGCCAAGGCACGGAACTTGCATTGACCACGGCAGAGGCGAGCACGCTCCGAAGCGGCCACCACGGGCGGTTTCCGTGCGGGGATGGGCCGCCACTCCTTCCACCCACCGCCCCCGACTGCGCCCGCACCTGCAATGACCGCCCCTGTCCCCACGCCCGGCACCCCCTCGCAGCCCGATGCCGCACCCCCCGTGCGCTCGCGCTACGAAGCCCTGTCGCACGAGCTGCACGACTCCGTGGCCCAGCAACTGGGCTTTCTGGCCTTGCAGGCTCTGCGCGTGGAAAAAATGCTGGATGCCCACCCGCAGGCCCAGACCATGGTCGAGGAAATGCGGCTGGTGCTCAGCCGCGTGCAGAAACAGGTGCGCGAGATGATTACCGGCGTGCGCACCACCTTGCTGGAGGTGTCACTGCGCGAGGCATTGCAGGGAGCAGTCGAGGAGTTCTCCTGCCGCAGCAGCATGGTGTTCGACCTGGACAACCGCCTGCCCGATGGCGTACTCTCGCCCGCCTGTGAACTCCAGGTGCTGCAAATCGTGCGCGAATCGCTGGCCAATGCCGTGCGCCACTCCCAGGCGGCACAGGTCGGCATCCGGCTCTGTCTGGATGCCGAGGGCCAGCAGGTCGATGTTTCCATCAGCGACAACGGCGTGGGCATGGCCCCCACCAGCCCACAGCCCTGCGGGGGCCACTACGGCCTGCTCATCATGCAGGAGCGTGCGCATTCGATTGGTGCATCGCTGTCGGTGCAGCCTGCCCGCACACGGGGCAGTCAAGGCCATCCCGGCACCTGCGTGCACCTGCAAGTGCCCTTGGCGGATACCGTGCCATGACCGCCCGCGTGCGCATTCTTCTGGTGGACGACCACCCGCTGATGCGGCGCGGCATCGCCGAACTGCTGGCCAGCACCGAAGACTTCGAGGTGCTGGCCGAAGCCTCCAGCGGCCGCGAAGCCATCCACCTCGCCACCCGCCTGCACCCCGACCTGATCCTGCTCGACCAGCACATGCCCGGCGGCCTGTCGGGCTTGCAGGTGCTCGACGAACTGCGACAACTGGAACTGCCGCTGCAAGCCGTCATCCTCACCGCCGAATTGCAGCGCGGCGAGTTTCTGGCCGCGCTGCAACTGGGCGTATCGGGCTACATCCTCAAGGATGCCGACCCCGAACTGCTGCTCACCCACCTGCGCCGCTGCCGCAACGGCGAAATGGCCCTGAGTGACGAAATGGTGGCCCTGCTGGCCCACCGCGACAGCGCGCGCGAGGGCGACATGGCCGCGCAACTGGCCAGCCTGACCCCACGCGAAGGCCAGACTCTGGCCCTGATTGCCAAGGGGCTGAGCAACAAGGAAATTGCCCGCGACATCGGCATCAGCGACAGCACGGTCAAGGTGTATGTCAAGAGCCTGCTGAGCAAACTGAACCTGCGCTCGCGGCTGGAACTGGCCGTCTGGGTGTACCGGAGCGCGGGCCTGAACGACAAGGACATGGACGATGGCACAGGAACCCTCCCCCCCCGCACCCGCTGCTGAACCGGCCCGGCCAACCGATGCAGGCTGGCAGTGGATGACCGCCCTGCCCGTCCCGGCCCTGTGCATGGACGTGGCCGGCAATGCCGTGGCCTGCAACCCGGCCTGGAGCCGCTTCATGGGTTCGGTGCTGGCCGGACAGGATGTGATGGGCCTGTTCCACCCCGAAGACCGCATGGCCTGGATGACGCAACTGATGGCCTGCGTGCACGCCGTGCCCCTGCCGCACACCGGGGCCGCCACAGACGAATCGGCCGCCCTGCGCCTGTTGCCACCCGGCGGGGCCGTGGCATGGTGCTCCATCGCGCTGCAACGCCATCAGGAATGGGTCTGCATGGTGGCACACGATGTCACCGGCTACCACCGCCGCGAAGCGCAGTTGCGGGCCGCCTCGCGCGGGGCATTCAGCCTGCTCAACGGCATTCCGGCCATGCTGTACCGGGGCCGCAACGACCGCAACTGGAGCATGGAAATGGTCAGCGAAGGCTGCCGCATGCTCACCGGCTACTCGCCCCAGGACATCGAACTCGAAGGCCGCCTGCACTTCAACCAGTTGATCGTGCCGCCCGATGTGGACTATGTGTGGGACGGCGTGCAGGAAGCCCTGCTGCGCCGCCGTCCGTACCGGCTCTGGTACGCCATCACCTGTGCCGATGGCCGCATCAAACAGGTGTTTGAAATCGGCCAGGGCATCTACTCGCACAGCAACGAAGTGCTGGGCGTGGAAGGCATGATTACCGAGCGTTTCGAGCCGCCCGCGTGAGAACACGCCCCAAGAACGGGGTTTACGATCGCAGCCACCGGGCATGGTGCGCCATGTGCGCGCCGATGAAGCTGGCAATGAAGTAATAGCTGTGGTCGTAGCCGGGCCGCAGGTTCAGCTCCAGCGGATGCCCGGCCTGTTCGCACGCGGCGCGCAGACGTTCGGGCTGCAACTGGGTGGCGAGGAATTCGTCGGCCTCGCCCTGCTCCACCAGCAGCGGCAGACGTTCGGTGGCCGTGGCAATCAAGGCCACCGCATCGTGCGCCCGCCATGCGGCACGGTCTTCTCCCAGATAGGCGGCGAAGGCTTTCTGGCCCCACGGCACTTCGCTGGGAGCGACGATGGGCGAGAAGGCCGACACACTCGCATAGCGGCCCGGATGCCGCAGGGCCAGTGTCAGCGCACCGTGGCCGCCCATCGAGTGGCCGAAGATGCCCTGCCGCCCGGTGGTCTGGAAATGCGCGGCCACCAGCGCGGGCAGTTCCTCCACCACATAGTCTTCCATGCGGAAATGCGCGGCCCAGGGCGACTGCGTGGCATTCAGGTAAAAGCCCGCGCCCTGCCCCAGATCGTAGGCGGCATCGTTGGCCAGGCCCTCGCCGCGCGGGCTGGTATCGGGTGCGACGAGGATGATGCCGTGCTGCGCCGCGTACTGCTGCGCCCCGGCCTTGGTGATGAAGTTCTGCTCGGTGCAGGTCAGGCCCGAGAGCCAGTACAGCACCGGGCAGGCCTGGCCCGCCAGCGCGGCAGGCGGCAGGTAAACGCCCAGTTTCATCGGCACGCCCAGCGTGGCCGAAGCGTGTTGCCAGACTTCCTGGCGACCGCCAAAGCTGGCGTGCTGTTCGATGCGTTCCATGTGCGGCCTGCCTTTCAGGCGTAGTGGATGACGCTGCGGATGGACTTGCCCTCGTGCATCAGATCGAAGGCTTCGTTGATCTGCTCCAGCGGCAGCGTGTGCGTGACGAACGGCGCAAGTTCGATCTCGCCGCGCATGGCCTGTTCCACCATGCCGGGCAGTTGCGAACGCCCCTTCACGCCGCCAAAGGCCGTACCCAGCCAGCGGCGGCCCGTCACGAGCTGGAACGGACGGGTGGAAATTTCCTGCCCCGCACCCGCCACCCCGATGATGACCGACTGGCCCCAGCCCCGGTGCGCGCACTCCAGCGCGGCCCGCATGACCTGCACATTGCCGATGCACTCGAAGGAGTGGTCCACGCCCCAGCCGGTCATCTCCACAATCACCTGCTGAATGGGCTTGTCATGTTCCTTGGGATTCACGCAGTCGGTTGCCCCAAAGGTGCGGGCCAGCTCGAACTTGGACGCATTGGTGTCGATGGCAATGATGCGCCCGGCCTTGGCCTGCCGCGCACCCTGAATCACCGCCAGCCCAATGCCGCCCAGACCGAACACCGCCACCGTGTCACCCTCCTGCACCTTGGCGGTGTTGTGTACCGCGCCGATGCCGGTGGTCACGCCACAGCCCAGCAGGCAGACCTGTTCGTGGTTGGCTTCGGGGTTGATTCTGGCCAGCGAGACTTCGGCCACCACCGTGTATTCGCTGAAGGTGGAGCAGCCCATGTAGTGATAGACCGGCTGGCCGTTGTAGGAAAAGCGCGTGGTGCCATCGGGCATCACGCCCTTGCCCTGCGTGGCACGCACGGACACGCAGAGGTTGGTCTTGCCGCTCTGGCAGAACAGACATTCGCCGCATTCGGCGGTGTAGAGCGGAATCACATGGTCGCCGGGCTTGAGCGAGGTCACGCCCTCGCCCACTTCCACCACCACGCCTGCACCTTCGTGGCCCAGCACGGCGGGGAAGATGCCTTCCGGGTCGTCGCCCGACAGCGTGAAGGCATCGGTGTGGCAAACCCCGGTATGGCTGATCTTCACCAGCACCTCGCCCTTGCGGGGCGGCTCCAGGTCAAGTTCGACGATTTGCAGGGGTTGTCCGGCCTCGAAGGCAACAGCAGCGCGGGTTTTCATGGTGTTTCTCCTGTGGTGATAGGGCAAGGGATTCAGGTCAGGTAGCGGCGAATCAGCCGCACCAGCGTATCGATTTCGGTGGCGGTGGCGGTGGCGGTGGCATCAGTGGCGGCGGGTGCCGCCTGCACGGTGTCTGCCGGGCCGGATGGGCAGTCCTGGCGCAGAAAAGTCTCGCGCAGATGGCTCTCCAGCACTTCGGCCATCAGGCCATTGGTGGCTCCGCGCAATGCGGCCAACTGTTGCAGCAACTCGCCACAGTCGGTGCCAGCCTCCACCGCCCGCTCCAGAGCCTCGGTCTGGCCCTTGATGCGGCGCAAGCGCGTCACGACTCGTTTTTTCTCTTCAGGGGAATGGGGCATGGTGACTGTGGCAAGGGCCTCTTGATACTCTGGGGGAGTATATGGCAGAAGTCATGACACAGCCCACTTCATCCACGCAAAGCCGCGCAAAAAACCGCACAGCCTGCCGTGCGATTGCACCGGCAGGCTGTGTGGCCTGAAAGCGTGTTTACGTTCTGAGCACGCTTGGGGTGCAATCAGAGCGGCTTGCCGGGAATCCAGCCCGTTCCGGCCAGTGGCACCTGGGCCATCGCGGCCGATTCCAGCGTCAGGGCCACCAGGTCTTCCGGCTCCAGGTTGTGCAGGTGCGACTTGCCGCAGGCGCGGGCAATGACCTGTGCTTCCATGGTCAGCACCGACAGGTAGTTGGCCAGTCGCCGCCCGGCCTGCACGGGGTCGAGCCGTTTCGCCAGTTCCGGGTCTTGCGTGGTGATGCCTGCCGGGTCGCGGCCCTCGTGCCAGTCGTCGTAGGCACCGGCGGTGCTGCCAAGCTTGCGGTACTCGTCTTCGAGGTGCGGGTCGTTGTCGCCCAGTGCCACCAGCGCGGCCGTGCCGATGGCCACGGCATCCGCTCCCAGGGCCAGGGCCTTGGCCACATCGGCACCGTTGCGAATGCCACCGGAGACGATGAGCTGCACCTTGCGGTGCATGCCCAAATCCTGCAAGGCCTGCACGGCCGGGCGGATGGCCGCCAGAATCGGGATGCCGACGTGCTCGATGAACACTTCCTGCGTCGCCGCCGTGCCGCCCTGCATGCCGTCGAGCACGACCACATCGGCACCGGCTTTCACGGCCAATGCCACGTCGTAGTAGGGGCGTGTCGCGCCCACCTTGACGTAGATGGGCTTTTCCCAGTCGGTGATTTCGCGCAGTTCCAGAATCTTGATTTCCAGGTCATCCGGCCCCGTCCAGTCCGGGTGGCGGCAGGCCGAACGCTGGTCGATGCCTTCGGGCAGGCAACGCATTCTGGCCACGCGCGGGCTGATTTTCTGGCCCAGCAACATGCCGCCGCCGCCGGGCTTGGCTCCCTGTCCGATGACGACTTCGATGGCATCGGCCTTGCGCAGGTCGTCGGGGTTCATGCCGTAGCGCGAGGGCAGGTACTGGTAAACCAGGGTCTTCGACTGGCCGCGCTCTTCCGGGGTCATGCCGCCGTCGCCAGTGGTGGTGCTGGTGCCCGCAATGCTGGCCCCGCGCCCCAATGCTTCCTTGGCCTGTGCCGACAATGCGCCAAAGCTCATGCCTGCAATGGTGACGGGCGTTTTCAGGTGGATGGGTTTTTTCGCGAAGCGCGTGCCCAGCACCACATCGGTACCGCATTTCTCGCGGTAGCCTTCGAGCGGATAGCGGCTCACGGACGCGCCCAGGAACAGCAGGTCATCGAAATGCGGCAACTTGCGCTTGGTGCCCGCACCGCGAATGTCGTAGATGCCGGTGGCCGCCGCGCGGCGGATTTCCGACAGGGTATAGGGGTCGAAGGTGGCAGAGAACTGCGGTGCCGTTTGCGGAATGTGTTTGGATTCGCTCATGTCAGTAGGCTCCTGCGTTATCAACATGGAAGTGGTAGAGGGTGCGGGCCGAACCGTAGCAACGGAACGATGCGGGGTCGAGGTCGCCGTGGCCTGCGCGTTGCAGCAGGTCGGCCAGGATGGCACGCTCGGCTTCGCCCAGCGGCTTTTCCTCGCAGTCCGCGCCCAGGCTGGCGACCGTGCCACGCACGAAGATGCGTGCCTCGTAGAGCGAATCGCCCAGGGCCTCGCCCGCATTGCCGAGGATGACGAGGTTGCCCGCCTGCGCCATGAAGGCCGAGAAACTGCCCACCGAGCCGCCAACCACGATGTCCGCACCCTTGAGCGAGATGCCGCAGCGCAGCCCCGCGTCGCCGTCGATCACCAGCAGGCCACCCTGCGCGGTGGCTCCTGCGGCATTCGAGGCAAAGCCCTGAACGTGCACGGTGCCGCTCATCATGTTTTCGGCCACGCCCGTGCCCGCGCTGCCGGTGATGGTGACGCTGGCGTGCTGGTTCATGCCGGCGGCGTAGTAGCCGGCATGGCCGTCGATGGTGACCTGCACCGGGGCATTGAGGCCCGCCGCAATGGCGTGCGCACCGTTGGGGTTCTCGATCGTGACCTGCAAGCCGGACCGCGCCGGGGCTTCCTGGTGCAGGAACTGGTTGATTTCTCGCAGCGGCGTGGCTGCCAGATCGAAGATCAGACTTTCCATACGTACATCTCCTCGGGAGCGGGTTCAAAGACATGGGCGTGGGCCACACCCGGCAGGTGCGCCAGCGAGCGGAACTCGGAGGCAATGGCAACGTAGTCGTCGCTCTCGGCCACCACGGCGGGCTTGCAGGCGAAGGGGTCACGGATCAACGCCAGTTCGGTGGGCGTGCCCATCAGGAACGTGTAGAAGCCATCGAGCACCTCGAAGCCTTTTTGCAGGGCTTCCTTGAGTTCGTCGCCTTCGCGCAGTCGCCACTCCAGAAAGCGCGTGGCGGCCTCGGTGTCGTTGTCGGTGTCGAACGCGATGCCGTGCGGGGCCAGCATGCGGCGGATGGCGTAGGGGTTGGAGAGCGAACCGTTGTGTACCAGGCAGAAGTCCTCCCCGGCGGTGAACGGGTGGGCGCGGTCGGGCGTGACGGCCGATTCGGTCGCCATGCGGGTGTGGCCCACCAGATGCGTGCCCTGGAAGTCGGCAAAGCCATACCGCGCGGCCACTTCGGCGGGCGTGCCGATATCCTTGTACAGGTCGATGCTGCGGCCTGCCGAGAACACCTTCAGCAGCGGCTGGTAGCCCTGCAACCACTGGCGCACGGTCTGCGGCTCGATGGCGAACGAGAGGATGCCGTGGTTGCCCTTGGCCTCCACCTGTGCCTTGGCGTGCAGGTCCTGGTTGAGCGCGCTGACCAGCTCCTGCCAGTCGTAGCGGTCACCGCCAGCCACATAGCCCGCGAACACGCTGAGCTTGCGCCGCCCCTGTGGCAAGGGCGCGGTGAACACGGCCAGCCCGGCCGAATCGGGGCCGCGCTCGGTCATGCCGATCAGCATCGGCACCATAAGCGATCCGAGCTGCTCGCGCAGCGCGGGGTTCTTGATGAGTAATCCAACGATTCCACACATGGGGTTGCTTCCTTTCAATAAAACTCAAGGTACTGCTTGATTTCCCACTCCGAGACATGGCGTTGGTATTCCACCCACTCCATGCGCTTGAGCCGGAGAAACTCATGGGCCACCGGGCCGAGTGCATCGCAGATCAGCGTGTCGGCCTCCAGGGCATCGAGCGCGATCACCAGGCTTTGCGGCAGCAGGCCGATGCCCGCCTCGCTCAACTGCTGCGCGCTCCAGTCGTACAGGTTCACGTTGCGCGGCTCACCCGGATCGAGTCGGCGTTCGATGCCGTCCAGCCCGGCTGCAATCACGGCGGCGGTGGCCAGGTACGGGTTGGCGGAACCATCGGGCAGGCGCAACTCCAGCCGCCCCTTGGGCACGCGGATCATGCTGGAGCGGTTGTTGTCGCCATAGCTGATGTAGGCCGGTGCCCAGGTCGCGCCGGTGAGCGAACGCCCCACCACCAGCCGCTTGTAGGAATTGACCGACGGTGCGCACAGGGCCGCCAGCGCGGGAGCGTGTGCCAGCAGGCCACCGAGGAAGTGATAGGCCATTTCCGACAGGTGCAGCCCGCGCGGGTCGGACTTGTCCTCGAACAGGTTGCGCTGGCCATCGCCAATCGACAGGTGCATGTGCATGCCATTGCCGGGCCGGTTGGAGAACGGCTTGGGCATGAACGAGCAGATGTAGCCCAGTTCGTTGGCAATCTCGCTGGCCGCCATCTTGAAGAACACGAAGTGGTCGGCCGAAGTCAGGCAGTCCGCGTAGGTGAAGTTCAACTCGAACTGGCCGTTCGCGTCTTCGTGGTCGATCTGATAGACATCGATGCCCACCGCACGCATGCCGTTGGAGAGCCGCTCCAGAAACTCGCGGATGCGCGACAGCCCCTTGTAGTCGTAGCAGGGCTTGGCCAGCGTGTCGCTGGGGTCGGCGGGCAGCAGGCCGCCATCCTCGCCCCGGCGCAGCAGCGAGAATTCCGGCTCCAGACCGCTGAACAGCGTCCAGCCGCGCTCGGCCAGCCGGGCCACCTGCTGCTTGAGCGCGACGCGGCTGTCGTAGGCCCAGGGCCTGCCTTCCACATGGCCATCGCAGACGATGCGGGCCAGCCCCGGCTGCCAGGGCACGGTGGTGAGCGTGGGCAGATCGCCCACCGCCATGTAATCGGGGCCGTGCGGCTCAATGCCCATGCCCCAGATGGCAAAACCGGCAAAGCCTGCCCCCGCCTTCAGCACCGAAGGCAGGTGCGACACGGGCACGGACTTGGCCTTGGCCACCCCGTGAATGTCCACAAACTGCGCCAGCACATACGAAATGCCACTGGCCTGCAAATACGCCTGCGCCGCCTCGACATTGCTGAAGCGGGGAGGAACCACCAGCTCACCTGGCGGCGTTCTTACCAGATGCGGGGTCAAATCGGTTTTCACGGTACATGCTCCTTGACGGTCATGAAGAAAGGGGTGGGGAGGAAGGCGGCCTGAAGGAACAGGCATCGCGATTCCTCTTATGCAACTTTTGTGCCTACAATGAAATAACGTTCCCCACAACCCGCGCCGCACCCCGTGCCAATCCCACTAAACTAGGCGCATGGAAAATTTCAGTGACATCCACCAGCCGGGGCTGGAAGAATCGGTGGGCGCAGTCATCCGTGAACTGCGTCTGAAAGAGGGCCTGACCATTGCGCAAGTGGCTGAATTGGCTGGCCTGAGCCGGGGCATGCTGTCCAAGATCGAGACCGGCAGCACGATGGCCGGGCTGGACACGCTGGCGCGCATCGCCCGCGCGCTGGGCGTGGCCATGTCGGTGCTGTTCAGCAAATACGACACCAGCACCGCATCGGCGCAGCATGTCAAGAATGGGGCAGGCATGGAAGTGGTGCGCCGGGGCACCAAAAGCGGGCACACCTACCACCTGCTGGCCTACGGGCAAGGGCCGGTCAAATCCTTCGAGCCGTTTCTCATCACGATGGAAGACGACAGCCAGACCTACCCGACCTTCCAGCATCCGGGCACGGAATTCCTCTACATGCTCGAAGGCGTGCTGGAATACCGCTGCGGCCAGCAAAGCTATGTGCTGGAGCCGGGCGACGCGCTGAGCTTCAATGGCGAGATTCCGCACGGCCCCGGCGAACTGACGCAAACGCCCATCAAGTTCCTGTCCATCATCGTGTACCCGCACAACCAGCACGGCCCCGGCCCGG
Source organism: Lampropedia hyalina DSM 16112 (assembly GCF_900129055.1). Classification (GTDB taxonomy): domain Bacteria; phylum Pseudomonadota; class Gammaproteobacteria; order Burkholderiales; family Burkholderiaceae_C; genus Lampropedia; species Lampropedia hyalina. The sequence continues at coordinate 85,635 of NZ_FQUZ01000002.1, forward strand.
ATTGAGCCTCTGCCGGGCACCGCCGCCCATGCAACGCCCCCGCAAAGTGCCGGAACATCGTTCGCCCTTGAATAGATTTCAAGCAGAATCTATCGGGCAGATTCCTGCACCGGGCTGCCGCCCCCAGCCGCCGCATTGCGGCAGCGGCATCCTGCCCCCCGCGAAATCCAATCCAAGGAGCACATTGCATGGCCACCTCCCACCCCGTGTACCTCGAAGACCTTGCCGTGGGCGACATCTTCCGCAGCGCGGAACACGCACTCGATACCGAACAGATATTCGACTTCGCACGCCAGTTCGACCCCCAGCCCTTCCACCTCGACCCGCAAGCCGCCCGCGACAGCCTGTTCAAGGGGCTGGCGGCCAGCGGATGGCACACGGCGGCCATCACCATGAAGCTGCTGGTGGCCAGCCTGCCGCTGAGCGGCGGCATCATCGGGGCAGGCGTGGAGCTGCAATGGCCCCGACCCACCCGGGCGGATGATCGCCTGCATGTGGTCAGCACCATCCGCCAGATCGTGCCCTCGCGCTCCAAACCCGACCGGGGCATCATCACCGTCGAATGCCACACACTGAACCAGGATGGCGACATCTGCCAGCAGATGGTCACGCAGATCGTCATCCTGCGCAGGCCGGGCTAAGGACTTGTCCTAAGTCATGGGCCGATCTTCGCGTGAACAGGCCGGGCGCAACTGGAAGCGGATCGTGGCCTGGAACGTGTTTACGCCTGCCACCTGTTTTGCCAACTAGCTCTTTACCAGCACCACCTGAGCCAGCGTACTGTCGGGCTGCAAGCCTTGCAGGTGAATGCGTCCGCGCACGCCCACGATGCGCAGGCCGCTGTCGGCCCCCAGTTCATAGGCGGCCACGCTGGCAGCGGAATCCGCCGTTTTCAGGCCAACGCGCCAGCGGCCTGCCGCCACCAACAGCACGCACACGGCCTGTTCGTGCAGGCCCAGCGACGTGCCCACTGGCCCGGCATGCCATGCCAGTTCGGCCTCGGCGTGGCCCCGCCGGGTCATCACATTGAGCAGACGGGCCGGGCCGTGTGGCAGTTGGCTGTGCAGCCCGGCTTCACCGGCAAAACGCTGGCAGTCGCCCGGCTGGCCCCAGCGCAGAACCCCGGCATCCGGTGCGCCGTGCAATTCCAGCCCCGAACCATGCAGCAGCAAGGCCTGCCGCTCCACGCCTGCGAACGTGGAGAACGGCCCCGGCTGCACGTTGTCGGCCACACTGACGCGGCCTTCCCAAGGGAAGGTCTGCAAAACCCGTTGCGCCGCCCGCATCCCGCCACCAGGCTGCACCCAGATTTCCCGCGTCACGCCACCGCCATTGCGCCACGGTTGCGCTGGCACATCGGCCAGATGGAACAGGGTCACGCGCCGGGCCAGTTCCGGGGCAGAGAGGGCATTCAAGCCGCATCTCCCTGCGGTCGCAAGCCTGCCTGCAATACCGGCAATGCCTCGAACAGATCGCCCACCACGCCGTAGTCGGCGATCTGGAAGATCGGGGCTTCCGCATCCTTGTTGATGGCGACGATGCACTGGGCATCCTTGATGCCGGCCAGATGCTGGATGGCTCCCGAAATGCCCAGGGCCAGATACAACTGCGGCGCGACCACCTTGCCGGTCTGGCCGATCTGCACGGCATTCGGTGCAAAACCCGCATCGACGGCCGCCCGCGAAGCCCCCACCGCCGCACCCAGGTGATCGGCAAGTGCCTCAACCTTGGCCATGTTCTCCACCGACCCGACACCGCGCCCACCGGAGACGATGAGCCGCGCCCGGCCCAGATCGGGGCGGCTGCTGGCCACGGCTTCGGTGCCGGTCACGCGGCTGCGGGTGTCGGCTTGCACGGCCTCGGCTGCTTCGATGCGGGCCAGTGAGGCCGTGGCCTGCACGGGCGCGAACGCACTGGCGCGAATGGTCAGAAAAACGGCTTCGGTCAGCGGCTGTACGCGGGTGGTGACGGCTCCGGCATAGGCTGGGCGTTCCAGTGCATCGGGGGCGGTGCGGGTCACGTCGCTCAGGTAGGCGGCCTGGGCCAGCGCGGCGGCGCGGGGCAATGCCGCACGGGCTTGCAGGTTGTGCAGGCCGATGACCCAGCGGTAGCCTGCGCACTGGCGCACGATCTGCCGCGCCAGGGTTTCGGCATTCAGGCTGGCCAGTGCCGGGGCATCGGCCACATACACGGTGCCGATGCCAGCCAGTGCCGCAGCTTGCGCGGCCACGGTGGCCATCTGGTGTCCGGCCACCAGAATGTCCACGCAACCGCCCTGCACCAGTGGCAGGGCAGCGGCCACGGCACTGGCCACGGCAGGGTCAAGATGTTGCCCATCATGGGCGGCGAGGAGGAGTGCGTTCATGGCAGTGCTGAAGTGAAACGGTTGCAGGGAAGGTGGTACGGCATCAGGGCTGGAGCACGGGCAGTTCACGCAGGCGTTCGACCAGTGCGGCCACGCTCTCCAGCCGCACACCGGCAGCGCGGGCGGGCGGTTCGCTGACCTGCAAGGGCCGTGTGGTGGCGGGCACAGCGGCCTGCAAATCGGCAGCCGCCACGGTCTGGAGGGTCGCTTTCTTGGCCCGCATCATGGCAGGCAGTGTGATGTTGCGCGGCTCGCACAGGCGCAGATCGACGCTGACCACGGCGGGCAAATCCAGTGCCAGTTGCTGGCTGCCCTGGTCGGCATCGCAGCCGACTTCAAGCCGCGCCCCATCGAGCTGCATCCGGTTGGCGGAAATGGCCTGCGGCCAGTCCAGCAGGGCGGCCAGCATCGGCGCGGTGGCTCCCAGATCGTCGTCGATGTCCTGCTTGCCGCACAGCACCAAGTCCACGGGTTCGCGGGCCACGAAGGCTTGCAACAGGCGGGCGGTGGCCTGGGGTTCCAGTGCGCGGCCATCGGTCTCGATCAGCACGGCGGCATCGGCTCCCATGGCCAGTGCGGTGCGCAACACGTCCTGGCTGATGGCCGCGCCCAAGGCCACGACCGTGACCTTGCGGGCCAGCCCCCGTTCCTTCAGGCGCACGGCCTGTTCGACTGCCACTTCGTCGAATGGGTTGATGGACATCTTGACACCGCTGGTCTCGACCCCGGAGCCGTCGCTTTTGACGCGCACCTTGACGTTCGGATCGACCACGCGCTTGATGGATACGAGAATGTGCATGGAAAAACTCCTGGGAACGCCTTCAAAGCCGGTGTGACCCGACCTCGCACACGCCCCGAAAAACAAACAAACAACAGGCAAACGAACGATTCAGGACACCGCGCCCAGGCCGTATTTGCCAGTCAGCAGATGGCCGTTGCGGAACCGCTCCAGCGCGTAGGGCTGGATGTCCACCTCGGTGGGCAGGCCCAGTGCGCATTGCGCCAGCACCAGCCCGACGGCGGGCGAGAGCTTGAAGCCGTGGCCCGAAAAGCCATAGCCCACCACCAGCCCTTGCACGTCCGGCAGGCGGCCCAGCACCGGGTTCCAGTCCGGGGTCACGTCGTACACGCCAGTCCAGGAAGAAGCCACGCCCGCCGCATCGAAGCTCGGGAAGCGTTCGGCCACCTGCTCGCCAATCTCCACCATGTAGTCCATGCTGATGTCGCCCTGCTCGTTGTCGGGTTCGGGCAGGGTCTCGCCGACGATGCCCTCGCTCACCAGCATCTGGTTGCCGCCATAGCTGCGGCAGTACAGCATGCCGGGCGAACCCAGATCCTTGTACACCGGCATGCGGAAGGTATAGGCCTCGGGGCCTTCCAATGCCAGCACGCTGTGGCGTTCGGGCACGACCGGGCTGGGGATTCCCGTCCAGCGTTCGATGTCGCGTGCCCAGATGTTCTGGGTGCTGATGACGGTTGCGGCATGGAACACGCCCCGCGAGGTGCGCACGCCGGTGACCTTGCCGCCCTCCAGCAGCAGTTCCTCGACTTCCACGCCCTCCATGATCTTGACTCCCAGATGCCGCGCGGTGCGGGCAAAGCTGGTGGCCACCAGATACGCATCGGCAAAGCCGGCCTCGGGTTCGTAGCCGATCAGGGCCGCATCGTCGAAACGGGCAATCGGCAGCAGGCTGCTGGCTTCGGAGCGGCCCAGCAACTGCACCTCGATGCCCTGATCCTGCTGCGCGCGCAAGGCAGCGGCCAGCGGCTCCAGCTTCGCGCCCTCGGGGGCCGCAATCAGGTAGCCACACTTGACCATGCCAGCCGAGGCCTCCTCATCGCCCAGATAGGCGGCAAAGTCGGTGAATGCCTTCCAGGAAGCCTGCGCCAGACGCACGTTCTCGATGACCGAATAGTGGGTGCGCAGAATGCCGCTGGACTGGGAGGTGGTGCCCGCGCCGATCTGGGTGCGGTCCAGCACCAGCACGCGGGTGCAGCCCAGGCGGGCCAGATGGTAGGCCACCGACGTGCCGATGACACCGGCCCCGATGATGATTGCGTCGTACTGTTCCATAGAGACTCCAAGGGGTGGGGAAAAACGAGCCGCCAGCTTAGGGCGGCCATTGCGGCACGCGGATTGCTTCAGCAAAACTGATGAACAGTATTAGTTTTCGTGAACATCCCGCCAACCCCAGCAAAGTCGCCCACGATGGGCGGCACCGTGACCATGCCCAGATTCACCCCCTCCGTATCCCTTTCTGCCCCTGTCAGCGCAACCGGGCGGCACGAACGCGCCCTGCCCGATCTGCACGCCCTGGCGGCCTTCGTTACGCTGTGCGAGGCCGGTTCGATGGCACAGGCCGCACAGCGGCTGGGCGTGAGCCAGAGCGCGGTCAGCCAGCTTGTCAAGGGGCTGGAGACGACCTATGGCGTGCAGTTGCTGGACCGCGACGTGCGCCCGGCCCGCCCCACCCGCGCAGGCCACATCCTGCTGGACATGGCCGATGAACTGCTGGCCCACGCCCGCAGCGTGGCCGAGCACCTGCGCCAGCGGGTGCGGCAAGACCACGCGCAGATTCGCCTGGGCTGTGTCGATTCGTTCGCCGCCACCGTCGGCCCCGCGCTGATCCGGGCACTGTCCGGCTCCGCACGCGAATTGCAGCTCTGGTCGGGCCTGACCCCCGGACTGAACGCACAATTGCTGGCCCGCGATCTGGACCTGGCCATCTGCACCGAAGTGCCCACCGACCCGCGCCTGGCGCAGCACCTGCTGTTTTCCGAATCCTGGGTGGCCGTGTTTCCGCGCGGCATGGACTGCCCGCCACTGCGGCATGCACACGACCTGAAACAACAACTGCAATCCCTGCCCGCGCTGCCATTGATTCGCTACACACTGCGTTCGGTGATCGGCCAGCAGGTGGAACGCTTCATCCGCCACCTGGGGCTGGAGCTGCCGCAACGCTATGCCTTCGATGCCACCGACCCGCTGCTCAGCGTGGTGGCCGCCGGGCTGGGCTGGGCCATCAGCACCCCGCTGTGCCTCTGGCAGTCGCGTGCCTGGCTCGATCAGGTGCAACTGGTGCCCCTGCCTGCCTCGCGGCTGGGCCAGCGCGAGTTCCACCTGCTCTGCCGGGAAGCGCAGTGGGGCACCACCGCCGACGAAATCGCCCGCCTCACCCGCAGCGTGCTGTTGCAGGACGTGGTGCCCGCCCTGCGCCACGCCATGCCGGCACTGCCCGCCGATGCCATTCGCGTGCACACCGCCCCGGCGCGTGATGCGCCATCCACACCGCTTCCATTCCCTGCCCCATCCACCACCTACGGAGTTCCACCACCATGAACACCCCTGTCCTTGCACTGTCCCAGGGCACCTTGCCCGTGCTGCTGTCCATCCCGCATCTGGGCACCCACCTGCCCGATGAAATACGGCCTTCCCTGTCCGAAGAAGCGCGCACCGTCGCCGATACCGACTGGCACCTCGACCAGCTCTACGGCTTCGCCAGAGATCAGGGCTATTCGGTGCTGGAAGCACGGATATCGCGCTACGCCATCGACCTCAACCGCCCGCCCAGCGGCGAAAGCCTCTACCCCGGCCAGACCACCACTGGCCTGTGCCCGACCGAAACCTTCCGTGGCGTGCCGCTGTACCAGCCCGGCCAGGAGCCGGACGCGGCAGAAATTACCCGCCGTCGCGAAACCTACTGGCAGCCCTACCACGACGCACTGCGCCAGGAGCTGGAACGCCTGCTGGCCCAGCACGGCCAGGTGCTGCTGTGGGAGGCCCACTCCATTGCCAGCGTACTGCCGCGCCTGTTCGAGGGCCAACTGCCCGACCTGAACCTGGGCACCAACTCGGGTGCAGCCTGCGCCAGCGCAATCCTCGATGCCGTGCAGGAGCCACTGCACCACCTGCCCGGTGCCAGCCAGTTCAGCCATGTGGTCAATGGCCGCTTCAAGGGCGGCTACATCACCCGGCACTACGGAGAACCCGCCAGGGGCATTCACGCCATCCAGCTTGAAATGGCGCAGTGCCTCTACATGGACGAAGCCGCCCCGTTCAGCTACCTGCCCGAGCGGGCACGGCAGGTGCAGCCGCTGCTCAAGGCCATGCTCGCCAATGCACTGCAACAGGTGCAGCAGGCGGCCAAAACTGCCTGAATGCACTCCTTTGGGCCATGTCCTGCACCACACCAATAAATTCATATAAAGAAACTTTAATTCTTTGAATGAATTTTTTGGCATGGTATTTGCACCACGGAAGGCGATTGGTCAGGAGCCAATTGTTCACCACCCACTGGAATCGCCATGACACCTTCCGAACTTCTTCGCAACAGGCCGGCTGCGGGCCTTCTTGTTCTTCTGGCAGCAGGCCCGGCATGGGCGCAAGAGGGCGGCGTGGCCGATCCGGGGCACACCGCCTATGTGTTTGCCTGCGCCCTGGCCGTGCTGCTGATGACCATCCCCGGACTGGCCCTGTTCTACGCGGGCCTGGTGCGGGCCAAGAATGTGCTGTCGGTGCTGATGCAGGTCTTTGCCACCGTCTCCGTCGTCAGCATCCTGTGGGTGCTCTATGGCTACAGCCTCGCCTTCACCGACGGGGGCAGCGCGCAGCCCTTCATCGGCGGCCTCTCCAAGGTGTTCCTGCAAGGCGTGACCCCCGAATCGGTCGAAGGGGCCATCCCGGAACTGCTGTTCGTCATGTTCATGGGGCTGTTTGCCGCAATCACCCCGGCCCTGATCGTCGGCGGTTTTGCCGAGCGCATGAAATTCTCTGCCGTGATGGTCTTCATCATCGTCTGGTTCACCATCAACTACGTCCCGATGGCCCACATGGGCTGGGGCGGCGGCTGGGTGTTCCAGTGGGAGCCGCAGGACTTTGCCGGGGGCAACGTGGTGCACGTCAATATCGGCATTGCCGCACTGGTGGCCGCCTGGCTGCTGGGGCCGCGCCGTGAGCCTACCATGGCCCCGCACAACATGACAATGACCATGAGCGGTGCCTCGCTGCTGTGGGTGGGCTGGCTGGGCTTCTGCGGCGGCTGCGCCCTGCTGGCCAATGGCTTCTCGATGCTGGTGGTCTTCAACACCATGCTGGGGGCCGCTGGCGGAGCCACCGCCTGGATGCTGGTGGAGTGGCTGCACCGTGGCAAGCCCAGCATGCTGGGCATCGCTTCCGGGGCCATCACCGGGCTGGTGGCCATCACCCCCGCGTGCGGCTTCGTCGGCCCGGTGGGCGCGATTCTGGTCGGCGCACTGGCCTCGCCCGTCTGCATCTGGGCGGTGGAAAAGCTCAAGCCCATGCTGGGTCAGGACGACGCACTGGATGTCTTCGGCATCCACGGCGTGGGCGGCATCGTCGGTGGCCTGCTCACCACCGTGTTCGCACTGCCCATGTTCGCCGGTCAGGGCCTGCCCGAAGGCCGTTCCCTGCTCGACCAGATGCTCGTGCAGGTCGGGGCCATGGCATTCAGCATCGCCTTCAGTGCCATCACCAGCTGCATCGCGCTCAAGATTGCCGCCGTGTGCTGCAAGGGCCTGCGCGTGAGCGAAGAACAGGAAGAAGTGGGTCTCGACCCTTCCGAACACGGTGAAGTCGGCTACAAGCTGACCGCCTGACAACCACGCATCCCCCCCTGAATTCCCCATCACCGGAGCACCCGCCATGTCCCTCCAACTTGTCACCGCCATCATCAAGCCCTTCAAGCTCGACGAAGTCCGAACCGCCCTGACCGACCTCGACATCCGGGGCCTCACCGTCACCGAAGTCAAGGGCTTCGGTCGCCAGAAGGGCCACACCGAGCTGTACCGGGGCGCGGAATACACCGTGGACTTCCTGCCGAAGATCAAGATCGAACTGGCCATCGACCACTCGCTGCTGGAACGCGTGGTCGAAACCATCACCGCTGCGGCACGCACCGGCAAGATCGGCGATGGCAAGATATTCGTGCAAAGCCTGGACAACGCGCTGCGCATCCGCACAGGCGAAACCGGCACGGAATCGCTGTAGGGCACATCCGCCCACGGGATTCGTTGCGGATTCGCTTCAGCTTCACCCCAGGGCCTTGGTCGTGCCACGCCAAGGCCCGTATTCGTTCACGCGCTGCCTGCTGCCACCAGCCGCCGCATGATCTGCGCGATCAGGTCGTTCTGCATGTCGGCGAACAGCATCTGCTCTTCCGCCTCCTTGGCCAGCGCGGCCGATTCGTCGTAGCTGAGGTCACGGCTTTGCAGCAGCTCCACCACTTCGCCCGGCTGCCCCCCCAGGGGGTTGCTGATGCGGTAGCGGATGCGCAGGCGCAGTTGCAGCTCGCGCACGCCGCCGGTGGCCGTCTGGCTGATGACAGCGCGTTCGTGCTGCTCGCTCAACAGCTCCAGCACGCGCTCGGCCAGCTCCGGGGTGCTGGGCGCGCGCAGCACCGTGATGCCCGTGCCTTCCAGCGTGCGTTGCAACTGCCGTGCAAACACCGATTGGTCTTCGGCCTTGATGTACAGCGACTTGAACGGATAGGACGTGGCTCCACGCAGGCGAAAGCCACAGGCACTGAGCAACGGGGCGCAGCAGGCCGCAGTGGCCAGCGAGAGGAAAAGACGGCGTTGGGACATGGGAGACTTTCGGGGGGAAACAAACCAGTCAGGCAGGATCAGAGCACGATATTCACCAGCTTGCCGGGCACGACGATGACCTTCTTCGGCGCGGCCCCGTTGGCCTGGCGGGCAAAGGCATCGGAAGCCAGTGCAGCGGCTTCGATGGCCGCCTTGTCGGCAGTGGCGGGCACGGTGACGTTGCCGCGCAGTTTGCCATTGATTTGCAGCACCAGTTGCAGTTCATCCTGTTGCAGCGCGCGTTCGTCCACCTGCGGCCAGGGTGCATCGAGAATATCGCCAAAGATGGCGGCATAGCCCAGTTCCGCCCAGAGGCTGTGGGCAATGTGCGGGGTGGCAGGGTAGAGAATGCGCAGCAGAATGGCAAAGCCTTCGGCAGCGGCCAGATGGTCGGCCTCGCCCTCGGCCTTGAAGGCTTCCAGCGCGTTGAGCATCTTCATGCCGCCCGATACCACGGTGTTGTACTGCATGCGCTGGTAGTCGAAGTCCACCTGTTTCAGCACTGTGTGGATTTCCAGCCGCAGGGCCTTGGCCGCCTTGCCGAACTCGGCCTGGGGCGCGGCCTGCCGCTGCAACTGCGCCACCGCACCGGTCGCACCACTCTCGGCCAGCTTCGCCCCAAAGCCCCAGACGCGGCGCAGAAAGCGGTAGCTGCCTTCCACGGCAGAGTCGTTCCACTCCAGCGTCAGCTCCGGCGGGGCCGTGAACATGGTGTAGAGGCGGGCGGTGTCCGCGCCGTATTTCTCGATCAGGTCTTGCGGATCGACCCCGTTGTTCTTCGACTTGCTCATGGTGCCGATGCCCTCGTAGTCGATGGCCGTGCCCACGGGCAACACGCCATCGGCACTGTCGATGGCTTTCTTCAGCTTCGCGCCAACGATCTTGCCGCTGTCGTCCTGCACGAATTCCACGTCGCTGGGCCAGAAGTATTCCTTGCCGCCCTTGGCGGTGCGGCGGCTGAAAATATGGTTCAGCACCATGCCCTGCGTGAGCAGCCGGGTGAAAGGCTCGTCCACCTTCACCAGCCCCAGATCGCGCATCACCTTCGTCCAGAAACGCGCGTACAGCAGGTGCAGGATGGCGTGCTCGATACCGCCGATGTACTGGTCCATCGGCATCCAGTAGTCCGCGCCCTCGGCCACCATGCGGTCGCTGTTCTGCGGGTCGCAATAGCGCATGAAGTACCAGGAGGAATCGACGAAGGTATCCATCGTGTCGGTTTCGCGCCGCGCGGGTTTGCCGCAACAGGGGCAGACCACACCAGCGTGGAAGGCTTCGCTTTTCACCAGCGGATTGCCGGAACCATCGGGCACCAGGTCTTCGGGCAGGACGACGGGCAAATCCTTCTCGGGCACGGGCTGCGGGCCGCAGTCCTCGCAGTGGATGATCGGAATCGGCGTGCCCCAGTAACGCTGGCGCGACACCCCCCAGTCGCGCAGACGCCAGGTGGTTTTCTTCTCGCCCAGCCCTTGGCCGGCCAGCAGTTCGGCCACCTTGTCCACGGCCTGCCGGTGGCCCAGGCCATCGAGCACGCCGGAGTTCACACAGGCCGCGCGTGGCTTGTCGCCATACCATTCCTGCCAGCCTTCGGTGGAGAACGCCTCGCCCTCCACGGCAATCACCTGCTGGATCGGCAGGCCATACTTCTGCGCAAACGCAAAGTCGCGCTCATCGTGCGCGGGCACGCCCATCACCGCGCCGTCGCCATAGCTCATCAGCACATAGTTGCCGACCCAGACTGGCACGGCCTCGCCCGTGAGCGGGTGCGTGACGAACAGGCCGGTGGGCAGGCCTTCCTTCTCCTTGGTGGCCAGTTCCGCCTCGGTGTTGCCACCCTTTTTGCATTCCTCGATGAAGGCGGCCAGACCGGCATTGTCCGCTGCCGCGTGCAGGGCCAGCGGATGCTCCGGGGCGACCGCGCAGAAGGTCACGCCCATGATGGTGTCGGCACGGGTGGTGAACACATACAGGCGGCCATCCTGAATCAACTGGCCATCGCTGCCCCGGATGTCATGCGGGAAGGCGAAACGCACGCCCTCGCTCTTGCCGATCCAGTTCTCCTGCATCAGCCGTACCTTGTCGGGCCAGCCCGTCAGCGTGGCCTTGTCGTTGCCCAACTGCACATGGTCGAGCAGCTCCTGCGCGTAATCGGTGATCTTCAGGTAATAGCCGGGAATCTCGCGCTTTTCCACCAGCGCACCGGTGCGCCAGCCGCGCCCGTCGATGACCTGTTCGTTGGCCAGCACCGTCTGATCGACCGGATCCCAGTTCACCACCTGGGTCTTGCGGTAGGCAATGCCCTTTTCCAGCATCTTCAGGAACAGCCACTGGTTCCAGCGGTAGTAGGCGGGGTCGCAGGTGGCGATCTCGCGGCTCCAGTCGATCGCCAGCCCCATCGCCTGCATCTGCTTCTTCATGTAGGCAATGTTCTCGTACGTCCACTGGGCAGGCGGAACCTTGTTCTTCAGCGCGGCATTCTCGGCAGGCAGGCCAAAGGCATCCCAGCCCATCGGCATCAGCACGTTGTGCCCCCGCATGCGCAGGCTGCGCGTGAGCATGTCGTTGATCGTGTAGTTGCGCACATGGCCCATGTGCAGCTTGCCGCTGGGGTAAGGCAGCATGGAGCAGGCGTAGTACTTGGCCTTGTCCGCATCTTCGGTGACGCGGTAGGCATCGGCAGCAGTCCAGTGGGTCTGGGCGGCATGTTCCACGCTCAGGTGGTCGTATTTTTCTTGCATGAGGGGTCTGGGCAATCGGAAGGCAGAAAGCGCGGCCATGCACAGACCAAAGCCTGTTGCACCGCAAAGCCGCCATTTTAGAACCGGTTCCAGCACAGACCGCCCACGATGCCGCCTCTGATGCCACAGCCGTCGCGTTTGGCTGGCATGTGCCTGACAAACAACCGTTTTGCATTTGCAAATGGGCATTTTCAAATAGGAACTTATTCTTTGACGGAAGGCACCCTCCTTCCCTAGCATGGCCGCTTCGCAATTTTTCTGCTTGAGCCGACCATGTCCACCGCCCCCCGCCAACTCAATCTCAACCTGTTCATCTACCCGAATGGGCACCACGAAGCCGCATGGCGGCATCCGCTGGCGGCGCACCAGCGGGTGCTGGACGTGAGTTTCTATCAGGAGCTGGCGCAGCAGGCAGAAGCCGCCAAGTTCGATGCCGTGTTCTTTGCCGACGGGCTGGGCATTGGCGACGGAGTGCGCTATGCCAGCCGCTTCCACCTGGAGCCGATTACGCTCATCAACGCGCTGGCGGCAGCCACGCAGAAGATCGGCTTCATTGCCACGGCTTCCACCACGTTCTACGACCCCTACACGCTGGCGCGGCTGCTGGCCTTCACCGACCACCTGAGCCACGGGCGCGTGGGCTGGAACATCGTCACGTCCAGCCTGAAGCGGGCCGCGCAGAACTACGGGCTGGCAGAACACCCCAGCCATGCCGCACGCTACGCCCGCGCCCATGAATTCGTCGAGGCCATCGGGCGGCTGTGGGACAGTTGGGAAGATGGCGCATTCATCAACGACCCGGCTTCCGGGCTGTTTGCCGACACCGACCGCATTCACCCCGCCCAATTCAGCGGCGAGCACCTGAGCGTGGCCGGTGCGCTGAATGTGCCACGCTCGCCACAGGGGCGGCCCGTCTATGTGCAGGCCGGTTCGTCCGAAGCCGGACGCGACTTTGCCGCACAATACGCCGAGGCCATCTTCACCGCGCATCAGACGCTGGAGAGTGCCCAGGCGTTCTACCGCGACGTGAAAGAACGCGCCACGCAACGGGGCCGCAACCCGGCGCACGTCAAGATTCTGCCCGGCCTCAGCCCCTTCATCGGCTCCACCGAAGCCGAGGCCAAGGCACTGCAACGCGAGTTCGACGAGCTGATCCAGCCGGACTTCTCGCTGCTGCAACTGAAGAACCAGTTGGGGCTGGACGTGGACTTGCGCGGCCATGACCTGGACGCGCCCTTCCCGCTGCACCTGATTCCCGACAACCCCGATCAGGCTGAACACAGCCGCTTCCAGTTGGTGTTGGACATCGTCAAGCGCGAGCAGCCCACGCTGCGCCAATTACTGCAAAAGCTGGCCGGGGCGCGCGGGCATTTCGTGCTGGCGGGCACGCCCGAGCAGATTGCCGACCACATCCAGACCTGGTTCGAGCAGGGCGCGGCCGATGGCATCAATGTGATGCCGCCCTGGTTGCCCGGCGGCTTCGAGGTCTTCACCCGCGAAGTCGTGCCGATTCTGCGCCAGCGCGGACTGTTCCGCGAGGAATACAGCGGCAGCACGCTGCGCGACCACTTCGGCCTGCCACGCCCCGAAAGCCAGTTTGCCCCGGCACTGGCCCAGGCGCAGGCGGCCTGACGGCAGGCAACGCAGTCCCGCATTCCAGCACCCCCATCTGCCATGAACCCCCTCTGGAAACCTGTGCGCACGCCCCGTACCGGGCGATGTCGGGCCTGTTGCCGACTTTCTGCCCGCGTATTTCCCGTGTCTGCCACACCGTTTTCAAGGATTCGTTCATGCCTTTGCGATTGTTTGCCCCGTCCACCTATCTGAAAGCCTCCGTGCTGGGCCTGGCTCTGTTGGCCATCTCTGCGTCCAGCCACGCCCAGCAACCCGTCTACGGTGGCACCCTCACCTGGGCGTTGCGGGTGGAGCCGCCCACGCTGGTGCCCATCAACACCCCGGCTGGCGGGGCGGTGGATGTGGGGCCGAAGATCGTCGAGGGGCTGCTGACCTACGACGACCAGCTCAACCCCCGGCCGCTGCTGGCCACGGCCTGGGAGGTCGCGCCGGATGGCCTGCGCTACGAGTTCACATTGCGTCAGGGCGTGAAGTGGCACGACGGCAAGCCGTTCACCTCCGCCGACGTGGCTTATTCCATCTTCACGCTGAAGGAGCACCATTCGCGTGGCCGCGCCACCTTCGCCCAGGTGCGCGAGGTGCAAACGCCTGATGCGCACACCGCCATCCTGCTGCTGGACAAGCCCGCACCCTATCTGCTGACTGCGCTGGCTTCCACCGAATCGCCCATCGTGCCTCGCCATCTGTACGAGGGCAAAGACCTGGGCAGCAACCCGCACAACAACGCCCCCATCGGCACCGGGCCGTTCGTCTTCAAGGACTGGGTGCGTGGCAGCCACATCACACTGGAGCGCAACCCCGATTACTGGGACAAGCCCCGCCCCTACCTGGACAAGGTGGTGATCCGCTTCCTGACCGATGCGAGTGCCCGCGCGGCCGCGCTGGAATCGGGGGATGCGCAGATTTCCGGCAACGCGATTGCCTCGGGCGAGATCGAACGCTTCGAGAAACTGCCGCATCTGCGCGTCGATAAATCGCCCGCCCGCTACACGGTGCCGTACAACCAGATCATCATCAACCACGAGCACCCCGCGCTGCAAAAACTGCCGGTGCGCCAGGCGATTGCCCACGCGGTGTCCATCGATCACATCAACCGGCTGGCATGGCACGGACAGGGCACGCCCTCGGCCACCGCCATCAGCGTGCCCAGCCGCTACCACGATGCGTCGATTCCGTTCCACACATTCGATCTGAAAGCCGCCGAGAAGCTGCTGGACGACGCGGGCTACCCGCGCGGTGCGGATGGCAAACGCTTTGCCGTGCGCCTGACTTCCAACCCCTACACCGAGCGGCGCATTGCCGACATCCTGCGCCAGCAGTTGCAGAAGATCGGCATCGACGCGGCCATCCATGCCTACGACTTCGGCACTTATGTGAACAAGGTCTATACCGAACGCGCCTTCGACATCAGCGTGGAAGCGCAGTCCAACCTGTTCGACCCCACCGTGGGCGTGCAGCGCGTGTACTGGTCGAAGAACTTCCAGATCGGCCTGCCCTTCTCCAACGGGGGCCGCTACGCCAACCCGGAAGCCGACCGGCTGCTGGAAGCCGCCGCCGTGGAGCCTGACGAGGCCCAGCGCAAGCAACTGTTTGCGCAACTGCAACGCACGCTGTGGGAAGACGTGGCTGCCATCAACATCGGCCAGCCGCCCGAAACCGTGGTGTACGACCGCAGGCTGATCGATGCCGACCCCACCGCCGAACGCATCTACGGCAGCTTTGCCCACCTCTATTTCACTCCCTGAAACTTCTGCACCAAGGAACCCCTCCATGAAATTCCCCTCGCTTCCCCAACTGCTCGCATCGCTGGGCATGGGCCTGCTGGTCAGCCTCTCTGCGGCAGCCAGCCCGGCGGCCTCGCACTCCATCACGCTGGGCGTGACCGCTGGCCCCCATGCGCAGATTGCCGAAGCCGTGGCCGAAGTCGCCAAGACCAAGGGACTGGAAGTGCGGCTGGTGGAATTCACCGATGGCCTGCTGCTCAACACCGCCACCGAACGCGGCGAGATCGATGCCAACGCCTTCCAGCACACGCCGTACCTGAACCAGCAGGTCAAGGACCGGGGGCTGAAAGTCCAGTCCGTGGCCCGCACCGTGCTGATGCCGATTGCCGGATACTCGCGCCGCGTCCAGAGCCTGGATGCCCTGCCACAGGGCGCGCAGGTGGCCATTCCCAGCGACCCCACCAACAGTGGCCGTGCCCTGAAACTGCTGGAAGCGGGCGGGCTGCTGAAACTGCGCGACGGCGTGAGCTTCGATGCCACGGAACTGGACATCATCGACAACCCGAAGAAGCTGCGCATTCTGCCGCTGGAGCAGGCGCAACTGCCGCGCTCGCTGGAAGACGTGGATTTCTCCGTCATCAACTCGCACTTCGCCCTCAATGCCGGGCTGGTTCCCAAGCGCGACGCACTGCTGCTGGAAGGCCAGCTCTCGGAATACTTCTGCCTGATCGGCGTGGGCGAGAAAAACCTTCAGCAGCCCTGGGTTCCAGTGCTGGTGGAGAGCTTCCGTTCGCCCGAAGTGAAAGCCTTCATCGAGAAGAAGTTCGAGGGCAACATCATTGCAGGCTGGTAATCACCTCATGAGTGCCCTGCCCCACTGGTCATCGGACGATCCCTCGTCGGCCGCCACCGTGCAGTTCCTGCCACCGGAACCCACCACGGATGCCTCGCCGCGACGGCCCGCGTCCAGTGCCGCAACCCGCCACCGCCCCATCATCCGCATCGAAGGACTGAGCAAGTCGTATGTGGCGGGTGAGAACGTGCTCGATGGCATCTCGCTGCACGTCGCCCCCGGCTCCATCCACGGCATCATTGGCCGCTCCGGCGCGGGCAAGAGCACGCTGGTGCGCTGCCTGAACCGGCTGGAAACGCCCAGCGCGGGGCAGATCGAAATCGACGGGCAGGACATCACCCGCCTGCACGGCGCGGCCCTGCGGCAGGCACGGCGCAGCATCGGCATGGTGTTCCAGCATTTCAACCTGCTGTCCTCGCGCACGGCAGCGGGCAATGTCGCCCTGCCGCTGGAACTGGCCGGGCACAGTGCCGCACAGATTCGCCAGCGCGTGCCCGAACTGCTGGCCCTGGTGGGGCTGGCGCACAAGGCTGATGCCTATCCGGTGGAACTCTCCGGCGGGCAGAAGCAGCGCGTGGGCATTGCCCGCGCCCTCGCACTGGAGCCGCGCATCCTGCTCTCGGACGAGGCCACCTCCGCACTCGACCCGGAAACCACCGAACAGACGCTGCAACTGCTCAAGCGCATCAACCAGCGGCTGGGGCTGACCATCGTGCTCATCAGCCACGAGATGGAAGTGGTGCGCGACATCGCCAGCCACGTCACCGTGCTGGAGCATGGCCGGGTGATCGAATCCGGCCCCACCTACGATGTGTTTGCCTTTCCGCAAACCCCCACCGCACGCCGCTTTCTCAGCAGTATCGTCGCGCACGACCTGCCCGAGGCACTCGCCAGCCGCATCCAGCCGCAACCCGCGCCCGGCAGTGCGCCCGCCATCCGGCTGGTGCTGGCCCATGCGGCGGCCAGCATGCCCGTCATCGCGCTGCTGCACCAGCACTTCGGCATTCAGGCCCGCATCCTGCATGGCCGCGTGGACACCATCGGCGGGCAACCGCTGGGCGTGCTGACGCTGGCCCTGCCCCACGCCGATGTCCGGCTGGACGAGGTGCTGGCCTGGCTGCGCCAACCAGGATTGCACACGGAGTTTCTCGGCCATGCTCTCTGAACTGCTCGCTCCCTTCATCGCCCCCGCGCTGCTCAACATCCTGCTGGTGTCGCTGCAACAGACCCTCGCCATGGTCTCGGTGGCCGCCGTCATCTCCGCGCTGCTGGGGCTGCCGCTGGGCGTGCTGCTGGTCGTCACCGAACGCGGGCACATCCTGCCGCACCGGTTGCTGCACCGCAGTGTCGGCACCGTGGTGAACCTGATCCGCTCCACGCCCTTCATCATCCTGATGGTGTCCATCATCCCGCTCACGCGCCTGCTGGTCGGCACCACCGTGGGCACGACCGCCGCCATCGTGCCGCTGACGATTGCCATCACGCCGCTGTTCGCGCGGCTGGTGGAAGCGGCGGTGCGCGAGGTGGATCGCGGCCTGATCGATGCCGCGCTGGCGATGGGCGGCTCGCCCTGGCAGATCATTCGCAAGGTGCTGGTTCCCGAAGCCCTGCCCGGCATCGTCGCGGGCCTGACCGTCACGCTGGTGAGCCTGATCGGCTACTCCACGATGGCCGGCGTGGTCGGTGGCGGCGGGCTGGGCGATCTGGGCATCCGCTTCGGCTACCAGCGGTTCATGCCCGAAGTCATGCTCATGGTCATCGTCGTGCTCGTGGTCATGGTGCAGTCCGTGCAATTCGTGGGCGACCGCGCCGCCCGTGCCGTCAATCACCGCCTGCAACGCCGCCGCCAACAACCTGTTTGACGGCAGCGTTTGCGCATCCTCTCTCTCACCTTCACCGCACAACACCATGTCCCATTCACACACCCCCGACGCGGCCCAACCCCGGCGCAGCCTGCACCTCAACGTCAATATGCTCAGCTCCGGCTTCCTGCCCTCCGCGTGGCGGTATGCCGACAGCCGACCCGATGCCTTCATCGACATCGACCACTACCTGCAAATTGCCCGTACCGCCGAACGCGGCAAACTCGACGCGCTGTTCCTGGCCGATCAGGTCTCGATTGCCGACCGCATCGACCTGCGCCCCATCAACGCGCTGGAACCCACCGTGCTGCTGGCCGCCCTGTCCACGGCCACCACGCACATCGGCCTCATCGGCACCGCATCCACCACCTACAGCGACCCGTACAACCTCGCGCGGCGTTTCGCCTCGCTCGACCACATCAGCCACGGGCGCGTGGCCTGGAACATCGTCACCTCCTCCGATGCGGCCGCCAGCCACAACTTCGGCCTGAACGGCCCGCTGGCACACACCACCCGCTACGAACGCGCCGCCGAATTCGTCGATGTCGTCAAGGCCCTCTGGCACAGTTGGGAGGCCGATGCCCTCGTGGGCGACAAGGCCACCGGCCGCTTTGCCGACCCCGCCAAAATCCACGCCATCGACCACAAGGGCACGTTCCTTGACGTGCGCGGCCCGCTCAACGTGCCACGCACCCCGCAAGGCCGCCCGTTGCTGGTACAGGCTGGCGGCTCCGGTGATGGCCGCGCCCTGGCCGCCCGCCATGCCGATGCGGTGTTCTCCGCCTCGCAGTCGCTGGAAGAAGCCATTGCCTACGCACACGACCTGCGCCAACGTGCCCAGACCTTCGGGCGCGACCCCGGCAGCATCGTGGTACTGCCCGGCCTGACCACCATCATCGGCGGCACCGTCGAAGAAGCCGAACGGCGCAAGCGAGACTTGCTCGACCTGCTGGACATCGACTACGCCATCAGCCGCCTCTCCGGCGTGCTCGGCATCGATCCATCGCGCCTGCACCCCGACAGAGAACTGCCCGACGACATCCCCCTGCCCCAGGACGGCGGCCACACCTTCTTCCACGCCACCCTCGCACAGGCACGCGCCCATCGCTACACATTCCGCCAACTGGTGTACGCCCTGGCGGGCGGCACGGGCCACCGCGTCGTCACCGGCACCCCGGAACAGATTGCCGACGACATTGAACACTGGTTCAAGGCAGGCGCGGCAGACGGCTTCAACCTCATGCCCGATGTACTGCCCAGCGGCCTGACCGCCTTCGTGGACGGCGTGGTTCCGCTGCTGCAACAACGCGGGCTGTTCCGCCAGGACTACGCAGAAACCACCCTGCGCGAACGCTTCGGCCTGCCCGTGCCGGGTTGAGGAAGGTCTGCCAGACGCATCAGTGGCGCATCAGCCCTGCACCACCACCTTCAAATCAAACCCCACCTTCTCCCAGACGCAGGCTTCTTCCTGCAACAGGTAGTAGGACTGGGGATAGGCCTGGCTCCAGGCTTCGCTGACGGTGGCCCTGGCACTGCGGTTCTTGGGGGTGCTCCATTGCAGGGCTTGCAGTTCCGGGTCGTTGCGGGCGGTGCACAGCAAAATGGCCAGCCGCAGGCACAGCAATTGCAGCTCGAACAGGCCGGGATGGTTTTGCAGACGGTCTTGCAGCTTCTTCAGTTTGCCGCGATGCCCCAGGATGAGCTGCGCGATGTTGTCGCGCTCGGACGGCAGGAAGCCGGGGCAATCGCCGTATTCCAGAATGTACGCGCCGTGGTGGTGATAGCGTTCGTAGGCGATGCTGATGCCGATCTCGTGCAGCAGGGCCGCCCATTGCAGTTGTTGCAGGTCTTCGTGGCTGGCCTGGGGCAGGTTCCACTCCTGCCAGATGTGGGTGGCGGTGCTGGCAATGCGTTCGCCCTGAAGCCGGTCGTAGCCAAAGCGTTGCAGCAGGCTTTGCACGGTTTTCTGGCGAATGTCGCTTTGTTCGTTGTGGGGTTTCTCGCGCTGGATCAGATCGACCAGCGCGCCCTGACGCAAGGCACCATCGGAGATGTGGAGGGTGGCCACATCGAGGATTTCCATGAGGGCCGTCAGGATACTGACACCACCGCCGATGACCGGACGGCGGTCGTCGCGCAGTCCTTCCATGCTCAGGTTGTCGATATGCTGGGCACTGATGAGCTGTGCCTTGAGCTGCGCCAGTGCCTTGCGGGTGATGGTATTGGGTTCGGCCAGCCCCTGCTGGCAGAGGATTTGCGCCACCGCATTCATGGTTCCCGATGCACCGAAGACGTTTTCGCGCGGGAACTGGGCGAACAGCCCCAGCCGCTCCTGCAACAGGGCCTTGGCGGCCACCTCGGCCTTGGTAAAGCCCTTGGCAGTGAGCCGCCCCTCCCCAAAGAAACGCTGCGACCACGACACGCTGCCCAGCGCGAAGGAAGCGGCCTCCAGCGGAGCCTGCCCCTGGCCGACGATGATCTCGGTGGAGCGACCGCCGATGTCGATCACCATGCGGTATTCGTCCGGGTTGAGGGGCAGGTAGTAGGTCACGCCCTGGTAGATGAGCCGTGCTTCTTCCTGCCCGGAGATGACTTCGATGGGATGCCCCAGCAGCTGCTGCGCCTGTTCCAGAAATTGCTTGCGGTTGCGCGCTTCGCGCAGGGTCTGGGTAGCCAGGGCACGCACCCGCGAAGGATGAAAATTCTGCAACCGTTCGCCAAATCGTGCCAGACACTGCCAGCCACGCTCCATGGATTCCTGTGACAGATAGCCGTCGGCATCCAGCCCGCCACCCTGGCGCACGGTTTCCTTCAGGTATTCGACGCGCTGAAAATGGTCACCATGCAGGTTGCTGATTTCCAGCCGGAAGCTGTTGGAGCCGAGGTCCACGGCGGCAATGAGTTCTCCATCTTTCATGGTCTTTTTTGGGGGGGTCAGTGGGTGCAAGGGAATCTGACCACGAGAGGATGCAGCCAGGATGAGGGAGAGTGCGAATATGCCACGCGCATGGCAGGAATCGATACTAACCCACCATCATTACTGCGGCATGTGACATTTTTGTGTCATATGCCGCACATGGCTTGGCTCAATGGCGGCTGGCGGCCAGTCCGGGTGCACCGGTTTGGTTCCTGGCACCAGGGTGGTGCAGATAGCGTTCCAGCCAGTCCCAGATGGCACGATCCTGGCTGTAGGCGACGTTGAAGCGCAGCCAGCCGGTGGGGGCACCGTCCACCAGGAACAATTGTCCGGGGCCGAACATGATGCCTTCGGCGGTGGCCGCGCTGGCCAGTTCGGCACTGTCGGCCACGGCCGGGTGCCGCGCCCAGATGTACATGCCTTCGTTGGGTTCGTAGAACGGCTCGAAGCCGTGGCTGTGCAGGCGCAGTGACACTTCCTCGTGCCCGGCCTTGAGCCGGTCGCGCAGGCTTTTGAGGTGCTTGCGCCAGCGGCCATCGGTGACGACGTTGTACACCAGCTTCTCGGCCACCTCGGAACTGGTCAGGCCAGAGAGCATTTTCAGGTGCGCCAGCCGCGCCATCCAATCGGGATTGGCCAGCATGAAGCCCACGCGCAGATTGGGCGAGATGGTCTTGGAGAAACTGCCGACATAAACGACGCGCTGGAGCTGGTCGAGGCTGGCCAGCGAGGGCTGGTTCTCGTCGTCCATGTCGGCGTAGAGGTCGTTTTCCACCAGGGTCAGGTCGTACTGGTTGGCCATCTGGAGCAGCCGGTGCAGTTGCGAGAGGCTGGCCCGCGAGCCGCTCGGGCTTTGCAGGCGCGGCTGGGTGAAGAATACGCGCGGCCGGTGCTGGTGCAGCAGGCGTTGCAGTTCTTCCAGGTCGTAGCCGGATGGGGTGCGCGGTACGCCCAGCAGGCGTGCTCCCTGAAAGCGCAGGATATTCATCAGGTTGGGGTAGCCGGGGTTGTCCACCAGCACGGTGTCGCCCGGCTTGACCAGGCTGCGCACGGCCCAGTCCAGTGCCTGGCTGGAGCCGTGGCTGAACAGCACCTGGGCGGGGCGCACCAATATCTGCTGCTTGTGCTCCAGGCTGTGGGCAATGTGGGTGCGCAGGGGCAGATGCCCCATCGGGTCTCCATAGCCACCCAGCCGCAGACCCTCGGCGGCCACCTGGCGGAAGCTGCGCCGCACGGCATCCTCGAACAGCCAGTCGTTGGGCAGCCAGCCACAGCCGGGCTTCATGGGCAGGGTGCGGTTCTCGAAAATCTGCTGCAAGTACCAGACATCATTGAAGCTCGGGCGGCGTGTCGCACCGATGCCGCTGGAGGCAACGGCCACGGGCTGTGCAATCGGGCCGTCCTCGTCGCGGCGACAGACGAAGAAGCCCTGATTGGCGCGTGACACCAGCACCCCTTGCGCCACCAGCCGGTCGTAGGCCTCCACCACGGTGAAAACGCTGACCGAGTGCCGCGCAGCAAAGGCTCGGATGGAAGGAACCTTGGCTCCCGGCTTGAGTGCGTGGCTGGCCACCAGCTCGCGCACGCCATCGATGATCTGGCTGATGAGGGGGGTAGGGGATTCGGGTTTCAGGGTAATCATTTTGAGGCGATTCCATTCACAGTCTTGTCAAACTTCGCATGGGAAAGTCATGGTTGCGTCATCAGGGTGTATCGGTTGCGGGGCCAGTACAGTGGCGACCGGAATCGGGATTGCTGTACATGGACGCTGAGCGGCTGGATTCTTAAAGTTGCAAACCATTATCAACTCTCATGCGGAACCACCCATGTCAAGCAAAGAACGTACCAATGCCGCCCTGATGCAACGCCGCAAGAACGCCCTGCCACGCGGCGTGGGGCAATCGCACGAGGTCTTCATCGACCGCGCCAAGAACGCCGAATTCTGGGATGTGGAAGGCCAGCGTTATATCGACTTCGCAGGCGGCATCGCAGTGCTCAACACCGGCCACCTGCACGATGGCGTGACCGCAGCGGTCAAGGCCCAACTGGAGCAGTACACCCACACCTGTTTCCAGGTGGTGGCCTATGAGCCGTATGTGGAGCTGGCCGAGGAGCTTAATGCCATTGCCCCCGGAACGGAACCCAAGAAAACCCTATTCCTGACCACCGGCGCGGAAGCCGTCGAAAACGCCGTCAAGATTGCCCGTGCCTACACCGGCCGCCCCGGCCTGATCGCCTTTGCGGGCGGCTACCACGGCCGCACCAACATGACGCTGGCCCTGACCGGCAAGGTCGCACCCTACAAGATCGGCTTCGGCCCCTTCCCCGGTGATGTCTATCACGCCCGCTTCCCCAATGCGCTGCATGGCGTGAGCGTGGAAGACGCGCTGCAATCGGTGGAAGCCATCTTCAAGAACGACATCGAAGCCAGCCGCGTGGCCGCCTTCATCGTCGAGCCGGTGCAGGGCGAAGGCGGTTTCAATGTCGCCCCGCCCGAATTCATCGTGGGCCTGAAGAAGCTGGCCGAGCAGCACGGCATCCTGCTGATTGCCGACGAAGTGCAGACCGGCGCAGGCCGTACCGGCACATTTTATGCTTGTGAACAATGGCCGGTGGCTCCCGACCTGATTACCACGGCCAAGTCGCTGGCAGGTGGCTTCCCGCTCTCGGGCGTGATTGGCCGTGCCGACGTGATGGATGCCCCCGCCCCCGGTGGCCTGGGCGGCACCTACGCGGGCAGCCCGCTGTCCTGCGCTGCCGCGCTGGCCGTGCTGAAGGCATTCCGCGAGGAAAACCTGCTGGAGCGCAGCAAGGCCGTGGGCGCACGCCTGACCGAAAGCCTGCGCAAGCTGGCCGAAACCACTCCGGCCATCTGCGACGTGCGCGGCCTGGGTGCCATGGTGGCTTTCGAACTTGGCAAGAACGGCAACCCGAATGAACCCGATGCCGAACTGACCAAGCGCATCACCGCCGAAGCCGCCAAACGGCATCTGGTGCTGCTGTCCTGCGGAACCTACGGCAACGTCATCCGCATTCTGGTGCCGCTGACCGCCTCCGATGCCCTGCTGGATGAAGGGCTGGACATCATCGCCCAGAGCGTGCAAGCAGCCCTCCAGTCGTAAAGACAAGCCAGGGAAGGTCTGCAAAACTCTTGCGGTAAGCCCGCGCCCGCCAGTGGGATGCAGCGCAAGGCGGATTTTGCGGTCAATAGCGGGGCTATTGACCGCAGAAGCCAACGCCGCGATGCGCCCAGTGGTGGGATGCGGGCGGCGCAACGGGTTTTGCAGACCTTCCCTAGGGAAACGTCTGCGCGGTTTCGCTGCGGCGAATCCGCCAGGCCCTCCGCCCGCCAGACGGGCGGGCAATCGCGGGAGCGGATCGAAAGCACGCTCCCAATCATCCCCCGGTGGGGCGTGGCGGTGCTGCATGGTGCGTTTTCGTGGGTGTTGCAACCGACCAGCCTCCCCCTCCAAGGAACCCAACCATGTCCAACACCCATGATCCTTCTGCCACACACGAAGGCAACCAGCTCAAGGCCGCACTCAAGACCCGCCACCTGACCATGATGTCGATTGCCGGGGTCATTGGTGCGGCCCTTTTCGTTGGCTCGGGCAAAATCATTGCCAACACCGGCCCTGCCGTCATCCTGGCCTACGCTGCCGGGGGCATCGTCGTCATGCTCATCATGCGCATGCTCGGCGAGATGGCCACCTCCGCACCCGATACCGGCTCCTTCTCCACCTATGCCGACCAGGCCATTGGCCGCTGGGCCGGCTTCACCATCGGCTGGCTGTACTGGTGGTTCTGGGCCTTGCTGATGGCCTGGGAAGCCTATGTCGCCGGCATGATCCTGCACGAATGGTTCCCGCAGATTTCGATCAACGTCTTCACGCTGGTGGCCACCTCCTTGCTGATTCTGGTGAACTTCTTCAACGTCAGGAACTATGGTGAATTCGAGTTCTGGTTCGCGCTCATCAAGGTCATCGCCATCGTCTGCTTCATCCTCGTCTGTACGCTGGCCGTGGTGAACCTCTGGCCCACCGGCGAAGTGCGCGGCATCTCCAACCTTACGGCACAGGGCGGCTTCATGCCCAACGGCTTCAAGGCCGTCATCGTCGCCATGCTCGGGGTGATGTTCGCCTTCCTCGGCGCGGAAATCGTCACCATCGCCGCCTCCGAATCGAAGAACCCCGCCGACCAGATCGTCAAGGCCACCAACTCCGTGGTCTGGCGCATCTGCCTGTTCTACATCGGCTCCATCTTCCTGATCGTCGCGCTGGTGCCGTGGAACGACCCGATGCTGGGCCAGTCCGGCTACGGCTCGTACCGCCGCACCCTGGAGCTGCTGGGCATCCCCGGTGCGCAATGGGTCATGAACTTCGTCGTGCTGACCTCGGTGAGCAGTTGCCTGATCTCCGCCCACTACACCGCCTCGCGGATGCTGTACTCGCTGGCCAAGCGCGGTGATGCCCCCAGGATGCTGATGCAGACCCGTGGCAACACCGGCATTCCCGTCTATGCCGTCATCGCCTCCTGCTCGCTGGCCGTCCTCATCGCCATCATCAACTTCATCGACGCACTGCGCCCCAAGGACATCCTGGACGTGCTGATGAACACCACCGGCATGATCGCCATGCTTGTCTATCTGGTCGTCGCCTTCTCCCAGCTCAAGATGCGCCGCAAGCTCGAAGCCGAAGGCAAGCCCATCCGCCTCAAGATGTGGCTGTTCCCGTGGCTGACCTATGCCGTCATCGTCTTCATCATCGGCTCGCTCATCACCATGCTGTTCGTTGCGGAATACCGCCCGCTGGTCATCTCCACCGGCGTGGCCGCCCTCATCGTCGTGATCGCCGGTTTCGTCGTGCACTCGCGCAACGACAAGGCCGCCGCCCTGGCATCCACTGCCACCCCCACGGCATCCCGCATCTGATACCCTTTTGACTTTCGTTCCGACCCATACACCCCATACCATGACACAAGCCAACACCACCCCGCTCTCGCTGCTGCAAGACCCCAGCCTACTCCAGACCGATGCCCTCATCAACGGCCAGTGGGAAACCGCCGCCAGCCGCTTTGCCGTGCACGACCCCGCCACCGGCCAGCACCTGGCCGACGTGGCCAATCTCAGCGTGGCCCAGGCACAGCAGGCCATCGATGCCGCCAACGCCGCATGGCCTGCCTGGCGCAACCTCACCGGCAAGCAACGCCATGCCCTGCTGCTGCGCTGGTTCCAGTTGCTCACCCAGCACCAGGAAGACCTCGCACGCATCATGACCGCCGAACAGGGCAAACCGCTGGCCGAAACCCGGGGCGAAGTCGCCTACGGTGCCAGCTTCGTCGAGTGGTACGCCGAAGAAGCCAAGCGCGGCAACGGCGAAACCCTGCCGCAGTTCGACAACAACCGCCGCCTGCTCGTCATCAAGCAGCCCATTGGCGTGTGCGCCGCCATCACCCCGTGGAACTTCCCGCTGGCCATGATTACCCGCAAGGTCGCCCCGGCACTGGCCGCAGGCTGCACGGTCGTCATCAAGCCCGCCGAACTCACCCCGCTCACTGCCCTGGCCGTGGCCGAACTGGCGCAACGCGCGGGCATCCCTGCCGGCGTGGTGAACGTGCTCACCGCCGACAGCGAGCAGAGCATTGCCATCGGCAAGCTGCTGTGCGAAAGCGACATCGTGCGCCACCTCAGCTTCACCGGCAGCACCGAAGTGGGCCGCATCCTCATGGCCCAGTGCGCCCCCACCGTCAAGAAACTGGCCCTCGAACTGGGCGGCAACGCCCCGTTCATCGTCTTTGACGATGCCGACATCGACTCCGCCGTGGAAGGAGCGATTGCCAGCAAATACCGCAATGCAGGCCAGACCTGCGTCTGCGCCAACCGCCTGTATGTGCAGGACAGCGTGTACGATGCCTTCGTCGAGAAATTCGCCGCCCGCGTCGCCGCCTTCAAGGTCGGCAACGGCTTCGAGGACGGCGTGGTGCAGGGGCCGCTGATCGAACCCGCCGCCCTCGACAAAGTGCAAAGCCACGTCGATGATGCCGTCGCCAAGGGTGGCAAGGTGCTCACCGGCGGCCAGCGACTGCACGGCCAGTTCTTCGCCCCCACCGTCATTGCCGAAGCCACCGCCGACATGAAGGTCGCCCGCGAAGAAACCTTCGGCCCGCTCGCCCCGGTGTTCCGTTTCCACACCGAAGCCGAAGCCATTGCCGCCGCCAACGCCACCGAATTCGGCCTCGCCAGCTACTTCTACAGCCGCGACGTAGGCCGCATCTTCCGCGTCGGCGAAGCCCTCGAATACGGCATGGTGGGCATCAACGTCGGCATCATCGCCACCGAACACGTCCCGTTTGGCGGCGTGAAACAATCCGGCCTGGGCCGCGAAGGCTCCCGCCACGGCATGGACGAATACCTGGAAATCAAATACCTCTGCGTGGGCGACATCCTGAAGTAAACCCACGGTTATCCAGACAGCAAAATCATCAGGCGGAATAACGATAGCGTATTCCGCCTTTTTTTGCGTCATGGCGGGATATGCCCTTGGCTATCCTAGCCTATCAATCCCAATAACTATTTCGTGCACAAGCATAATAAAGAATTCCGAACGACTGTATTGCCAATGCAGCAACAATCGGCTTGGGATTTACAATGCTCGGATTACCAAATAGCCCAAGCCACTGGGCCACACATGCCAGTAGACAAACAATGCAGAAAATAGATGCAGACTTCGTCCTTGCGCGATGCAGCAGAATAATACTGGCAACCAGCGTAACCAAGGAAAAAACCAAAGGCGCAAAAGACAGAATACTGTTCGCCATTTTCACATGATGCACCGTATCCTGTATCCGACCACAACCACTCAGCAACGGAATGGTCAGCATTGGTAGAACCATCTTTTTCATATAAGCACTTTCATAGTATTTCAATACAAAACAAAAGCAAGTAAGATATAAAATCTTCTTATCTACTCCACTCACTCTCATTAAATACGCTAGGCGAAAATATATACCCTCTTTCTTCATCAATCACACAAAGGCGCATCGAATAAGTATCCCCTCCATATTTTTTCTTATAGCCAACCTCCACAACTATATTTCCTTTCTTTTTATAAATATCAAAAGCCTCCGCATCCACAGAAAAATCAACATTTTTACTCACAAAATCTACGCATGCTTTCTCAGCCTCTTTTTTTTCATTGTCCGAAATCCCTGAACATGCAGCCAAAAACAGGCAACACAAGATACAAGTAATTTTTTTCACAGTTTTCCTTTGTTAATTATATGAACAACATGAATTTAAACTATATGAATTCATGCAACTTTGTGTGTTCATTAAGCCTTGCTGGCTAGGGCGTGCCATCAATGTAGACACTTCTAATGCAACACCAAATGTCACTATTAGTATACATGTCACGATCAGTATGTGTCACGATTGGTGAACTTTTTATAGAAACGCGGGATGTACCTATCCCTGCGAAAGCGTTTCGGCCAACGTGTGCGAGAGTTGCGCAAGTCAGCGGGCTTCACACAGGAAGCATTCGCCGACCGTTGCGGCTATGTGCGTGCCTATATGAGCCGCATCGAAACCGGTGGCGCGAATCTGTCGATGGATGCCATCGAGACGCTGGCAGCTGCGCTGAATGTCCCGGTCAGCAAACTGTTCGAGAACCTCTGAATATCATCTAGGGAAGGTCTGCAAAACTCTTGCGGTAAGCCCGCGCCCGCCAGTGGGATGCAGCGCAAGGCGGCGCATGTGGCCATTGCAACGGCCTTTGACACACTAGCTGTCGTCATTGCGGCGAAGGCCGCAATCCAGTCACCCCATGTGCCATTGGGCAATACCGGTGTTTTTTCAACGTCGTCACTGGATTGCGGCCTTCGCCGCAATGACAGGGCAATGGTCAGTTCACGAATGGTGGAAATGGAAGTCGGGCTTTGCCAGAAACGCAGGGAAATCAGTAGTCATTAGGGCGTGTCATCCATCAGATTCACCCCAGCGTTGGAGTCAATGCGTCAATTGATTCCGTGTGGCAGAGAACCCTGCCCCAGGCACAACACCGTTTCAGGGTTCCGACGATGGGCCGCTCTGTGGCGCAGCTGCCGTCGCGTCTTCCGGCCATTGCGCCACACGCAGCCGCTGACCACTGTTGCTGACGCGGTGCTGTCCGGCCGTCATCACCACGTCTGCGGCAGCCAGTCCTTCGCGCACTTCCACCCAGCCGGGCTGGCGCAGTCCCAGTTGCACGGCCACCCGTTCGCTCTGGTACACACCAGCTTCAGCCTCTGCCGTGGTCGAAGCTGGGGTGATGCGGATGACGCTGGCCCCTTCGGCATTGGAGAGCACGGCCTCTTCGGGCACGGCCAGCGCGTCGGGGCGTTCTTCCAGCAACAGCGAGAGCCGCGCGAACATGCCGGGTCGCAGGCGGTACTGCGGGTTGGGCAGGCGGGCGCGAATCGCAATCGAGCGGCCCTGTTCGTCGATCAACGGGTCGATGGCCATCAATTCGGCAGTGTGGGTTTCACCAGGCAGGGCATCGACGCTGAACTGCACGGGCTGGCCGACGGACAACTGCGGCAAATACCGCTCCGGCAGGCGGAAGTCCACGTGCATCACGGCCATGTCTTGCAGGCTGACGACTTCGTCGCCTTCGCGCAGGTAGTCGCCCACATGCACCCGGCCAATGCCCGCCACGGCATCGAACGGGGCCACCAGCCGCAGTCGCTCCACGGTGGTCTGCGCCAGTGCCAGCCTGGCCTGGGCCACTTGCAGGTCGGCAGCACTTTCGTCCAGGCCGCGCTGGCTGATGAAGCCCTTGGCCACCAGTTCACGGTTGCGCTGGTGGTTGGCACGGGCGAGGCCCATTTCGGCCTGGGCCTGCTGCAACTGGGCACGCTGCAACTGGCTGTCCTGCTCCAGCAGCACCTGCCCCTTGCGCACCTGCTGGCCATCCTTGAAGTGGATGCGGGTGACCATGCCGCTGGCCTGGGGGCGCAGGCTGACGCTCTGGCGCGAAACCAACGTGCCGGTGGCCTGCACTTCATCGCGCATGGGCAGCGTGCGCACCCGCTGCACTTCGATGAGTGGCAGCGAACGCGCCGGTGCAGCCGCAGGCACGGCCGTCGCAGCAGGTGCACGGCGTTCCGGCTGTTGCCACCACCATGCAGCCACACCCGCAACACACAGGGCCAGAACAATGGAAACTCGGGTCAGGGTTGGGCGCATGGGAATGAAAGCAACGGTGATGAAGTGAAAAGACCAGAAAACAAGGTACGAGAGGGCCGATTATCCCCAGTATGGAAAAACAGGGGCATGGAACCCGGCATTGTGGGCGGACACACAGGTGTAGGGACTTTCATCATTTTTGCAGGGATGCCATGCGAAGATGGTTCGAGCACTGTCTATCCCTTCTACGGGGCAGTGCTTTTTGCGGTTTTCCCCCATTGCTATGACAGAAATAGAATTCAAGTTCGGTATTCCCCCCCAGCGGCATCAGGCCGTGGAAGCAGCCGTGCGGCGTGGCGCAGTCACCCGCACCCATTTGCAGGCCCGTTACTTCGACACGGCCGACAATGCCCTCACCTCCCGTGGCATCGCGCTGCGGGTGCGCAAAGAGGAGCGACGCTGGATTCAGACCGTCAAGGCGGCTGGAGCCGACGCCATCCAGCGGCTGGAGCACAACGTGGACCTGGGCGTATTCCCCGCCGGAGTGGCCCCCGAGCCAGACCCGAACCTCCATGCGGGAACCCCCGCCGGGGACGCACTGGCCCAGGCCCTGGCAGATACCGAACAGCCGCTGGCACTGACCTACAGCACCGACATCTGGCGACTGACGCGGCTGCTGCGCATTCCCGGTGGCTGGGTGGAACTGGCACTGGACAGCGGCCACATTGCCGCCGCCGATCCCGGCAACCCGGCAGCCACCGTGAAAACCGAGGTGCTGGAGCTGGAACTGGAGCTGATTCGCGGCCACATCGACGAACTCACGGCTCTGGCACAACGCTGGGCCACGCGCCACGGCCTGTGGTTCAGCACCGTCAGCAAGGCCGAGCGCGGCGAACGCCTGCGCCAGGGACTGACAGAAGTGCCCCCGGTCAAGGCCGCCAGTGTGCGCTACCGCCCGGCGCAGATGCAATCGCCCCACGGTGCGGTGGTGTTGCAGGCCGCGCTGGCCTCGTGCCTGGCACAAATCCTGCCCAACGCCAGCGAAGTGGGAGCAGGCAGTGACGATGCCGAACAGGTTCACCAGTTGCGCATCGGCATCCGGCGTTTGCGCACGGCCCTGCGCGAACTCGCACCGCTGGCTCCCACGCTCATCAAGCCGCAGTGGGAAGCCCCACTGGTGGCGGCCTTCCGCGCACTGGGGGAATTGCGCGACCGCGAAGAGGTGCTGGAAACCGCCCAGGCGCAATTGCTGGCTGCCGGCGGGCCGGAACTTGACCTGCCCGCCAGCGGCGAAACCCGCCCGGCCAGCGACATCGTGCGCACGCCCGCCTTCCAGACCGCACTGCTGGGCTTGATCGGCCTGACGGCACAAGACCCACACCTGCTGCGCGACATGGCCAACCAGCAGCAGGCCCTCGCACAAGCCGTAGAGGCAACAACCAGCGACGACGAAGCCGAGGCACAAACCATCGATGCCCTGCCCGCCGTCATGGATGCGGACACCACCCACCGCTACCTGCGCCTGCGCCTCAAACGCCTGCACGCCGCCAGTCTGCGCGATGGCAAGCAGTTCATGAAGCTGGACATGGAAGACCGGCACCGCACCCGCAAACGCCTCAAACGCCTGCGCTACCTGCTGGAGTTTGTGCAGCCGCTGTTCGACAAGCGTGCCAGCAACGCCTACCTGGGCCAACTGCGCCCGGCACAAGACGCACTGGGCGGCTACAACGACGAAGTCGTCGCGCTGGCCACCTACCAAAGCCTGAGCCAGACCGAGCCACGCGCCTGGTTCGGCGTGGGCTGGTTTGCCGCCCGCCAGCACAGCCTGGCCAGCGACTGCGCCCGCCAACTGCAAAGCCTGAAAACCGCGCCACGCTTCTGGGACAAGGCGTAGTCACACCACACCGGCGGCCACGGCCATTTGGCCGCTATCATTGCAAAGATTCATCAGGGGCAGGCAGACAGGCTGCCCCTGTGCTTTGTCAAGAAAAAAAGGAATGCCATGAAATTCGATGGTTCACAGAACTATGTTGCCACCCAGGATTTGAAACTGGCCGTCAATGCCGCCATTGCCCTGCAACGCCCGCTGCTGGTCAAAGGCGAACCCGGCACCGGCAAGACCATGCTGGCAGAGGAAGTCGCCCAGGCACTGGGACTGAACCTGTTGCAGTGGCACATC
Organism: Lampropedia hyalina DSM 16112; assembly: GCF_900129055.1. Taxonomy (GTDB): domain Bacteria; phylum Pseudomonadota; class Gammaproteobacteria; order Burkholderiales; family Burkholderiaceae_C; genus Lampropedia; species Lampropedia hyalina. The sequence continues at coordinate 117,671 of NZ_FQUZ01000002.1, forward strand.
AAATCGACCACCAAGGCCCAGCAGGGCCTGTACGAATACGATGCGGTCAGCCGCCTGCGCGACTCGCAACTGGGCGATGATCGCGTCAAGGACATCCACAACTACATCGTCAAGGGCGTGCTCTGGCAGGCCTTCACCGCCGAACAGCCCACTGCACTGTTGATCGACGAAATCGACAAGGCCGACATCGAATTCCCCAACGACCTGCTGCGCGAACTCGACCGCATGGAATTCCATGTGTACGAAACCCGCGAACTGGTGCGGGCACGCCAGCGGCCCATCGTGTTCATCACCTCGAACAACGAGAAGGAGCTGCCCGATGCGTTCCTGCGCCGCTGCTTCTTCCACTACATCAAGTTCCCGGAAGCCGACACCATGCAGCAGATCGTGCAGGTGCATTTCCCGAACCTCAAGGGCGCGCTGCTGGATGCGGCCATGCGCAGCTTCTACGAAATCCGCAGTGTTCCCGGCCTGAAGAAAAAACCCTCCACCAGCGAACTGGTGGACTGGCTGCGCCTGCTGCTGGCCGAAGAAATCGCACCCGAAGCCCTGCGCAGTCAGGAGGGCAAGCTGTCCCTGCCGCCGCTGGTGGGCGCACTGCTGAAAAACGAACAAGACGTGAACCTGCTGGAACGACTGGTGTTCATGAATCAGCGCAATCGCTGAAGACCCGAAAACTCGAAAACCTGAGCAAAGAATGCGACTTTCTTGCCACACTCTGCAAAATATTTCAAGAAATCGTCACGACAATCGGTAGATAATGCTTACGGGCTTTGTCCCGATTTCAGTTTGCGGTGATTTACAGGTTTCAGTGCGCAGTAGAGGGGTTTCTCGCTAACGCGGCTCCGGGGCTCCATCGCTTCAGTCAATGTGTTTTTAGGAGTCCCTTTCATGGGCAATAAGTTGTATGTCGGCAATCTTCCCTACTCGGTTCGCGACGGCGATCTGGAGCAGGCGTTCAGCCAATTCGGCGTGGTCACCAGTGCCAAGGTCATGATGGAGCGTGACACCAACCGTTCCAAGGGTTTTGGTTTCGTGGAAATGGCTTCCGACGCAGAAGCCCAGGATGCCATCAACGGCCTGAACGGTCAGCCTCTGGGCGGCCGTAACGTGGTGGTCAATGAAGCCCGTCCGCTGGAACCCCGTCCCCCCCGCAGCGGTGGCTTCGGTGGTGGTCGCAGTGGCGGCGGCTTCGGCGGTGGCCGTGGCGGCGAAGGCGGCGGCGGTGGCTTCCGCAGCCCCTACGGTGGCTCGCGCGGTGGCAACCAAGGCGGTTACTGATTCCCCATTCAACCCCTGCCGGTGATTGTCCAGCAGGGGTTGAACAAAAAAACCGGCTTTTGTGGCCGGTTTTTTTACGTCCTTTTACGTCCTTGTTACAGCGAATCGCCCTCTTTGCTGCGTGGCTTGCGCCCGCGTCCAGCCAGTGCGCGATCGAAGACGGCATCGGGCAGTACCCGCAACAGGCGCGCCACCCAGCCCATTTGCCACGGAATCACGCAGTAACTGCGCTGTGCTTCGATGACCGCATAGGCCTTGGCGGCAAAGCGGTCGGCAGGCATCAGGAACGGCATGGGGAATGGGTTGTCTGCCGTCATCGGCGTGGCAATGAAGCCGGGGCTGATGGTGGTGACTTTCACACCCGTGCCGCGCAGTTCCCCGCGCAGGCTTTCGCAATAGGCGATGACCCCGGCCTTGCTGCTGCAATAGCCACCGTGGCCGGGCAGGCCGCGCACGCCCGCCACGCTGGCAATGCCCACCAGCGTGCCACTGCCGCGCTGCTGCATGGGCTGGATGAAGGGCTGGAAGGTGGCGGCCATGCCCAGGTTGTTGGTCGCCCAGATGCGCTGCATGACGGCCAGATCGCCCCGGCGACCACTGTCCACGCCGTGGCTGATGCCTGCGTTCGCAATCACCACGTCGGGCACGCCCTGCTGTTGCAGGCAGTGCTGTGTCGCCGCCTGGATGCTGGCGGGCTGGCTGACATCGGCTCCGTACACAGCATATTGCGCGGGCGGCAGGTTTCGTGCCTGCGCCCAGGCCTGCATGGCCTCGACTCGGCGTGCCACCAGTGCCAGCCGCCAGCCCTGTGCGGCATAGTGTGCAGCCAATGCCTGCCCCAGACCGCTGGACGCGCCGGTGATGAAGACCAGTGGCAATGGGGAACGGGGTGCGGCAGGACGGGACATGGCCAATGGCTTTCGGTGGCGGTGTTCAGCGGGCGGATGCCGCATCGGGCAACATGGCCTGCAATGCGTACAGGGCATCCAGAGCCGCGCGGGGGGTGAGGTTGTCCACGTCCAGCCGTGCGAGTGCATCGGCCAGCTCCTGCAAGGCAGGTTCTGCGGGCGAGGCGGGCTGTGGCGATGGCACAGACGCTGGCGCACCGTCCACGGCTCCGGCTTGCGCTGCATCGGCAAACAGATCAGCCTGCGGGCTGTGCCCCTGTTCCTGCTGCTGGAGCCGCTCCAGCGTATGGCGGGCATGGTGAATCAGCGCGGCAGGCATTCCGGCCAGCCTGGCCACCTGGATGCCGTAGCTGCGGCTGGCCGGGCCGGGCTGCAATTCGTGCAGGAACACGATGCGCTGGCCGGTTTCGGCGGCGGTGACGTGCATGTTCACGGCATGGGGCAGGCTGGCGGGCAGTTGCGTCAGCTCGAAGTAATGGGTGGCGAACAGCGTGAAGGCCTGGGTCTTGTCGTGCAGGTGTGTGGCAATGCTGCCCGCCAGTGCCAGACCGTCGTAGGTGGAAGTGCCCCGGCCGATTTCATCCATCAGCACCAGCGAGTGTGCCGTGGCGGTGTGCAGAATCTGCGCCGCCTCGGTCATCTCCAGCATGAAGGTGGATTGCGCATTGGCCAGATCGTCGGCTGCCCCGATGCGGGTGTGGATGCCGTCGATTGGCCCCAGCCGACAGTGTGCGGCAGGCACATGGCTGCCGATGCTCGCCAGCAGCACGATCAGGGCAACCTGCCGCATGTAGGTGGACTTGCCGCCCATGTTGGGGCCGGTGATGATCTGCATGCGCGTGCGCCCGCCCATGCGCGTGTCGTTGGCAATGAACGGGGTCTGCGTGGTTTCGGCCAGCCGCGCCTCCACCACCGGGTGGCGGCCCTGTTCGATGTCGATGCACGGCTCGATGCTGAACTGCGGCGCGCTCCAGCCCAGCGTGAGCGAACGCTCGGCCAGCGTGCACAGCACGTCCAGCTCGGCCAGCGCGCCCGCCAGTTGCATCAGTGCGTGAATGTGCGGCTGCAACTGCGTCAGCAATTGGGCGTAGAGGTATTTCTCGCGGGCCAGCGCACGCTCTTGCGCGGACAGGGCCTTGTCCTCGAAGGCTTTCAGCTCCGGCGTGATGAAGCGTTCGGCATTCTTCAGGGTCTGGCGGCGGCGGTAGTCGTCGGGCACTTTGTCCGCCTGTCCTTGCGAGACTTCGATGTAGAAACCATGTACCTTGTTGTACTGCACGCGCAGATTGGCAATGCCGGTGCGGGCGCGCTCGCGCCCTTCCAGGGCCAGCAGGAAATCGTCACAGTGGTCGCGGATACCGCGCAGTTCATCGAGTTCGGCATCGAAACCGGCGGCCATGACCCCACCATCGCGAATGAGCACCGCTGGCTCGTCCAGAATGGCCGCCTGCAACAGATCGGCCACGCCCGGCGGGGGCGGCAGTTGCCGCAACAGACGCTGCACCGGCGAATCGGCAGGCAGGGCGATCTGCGCCAGCTCGGCCGCATGGCGCAGGGTGTGGCGCAAGGCGACCAGCTCGCGCGGGCGCACCTGTTCCAGCGAGATGCGCGCGCTGATGCGCTCCACATCGGCCACCTGGCGCAAAGCCTGCTGCAACCGCTCCCACAGCGGCAGGGGGGCGAATTCGTCGCGCAACTGGGCAATGCAGTCCAGCCGCGCCTGGGCCTGCTGGCGGTCGCGCCGGGGCATGAGCAGCCAGCTTTTGAGCCTGCGGCTGCCCATGCTGGTGGCACAGGTGTCCAGCAGCGAGAACAGCGTGGGGCTGCTCTCGCCGCGCAGGGTCTGCACCAACTCCAGGTTGCGCTGGGTGGTGGCGGGCAGGTGCAGCAATTCGTCGTCGCGCTGCACCACAATGCCCTGAATGTGTTGCAGCTTGCGCCCTTGCGTGTGCTGGGCGTAGTGCAGCAAGGCCGCACTGGCGGCATGGGCTGCGGGCAGATCATCGGCAGACCAGGCTTGCAGACTGGCGGCCTGCAAATGTTCCTTCAGGCCGCGCTCACCCAGTTCGGCCTCGAAATGCCAGGCGGGCTGGGTTTGCAAGGCCGCATGGCTGGTGCCGCTGCTCTTGCGCTGCTGCAACAGATTCTCCAGCCCCTCGCTGGCTGCCGCGCTGTAAATGACCTCGCTGGGGCCGATGCGATCCAGCCACGCCCCCAGCTCCTGCGGCAGGCACTGCGCCAGTTGCACCAGCCCCTGCGTCACACTCATCCAGGCCAGCCCCATCAGCGCGTTGCGGCCCTTGCCCTGCTCGCTCAGGGCCAGCAGCACGGCCTCGTGCTTGTCGGCCAGCAGGGCCGTGTCGGTCAGCGTGCCGGGCGTGATGACGCGCACCACCTTGCGCTCCACCGGCCCCTTGCTGGTGGCGGGATCGCCGATCTGCTCGCAGATCGCCACCGACTCGCCCAACTTGATGAGCCGCGCCAGATAGGTTTCGACCGAATGAAACGGCACACCTGCCATCGGGATCGGCTGTCCCCCCGACTGGCCGCGCGCAGTCAGCGTGATGTTGAGCAGCCGCGCGGCTTTCTTGGCATCGTCGTAAAACAACTCATAAAAATCGCCCATGCGGTAGAACAGCAGAATGTTCGGATGCTGGCTCTTGAGTGCCAGATACTGCTGCATCATCGGGGTGGGGGCGGATGGGTCGGGTTTGCGCATGGGGGATCGGTAGCAATCGGCTCTGCCACATTCTGGCCGACGGGCACGGGCAGGAACCGCATGAACAAAAATAGGAATGAAAGCCAGCCACTGGCAGCGTGGCGGTGAAACCTCTGGCATTGTGCCAGCCTGCACTCGGGCACAATAAATAATTCCACAAAATTTGCCTTTTGTGCGACAATGCTCGGCTTGGCTCCACCAACGCCAACCAAGGCTGTGAGAGCCTTGTTTTTTGTGCATCGTCCTTCATCCTTGGCAGCTTTTGCCCTTGGCCCTCCTCGTGTGCGACGGCCCGGCAACCGACCATTGCCCCCAGCGTGTTTTCTCCGGCTGGTTTCGTTTGATGGCTGATGTTTGAACCACCAACGAAACCTTGCCCACGGCCGCGTCACAGTACTCGTGTACCCGCAGCCGTGACAGGCTCGTTCCTGCATCGAAAGCACCCATACCATGACCTACATTCCTTCCTCCACTGCCGAGGCTACTTCTGCCGTGGCTTCGTCGCCCGCAGTGGACGACCACACCCCCCAAACCCCATCCGGCGCAGACAACGCCTTTGCCGCGCTGGGCCTGGCCCCTGAACTGCTCCAGGCCGTCAGCGACATGGGTTACACCCAGCCCACGCCCGTGCAGCTTCGTGCCATTCCGCTGGCCCTGCAAAAGGCCGATGCCCAGCAGTCTGCCCACTATGTGGACCTGATGGTCTCCAGCCAGACCGGCAGTGGCAAGACCGCCGCCTTCCTGCTGCCCGTGCTGCACACCCTGATCGAGATGGACATCAAGGCCAAGGAACAGGAAAAAGCCGACTTTGAGCGCGGCGTGGCAGAGGCCCTGGCGCGTGGCGAGGAAGCCCCCAGAAAGCCCCGCCGCAAGAACCCGCTCAACCGCAAGTTCACCGCTGCCGAACCCGGCGCGCTGGTGTTGTGCCCCACCCGTGAGCTGGCCATGCAGGTGGCCAACGATGCCATCGACCTGATCCGCCACAACCGGGGCATTCGCATTGCCAGCGTCATCGGTGGCCTGCCCTACCCCAAGCAGATCGCCCAGTTGCAGAACGCCCGTCTGGTCGTGGCCACACCGGGTCGCCTGCTGGACTTGCAGCGCAGCGGCCAGATCAAGCTCGAAGGCGTGCAGTTCCTGGTGCTCGACGAAGCCGACCGCATGCTGGACCTGGGCTTTGCCGAAGACCTCGAAGAAATCAGCCGCCTGACCGAGCAACGCCGCCAGACCATGATGTTCAGTGCCACATTTGCACCACGCATCCAGAAGCTGGCCATGAGCGTGATGCACGACAACGGCCGCAACGCCCAGAAAATCGAGATTGCCAGCCCGCAGATCAAGCACGAGAACATCACGCAGAAGCTGTTCTGGGCCGACACCCCCGAGCACAAACGCCAGTTGCTGGATGCCTGGCTGCGCAGCCCGGAAATCGACCAGGCCATCGTGTTTGCCAGCACCCAGATCGAGTGCGACGAACTGGCCACCGACCTGCATGAGGCCGGCTTCAGTGCCGTGGCCCTGCACGGTGCGCTGGGGCAAGGCATGCGCATGCGCCGCCTGGCCGCCCTGCGCGATGGCCGAGTGCAGATTCTGGTCGCCACCGATGTGGCCGCACGCGGCATCGACGTACCCACCATCACCCACGTCTTCAACTACGGCCTGCCGATGAAAGCCGAAGACTACACCCACCGCATTGGCCGCACCGGCCGCGCCGGGCGTGAAGGGCTGGCCGTGACATTCGCCGAGTACCGCGACCGCCGCCGCATCTTCGAAATCGAATCCTTCACCCGCCAGAAACTCCAGGCCGTGGTCTGGCCCGGACTGGAGCCGCGCCAATCGATTCCCGAATGGCGCAACAACGGCGGCGGACGCGGCGATGGCAGAGACAGCCGCAACAGCCGCCACGGTGGTGGCCGCCCAGGCGGCAACGCCCGCTCAGGCCACGGCGGTGGCTACGGCCAGGGCCAAAGCGCAGGACGTGGCAGCTACCAGGGCGGCGAACGCGGTGCAGGCAAACCATTCGGAGCACCCCGAGGCGACTCCCGCAGCCAGGACGGACGCGAGCAGCAAGGCGGCTGGCGCAACGACCATTCCGAACGCCGCGAATGGGAAGGCCAACGCCCCTCACGTGCACCATACACCGGCGCATCCCGTGGCGACCAGCCCGCCCAGCGTCGCAGTCGTGGCAACGCGCCCTCCGATTACTCCGGCGCACGCAACGGCGCGGATGCCCGCCCACCACGCAGCGGCAACCGCCCAGCCAATGGCAAGGGCTTCAAGAGCAGCGGCAACGCCCCGCAAGGTGCACGCCGCCAGCGCGATGCACACTATTGATTGAGCTGAAGGAACCGCTGAATCATTCCTCCCGGCCGCCGCATCCCCCTCTCGGGCGGTCTGCTGCGTTGGCTTTTGGGGTCAATAGCACCACTATTGACCCCAAAAACCGCCTTGCAGCCCATCCCGATAGGGGGCGCGGCGACTCGGGACGAATTAATCAGCGTTTCCTGAACTGGCGAGTTCAGAATCTCGCCAGATATTCGGGAGAGGCCAGAATCCCGGCAATCAATCCCGTAGCCAACCCTCCCAGGCGGATTTGATTCACCCAGTAATCAAATCCGCCCTGATCGGGGGAACGCTGCAACATTCCCACATACGCCATCACCACAAAGACATCGGCACTTTTACGCTGGCGATATTCTGCCGATTCAGAGAAGTCAATCATCATCTGGCCACGGGAGATGCCATTTTCCAGTTGTGACTGCCAGAACTGCTTGCCCGTGCTGTCACTGGGGCGCGCCATCACATTCTGGTAAACGCGCTCGATGAAGTCGGCATCATTCAACTGCCCATACCGTTCCAGAAACTCATTGGAGCTGGCAAAAGCCTTCGATACGGCCTCCAGGCTTCCACTGCCCAATACCGACTCGATCCAGAACCGCAACCCCACCGAGTCGGGAATCCGGTCGAAATAGGCAAAATACAATCTGGCAATCGGTGCAATGGCACCATTGAATTCGTCTGAATTCAGAAAAATCTCGACCAGTTCTTCAGGCTGGAGCACACCGGCATCCAATTGGCCTTGCCACCACAGAATATCGGCCTCATTGGCCTGCCTCCACAGAAAATCCCGATACTGCTGTCGGACAAATTCTGCGGAATCGCCCAGCTTCAACGCGCCAAAAACCGCTCCTGCCGACATGGACTCGGTCAGCACCAAATGGCACGGATTGGCCTGGCCAGCGCATGCCCCCGACCATTGCCCAAAGGCATATCCCGCATCAGGCATGGCCGTCAGGATCACCGACGCGCCCACAGAAAACTTGAAAAGCATGGAGCCATCTGCCTGCAACTCCACTTCGCCAGTGTCGGAGAGCTGGACAGCACCGCGCCCCGTATGCGTCACCTGGAGCGACACAGAGCGTGTGTCGGGCACAAAGGAGGCATGAACAGTGCATGCCGACTGAATGCGTCCAGTGGTGTAGGTATTTCCCAGCAGGGTTCCCGTACAGCCAGTGACACTGCCGATCTGGAATCCTGAATCGGGCGTGACCGTGAAGCCCATCACTTCTCCCTGCGCCACCAGAATTTCTCCTGAGGGGCTGATACTCCCTCCCGTTCCCGCACTGGCATGCACCTCCACGGTAAGCATATTGATCTTCTGCACCAATGGCAGATACAGTGCCGCATTGCTGGCCATCAACTGGGGCACGCGCTCGGGCAAAACACCCTGGGTATGCTGCGTTCCCATATTCATGCTGATATTCTCCAGCCCGCCGGGAGAAACCAGTTGGCAGTAGCTCATGATGGTTCCGGCCCCCCGGCGAGCCACGCCTCCGGTCAGGGAGTTGAGGCCCGGCAACTGGCCGATGCCGGTGCGGTTGCCATTGGTGGCATAGCAATAATCATCCGAGGCATCGACATAGCAGCAATCCACGGGCCGCTCCTCCCCGATGCCAGCGTATTCGTGCGTATGGGGACTGCCAAAATTGTGGCCAATCTCATGCGCCACCACATACGAATCCCAGATCACCTGGGGGTTCTCCGGCGAGAACTTGCCCACTATTCCAGTGCTGATGGAATAGCTCCAGTCCTTTTCCTCCATGCCCAGCACATCCACGAAGGCCACACCACCGCCCGCATCCTTGCCACTGAGAAAATGGACGAAATCCCGTGGCTGCGTGCTGTAAGGGGGCTGGTTCCAATAATCCTGCACCTCGAACAGAATCGCCGAAGCCGTGCTGGCACGCCACGGGTCGTCGATTGAATCGCGGATATAAAGCCGGGAAATTTCCAGGCTCGTATTCACTTCCGCCTGGTAAATGCTCGATACATAGCCCATCAGCCCCGTGATGTAGTCACTCGCGCTGTCGGCGCCGCCCAGCTTCTGAACCAGCTCGTAGTCGGTATCGACGATCATGCTGGCCACGCGCTGCATCCCGGCAGGATCGACCGGTACGCTGGCGGCCAACTTCGCATGGCTCAAGACCTTGTCTGCCTGCTTGAAAATCTCGATGGGCTTGGCAAATGTCGTGTCCTGAGCGCAGGAGAATTCGCGATCCACAAAATCACTGGCAGCATCCACTTTTCTGGCACGCACGCGTTCACCCGGTACCTGGGCGATGGCCCCATCGACTGCCACGACTGGGATCTCGGTCACATACACGGCTCCATCACGGTGCACAATACCCCTCATGGCACCACCGCGGTCACTCATCCAGAACACCCGGCTGGTGGGTTCACCCTCGATATGGCCCCGAAACAGGCTGTATTCTTTTGGGGACTGCCATTGCTCACCCCCATCGCGCTGCACCATGATTCTGGCATCGGCATGGTACAGGTCGAATTTCTGCAAAACCAGTGCATGCTCGGTGTCATCGTCCAGCAACACCCGGTTCATTTTGATGGATTCTCCCGCTGGCAGAAAATCCATGCGTTGGAGCATATCGGCATGATTAAGGGTATCGCCCAGATCAAGCTCCAGCAGGACTGATTGTCCGGAAGAATCCAATGCCTGCGCCCGAACGGATTGGGTATACCAGAGGGCCATCAGACACAAAACACATGCAATCCAGCCCACTCCGAGCCAGTGTTTCTGCCCACATTCCGACCCGCTACCAACTCGCAACAACATATTCATAGACCCATTCTTTCACAGCCAAACCACGGGAAAAACTGCCGGGAAGTCCCGACATTGCCAAAAATCAAACTTATTTTCCGAATCCGGTATGACCCGGCTGTGGCGGCGACGCTGCGTTTTATGAATGGGTGAACATGGCCTGCACATGCCATGGTTCCCAGGCATGCGTGGTTTCACACCACTTTATTTGTTTCTTATTTTCTGATGGATTCATCCACCTTCGATTGGCCAATGATAAGTGCCAAACGGGCCAATCGCTCTTGTTCGTGTCATTCCCACAACTGGACGACAATCACAGGTTCAGCGACACAGAGGAAAACCCCATGACCACTCCATCCCACTTCGATACCGCCGCCCAGACCTGGGATCAGCGGCCCATGTCGCTGCAACTGGCGCAGGTTTCGGCGCATCTGCTGGAGGTGTTGCCGCTCGACTCCAGCCAACACTGGCTGGACTTTGGCGCGGGCACCGGCATGCTGGCCACCGCACTGGCTGCACATGTGGGGCGCGTGACGGCCCTGGACACTTCCGCCAATATGCTGCAAGTGTTGCGTGACAAGGGCTTTGCGAATGTGGACACGCTGTGTGCCGATGTATTCGACGGCCTGCCGCAGTCCTACGACGGCGTGGTCAGTTGCATGGCACTGCACCATGTGGCCGATACGGCGGGGTTGTTGCAGGTATTTTTCGCGCACCTGCACCCCGGTGGGCGCATGGCCCTGGTCGATCTGGTGCAGGAAGACGGCAGCTTCCACGGCGACAATGAGGCCAAGGGCGTGAAGCATTTCGGCTTCGCACCCGATGCCCTGACCACGCTGGCACAGCAGGCCGGTTTTGTGAATGTCACGCTGGCCACCGTGGTGCAAGTGCGCAACCGCAATGGCCGCGACTACCCGCTCTTCCTGCTGCAAGGCGAGAGACCAGCCACCTGAACCCCACGCATGGGCGGCAAAACCCGCCGTTTTGCCCGCTGTGGCAGGTGGTTTGCCGCACAATGCGGGGTGATCGTTTTTTTGCCTTCATTGCCTGACACGGCCTGCGCCGCAGTGGCATGAGTCGCTTCCGAGACCCCTATCCCATGACCACCCAGAATCTTCTTGTCGAACTGTTTGTTGAAGAACTGCCGCCCAAGGCCCTGCGCAAGCTGGGCGAAGCCTTTGCCACGCTGCTGGCCGATGGCCTGCGCGGCCAGGGGTTGCTGGCACAGGCCAGCACCGCCACCGGCTTTGCCACGCCACGCCGTCTGGCCGTGCACCTGACGGACGTGGCCGCCAGGGCGGCCGACAAGCCGGTGTCGCAGAAACTCATGCCCGTCTCTGTGGGGCTGCGCGACGGCCAGCCCACCCCCGCACTGCTGAAGAAACTCGCCGCACTGGGCGTGGCCGATGCGGCAGTGGAATCGACACTGGGCCAACTGCGCCGCGAAGGCGAAGGCAAGAACGAGAGCCTGTTCCTCGACAGCACCCAGGCTGGAGCCAGCCTGCAAGCCGGTCTGCAAAAGGCACTGGACGAGGCCATTGCCCGCCTGCCCATTCCCAAGGTCATGAGCTACCAACTGGAAACCGGCGTGGCCCTGCCCGGCTGGGACAGCGTCAGCTTCGTGCGCCCCGCCCACGGTCTGGTGGCCCTGCACGGTGCGGACATCATGCCGGTGACGGCCCTGGGCCTGGTGGCAGGCAACACCACGCACGGCCACCGCTTCGAGGCCCAGTCCAGCCCGATCGTGCTGGCCCATGCCGACCGCTACGCCGAGCAACTGCGCGACGAAGGCGCGGTAATCGCCCACTACGAGGAACGCCGCCAGAGCATCGTGGCGCAATTGCAGGCCGCTGCCGCCCAGGTGGGCGGAGGCTGCCGCCCGATCGAGGACGACGCGCTGCTGGACGAAGTGACCGCGCTCGTGGAACGCCCCAACGTGCTGGTGTGCCAGTTCGAGGAAGAATTCCTGCAAGTGCCGCAGGAGTGCCTGATTCTGACGATGAAGGCCAACCAGAAATACTTCCCGCTGCTGGCCGCCGATGGCACGCTGACCCACCGCTTCCTCATCGTCAGCAACATCAGCCCCGCAGATGCCAGCGCAGTGATTGGCGGCAACGAGCGCGTGGTGCGCCCGCGTCTGGCCGATGCCAAGTTCTTCTTCGATCAAGATCGCAAGAAAACCCTGCAAAGCCGCCTGCCGCTGCTGGACAAGGTCGTCTATCACAACCAGTTGGGTTCCCAGGGCGAGCGCAACCTGCGCGTGGTGGCGATTGCCAAGGCCATTGCCGCCCAACTGGGGCTGGACGTGGCCCAGGCCGAACAGGCCGCGCAACTGGCCAAGGCCGACCTGCTCACCGACATGGTGGGCGAATTCCCGGAACTGCAAGGCACGATGGGCCGCTACTACGCCCGCCACGATGGCCTGCCCGATGCGGTGGCCGATGCCATCGAAGACCACTACCGCCCCCGCTTTGCCGGTGATGCCCTGCCACGCAACCCGATTGGCGTGACCGTGGCCCTGGCCGACAAGCTGGAGACGCTGGTGGGCATGTTCGGCATCGGCAACCTGCCCACCGGCGACAAGGACCCGTTCGCACTGCGCCGCCACGCGCTGGGTGTGATTCGGATGCTGGTGGAAAAAGCCCCGCAACTCGCACTTGATGAACTGCTGGCCCTGGCCCAGACCGCATTTGCCGCACACCTGCCCGAAGGCACGCCATTCCAGGATGCCCGTGCCGAACTGAGCCGCTTCATCGAGGAACGCCTCGCAGGCAACCTGCGCGAACAGGGCTACACGGCCCAGGAAGTCGATGCCGTGCTCGCCCTGCACCCGCAGAAGCTGGCCGATGTCGCCACCCGCCTGCACGCCGTGCGCAGCTTCGCCAGCCTGCCCGAAGCCCCGGCACTGGCCGCCGCCAACAAGCGCGTCTCCAACATCCTGAAGAAGGCCGACATAACTACAACGCCTACTGCTATGCCTATAAACATTCTCGGTGCAGCATTCATAAATGTAGGTATTGGCTTTTTCAACATAAACAGGCCCAAAGACACCGTACAGCCCATGGTTGATACCGCGCTGTTGCAGGAAGCCGCCGAGCAGGCCCTTTACGCCGCACTGCAAACCACCGCACCCCAGGCAGAACAGGCTTTTGCCGCAGGCGACTACACCGCCTCGCTGCAAGCCCTGGCCGCGCTCAAGGAGCCAGTGGATGCCTTCTTCGATACCGTCATGGTCAATGCCGACGATGCCGCCCTCAAGGCCAACCGGCTGGGGCTGCTGGCGCAGTTGCAACAGGCCATGAACCGCGTGGCCGACATCTCGCGTCTGGCCGCATGAGCATGGGCACCACCGGCATGAACGGCACGGCCCCCGCTGCCCTCATTGGCTGGGACGACTTCCTGCGGGTGGAACTGCGCGTGGGGCAGATCGTGCAGGCCGAAGTGTTCGCGCAGGCCCGCAAGCCCGCCTACCTGCTGCATGTGGACTTCGGTGCGGAACTGGGCGTGAAGAAATCCAGTGCCCAGATCACCCACCACTACCAGCCGCAAGACCTGATCGGGCGGCAGGTGGTGGCGGTGGTGAACTTCCCGAAAAAACAGATCGGCCCCATCCAGTCCGAATGCCTGGTGACCGGCTTTCACGACGAAAACGGCCATGTCGCCCTGTGCGTGCCCGACCGCGCTGTGCCGCTGGGTACGCGGCTGCTGTAACCTCCCGACCATCGACCTTGCCCATGCCGCGCTCCCCCCTGCCCCGCCCCGGCTTCTTCCAGTACCTGCTGGCCGTGCCGCGCTCCCTCGTCCATCTGCTGTGGATGGGCTTTTTCCTGGTTCCATACGCCGGATGGCTGATACTGCAAGCCCTGCTGGGCGTGCGCGGCGAACCGCTGTACCGCATCGGCGTGGCCTGGCTTGACCTTTGCGTGAAAGGCGCGCGCTGGATCACCGGCATCGACTACCGCGTGCAGGGCATGGAGAACCTGCCCCGGCCGGGCGAATACCCCGGCGTGGTGCTGCTGGTCAAGCACCAATCGACCTACGAAACCTTTCTGATGCCGCTGGTGCTGCGCCACATTGTGCTGGCCTATGTGTTCAAGAAGGAACTGCTGTCCATCCCGTTCTTTGGCTGGGGCATTGGCCGCATGGACATGATCCACATCGACCGCTCGCAAAAGGCCAAGGCCTTTCACAAAGTCATCGAACAGGGCAAGAAACTGCTGGCCAAGGGAAGCTGGATCATCATGTTCCCCGAAGGCACGCGTGTGCCGCGTGGCGAAACCGGCCAGTACCGCAGCAGCGGGGCACGGCTGGCCATCGAAACCGGCTCGGTGGTCGTTCCGGTGGCCGTCACCTCCGGCCGTTGCTGGCCGGGGCGGGCCATTGTGAAGTTTCCCGGCGTGGTCGATGTCTCCATCGGCGCGCCCATTGCCAGCGCAGGCGAAAACGCCACCGACCTGACGCAGAAAGTGCAGGACTGGATCGAAGCCGAAATGCGCCGCCTCGACCCGGATGCCTACGCGCCCCGGCCCGATTGAGAAGATCGTGAACAGGTTCTTATAATCGCGCCGCGCCTGCACCTGCGCAAACACCGATGCGGCCCATTGCCACCCTGAATTGCCGTCATGGCACGGTTTTTTCCTGCGGTCGTGTGAAAATCGTCATATTCTTGCGGGTGTGGCGGTCTTTTCGCAGCCTTCCCGACGACGATAAGCCAAAGGCTTGTTTCTCTGCCTTTCCTGCATGATTGATACCCCAAGATGAACCGACTCGCTTCCATCCTCCCCTCCAACCAGATTCTGGTCAATGTCGAAGTCACCAGCAAGAAACGTGTTTTTGAAGATGCAGGGCTGCTGTTCGAGAGCCTGCACAGCCTTTCACGGGCAGTGGTGACCGAGAGCCTGTTTGCGCGTGAGCGGCTGGGCTCCACCGGACTGGGGCATGGCGTGGCGATTCCGCACGGGCGCATCAAGGGCCTCAAATCGCCCATGGCTGCCGTCTTTCAACTCGCACAGCCGATTGGTTTCGACGCGCCCGACGAGCAGCCCATCAATTTCCTGATCTTCCTGCTGGTGCCCGAAGCCGCCACCGAAAAGCACCTGGAAATCCTCTCGGAAATCGCCGAACTGCTCAGCGATGCAGCACTGCGCGAAACCCTGAAATCCAGCCGCGATGCCAACGAGCTGTACCAGCTCATCTCGCGCTGGCAACCGGCCCTGCCGATGACCGCCTCTGTCTGACACCCTCTGCACGGCACAGCCCATCGCCTCGCCCCCCTCAGGAGACGCCCGCATGGCCCCCCCCATCAACACCGTCAGTGCCCAGGTTCTGTTCCGGGAGTTCCAGGAAGTCCTGCAATGGGAATGGATTGCCGGGCGCGATGCCTACGCGCGACGCTTTGACGAGCAGGCCCTGCAACCGGGCACGGCCGGGGCCGATCTGGTGGGCTATCTGAACTACATCCACCCATTCCGCGCCCAGGTGCTGGGTGCGCGGGAAATCAGCTACCTCACCCGCTCCGGCCGACAGGACTGCCTGCGGCGCATCGTGCGCATCACCATGCTGGAGCCGCCGGTGCTGATTCTGGCCGATGGCCAGACCGCACCGGTGGAGCTGATGGAAATGTGCGAGAGCGCGCAAATCCCGATGTTCGCCACACAGCAGGCCGCCTCGCACGTCATCGACGTGCTGCGCAGCTACCTGTTCAAGCTGTTCGCCCCACAGACCACGCTGCACGGCGTGTTCATGGACATTCTGGGCGTGGGCGTGCTCATCACCGGCGAATCTGGCCTCGGCAAGAGCGAGTTGGGGCTGGAGCTGGTCTCGCGCGGGCACGGGCTGGTGGCCGACGATGCCGTGGACATCGTGCAGATCAACCAGAATGCCCTCGAAGGCAAGTGCCCGGCCCTGTTGCAAAACCTGCTGGAAGTGCGCGGCATCGGGCTGCTGGACATTCGCGCCATCTTTGGCGAAGCCGCCGTGCGCCGCCGCATGCGCCTGCGGCTGATCGTGCATCTGGTGCGCAAGGAAACGCTGGAGCGCGACTACGAACGCCTGCCGCACGAGCCGCTGACCGAAACCATCCTTGGCGTGCCCGTGCGCAAGGCCATCATCCAGGTGGTGGTCGGGCGCAACATTGCCGTGCTGGTGGAAGCGGCCGTGCGCAACTACATCCTGCAAGTGCGCGGCATCGACACCTACCAGGAGTTCCTGATCCGCCACCGCCAGGCCATGGATGCGGCATCCGGGGACTTGGGCGAAGCGTAACCTCCTCCAAATCAGGTCAGTCGCGGGCGCGCCGCTGGGCCTCGCGCTCCTCGGTGGTCAATGCCACCTTGTTGCGGATGTACAGCGGAGCAATGGCCTCGGCAGTCACGCCTTCGCCGCGCTGCAACAGCGCAGGAGCCAGGCGCAGCATGGCCGTGGCACGCGGCCATGCTTCCCGCGCCTGGGCCGCACCGGCCGCCGCCGGCAACTCGCTGGCATACACGAGATGGGCATTGCCCACCAGCAAGAAGCCCTCGGGAATGTGCAGGTTCCCGGGCGCGCATGCCTGCATGGCCGACTCGCGCTGCCACTCCCCCCGCACCGCATCCCACACCAGTTGCACGGTGTACACCTCCTGCATGCGCGCATCCAGTGCCGCCACCACGCGCTCACAGCCATACCGCCCGCGCGCATCCTCGGCCACGGCCAGCAGCGAATCCACTGCCACGGCGGGCAATACCTGCCCCCGCACCCCTGCCCCGAAAGCCAACCCCTGTGCCACGGCACAGGTGGTGCGCAGACCGGTGAACGACCCCGGCCCACAGCCGAAGACCACCGCATCGAGCTGCGACAAGGCCAACCCGGCGGAATGCAGCAGGGCATCGACCGCAGGCAACAGCGTGCGGGAGGATTGCGCACCCGCCACCCCCTCGTGCTCCCACACCTGTGCAAGGTGCTGCACGGCAAGGCTCAGGCGTTCGGTGCTGGTATCGAGGGCGAGG
This sequence comes from Lampropedia hyalina DSM 16112, assembly GCF_900129055.1. Lineage (GTDB taxonomy): Bacteria > Pseudomonadota > Gammaproteobacteria > Burkholderiales > Burkholderiaceae_C > Lampropedia > Lampropedia hyalina. Next base: position 134,681 of record NZ_FQUZ01000002.1, read on the forward strand.
AGGTTCATGGCAGCGGGGCAACAGGCAGCAAGTGGACAGACCGAGATTGTAGGGCGTGCCCCAATCAGGGCGATCGCGCCATATCAAAAGCATCCGATACGCGCCGTATTTTTACCCAACACAAATTCCACCACCCCGTCACCCACTGCGCTCTGAATGTTCTGAGAGGGCTGCCAATGTGGCCATTTCAACTGCCTTTACCCCTCAAACTGCCGTCATTGCGGCGAAAGCCGGAATCCAGTTACGACGTTGAAAAAACACCGATACTGCCCAATGGTACATGGGGTTACTGGATTCCGGCTTTCGCCGCAATGACGGAGCAGGGTCAGTTCACGAAGTGCAAAAATGGAAATCAGGTTTTGCCAGAGACGCAGGGCGATCGCTCTGGTATTCCATGCAACCTTACTTCGCCCGCCGCCCCTTCTTGGCAGTGACTGCCTTGCTGGCAGCCGCCCGCTTGCCACGGGCACGCGTGGCCTTGCTGGCATCGTTGTAGGCTGAACCGTTGCGTGCCGCAGGGCGGGCCGTGGCCGCGCGGGCCTCTCGCCGCCGGACCGCCGACACCAGCGTGTCCGCCAGCAATACCTCGTCGTCCACCACTGGAGTGGGTGATTCAGGCCGTTTGCCGCTGGCAGATGGGCGGCTGCGGTTTTCGCGCGCCAGGATGAAGTCGATCTTGCGGGCATCCAGATCGACCCGGCTGACCTGCACGGTGACACGCGCGCCGATGCCGTAGCGGGTTCCGGTGCGCTCGCCGCGCAACTCCTGCCGCGCTTCGTCAAAGCGGAAATACTCGTCGCCCAGTTCGGTGATGTGAATCAGCCCTTCCACATACAGGTTCTCCAGCATGACGAACAGGCCAAAGGTGGTCACGGCACTGACCTTGCCTGCGAACACCTCGCCCAGATGCTCGCGCATGTACTGGCATTTGAGCCAGGATTCCACGTCGCGGCTGGCCTCGTCGGCACGGCGTTCGTTGGCACTGCAATGCAGACCGGCGGCCTCCCAGGCCAGCATGGTGGCATCGGCCGTCGCGGGCTGGCGACTGCGCTGGTGCGGGGTCTGGGCCTCGTCGGCCTGCGGTGCGGCCACCCTGGCGGCCAGTTTCTGCGCCAGCTTGGCATGGGCCTGCCCCGGCGGTGGAATGGCCGGGAGCTGGTATTTGCCATCGCTCAGCACCGCCTTGAGCACACGGTGCACCAGCAAATCCGGGTAGCGGCGGATGGGGCTGGTGAAATGCGTGTAGGCACTGAAGGCCAGCCCGAAATGGCCATTGTTGTGCGGCGTGTACACTGCCTGCTGCATGGAGCGCAGCAGCATGGAGTGGATTTGCGGCGCGTCGGGGCGTTCCTTGGTGGCCTCGGCAATGGCCTGAAAATCCTGCGGTTGGGGCGCGTCGCCCACGGTCTGCGGCACGCCCATGGCTTTCAGGTAATTGCGCAGCATATCCAGCCGCTCCGGCGAGGGACCTTCATGCACCCGATACAGCGCGGGGTGCTTGCGCTTGAGCAGAAAATCGGCACTGCACACGTTAGCCGCCAGCATGGCTTCTTCGATCAGGCGGTGTGCCTGGTTGCGCACACGCGGCACGATCTGCGCAATGCGGCCACTGTCGTCGCAGATGATTTGCGTCTCGGTGGTCTCGAAGTCGATGGCACCCCGTGCCTGCCGTGCCGCCAGCAATGCCTGGAACACGCCATGCAGGTTCAGCAGATCGGGCAGGCGGTCGGCAAACTGCACGGCCAGCGGGCCTCGGGTGTTTCCCAGAATGTCGGCCACCTGGGTGTAGGTCATGCGGGCGTGGCTGTGCATCACCCCCGGATAGAACTGGTAGGCGTGCAGCTTGCCGCTGGCGGTAATCAGCATGTCGCAGACCATGCAGAGGCGATCCACCTCCGGGTTCAGCGAGCACAGGCCGTTGGAGAGCTTCTCGGGCAGCATCGGAATGACGCGGCGCGGAAAATAAATGCTGGTGGCACGCTCGAAGGCATCGTGGTCAATGGCTCCGCCCGATGGCACATAGTGGCTGACATCGGCAATGGCTACCAGCAGCCGCCAGCCCTTGCCGCGCCCGACCTTGGCAGGCTCGCAATACACGGCATCGTCAAAGTCGCGGGCATCCTCGCCGTCGATGGTGATGAGCGGAATGTCGCGCAGATCGACGCGCCCGCGCCGATCCACCGCCCGCACCGTGGCCGGCAGGGCCGCAGCGGCCTTCTCGCAGGCGGGGGAGAATTCATGCGGCACGTCGTACTTGCGCACGGCGATCTCGATTTCCATGCCCGCATCGTCGGCATCGCCCAGCACCTCGCTGATGCGTCCCACCGGTTGGCCGTGCAGGCTGGGGGCTTCGGTCAGTTCCACCACCACCACCTGGCCGACACGGGCGTGGGCGGTGGCGGCATCGGGAATCAGCACATCCTGTCCGTAGCGGCGGTCTTCGGGCGCGACCAGCCAGACGCCATTCTCCTGGAGCAGCTTGCCAATGATGCGCCGCGTCGGGCGTTCCAGAATATCCAGCACCCGGCCCTCGGGGCGACCCTTGCGGTCGTGGCGCACCACGCGCACCCGCACCCGATCCTGGTGGATGAGATGGCGCATCTCCTCCAGCGGCAAAAACACGTCTTCAGAGCCATCATCGGGCCTGACAAAACCGTGTCCTTCGCGTCGGCCTTGCACTTCGCCAACAATTTCTTGCATCAAATTCGTTTTTTTCAATTGCAGTCCGTTTTTCTGTATATAATCTCGGAATTCCTGAAGTGCCCAGGTGGCGAAATTGGTAGACGCACTAGCTTCAGGTGCTAGCGGGGGCAACTCCGTGGAGGTTCGAGTCCTCTCCTGGGCACCAATCATTCTACTTGCATATGTTTATGCAAGTCTTCAAAAGCCCGTATCCACGGGCTTTTTTCATGGCCGCGCGGTGGGTTTGTCTCTCCATCAGCCGCTCAGCGGCCAATGGCAGGCAGTACCCGGTCGATGCGCTGTGCCAACTGCTCCAGCAACCCGGTGGGCAACTCCACCTGCAAAGGCACGGCATACGCCTGGGGAAACAGCGGCCAGAGCTTCACACTGTCTTTTTCGGTACACAGCACCGGCATGCCTGCGGCCACGGCCTGCTGCAACAGCGGCAATCGGGCACGCAGGGCGGCATCATCGGCATGGTCAGGCAAGGCCAGACGTTGCGCCAACACCAGCCCCCGCGCTTCCAGCATGGTGAAGAACGCTTGCGGCTCGGCAATGCCTGCCAGAGCCAGTACCGGGGTGGCCGCCCAATCCCGCAGGGCACGCTGCTCCCCCAGACCGTTACGGGTCTGCGCAGCCAGTTGCCGCTGCACCGGCCAGGCATGCGGGTGCTGGCGTATCGCCGGGCTGGCTTCGCCCCGGTACAGCACGGCATCGACGGCACGCGGCCAGGGTTCACGCAGAGGCCCGGCGGGCAGCAGGCGGCCATTCTGAATGCCAGTCTCATGGAATACGCAGATTTCAAAATCGCGCGGCAGAGCCAGATGCTGCAAGCCATCGTCGCTGACGATGATGCGGGTTTGCGGGCAGGCGTGCAGCAGTGCCTGCACGGCATCCATGCGCCGTTCGGCCACGAACACGGGTGCGCCAGTGTTGCGGTGAATCAGCAGCGGCTCGTCGCCGACTTCACTGGCATGGCTGTCGGGCCGCACCGGCCGACAGTCCTGCCCTGTGCGGCCATAGCCCCGCGACACCACTCCCACGGGCCAGCCACGCTGCTGCAAGGCCTGTACCAGCGCGATGGTGACGGGGGTCTTGCCCGCACCGCCAGCCACCACATTGCCCACCACGATCACGAACGCGGGCAGCCGGGCAGCCGGTTCACGATGCCGCAGACGATGCACCCCACGCCGCGCCACGATGACTGCGCCATACAGCCAGGACAGCGGCAGCAAAGCCGTGCTCAGCCAGCCCTTGCCCTGCCAGCTCTGGCGGATGCGCTCACTCAGCGGCTGGGCCATGTACTGTGGGCAGCAGGCGGAGCGTTCTGCATCAGTTGCGGCTCTGGGTGGCGAATGTCACTTTCACCAATCCGACGTTGCGGGCCGCTTCCATCACCGAAATCACCGACTGGTGCGCAGCCTGGGCATCGGCACTGACGATGAGAATGGCATCGGGAGCCTCACGCGCGGCCTTCTGCAACTGCACGGTGAGCGCGTCGGTGGTGTTGCGGTTGAGCACCATGCCGTTGATGGCGTACTGGCCATCGGCATTGACCGCCACCACGATTTCCTGCGGCCGCTCACGCAGTTGCTCGGCATTGGCCAGCGGCAGGTTCAGTTGCAATTCCTGAAACCGGCTGTAGGTGGTGGTGAGCATCAGGAAGATCAGGATCACCAGCAGCACATCGATGAATGGAATCAGGTTGATGTCTGGCTCGGATGTGGTGCGTGGACGGAAATTCATGCTTGCAGGCTTCGCAGGTGCTGGATGAAACGCTCGGAGGCCACTTCCATTTCCAGGATGTAGGCATCGACCCGCGCCCGGAAATACCGCCAGAAGATCAGCGCGGGAATCGCCACGATCAGGCCAAACGCGGTGTTGTACAGCGCGATGGAAATGCCATGCGCCAGCTGCCCCGGATTGCCGGTAATCACGCCCGAATCAATGCCACCCTGCGAGGCAAAGATCTCGATCATGCCGATCACCGTGCCCAGCAGCCCCAGCAGGGGCGCGGCCGATGCAATCGTGGCCAGAGCCTGCAAGTGTTTCTCCATGCGGCTGGCCACCAGCCGTCCGGTGTTCTGGATGTTGGCCCGCAACCCGTCTTCATGGATGTAGGGGTTCATGGTCAGTGTGCGCAAGGGGCTGGCCAGCACTTCGCCCAGCGCGGAGTTCTGGCGCAGCTTCTCGATGACGCTGGCCGAAGGCAACCCCCTGGCACACACCGAGATGGCTTCATCGGTGAGGTTGGCCGGCGCGACCACTGACCGCTTGAGGCTGTAGAACCGCTCGGCCACGATGGCCAGCGTCAGAATGGAACAGACAATCAGCGGCCAAATCGGCCAGCCAGCGGCTTGAATGATCGATAACAAAACCGGAGCTCCCCAGGGCAGACACCCAAAAACACAAAAGCCCGGCAATTATGGCGCAGCCGCCAGCCATTCAAAGACAATTTGTCACAGCATGGCGACGGGGTTTTCTCAAGCCAGTGGAGCTGAGCCAGCTTCACTGCCCTGCCGTGCAAGCACGGGTTGCAACTGCGCCAGCAATTTTTCTGCCCGACGACCGCCACTGCGCAGCACCTGTTCTACCTGGGCCTGGAGCGTGTCGATTTCTGCGGCGTATTCAGCCACCTTGATCTGTTCGATCTCGACCTGCACCCGTTGCAATTCGGCCAGGGCCTTCGCGCTTTCGGTGCCGACAGGCAAGGTTTTCTGTGCCACGTCCAGCAGCACCTCGGTAATCAGCCCCAACTGGTGCCCGTAGGTGGCGACATTGAAGGCACGCTCCTCGATCTGGGCATGGCCTGCCTGCGGCTTGATGCCGGCAAAAAACCAGTGGGTGTTGGGCTCGATGTCCTGCATGACATTGCCACTGAGCGGAAACTCCACATGGGGAGCCCAAAACCAAAGCCAGGGAAACATGTCGGGCCTCCGGTGCATTGTGTGGTGGAAGGGCATAGTGTACGCGGCCCGACCGCCGAATCCAAATGCAAACGATCAGCCGGCCCATGCAGCGGCCTGCTCGAACCAGCCCTGCACCGCCCGCCAGTGCCGGTCGCCGTACAGGCGGCGGAATTGCTGCACTTCTTCGGAATCGGAGCGTGCGAGTGCCTGGCGACGTTGGGCAATGTATTGCGGAGTGAGTGCGATGCCGCATTCCACCTCGATGCAGTGCCGCCATTCTTCCAGGCTGCGAGGGATGACAGGGGATTTTTTGCGCATGAAATAATGATAACAAAATATCAATTAAAGCGTACGCACCGTATTTCTACCTATAATCGAACTCAGCAAAAGCATTGGGCAGTCTTCTTCACCATGAAGACAAGCCATTGTTTTCATTGAATCCATTTCCATTTTCCTGCATGAACATCTCCCTTCCCGATGTGTCCCTGACCGAGTGCCCTGCCGTGCTTGCCCCTCTCGACTGGGTGGGTATGCAGGGCATCGATGTACCGCTGTGGCTGGCCGAATTCGAGGCACCGCAGCAGGTGCATGCCCAGGCCGACATTCAGGTGGACCTGCCCCAGCCGCACACCAAGGGCATCCACATGTCGCGCCTGTACCGCCTGCTGGATGAAGCCGTGCAGCAGCCACTCACCCCCACGCTGCTGGCGCAGTTGCTGGCCGATGCCATCCACAGCCATGCCGACTGCCACTCACGCAGGGCACGCCTGCAACTGCGTTTCGCACTGCTGGCGCGCCGCGCGGCCCTGCTCACGCCCGGCCTGGCGGGCTGGAAGTCCTACCCCGTGCAGGTGCGGGCACAGTGGCAGGATGGCCATCTGTCATTGCACACAAGCGTGGAAATCGTCTATTCGTCCACCTGCCCGTGCTCCGCAGCCCTGACGCGACAACTGGTGGAGCAGGCCTTCACCGCCCATTTTGCCGGGCAGGAGCAAGTGAGCCGCAGTGATGCGGCCGCATGGCTGCGCCAGCAGGCCACACTGGCGACCCCGCACAGCCAGCGCAGTGTGGCACGGGTGCGGGTGTCGCTGCCAGCCACTGCCGCCACGCTGGGCTTGCTGCCGCTGATCGACACGGTGGAGGCCGCTTTGGCCACGCCGGTGCAGACCGCCGTGAAACGCGCCGACGAGCAGGCATTCGCCCGCCTGAACGGGCAGAACCTGATGTTTGTGGAAGATGCCGCCCGCCGGGTGCAGCAGGCCCTGCATGAATACCAGGATGCCAGCGTGCAGGTGCAGCACCTGGAAAGCCTTCACCCGCACGATGCAGTGGCCTGGGCAGGCCCAGACCATACGCAGGCCACCGCTCCAGCCAGCCACCTGTAACAGGATTACCCGATGGAACACCCAATGGACGCAGTGATCGTGGGAGCCGGGCCAGCCGGCATCGGCATGGCCCTGACGCTGGACAAGCTGCCGGGCATACGCTATTGCATTCTGGAGAGCGACCGCATCGGTGAATCCTTTCGCCGCTGGCCCCAGCAAACCCGCCTCATCACGCCATCGTTCCACAGCAATCCGTTCGGCCTGGCCGACCTCAATGCCGTCAATGAACCGAGTTCGCCGGCCATCTACACCGGCGCGGAACACCCCAGCGGCGAGCAATACGCCAATTACCTGGGCTTCATGGCCCAGGCACACCAGTTGCCGGTGGTCAGTGGCTGCAAGGTGCAGCAGGTGCAGGCCCTGTCCGATGGGGGCTTCCATCTGGTGACGGAAAAAGGCCCGCTGGCCACCCGTTTTCTGATCTGGGCCACGGGCGAATACCAATTCCCCGATTTGCAGCCATTCCCCGGTGCATCGCTGTGCCCGCACTATGCACAGGTCTCCAGTTGGGCGGATTTCGATGCCCCCGCCTGCACCGTCATCGGCGGCTACGAAAGCGGCGTGGATGCCGCTTTCCATCTCGTCCAGTTGGGCAAGCAGGTGCGCCTGCTGGTGCGCAAATCCACCTGGGACCCGGATGGCTCCTACGATCCCAGCCTGTCGCTGTCGCCCTACAGCCGCGAACGGCTCTATCAGGCCGTCGATAGCGGTCGGCTGGAGATCGTGTTCGGCGTGAATGTGGTCAAGGTGGTGCGCGGCAGTGCGGGCAACTGGCGCGTCCGGGCTGCCGATGGCCGCCACTGGGAATGCGCACAGCCCCCCATTCTGGGAACCGGCTTCCTGAAAGGCGGCGGTGCGCGCCAGATTGCCGATCTGTGGGAATGGAACGAGGAGGGACGCATTCTGCTCAGCGATGCCGATGAATCCACCCGCACCCCCGGCCTGTTCCTGGTCGGCCCGCAGGTGCGACACGACCATCGCATCTACTGCTTCATCTACAAGTTCCGCCAGCGTTTCGCTGCGGTGGCCTCGCAGATCGCCCAGCGTCTGGACAGCGACCCCAGTGCCCTGCAAGGCCAGGGCGGAGCGTGGGGGCCGTTTGGCAACAGCGACTGCTGCGAGGGATGCGAATGCTGAATGTTCTGCAATTTCTCGGGGGCAGCGGCATTTCCCTGCTGTTGCTCGCCAGCATTGCGGCAGGGGCAGGCACAGGGCATTTCTCACCCGATAGCAGCACCTGGTTGAGCGACCGGGTCGATGCCACCTTGCTGCTGTTGATCGGGCTGCTGTTCTTTGGCGTGCGCTTCAATGCCATCGTGCGGGCACTGGGGCATCTGCGCTTCATTGCAGTGGCACTGCTGGCCAACTTCGTGCTGGTGCCGTGCATCGGCTGGGCGATTGCCTCGCTGGTACTGCCCGAGCATCCGCTGCTCATGGTGGGTCTGGTGATTTACTTCATGTCGCCATGCACGGACTGGTTTCTGGGCTTCACCCGGCTGGCCAAGGGCAATGTGGCACTGGGCACAGCCCTGATTCCCATCAACATGGTGGTGCAGTTGCTGCTGTACCCGCTGTACCTGCACTGGTTCACGCGCAACATCGTGCCGGTGGAGGCCGATCTCATCGGTCAGACGCTGCTGCAATGGTTTCTGCTGCCACTGGTGGTCGCCACTGCCGCGCACCACATCCTGCGCCGACTGCTGGCCCCTGCCCGCTTCGCGCGGCTGCTGGCAATGGCAGACCACACCACGCCCTGGGTGATCGCACTGCTGGTGATGGAAATCTTCGCCGCGAACATCGACACCATTGTGGCGTACCGTGGGGTCTTTGGCTGGCTGCTGCTGGCGGTGTTCCTGTTCTTCATTGCCACCTTCGTGCTGGGCGAGGCACTCAGCCGCATGGCAGGTCTGCGCTACCCCGAACACGCGCTGCTGACCCTCACGATTGCCGCCCGCAACGCACCGCTGATGCTGGCCATCAGCATGGCCGCGCTGCCCGATCAACCGCTCATCCATGCCGCCATCGTCATCGGCATGTTGCTGGAATTCCCGCACCTGACACTGCTGCGCCAACTGCTGCTGCGCTCGCAGACACATGCCCGCTACCACCACAGCACGGCAGGCGCAGAAACCATTCCAACCCACTGACTTCGAGACGAACACCATGCACCATGTATCCACCCCAGCACCGCAGTTCGCCCCGCGCCAGAGCATTGCGCAAGTCGAGGAAGGCCATGAACTGGCCCCGAAATTCGATGCCGCTGGCCTGATCGCCTGCATCACCACCGATGCCGGAACCGGCGACGTGCTGATGCTGGGCTACATGAACCGCGAAGCCCTCACCCGCACCATCGAAACCGGCGAGGCCCACTACTGGAGCCGCTCGCGCCAATGCCTGTGGCACAAGGGCGCGACCAGCGCGCTGGTGCAGCAGGTCGAGGAACTGCGCATCGACGACGACCAGGATGCCATCTGGCTGCGCGTGCGCGTGGCAGGCAGTGGAGCCAGTTGCCACGTCGGCTACCGATCCTGCTTTTACCGCCGCGTACCCGTGGGTGCGCAACGCCAGCACGGCAGTGCGCTGGTGTTCACGGAAAACGAAAAAACCTTCGACCCCCAGGCCGTGTACGGCGACGTGCCCAACCCCACGGTACTGTAGCCACGCATTCAGCGAGACTGGCAACGCGGGCAGAAATAGGTGCTGCGCTGTCCCTGCACCATCTGGCGAATGGGAGTCTGGCAATGGTGGCAAGGCTCACCGGCACGGCCATACACATGGGCCGTCAGTTGAAAATGCCCGGCATTGCCATGCACACCGACAAAGTCCCGCAGTGTGCTCCCGCCCTGGGCAATCGCCTGGGACAGCACCTGCACAATCGCCGCATGCAGCCGCACCAGCCGCTGGCGGCCCACGCTCCCTGCCGCCACGGCAGGGTCAATGCCCGCCAGAAACAGGGCTTCGCAGGCATAGATATTGCCCACACCCACCACCACATTGCCCGCCAGCAAGGCCTGCTTGATGCTCACCTGCCGCCCGGCAAAACCGCGTTGCAGAGTGGCGGGAGTGAAATCGGGCGACAGCGGCTCCACCCCCAGTCCGCCCAGCAGCTTGCGCGCCATCGGTGCGGTATCGCTCTGGGCATACACCAGTGCGCCAAAGCGACGCGGGTCGTGCAGGCGCAGAATGCCCTCATCAAAAACCATCTCCACATGGTCATGCACCCCGGCCACGCTGTCGAGCGCGGCCACCCGCACACTGCCCGACATGCCCAGGTGCATCAGCAGCAGCCCCTCGCTCAAATCGAACAGCAGATACTTGCCCCGGCGGCGCAGTGCCCGCACCACCCGCCCCTGCACCTGCTGCGGCGCAATGCCCAGCGGCCAGCGCAGGGGCTTGCCCAGACGCAGGGCGTGAATCGGCTGGCCGACGATGGCATCGGCAATCCCCATGCGGGTCACTTCCACTTCCGGCAATTCGGGCATGATGGGTGTTTTTCTCCAGATCAAAAAAAGCAGCCATGCAAAACGGGCAGGCCATGCACGGCGCAGAAGACAAGGCACTATCATTCATATTGGCCTGCCGGGGCGCACTGGCGCGGGGGCGAATCTGAATGATGACACGCCCTGCGCGGGTTCTTCGATTATTATCCCCACATGCGCACCATTTCACCCGTCTTTCTGGCCTCTCTGGGGCTTTGTACCGCGTTGCTGGGCAGTGGTTGCCAGTCGCGCACGCCCGTCGGCCAGCAGACCGCGCCTGCCACCCCGGTGGTCGCATCCCCCGCCGTCCCGGCCCTGGCCGCCTCCAGCCCCCTGCCGGAACGCACCGACACGCCGCCCCCACACCTCACCCCCAGGGCACAGGCCGAAACCCTGTATGAAGTGCTGCTGGCAGAAATACTGGCCGCATCGGGCGAACTCACCGACAGCTACGAACTGCTGATGCGCGCCGGCCAGACCCGCAACAGCCCGCAACTGTTCCAGCGCGCCACCGAAATCGCCTTCATGGCACAGGACGGCAACCGTGCGCTGCGCTCCACCCAGGCATGGCAGCAGGCCCACCCGCAATCGCGCGAAGCCAACAAGGCCGTGCTGCAAGTGCTGCTGGCCCTGAACCAGATCGACCAGACCGAATGGCATCTGCAACAGGAACTGAGCCAGAGCAGCGATGCCGAAATGGCCGAAAACCTCTACGCCATTCCGTTGCTTTACCAGCGCGCCCCCCAACGCGAACAGGTGCTGCACACCGTCACTGCTGCGCTGCAAGCCCTGCTGCAACCCGACTCCCCCTGGTACGCCGACGCACTGGCCGTACTGGGTCGCCTGCACCTGCAAGCCCAGGATGGCGACACCGCCCACGCACTGATGCAGCAGGGAACCGCCCACAACCCGGCCTCCAGTGGCGTCGCCTTTCTGGCACTGGAGCTGCTGTCACAGGGCGATGCCGCCGCAGAACCCGTGGTACAGGCCTACGCCCGCCGCGACGATGCCCTGCCCCCCTTCCTGATGGCCTACTCCCGCCTGCTGCTGGCCGAACAGGATCACCCGCAGGCACTGCAAGTGCTCGAACAACTCACCCGCCGCCAACCCGACCAGCCCGACACCTGGCTGGGGCTGGCCGCGCTGCAAACCCACACCCGGCAGCACACCCAGGCCGAAGCCTCGCTCCAGCAATTCGAACGCCTCATCGAAGCCCTGCCCGACTCCCCGCTTCAGGATCAGGCCCGCAACGAAGCCGCGCTGCTCCACGCCCAGATCGCCCAGCAGCAGCAACAATACGACAAGGCACTGGAGTGGCTGGAGCGCGTGGACGACCCGCAGCAATTCTTCAGCATCCAGGTACAGCGCGCCTCGCTGCTGGCACGGCAGGGCAAACTGACGCAGGCACGCCAGTTGCTGCAACAACTGCCCGCCTTCGACCCACGCACCCGTGCCCTGAAAGTACGCGCCGAAGTCCAGTTGCTGCGCGACAGCGGCCTCTACCAGGAAGCCTTCACCCTGCACCAGACCCTGGTGGACAGCCATGCCGACGACGATGAAGTGCTCTACGAACAGGCCCTGCTGGCCGAACGCACCGGCCAATGGGACACGATGGAACGACTGCTGCGGCAAGTCATCGCCCGCTCGCCCGACTTCCACCACGCCAAAAACGCCCTGGGCTACTCGCTGGCCGACCGTGGCATTCGCCTGCGTGAGGCCCGCGAACTGCTGGAGCAGGCCATTGCGCTGGCCCCCGGCGACCCCTTCATCACCGACAGCCTGGGCTGGCTGGAATACCGCAGTGGCAACCTGGGCCGTGCACAGGAGTTGCTGGCACAGGCCTTCGATGCCCAGCCCGATGCCGAAATCGCCGCCCACCTTGGCGAAGTGCTCTGGAAACTGGGCCAACCCCAGCAAGCCCGCAGCATCTGGCAACAGGGCCTGCAACTCGATGCCGACAGCCGCACCCTGAAAGAAACCATCCAGAGACTGGATCGACATGGCACCCCGCTGCGCTGACCCCCTGCCCACCACCACTGCCTCCATGCTGCCGCGCCGGCAATGGCTGCTGCGCTGGGGCAGCGTTGCAGCGGCACTGGCCCTGTCCGCGTGCAGCCTTGCGCCACGCCAGCCCTACCGGGGTCGCCCCGGCCACTGGCGCGGCCGCATCTCCATCCAACTGGAAGAAGCCGACCGCCCCCAGTCCTACATTGCCAGCTTCCTGCTCCAGGGGCATATCGGGCACGGCACACTCAACGTTTACAGCCCCATCGGCACCACCATCGCCCAGTTGCGCTGGGATGGACGCAGGGCCGAACTGGACGATGGCACACAGATCACCCGGGATCGCTCGCTCGACCAGTTACTGGCACAGGTCTTCGGTACCCCCCTGCCCACCGAAGCCCTGTTCGCCTGGCTGGCGGGCGAAGCCGCGCAGGCCAGCGGCTGGCAGGTGAATCTGGAACGCTACGCCCAGGGACGCATCGATGCGATACGCCACAGCCCGCTGCCCACCACCCGGATGCGCATCGTGCTGCACAGCGAAGAATAGCGTCCACATTCCCGCCTGAACCATTCTTCAGAATTTTTGCAAAAACTCGAAAAAACCGCGTATAATTTTGCGCTTCGCTGCATCACTCGACGAGTTTGACGAAAACTGATCGGCGGCTTCGGTGCAGGTCTTACCGCTTGCACCATGCAAAAAAACACAGAGTCCTTGTTCGGGTTCGTTTTTTTCTGCTACAATGCCGCGCTTATTCACTGCATATTGTGTGAATAGCAGATCAAAGCAGGGCACTGCTGAATGCTCTACAACAAACTGGCCGGTTGTAGCAGCAAGGTTTCATGATAGAAACCCAATTGGGTTTCTATCGCGTAGGGGAGTCGCCAAGTTGGTTAAGGCACCGGATTTTGATTCCGGCATTCGAGGGTTCGAATCCTTCCTCCCCTGCCACCATTTCTGATCGATTGCATTCGATTTTCCCCACACCCCCACTGTGGCGATCCTATGAGCCAATACCACAATCCCGATTTCATGGTGTTCACCGGCAACGCCAACCCTGCCTTGGCCGAGCAAATTGCGCACCATCTGGGCATCAGCCTGGGTGCTGTCCATGTGGGCCGCTTCTCCGATGGCGAAGTCACCGTGGAAATCAAGCAAAACGTGCGTGCGCGTGATGTCTTCGTCGTGCAATCGACCTGCGCCCCGACCAACGACAGCCTGATGGAACTGCTCATCATGGTCGATGCCCTCAAGCGGGCCTCCGCCGAGCGCATCAGTGCCGTGATTCCGTACTTTGGCTATGCGCGTCAGGATCGCCGCCCCCGCTCCACCCGCGTGCCCATCTCTGCCAAGGTCGTCGCCAACCTGCTGGAAACCGTGGGCGTGGCGCGCGTGCTGACCATGGACCTGCACGCCGACCAGATTCAGGGCTTCTTCGACATCCCGGTGGACAACATCTACGCCTCGCCCATCCTGCTCAACGACCTGCGCCAGAAGCAGTACGAAGACCTGCTGGTGGTCTCGCCCGACGTGGGCGGCGTGGTGCGGGCACGCGCCCTGGCCAAGGAACTGGGCTGCGACCTCGCCATCATCGACAAACGCCGCCCCAAGGCCAACGTCAGCGAAGTGATGAACATCATCGGTGACGTGGAAAACCGCAACTGCATCATCATGGACGACATGATCGACACCGCCGGCACGCTGCTCAAGGCCGCCGAAGTGCTCAAGGAGCGCGGTGCGAAAAAAGTCTACGCCTACTGCACGCACCCGATCTTTTCCGGCCCGGCCGTGGACCGCATCAGCAGCGGCGCAGCCCTGGATGAAGTGGTCGTCACCAACACCATTCCATTGAGCGAGGCGGCCCGCCAGTGCGGCAAGATCCGCCAGCTCAGTGCCGCCCCGCTGATTGCCGAAACCATCCAGCGCATTGCCAAGGGCGATTCGGTCATGAGCCTGTTCAACGATCAGGACGCGCTGTTCTGACCTGACTCTGGCGTGCAGGGCGCGCCGGTTCCGATTTCACAACCATGCCCCCGAACGGGGGTATTTTCATCAACCGGGCATCGCTGGTCGCGGCATGCCCTTCACGGAGAAAAAATCATGCAAATCTCTGCATACACACGCGCTAAGCAAGGAACGGGTGCGAGCCGCCGCCTGCGCATTGGTGGCCGTACCCCCGGCATCGTCTATGGCGGTTCCGAGCAGCCCCAACTGATCGAACTGGACCACAACCCCCTGTGGTTCGCGCTGCAAAAGGAAGCATTCCACGCCAGCGTGCTCGATCTGGAAATCGACGGCAAGACCGAGAAAGTCCTGCTGCGCGACGTGCAATACCACCCCTACAAGCAACTGGTGCTGCACCTCGACTTCCAGCGCGTCAATGAGAAGACCCGCCTGCACATGACTGTGCCACTGCACTTCAGCGGTGCCGAAGAGTCCGATGCAGTCAAGACCGAAGGCCAGCTGGTGAACACCGTCACCACCGAAATCGAAGTGAGCTGCATGCCTGCCGACCTGCCCGAATTCGTCACTGTGGATCTGAGCACACTGAAGAAAAACGGTGTGGTGCGCCTGCGCGACATCAAGCTGCCACGCGGCGTGAACATCACCAAACGCCAACTGGCCACCAACGCCGTACTGGCCAACGCATCCCCTGCCCCGGAAGAAGAAGCCCCTGCGGCAGAAGCCACTGCCTGATTGAACGGCAGTGCCGAATGGCAACCCATGCCCGGCCCACAGCCTGGGGCGGTTGCCATTCACACCGGAAATCAAGCCTGACCGACAGCCCGTTGGTCAGGCTTTTGTCTTGAGGTCTTTACCATGTTGAAACTGCTGGTCGGGCTGGGCAACCCCGGCACGGAATACGAACGCACCCGCCACAATGCCGGCTTCTGGTGGATGGATGAATTGTCACGCCAGTATCCCGTAAGCTGGAACGTGGAACGCGGCTTTGCGGGCTGGGTGGCGAAGGCTCAGCTGCATGGCCAGCCTGTCTGGCTGCTCAAGCCCAGCACCTTCATGAACCGCTCCGGGCAGGCTGTGGCCGCGCTGGCACGGTTCTACAAAATCCTTCCCGAAGAAATTCTGGTCGTTCACGATGAACTGGACCTGCAACCCGGCCAGGCGCGCCTGAAACTCGGCGGCAGCCACGCCGGACACAACGGCCTCAAGGACATTCAGGCGCAACTTGGCAGCAATGCCTACTGGCGACTGCGCCTGGGTGTGGGGCATCCGGGGGTGCGCTCCGAAGTGATTCACTGGGTGCTGCAAAAGCCTTCACCCGACGACCGCATCGCCATCGATCAGGCCATCGACCGCTGCCTGCGCGCCTTGCCCGATCTGCTGCCCGCAGAAATGGAACTGGCCATGCGTACCATCCATACCATGCCATGCCCGCATAAGCCCTGATTCCTCAGGCCAGAGAGGGCTTTGACTGTCAATAGCAACGAGTCATCGTAATGGTGATCAACGCACCGCCATGGGCACCCATGCCAATGGAAATGTCACCACCGTGCGATTCAATGACCGCCTTCGCAATGGCCAGTCCCAGTCCATTGCCTCCGGTGTCCCGATTACGGGAAGGCTCAAGCCGCACGAATGGTTCGAATACCCTATCACGATCGGCTTCAGCAATACCTGGGCCATGATCCTCGATCAGAATCAGCACATGCTCTTCCCGCCTGACAACACGGATGTTCGCCTCGCCGCCATAGCGAATGGCGTTCTGCGCAATGTTGCGGATGGCACGCTTGAACGCATTCATTCGCAGCGGCAGCATCACGTCGTCCGGCATGTCCAGAGTCGCCAGGCCACCCTCCTCGATCAATTCATTGACCAGACTGCGCAACAACCCGGCAATCTGAAGTTCCCCCCATTGACCGGACACCTTATATTTCTCAAAGAAGGAGTCCATCATGTCTTCAAAACGCCCGCAGTATCCACCTGAGTTTCGCAGTCAAATTGTTGAGCTGGCCAAAGCAGGTCGCACACATGCTGAACTTGCCCGAGAGTTTGGATGCCACGCCACCAGCATTGGCACCTGGGTTCGCCAGAGTCAAATTGATGAAACCGGCGATACGTCTTCAGATGCACCGTTGAGCACCGCTGAGCGCCAAGAATTGACCGCATTACGGCGCGAGCTCAGGCAAGTTAAGCAGGAGCGCGATATCTTGGCAAAGGCT